>NZ_CP034447.1:6613093-7348390 GCF_003952485.1 Mesorhizobium sp. M1E.F.Ca.ET.045.02.1.1
GGTCACCGGCAGCCGTCCGCTGAGGTCGCCGCCCATGATGCGGCGGCTGGCGTCGGAGACGCTGTCGATGCGCTTCAGCGCCGAGCGCCCGACAAAGAACCAGACCAAGAGTCCGCCGAGGCCCATCATCCCCAGCGCCAGCATCAGCGAGCGGCGGATGACGGCGCGGAAGCGCTCGGGCTCGCCGAGGTCGCGGCCGACCAGCATGATCATCTGGTTGGGGAGTCTCAGCACCAGCGCGATGGCGTTATGGCCCTTCTCGCCCTCGGATTGCGCGCCGCTTGTACCGGTCGAAGGCGCGGTCTGGTCTCCACTGCGCAGTCGGTCGAGTTCGCCCTCACCGAAGCGCTGGTAGGAAAAGGGTTCGGTGGTCCAGCCCTCGGTCTCGATGACCCCCGGCTCCAGGCTCTGCACGTTGCCGGTCAGGATCTGGCCGTTGGCGTCGGCGATCAGGTAGAGATTGGCGCCGGGCTGGCGGGAGCGCGCCTCGACCACGCGCACCAGCACCGGCAGGCCGCCGCGCTGGTAGGCGCGAGCGAGGCCCAGCACCTCGTCGTTGATGGTATCCTTGGTCTGCCCGGTCAGCATGCTCGCCGACAGCGAGGTCATGTAGAAGACCAGCAGCACGGCGCAGAGCGCGAAAAGCAGGAAGTAAAGCGCCGAAAGCCGGGCCGCCGTCGTCTTCATGATGGCCGGCAGGGAGAGAGCCATGATCGGCTTTAGCCACCTTTCAGCATGTAGCCGGCGCCGCGGATCGTGTGCAGGATCGGCTTGTCGAAGCCCTTTTCGATCTTGCCGCGCAGGCGCGAGACGTGAACGTCGATGACGTTGGTCTGCGGATCGAAATGATAGTCCCAGACATTTTCCAGCAGCATGGTGCGCGTCACCACCTGGCCGGCATGGCGCATCAGATATTCAAGAAGGCGGAACTCGCGCGGCTGCAGCGTGATCTCGCGGCCGGCGCGCCTGACCGAATGCGACAGGCGGTCGAGCTCGAGATCGCCGACACGGTAGACGGTCTCGGACTCACGCGCGCTGGCGCGGCGGTTGAGCACCTCGACGCGGGCGAGCAGTTCGGAAAAGGCATAGGGTTTTGTCAGATAGTCGTCGCCGCCGGCGCGGAGGCCGGTAACACGGTCGTCGACCTCGCCCAGCGCCGACAGGATCAGCACCGGCGTGGTGTTGCCGCGCGAGCGGAGCGCCGCGATCACCGAAAGACCGTCGCGGCGCGGCATCATGCGGTCGACAACCATCACGTCATAGTCACCGGCATCGGCCAGCGCGAAACCAGTCTCGCCATCGCCGGCAACGTGGGCGGTATGGCCCGCCTCGGCGAAAGCTTTCTGCATATAGTCCGCCGCCTCGCGATCGTCTTCCATGACGAGAATCTTCATGGAGCCGTTATACGCGATTTCAGCGGAAGATTGAGGGGCAGCCATGGGCTCTTGCCTTCAAGTTAAAGCGGCAGCGGGTGATGGGAAACCCACTGCCGCCAGGAGCGAAACACGGTGACTGACTGACGTGCTCGGCCCCATGTTTTCCCGGCGGCGGGTCGGGGGTGTTGATACCGTCGCAGGGAAAAGTCGTTGACCGTTGGCGATCAGCCCTTGCCGACCGGCAGCGCGACGAAGCGATTCGAGTCGTCGCGGGTGATCTGCATCAGCACGGCCTTGCGGCCCGCCTTGGCGGCATCCGTCATCGCCTTGGAGACGTCGTCGGTGGTGTTGACCTCGGCCGAGTTGATCGAGGTGATGACGTCGCCGGGCTGGATGCCGCGGTCGGCCGCATCGCTGTCCGGATCGACATCGGTCACCACCAGGCCCTTGCCGTTTTCCGACTTGGTCACGGTGAGGCCGAGATCGGCAAGCGTGTCGGCCTTGGCAGCGGGCGCCGACTGCTTGCTGCTGTCCTCGTTCGAGGCCTGCTTGTCGCTCGAGGGCAGCGTGCCGAGATCGACCTTTACCGTCTCGTCCTTGCCGTTGCGCCAGACGGTGACGTCGACCGACTTGCCCGGCGCGTAAGCACCGATCATGCGGGCGAGTTCCTTCGGCGAGGCGACATCCTTGCCATCGACCTGAGTGATGACGTCACCGGCGACGATGCCTGCCTTCTTGCCGGGACCGGCGTCCTGGGCACTCGAAACCAGCGCGCCCTTGTCGGACTTCAGGCCGAGCGACTCGGCGATGTCGGAGGTGACCGGCTGGATCTCGACGCCGAGCCAGCCGCGCTGCACCGAGCCGTTCTTCATCAGGTCTTCCACGACCTGCTTGGCGGTCGAGGCCGGAATGTCGAAGGCGATGCCGACGCTGCCGCCCGACGGCGAGAAGATGGCGGTGTTGATGCCGATCACCTGGCCGTTGAGGTTGAAGGTCGGGCCGCCCGAATTGCCGCGGTTGACCGAGGCGTCGATCTGGATGAAGTCGTCATAGGGGCCGGCGCCGATGTCGCGGCCGCGGGCCGAGACGATGCCGGCGGTGACGGTGCCGCCGAGGCCGAATGGATTGCCGACGGCCACCACCCAGTCGCCGATGCGGATCTTGGAGTCGTCGGCGAAGTCGACATAGGTGAACTTGCCGCCGCCATCGACCTTCAGCACGGCGAGATCGGTGCGCGGATCGGTGCCGATCAGCTTGGCGTCGAGTTCCTTGCCGTCATTGGTGACGACGGTGAAGTTCGAGCCTTCCGAAACGACGTGGTTGTTGGTGACGAGGTAGCCGTCCTCGGAAATGAAGAAGCCCGAGCCTTGGGCGACCGGACGCGGCTCGCCATTGCCGTGGTTGCGATGGTTGAACGGGCGCATGCCGAACTGCTGGCCGCCCTGGTCGCCGAAGCCGCGGAACTCCTTGAAGAAGCGGCGCAGCTGCGGATTGTCGGGCAGGTTGTCGAAGCCGTCCTGATTGTCGGAACCGTCATCGGCGGTCGGCTGGATCTTGGCCTTGACCTTGACGCTGACGACCGCCGGCGAGACGTGCTCGACGACATCGGCGAAGCTCGGAACCTGCGGGGCCTCGACGCGCACCGCATCGGCCAGCACGGGGGCGGTGCCGGTGGCAAGCGCGCCCACGCCGACCGCACCGACGACAGCCAGGGACGCGACGGCCGCCATCAGGCGCTTGCGGGTGCTGGAGTATGAATTGGGGGCAATATTCATGGGTTTTCGTATCCTCTTTCGAAGGGATGCGCTCAGGCGAAGCATCCTCGGGCAAGAGGATTAGAGCGCCGCACATTACGGCGCCATTTCCGGTACATGAAAATTTTGTAATGTTTGGCGATCAGCAGGGATGCGTTGGGATCACGAGGTTCAAAATGACCACGGGCCATACCAACCGAATTCGAGTCTCAGTCGATTGGGAGACCAAGATGATTGAAGGCATCAAGCGCGGGATAGCCGATGCAAAGGCGGGCCGTGTGATGCCTCACGAAGCTGCGATGGCGGAAATCGACGCGGTGATCGAGGCCGTGGAAGCTGAGCGCACAGGCAAGGTGTGAGGTATGCCGCGCTCGGAGGCTAGGCGGAAGCACTCGCGACGGCACAGGAGTCTCGGCCAACCTCCGAGGTCCGCAATTCGTGCGTCAGTCGCGCAGCAGCTTGTCCAGCGCCGCCTGTTCCTCCGCGCTCAGAGCGCCGTCCGGCGCTGGCCGACGCGAGCGGGCGCTCATCACGATGAAGATGCCGCCGGCCAGAAGCAGAAGCACCGGCGTGCCCCACAAAAGCGCGTTGCGCAGGCTGAAGCGCGGCTTCAACAATACGAACTCGCCATAGCGCGAAACGATGTAGTCCATCACCTGCTGGTCGGTGTCGCCGGCGACAAGGCGCTGGCGCACGAGGATGCGCAGGTCACGCGCAAGGTCGGCGTCGGATTCGTCGATCGACTGGTTCTGGCAGACCATGCAGCGCAGGCCTTCGGACAGCGCGCGCGCCCTCGCCTCCAGCGCCGGATCGGCCAGCACCTCGTCGGGCCTCACCGCCTGCGCCGTGCCGGCGAAGACCAGGGCCAGCAGGAGGAGCAGGAGGCCAAGCGAAAACTTCGCTTTCATGTCGGGCTCGCGGTTGCTGCGGCAACAGCCGGCTTGCGGCGCCTCGCGGGCGCGCCGACGCGCAGGCGGCGGTCGAGCAGCGACATGGCGGCGCCAGCCATCATCACCAGACCGCCGCCCCAGATCAGCGTCACCAGCGGTTTCCACCACAGGCGCACGACGACGGAACCGTCCTTGCCCTCGTCGCCGAGCGACAGATAGAGCTGGCTGAGGCCCAGCGTCCGGATGCCGGACTCGGTCGTCACGGTCTGCCGCGCCGGATAGAAGCGTTTTGCCGACGTGATCTCGCCGTCGGCATTGCCATTTGAGATCAGCAGGAAGCGGCCGCGGTCCTCGGTGAAGTTCGGGCCTTTTCGGGGGAACAGCCCTTCGAAGCGCAGCGTGTGGCCGGAGAGGTCCACCGTCTCGCCGGCGCGCATGGTGAGGATCTTCTCGGTGCCGAAGGACAATGTGCCGACGATGCCGAGCAAGGTGAGCCCCAACCCGAGATGGGCAAGGGCCGTGCCGAAGACCGAGCGCGGCAGGCCGGCGAAGCGCCTCAGCATGACGGCCGGCGTCACCGAGCCGACGCCGGACTTGACGGCAAGGTCGGTCAGCGCGCCGGCGACCAGCCAGACGGCGATGCCGACGCCGAGCGCGGCGAAGACCGAGCCGCCGTCGATGAACAGGCCGGTGACCAGCATCGCGGCAATCGCCAGCGCGAAGGCGGCCATCAGGCGCTGGGAAGCGGCAAGCACATCGCCGCGCTTCCAGGCAAGCAGCGGACCGAAAGGCACGATCGCCAGCAGCGGCAGCATCAGCGGGCCGAAGGTCAGGTCGAAGAAGGGCGCGCCGACCGAAATCTTGCCGCCGGTAGTGGCTTCGAGCACCAGCGGATAGAGCGTGCCGACCAGCACCGTCGCTGTCGCCGTGGTGAGAAAGAGGTTGTTGAGGACCAGCGCGCCCTCGCGCGAGATCGGGTGGAAGAGGCCGCCGGCGGTCAGCCGCGATGCGCGCAGGGCAAACAGCGCCAGCGAGCCGCCGATGAAGAGCGTCAGGATGCACAAGATGAAGACGCCCCGCGCCGGATCGGTGGCGAAGGCATGCACGGAAGTCAGCACGCCGGAGCGCACGAGGAACGTCCCGAGCAGCGACAGCGAGAAGGTGAGGATCGCAAGCAGCAGCGTCCAGATCTTCAGTGCCGAGCGCTTTTCCATGACGATCGCCGAATGGAGCAGCGCGGTGCCGGCGAGCCAGGGCATGAAGGAAGCGTTCTCGACCGGATCCCAGAACCAGAAGCCGCCCCAGCCGAGCTCGTAATAGGCCCAGTACGAGCCCATGGCGATGCCGCCGGTTAGGAACATCCAGGCGACCAGCGTCCATGGCCGCACCCAGCGCGCCCAGGAGGCGTCGATGCGGCCCTCGATCAGGGCGGCGACCGAGAAGGAAAAGCAGATCGAGAAGCCGACATAGCCGAGATAGAGCAGCGGCGGATGGATGGCGAGGCCGAGATCCTGCAGGACCGGGTTGAGGTCGCGGCCCTCGATCGGCGCCGGGTTGAGCCGGATGAAGGGGTTGGACGTCGTCAGGATGAACAGGAAGAAGGCGGCGCCGATTGTGCCCTGCACTGCGAGCACATTGGCCTTGAGCGTCTCCGGCAGGTTGGAGCCGAAGACGGCCACGAGCGCGCCGAAGAAGGTCAGGATCAGCACCCAGAGCAGCATCGAGCCTTCGTGGTTCCCCCAGGTGCCGGTGATCTTGTAGATCATCGGCTGCAGCGAATGGGAGTTCTCCCACACATTTGCCACCGAGAAGTCGGAGCCGGCATAGGCGCCAGCAAGCGCGGCGAAGGAGAGCGCGGTGAGCGCGAAACCGGTGACCGCGACCGGGCCGCCGACCGCCATCAGCCGCCGGTTGCCGCTGCGGGCGCCGACCAGCGGAAGCAGCATCTGCACCAGCGACAGCGCAAAGGCGAGGACGAGCGCGAAATGTCCGGTCTCAACCATTATTGGCTCTTGCTTTCCTGCCAGACGCCCTTGGCCTTCAGGCCGTCGGCGACTTCCTTGGGCATATAGCGCTCGTCATGCTTGGCTAAAACGCTGTCGGCGACGAAGACACCGTCGGGGCCGAAGGCGCCCTCGGTGATGACGCCCTGCTCCTCGCGGAACAGGTCGGGCAAGATGCCTGTATAGGTGACCTTGACCGACTTCTGCGTATCGGTGACCGAAAAGGCGACGGTGGCGCCTTGGCCGCGCACGATGGTGCCCTTTTCGACGAGGCCGCCAAGGCGGATGCGCTGGCCGGGCTGGACGGTCGCGGTGGCGAGATCGGCCGGCATGTAGAAATAAGAGGCCTTCTGGCCGAGCGCATAGAAGGTGAGGCCGGCCGCGGCACCCAGGAAGGCCAGACCGGCAATGATCACCGACAATCGCTTCTGCTTGCGCGTCATCTCTTACTCCGTCGCCCTCACGCCGAGGGAGGCGGCAAAGGCGGTGAACTTCTTGGCTTGCTCGCTGTCGGCGCCGAAGACGGCAACAGCGCGGCCGAGGGCGTCGCGCGCCTGGTCGGCCTTGCCGAGCACGACATAGGAACGAATGAGCCGCATCCATCCTTCCTCGTCGCGCGGATTTTGCTTCAGCCGGTCGTCGAGGCCGGCGACCATGGTCTCGATCATCGCCTGCCGGTCCTGCGGCGACATCTGCTGCGCAGCCTCGACGGCTTGAGCATCAGGGCCATTGACCGGCGTCCCGGTGGCCACTGCCGGCCCGGTCGTTTCCGCAAGCGCCTGCTGGACGGCGCTGCGCCAGGGCGAATCCGGCGGCAGTTGGCCGAGCATCTTCTGCCAGGCGGCCGCGGCTTCGGCCTTCTTGCCTTCCTGCGCAAGGCCCATCGCCAGATAGAAGCTCGCCTTGGCGTTGGCGGGGTCGAGCTTCAGGGCCGCCTCGAAGGCATCCTGAGCCTCGGCCGACACGATGCCGCCGGCGGCATTGGCGATCGCCTCGCCGAGGCCGGCTTGCCGGACGGCGCTGTCGCCGTCGAGTCGGATGGCGTTGCGATAGGCCGTCACCGCGTCGGTGTAGCGCTGCAGGCGCAGATAGACAGGCGCCAGAACGTCCCAGCCCTTGCCGTCAGACGGATTGGCGGCGAGGTGGGCCTCGGCGCGGGCGACCAGTTCGTCGACCGAGGAATCGGCCGGGCTCTTGGCGAGCCGTTCGGCCAATGGCTGCGACGGCAAGTCCGGCGAGCCGAGCTCGCCATAGAGCCCCCAGCTCACCAGCGGCACGGCCAGCACGGCGGCGGTGGCCACAAGCCTTGCGGCTCGCGAGGCGCGCGGCGCCGCCGCGCCTGCCTGGTCAGCCGAGCCGAGACGCAGGATGCGGCGGCCGATCTCGGCGCGCGCTTCCTCGGCTTCGGCCGGCTGGATAAGCCCGCGCGCCATGTCGCGGTCGAGCTCGGCGAGTTGGTCGCGGTAGACCTCGAGGTCGTGATCGCCGGCCGCGGACGAGCCTTCCGTGCCGCCGGCCAGCGGCAGAAGCACCGCCAGGCTGGCGCCCAGCGTGAGGATTGCGGCTATGACCCAGAACAGCATGGCTATTCCAATAAAGGCAGAGCCCTGCCCTGCCAACACAAGCGTACTGCGACGCTTTGACGACAGACGCGCCGGAGAACCTTGATCGATATCAATCTCGCCGGACTGTAGCCGAAATTAGCGCAATTCCAGGAAGAGTGCGCAGCGGTTTTCCGTTCGGAATTGCGTCGTGACAAACACTTGGAGCGGGTCGGCCCTCCGATCGAAGGCCGAACCGCTCTAAGTCAACGGCGTCCAGCTGCCGTCAGCGTTGCGGCAGGCCGTGCCGCGTGCGGTGACGCCCGATGTGCCGGTATAGACGGTGTGGGTATACTGCCGGCAGTCCTGCGAACCGACCCGGTAAGGCTGAGCGGCGACGACCTCGCCGTAATGGGACGAGCCGTCGCTCTTCCACGTCACCTTCTGGCCGCTCGCGGTGTATTCCAGCGCCTTGTATTCCGCCTCGAGACCCTTGCGCTTCTCGGCGTCGCTGAGGCCCGAGCCGATCGATCCGCCGACCAGTCCGCCATTCATGGCCGCGACGATGCCGGTTCCCACCTTGCCAGCGGCCGGCGGCGTGGCGACGGGCGTGACCGGGGGACCGCTCCTGCCCAGCGTTGTGCAGCCTGAAACGGCCATCAGGGCGGAAACGAGCGCGACGCGAATCTTCATGCCAACAACCGGTTCTCTTGAGCGGGATGGACTTCTTGAGCGAAAGGCACTGGGGGCCGCGCCATCGGGGAGGGTGGCAAGGCCATAGTGTTGATATTTGTCGGAAATTTGGCCGCAGCCGGCCGCGCGCAAATCGATAAAAAACATCACTGAAGGCTCCGCAATCTGACCACCGCCCTCAAGCCGCCCATGCCGGACCGTTCCAGCGCCAGGACGCCTCCATACTCGTTGACGAGGTCGGCGACAATGGCAAGCCCAAGCCCCGTTCCCGGCTTCGTCTCGTCCAGCCGCCGCCCGCGCTTCAGCACCTCTCGCGCCTTGTCTTCGGGAATTCCCGGCCCGTCATCCTCTATAACGATTTCAAACAGGCCGGCGCTTCCCGCGACAGGGGCGACCGAGACGGCGACGGCGCCCTTCGCCCATTTCATGGCGTTGTCGAGCAGATTGCCGAGCAATTCCTCCAGATCCTCGCGCTCGCCGGCAAAGACGATCTCGGCGGGCGGCGGCGACAGCGTGAGCTTCGTCCGCGGGTTGAGCTTTTGCAGCACGCGCACCATGCGCTCGACCAGCGGCGAAACCGGTGTGCGGAAGACGACGCTGTCGCGCTGGGCGGCGACGCGCGCGCGCTGCAGATAATGGTCGACCTGCTTCTGCATCGAGGCAGCCTGATCGGAGATGAGCTGGCCTTTGGCGCCGCCCAGCGCACGGCCTTCGTTGATCAGCACGGCAAGCGGCGTCTTCAGCGAATGGGCGAGATTGCCGACTTGCGTGCGCGAGCGCTCGACGATGCGCCTGTTGTTCTCGATCAGGGCATTGGTCTCGTTGGCGAGAGGCTCGATCTCGGCCGGAAAACGCCCGTCGAGCCGCTGCGCCGTGCCCTCGCGCACCATGGCCAGCGCATTGCGCACGCGCCGCAAGGGCTGCAGGCCCAAAAGAATGGCGACGGCGTTGATGGCGATCATGCCGACGCCGAAGAGCGACAGATAAGTGAGCAGGCGGCGCTGGAAGCTCGCGATCTCCTGCTCGAGCTCGCTGTGGTTGCCCATGACGCGGAAGCGCGCGGCGCGGTTCTTGGCGTCGAGCATGAACTCGCTCTCGAAGACCTCGAGCTCCTCGCCCTTGATGCCCTCGGTCGAGTAGCTGCGCTGGAAGTTCGCGTTGAAGGGGACCTCGGCGACGCTTGGCGACAGGATCGAGGTCGTCATCGAGGAGGAGTGGATTTCGCCGTGAACACCCTCGGAGGCCGGCTCAACGGACCAGTACCAGCCAGAATTCGGCTCGGAGAAGCGCAGGTCGCCAAGGTCGGGCGAGCCGGTGAGCGCGCCATTGTCGGAAATGCCGACCGAACCGATCAGGTTGAACAGATGCGCCGAAAGCAGGCTGTCGAAACCGCGCTCGCTGGCCTGGCGGTAAAGCGTGGTGATGAGGGTGAAGATGACGACCAGCGTCAGGATCGCCCAGATGGTGGAGAAGGCGATGACGCGGAAGGTCAGCGAGCGCGGCCAGAGCCGCAGCCTTGAAAGCCACGTTCCCATCGTCGGCTTCAGCGGTTCCGCGTTACGCCTCCGGCTCTCGCATGCGATAGCCCATGCCACGCACGGTTTCGATCATGTCGATGCCCATCTTCTTGCGAAGCCGCCCGACAAACACCTCGATGGTGTTGGAATCGCGGTCGAAATCCTGGTCATAGAGATGCTCGACCAGCTCAGTGCGCGACACCACCTCGCCCATATGGTGCATCAGATAAGCAAGCAAACGGAACTCATGAGAAGTGAGCTTCAGCGGCATGCCGTTGACATCGGCCTTGGAGGCCTTTGTGTCGAGCCTGAGCGGTCCGCAGGTGAGCTCGGACGAGGCATGGCCGGCGGCGCGACGGATCAGCGCCCTCACCCTGGCCAGCACTTCCTCGATGTGGAAAGGCTTGGTGACATAGTCATCGGCGCCGGCGTCGATGCCGGCCACCTTGTCGCTCCAGCGGTCGCGCGCGGTCAGGATCAGCACCGGCATCTTGCGCCCGCCACGGCGCCAGCGCTCGACGACGCTGATGCCGTCCATCTGCGGCAGGCCGATGTCGAGCACGACGGCATCGTAAGGCTCGGTGTCGCCGAGGAAATGCCCCTCCTCCCCGTCATAGGCGCGGTCGACGACATAGCCGGCGTCGACCAGCGCGTCCGCCAGTTGCCGGTTGAGATCCTTGTCATCCTCGACGACGAGCACGCGCATGGTTTTGAGCCTGTTGAGGGATGGAGGTATAGGCCGATTCCGCCGGCCTGGGAAACTTAAGCCTGTTAAAGGGAATGGGGCGTCAGTTCAGCGGCACCACGATCTCGGAACGACGCGGGCGTTGGCCTTCCTTGCCGGGGACGAGCACGACGATGACGCAGACCGGCTGGCCGCCGCGCGTCGACTGCGACGCCTTGGCGAGCGTGCCGCCATTCTGCGCGGCGACCTGCTGGCCGATCGCATAGCAGTCGCCGGCGGCAAGCACGACCGGCTGTTCGGCCGACGGCTCGATGGCCGGCATGGCAATCGCCTGCGACGCAAGAACGCCGGCTGCGGCAAGCGCCAGCGTCGCGGTGCGGATATGGGAGCGGAACGTTTTCATGATCACGGTTCTAACGCATGTGTGCTGAACGTGAAATGAACGGTGAACGGCCGAAAATCCATGCCCGCCATGCCCCCTTGGTTTTACGCAATTCCGGACGGAAAAACCGCTACGCACTTTTCCTGGAGTTGCTCCAGCGCGAGACGAATCCTGCTGCCCGGCTCCCACCGGCCAAGCTTGGGATTCATAGCCGGAAAATCACCGGCGCGGCTACGGTTTTCGCGGGCGGGATATGCGCTAGTTTGCGCCGTGAAGCCGGTGACGACGGGAGAATGCCATGACGAGCGAGGACCTTGCCGATCGCTACAAGGGTTACATCGCCTGCCTCAACGCGCAGGACTGGGACAATCTCGACCGGTTCGTCGGCGAACAGGTGCAGTATAACGGCGAGACGATCGGGCTTTCGGGCTATCGCCGGATGCTGGAAGGCGATTTCCAGGCTATTCCGGATCTGCGTTTCAACATCGAGCTTCTGGTCTCGGAGCCGCCGCGGGTGGCGGCCCGCCTGCATTTCGACTGCAGGCCCAAGGGCGTGCTGTTCGGCCTGCCGGTGAAGGGCAAGCGCGTCGCCTTCGCCGAGAACGTCTTCTATGAATTCCAGGACGGACGGATATGCGAGGTCTGGTCGGTCATCGACAAGGGCGCCATCCAGGCTCAACTTTGATGCATGTCGCGCAAAAGTGTGCAGCGGTTTTGCGAAAACGACATGCATAAAAACAAAGACCTAAAGCGCGTCGCCTGGATCCATTTCAGCGCGACGCGCTTTAGGACTGGACGCTCAAGCGCTTTCCTGCGTCAGCGCGCGAAAGCGCAGCAGCCCGTGATGGACCGTCAGGTCCTCGTCATAGCGCGCCTCGGCGAATTCCAGCGACAGACGCGTCTGGCCGCGCGGGCCGATTGAGAGCGCCGCGCCGTCGAGGCGTGCCCTGATGCTGTCCATGATGAGGCGCGTCTCGGCCTCCCCTTGAGCCTTCGACCAGACATGCAGCGTGATGAGCTGATCATTGTCGTTGTCGGCGCCGGTTTCGAGATCGAAGGCGCTGGTGCGGCCGTAGGTGACGTGCGGATAGGCCGCCTTGGCGTCGGCGCGCTCGAGCAGGCCGGCGCCGCCCAGCAGCGCCGAAAGCGACGCGTCGGTCTTCAGCCTCAGGAACAAGGCCTGCATCAAATCGCCAGGCGCCGTCATTTACCGTCCATCACAAAACAGCCTTCGGTTCGTTGCTAACCTGATCGCCAACGTAACCACGCTCGCGATCCGATACCAGATCGCGAATCGTTTTGACTGTAGCGTGAACGGCGAAAGTCTGGAAAATATTACGTTTTCGGACTCACGACACCGGCGCCGCACCGCCCTGTTCGGTGCGCCGCGCGATGAACTCGTCGAGTACGCCGGCGGTAGCGGCGGCGGATTGCGGCGGCTGGAAATCGGCAAGGATCCGCTTCCAGACGCCGGTGGCGCGCTCGGTGGCGGTCTTGCCGCCGGCTTGCGTCCAGTTGCCGAAATTCGACCAGTCGGCGACCAGCGGCTCGTAGAAGGCGGTGCGGTAGCGCGTCATGGTGTGGGCGGCCGAGAAGAAGTGGCCGCCGGGCTGCACCTCGGCGATGGCCTCGAAGCCGATGGCGTCGGCGTCGCCCGGCGTCGTTGCGCAAAGCTCGGCGACCGTCTGCAAGGCCTCGATATCGGTGATCAGCTTCTCGAAGGAGACGCTCAGGCCCCCTTCCAGCCAGCCGGCGGCGTGGATGCAGACGGTCGCGCCGGCAAGCACCGAACCCCACAGCGCGAACTGCGTCTCGTGCGCTGCCTGCGCGTCGGAAATGTTGGCAGCGCTGCCGCCGCCGGAACGCCAGGGCAGGCCGGTGAAGCGCGCGAGCTGGCCGGCGCCCAGCGTCGCCTTGATGTGCTCCGGCGTGCCGAAGGCAGGCGCGCCCGACTTCATGTCGACATTGGAGGAGAACGAACCATAGACCACCGGCGCGCCGGGGCGCACGAGCTGGGCCAGCGTCAGCCCGGCCAGCGCCTCCGCATGCTGCAGCGTCAGCGCTCCGGCGACCGTGATCGGCGCCATGGCGCCCGCCAGGCAGAAGGGCGTGATGATCGAGACCTGGCCGGCCTTGGCAAAATCGATGATGCCTTGCGCCATCGGGATGTCGAGCTGGCGCGGCGAATTGGTGTTGATGACGGTGTAGCAATAGACGCCGGCGCGGAAATCATCCTCGGACAGGCCGCGCGCCAGCCGGACCATCTCGAAGCTGTCGTCGACCTGCGGCGTGCCGCGCGCGAAGACGAACGGGAGCTTGTCGGACAAAATGAGCTGAGCCCGGCCGGTGGCGTAGTGGCGAAAGCGGGTGTCGACGTCCTGCGGCTCGATGCAGGGGCCGAGCATGTGCAGCACGTCGAAATGCTGCAGCAGCTTCATGAACTCCTCGAAGGCGGCGAGCGTTCCCGACCGCCGGCCGCGCTCGAGATCGGTGACATTGGGCGCGCCCGAGCCGGCGAGGAACGCCATGGACCCGAGCTCGAGCATCAGATCGCGGGAGCGGTCGCCGCCATAGGCCGGGATCGAGCGCGGCGCGGAAGCCAGGGCCGCCTCGACCATGTCGCGGCCGATCCTCACCATCTGGCTGTCCTCGTCGACCAAGGCGCCGGCCCTGGCAAGAATGGCGCGCGCCTCCGGCAGCAGCACCTTGATGCCGAGCTCTTCCAGCACGCGCAGCGCCGTGTCGTGGATCGCGGCGACCTGGTCGTCGGAAAACACCGGCTGCGGCAGGAACGGGTTCTTCAGCGAACGGTAATTCGGATGGCGGCTCGACTCGCTACCGGCCTCACCGGTGCGTCCGCGCCGGCGTTCGCGCCTCTGATCCCTTGCGGCCTCGTCAATCATGGCATCCTCCTCATCCCCGCATCGCCCTGCCTTGCGCGTCGTAAGGCGAGGCCGCGATGACGCGTGCCGGCCGTTCGACGCCGACAATGTGTACGGAAAGCGCCGTCCCCTCCCCGGCGAAATCGTCGTCCACCAACGCCAGGGCGACGCTCTTGCCGACGGTGTAGCCGTAGCCGCCCGAGGTGACCAAACCGACGCGCCGGCCCTTGTGCCAGACCGGCTCGAAGCCGCTGGCGTCGGCATCGAGGGCATCGACCTCAAGCGTAACGATCCGGCGCGAAACACCCGCCTTGCGTTCCTTAAGAGCTGCTTCACGGCCGATGAAATCGCCCTTGTCGAAAGCGATGAAGCGATCGAGGCCCGTCTGGCCGGGCGTATAGCCTTGCGTGAACTCGCGCGACCAGATGCCGAAGCTCTTTTCCAGCCGAAGCGAATTGAGCGCGTAATAGCCGATCTCGGCGAGGCCGAGATCCTCGCCGGCGGCAAGCAGCGTCTCGCGCAGGGTCGAATGCAGGGTGGCCGGGCAGTTGATCTCGAAGCCGAGCTCGCCGGCGATCGACAGCCGGGCGACCCGCGCCGGCACCATCCCAATGTCGAACGCGCCGCAAGCCATAAAAGGTAGAGCTTCGGCGGAGATATCCTGATGGGTGGTGCGTTCGACGATCTTGCGTGCGTTCGGTCCGGTAACAAGGAAACCGGATGTCGCATCGGAAATGTCGGTGGTCGAGACGCCGTCCGCCCTATGCGCCTCGAACCAGCGCATGTGGAATTCGCGCAGGTAATAGGAGCCCATGATCCAATATTCGCCGCCGCCCCAGTTGAGCAGGGTGAGATCGCCCTTCAGCCTGCCGTCATGGCCGAGCATCGGAGCCAGTTTCGCGCGGCGGGGCTTCGGCAGACTGCAGGCGAGCAACCGGTCGAGCCAGGCCTCGACGCCCAGGCCCGATACGACATAGCGCGAGAAGGCCGTCGTATCGACGAGGCCGGCGGCGCGGCGGACCTGCAGCACCTCGTCGCCGACGATGTCGAAGGCGTTGGAGCGCCTCAGCGTCGTCTCCTCGCGAAAACCCATCGGCGCGAAATAGGCCGGGATTTCCAGTCCCCAGGACGCCGTCCACGCGGCGCCGGCGGCGCTCATGCCGTCATAGGCGCCGGGACGCTTCAGCGGCCGGCCCGCCGGCAGCCGCTCGTTGGGGAAGGTCATGACGAAACGGCGGGCATAGAACTGGCGCGTGGTCTGCTTGAGATATTCGCGGTTGGCGGCGAAGGCGCCGTAGCGGGCGATGTCCATGCCGAAGATGTCGGCCTGCGGCTCGCCGTAGATCATCCATTCGGCCAGCGACTTGCCGACGCCGCCGCCCTGGCTGAAGCCGGCCATGACGCCGCAGGCGACCCAGTGGTTCTTCAGGCCACGCACCGGGCCGACCAGCGGGTTGCCGTCCGGCGTGAAGGTGAAGGCGCCGTTCACCCATTTGCGGACGCCGGCGGTCGCCAGGCACGGAAAGCGCTCATAAGCCTTGGACAGCTCGGGGCTGATGCGGTCGATGTCCTCGGGGATCAGCTCGATGCCGTAATCCCAGGGCGCGCCGTCCATGTTCCAGTGCTTTGGGTTCTGCTCATAGACACCGAGCAGGATGCTGTTGCGCTCCTGCCTTAGGTACGAAAAGCCGTCGAGGTCGACGACGACGCCGATCTCCTTGTCGAGCGCGGCGACCTCGGGAATGTCCTCGGTGACGAAATAATGGTGCTCCATCGGCGTCACCGGCAGGTCGACGCCGGCCATCAACCCGACCTGCTTGGCCCAAAGGCCGCCGGCATTGACGACATGCTCGGCAACGATCGTGCCCTTCTCGGTGACGACGTCCCAGCCGCCGTCGGCACGCTGCTTCAACTCGACGACGCGGTTGCGCAGGATGACATCGGCGCCGCGCTTTTTCGCAGCACCCGCATAGGCATGCGTCGTGCCGTAAGGGTCGAGATGGCCCTCGTTGGAATCGTAGAGGCCGCCCAGCACATCGCTGACATCGACGATCGGGCAGATTTCCTTGATTTCCTCGGGCGTCACCAGCCGGGCCGTCTCGATGCCGACCGACTGGAACACCGCCCAGGCCGATTTCAGCCATTCCCAGCGCTGCGGGTCGCTCGCCATGTTGACGCCGCCGGTCATGTGCAGCCCGGCATTCTGGCCGGACTCGGCCTCGATCTCGCGATAGAGCTTGATCGTGTAGTCCTGCAGCGCCGCGACATTGGGATCGGCGTTGAGCGCATGGAAGCCGGCGGCCGCGTGCCAGGTCGAGCCGGCCGTCAGCTCGGCGCGCTCGATGAGCGCCACGTCGTTCCAGCCGAACCGCGTGAGATGGTAGAGCACCGAGGCGCCGACCACGCCTCCTCCGATGACGACTGCCCGGTAATGCGATTTCACGAGCCTCTCCCCTCTCGTTGGAGGCCCTTACGGTACATGACCTGGACATATGTGTCTAGACACTTCTGTCCAGAGCTTGCGCAGCGTTTCGTGCCATGCCTATTGTGCGGCCATGATCATGACCGCTCCCCAGGCCGAACCATCGCCCGGCAACATCAAGGTCACGCGCTCGGACTGGATCAATCTGGCGCTTGAAACGCTGATTTCGGACGGCATCGAGAGCGTGCGCGTGCTTACACTCGGCCAGAAGCTCGGCGTGTCGCGCTCGAGCTTCTACTGGTATTTCGAAAGCCGGCAGGACCTGCTCGACCAGTTGCTCAAGCATTGGCACGATACCAACACCACGGCGATCGTCGAGCGTGCCCGCCGCCCGGCCGAGACCATCATCATGGGTGTGATGAACGTGTTCGAATGCTGGGCCGACGAGCGGCTGTTCGACCCGAGGCTCGACTTCGCCGTGCGCGAATGGGCCAGACGCTCGGCCGACGTGCGGCGCATGATCGACCAGGCCGACGACGAGCGCCTCACCGCCATCCGCGACATGTACCGGCGGCACGGCTATGACGACGAGGACGCCTTCATCCGCGCTCGCGTCCTTTACTACATGCAGATCGGTTACTACGTGCTCGACCTCAAGGAGCCGGTCGAGGCCCGGGTCAGCCATCTCGCCGCCTATCTGCGCTCCTTCACCGGGCAGGAGCCGACCGAGGCGGATGTGGCGCATTTCATGCGCTTCATCGCGGCACGGTGATATCGCAAAGCATGCACGATCAACCTTAGCGTTCAACAAAGCTTGGGTGTGGCTTCGCTGCTCTTGTGAGCGGTGATAAAATGGTCGAATAGTTTGGCAGGGTGCCACCCTGAAACTGCCCGCATGCTGTTTCCGGGCGAAAGCGCGCCGGGGCGGAAGTCTGGAATGGCAAGTCCTTCGAAACCACGCAAGAGAAGAGGCCGGATTGCCTCGGCGGCTCTTGCTGTCGACGCGTGGCTCGATTCCTCGCTCTACGAAATCGGCTTCAAGGCGCGCGAATTCTGGGAAGCAGCCACCATCTTTTTCCGCCGTTTCCGTCTGCATGGCTGGCGGCGCGCCATCATCGAGGTGCTGAGCGAAGGTTTCACCATGGGCGCAGGCGGCTTCGTGGTGCTCCTGGCGCTGGCGATGCCCGCCTTCGAGATCACTGCCGGCGACTGGCGCAACCAGGGCGACTTCGCCGTCACCTTCCTCGACCGCTACGGCAACGAGATCGGCCAGCGCGGCATCATCCAGCGCGATTCCGTGCCGGTCGACGAGATGCCGGACATCGTCATCAAGGCGGTGCTGGCGACAGAGGACCGGCGTTTCTTCGACCACTACGGCATCGACGTCCTCGGCCTGTCGCGCGCGGTCTTCGAGAATGTGCGCGCCAATTCGGTGGTCCAGGGCGGCTCCAGCATCACGCAGCAGCTCGCCAAGAACCTGTTCCTTTCCAACGAGCGCACCCTCGAGCGCAAGATCAAGGAAGCTTTTCTCTCGCTGTGGCTGGAGGCGAACCTCTCGAAGAAGGATATCCTGCAGCTCTATCTCGACCGCGCCTATATGGGCGGCGGCACGTTCGGCATCGAGGCGGCGGCGGATTTCTATTTCGGCAAGAGCGTCAAGGACCTGAACCTCGCGGAGGCGGCGATGCTCGCCGGGTTGTTCAAGGCGCCGACCAAGTACGCCCCGCACATCAACTTGCCGGCGGCGCGCGCGCGCGCCAACGTGGTGCTGTCCAACCTCGTCGATGCCGGCTTCATGACCGAGGGCCAGGTGCTGCAGGCGCGGCTGCACCCGGCCGACGTCGTCGACCGCGGCGAGCAGAAGAGCCCCGACTATTTCCTCGACTGGGCCTTCGACGAGGTCAAGAAGATCGCCAAGCCCGGCCAGCATTCGCTGGTTGCCCACACCACCTTCGATGCCAACATCCAGAAGGCGGCGGAAGAATCGGTCGAGTTCCATCTCCGTCAGTTCGGCAAGGAATACAACGTCACCGAAGGCGCGGTGGTGGTGATCGAGACCAACGGCGCGGTGCGCGCCATCGTCGGCGGCCGAGACTATGGCGCCAGCCAGTTCAACCGCGCAACCAAGGCGCTGCGCCAGACGGGGTCGTCCTTCAAGCCCTACGTCTACGCCACCGCGATGGAGCATGGCTTCACCCCGGACTCGGTGGTTTCCGGCGGTCCGATCAGTTGGGGCAGCTGGTCGCCGCATAACTACAGCGGCGGATCGGCCGGCAATGTCACGCTGCTGACCGCAATCGCCAAGTCGATCAACACCGTGCCGGTGCGGCTCGCCAAGGACCATCTCGGCGTCGGCCCGATCAAGGCGATGGCCGAATCGATGGGCGTGGAATCGCCGCTGGAATCACACAAGACCATGGTGCTCGGCACGTCCCTCATGACGGTGATGGACCAGGCGACGGGCTACAGCGTCTTTGCCCAGAACGGCTTCGTCGGCTCCAGGCACGGCATCACCCAGCTCGTCACCCGCACCGGCGATGTGGTGTATGACTGGACCAAGGACGCGACGCCGCCGCACCGCGTGCTGTCGGAACAGGCGTTGAAATACATGAACACCATGCTGGCGGCGGTGCCGGTGATCGGCACGGCACGACGCGCCCAGCTTCCCAACATCGTCGTCGCCGGCAAGACCGGCACCACGCAATCCTACCGCGACGCCTGGTTCGTCGGCTTCACCGGCAACTACACGGCCGCCGTCTGGCTCGGCAATGACGACTTCACGCCGACCAACAAGATGACCGGCGGTTCGCTGCCGGCGATGGTGTGGCAGCGGCTGATGGTCTATGCGCACCAGAATATCGACCTGAAGCCGATCCCGGGCCTCGATCATCCGTTCGTCGACCCGGAGGTCGCGGCCAAGGCCGAGGAGGCGGCGAAGAAGGAGGCCTCGGACGCCACGGCGCAGGCACAGGCGGAGCGACCGCCGGTGCTCTCCAGCCGCACCACGCAGACGCTGAGGGAGATGACCAAGACTTTCCAGGCGGCACCCGTTCTCAACGCACCCACCCTGCCGGAGACGCTGTCGGCGCTTTAAGTCCTTGTTTTGATGCATGTCGTTTTCCCAAAACCGCTGCACACTTTTGGGCGACACGCTCTAAGGCCTGTGGGGATTGAACGAAGCCGCTAACGCGGCATTTGGCGGATCGGTTTGCGGGTGACGCTTCTGTTTTGAAGGATTGTGGCTGTTGAAGCGCAATCTCGAGAACAGGAGCAATGAGATGGTCGAGTTGAGCCCTCTTCGCCGGCGCATGATCGAGGACATGACGATCCGCAATTTGTCGCCGGCCACCCAGCGATCCTACGTGCATGCGGTGGCGAAGTTTTCGCGCTACTTTGGCCGCTCCCCTGACCGGCTTGGCCTTGAGGACGTGCGCGCCTTCCAGGTGCATCTGGTTTCAACGGGGATTTCGTGGCCGGCGCTGAACCAGACGGTGTGCGCACTGCGGTTCTTCTACGGCGTGACGTTGGGCCATGCCGAGATCCCGGAGCGCATTGTCTACGCCCGCTTACCACGCACGCTGCCAGTGGTGTTGAGCGCCGACGAGGTGGTCAGGTTCCTGGAAGCGGTCCCGAGCCTGAAGACGCGCACGGCCCTGACCACAGCCTACGCTGCTGGACTTCGCGCCTCGGAGACCGTCGGCCTAAAGGTCGGCGACATCGACAGCGGTCGCGGCGTCATCCGGATCGAGCATGGCAAGGGCGGCAAGGACCGCACCGTGATGCTGTCGGCGCAGCTTCTGCGCATCCTGCGGATCTACTGGCGGCTGGCGAAGCCGCAGGACTGGCTGTTTCCCGGGCGCGGCGCCGATCGCCCTATCGATGTGCAGGTGCTGTATTCCGCCTGTCGCTCGGCGCGTGCGGCCGCCGGCATCGACAAGCGGGTGACGGTCCACACGCTCAGGCACTCTTTCGCCACGCATCTTCTGGAGAACGGCACCGACATCCGTATCATCCAGGTTCTGCTCGGCCACAACAACCTGTCGAGCACGGCGCGCTACACCAGGGTCTCGAACGGCCTAATCCGGCGCACGACGAGCCCGCTCGACCGGCTGAACGTCGAGGTCGTGCCGCCGGGTTGATCCGGTCCCGCCCATGCCGGCGAGACTGGAGGTGGCGGATATCTTCCGCCGCCATGGCGAGGCGTATCGGCAGGCCCATGACGGCCATCTCGGGCGCGTCGAGCGCCGCACGATGAGCGCGATCGAGCTATGCCGGACCGCCGAACTGGGCGGTCATGTCGAGGGCTGCCGCTCCTGCGGGTCGATTCGCGTGGCCTACAATTCCTGCCGCAACCGGCATTGCCCCAAGTGCCAGAGCCAGGCCTGCCGGGACTGGCTCGCCGCGCGGCAGGACGAGCTGCTGCCGGTGCCCTACTTCCATGTGGTGTTCACGCTGCCGGCCGAGGTCGCCGCGATCGCCTTCCACAACAAGACGGCGCTCTACACGATCCTGTTCAAGGCGGCGGCCGAGACGCTGCGCACGATCGCCGCCGATCCCAGACATCTGGGCGCCGAGATCGGCCTCATCGCAGTGCTGCACAGCTGGGGCCAGACTCTCACCTACCATCCCCATCTGCATTGCATCGTGCCGGGCGGTGGCGTCTCGCCCGACGGCGCACGCTGGATCTCGTGCAGGCCGGGATTCTTTTTACCCGTGCGCGTGCTGTCGCGCCTGTTTCGCCGCCGCTTCCTGGAGGAACTGCGAGTGGCCCATGATGCGGGCCGGCTGGGCTTCTTCGGCGATCTCGCCCACCTGGCAAAGCCCGATGCCTTCGCCCGTTTGCTCGCCGAAGTCCGTCACCTCGAATGGGTCGTCTACGCCAAGCCGCCCTTCGGCGGCCCGCAACAGGTACTGGCTTATCTCGGCCGCTACACCCATCGCGTCGCCATCGCCAATTCCCGGCTGGTCAGCATGGCCGACGATCGCGTCGCGTTCCGCTGGCGGGATTATCGTCATGGCGGCAGGACGAAGGTCATGACGCTCGATGCCGATGAGTTCATCCGCCGCTTCCTCCTGCACACGCTGCCCGACGGCTTCCACCGCATCCGTCATTACGGCTTCCTCGCCAACGGTCATCGCGCCGCCAAGCTCGGCCTGTGCCGCCGACTGCTGGCCAGCCAACAGCAGAACAATCTCGAACCGAGTGCCGAAAGCGCCGCTGTCGCCGCCGGGCGCCTGGCGTTGACGCATCGCTGCCCATGCTGCGGAGGGGCGATGGTCACGCTCGCCACCTGGCGATGCGGGCAGGCGCCGACCCCCTTCTGGAATGACACCTCATGATCACGCCGAGTGCGTCCACATCGTCTGGTTCGGCACCCGTCGCCTTGCGCGCCGGCACCCAGACCTTTGCCCCATCGCACAAAGCCGCAAGCAGCCAGACCAGCGGTAGAGGCCACTGCTACCTGTCTGACGGTTCACGCCATCACGGTTTTGCCTTCCGCCATGCTCTCCATCGCCGTGGTCGAACCGCGAACGCCGTTCATCGGCCTGGCAAAGACAATCCCCACCGCTCCGCAGGGCTACAATCCCCATAGCGCCAGACCGACCCGCGGCTCCGTTCAATCCGGCTTGCAATGAGGTCCGACGTCGTGCCAAGCGGCTCCGTCGAGCCAACGGACCTCACAGAAGCCTCCAGATTCACCAAAGCTTGGCGATGTGATTCAAGCTTTTGATGGACCGATTCGTATTGACTGACGCCCAATGGGCGAAGATGGAGCCGCATTGTCTGGGTAAAGCCAGCGATCCCGGACGCAGTGGCAATGACAACCGACTGTTCATCGAGGCAGTTCTGTGGATTGCGCGCACGGGCAGCCCGTGGCGCGATCTGCCTGCCCATTTCGGGAACTGGAGCACAGCGTTTCGTCGTTTCAGCGACTGGCGCAAGGCCGATGTATTCGTGAAGCTCTTCGAAGCCTGCTCGGACGAGCCGGATATGGAATACGCCATGATCGACGCCACCATCGTCAAGGTCCACCGCCACGGACAGGGCGCAAAAGGGGGACTCAGAGCCAGGCCATAGGCCGCTCCAAAGGCGGCATGACCACCAAGATCCTCGCGCTGACCGATGCACTCGGCAACCTTGTGCGCTTCCATCTGATGCCGGGGCACCGCTTCGACACGGTCGGCGTCGAGCCGCTTCTGCAAGGCGTAGATTTCGGCGGGCTGATCGCCGACAAGGCCTTCGACAGTGATGCCATCGTTGCCGATCTCAACGAACGTGGCGCCAAGATTGTCATCTCCCAGCACCCGAGGCGCGCAAGGCCCTTGCCACTCGACCGCCAACTCTACACGTGGCGACACCTCATCGAGAACTTCTTTTGCAAGCTCAAGGAATTCAAGCGCATCGCCTTGCGTGCCGACAAAACCGACAACAGCTTCGCGGCAATGATCTATCTCGCCGCCGCCGTCATTAACTCTCGATGAATCCCCACAAGCCTTAGTGGAGACTGGGCAATCTGAGACGGGCCCATTCGCCGCGTGGAATCTCGGCGCCGACACGGAAGTTGAACGACAAGACCCTCGTCGCTTCGGCATCGACCTCGCACCGGAAGCCTAGGCGGTACCATGTGGTTGCCGTGCTGAAAGCGGCCTCCGGAGGGGCAAGAACATTGCCTACCTTCAGCGGAATGGACGGCAGCCATTTGGGAGAATAAGAGGCCTCCTGCAATTCCTGATTCAGAACGCTGCCGCAAAGGTTGGCAACCCTCTGATCGCGAGGCACGCCGCTCATAGAGCTTGTGGCCAGCGCATCGCCGGTAGCGCCCTGCGAGTAGAGCTTTCGAACACCCGGAAGGCCCGAATAGATCGGCGATCCAGCAACGGCGGCGTTGGTGGAACTTGGCGTCCCGGCGCTCCTGCTTCGGGACTTCGAGACCCTTGCAGGCCTGAACTTCAGCGCATTTGCGGGTTTGGGCTTTGGCTTTTCGGCCGCGGCCGGAAGCTCGACCTTACCGTCGCTCTCAGCACCCAACGGCGTCGGCGCTACGGCTGTTTCAGCGGTTTGCGCTCCTGCCTCTTGTTTGTCCGCCTGCTGTTTATGTGTGTCCTGGTCTGCCTGCTTTTCATCACTCTGCGTGGGCTTGGCGTCCGTCGCGGCGGTTACCGGCTTGTCGTCGGCCTTGCTTGGATCTGCCCGCTGATCGGCGTCTGCCGGCGCGGCAGATTGGTTCTGTGCAGGCTTGGGCACGGCAGGCGGCTTCGAATCGTTATCCTTGGCCGGCGAGGGCGTGTTGTCTCGATCGCCGCCTCCTTCCAGGGATTTCCTCGGACCGGTATCCTTGTCGCCGTACTGAAAAACGGGCTTTAGCACCGCGATAGCTGGTGGCTTCGGCGGCTGCCTTTCCAGCGAAGGCGGTTTTTCAGCCTTCGGTTCCGGCGGCTTTTCGGCCTTTGGCTGCGGTGCGGGCGGAGGCTTCGGTTTCGGTTGCTCGGGCGGAGGCACAAGCGCGACATTGACCGGCTGTTCCTGGTCCGGCTGTTGGGCAGGCCTCGGCAGGCTGTAGACCAGAAACGCTGCGATGAGCGCATGCAGGATCAGCGATGCGGGCAAGGCCCACGCCAAATTCCAACGCCGTTCCTCTGTCTCGCCCTTCATCCCGATCGATGTGGAACGAAATGGCGGCGGCTTCAAGCACAGGCATAGGATCGGAGCGAACCAGTACCTTCTCACAGTGATAAGACGCGGGCCGCATTGTGCGACGCTAGCTTCTGACGGCCTCGTCAATGACCGCTATCGCGTCGACCTCTATGAGGTAGCCTGGGGACATTATCGCTACCCCGACCACCACATTCGCTGGCTTGTGATCTCCAAACAGCGAAATCTGCGCTTCTTCGATGATTGGAACGTGCTCATCGCGCTTGTAATCGACAATGTAGATTGTGATCTTGCAAACTTGCTCAGGCCGTGCATCTGCCGCACTGAGCGCTCGGCCGAGATTGCTGAAGGCCAGGCGCGCTTGCGCCGCAAAGTCACCATGCCCAACGAGCTTGCCGTGTATGTCTTCGGGCTGCTGACCTGAGACGAATACCAGCTTGGATCCCTTCGCGACGACGACCTGTGTGTACATCTCTGGAACTGGCAGACCATCTGGGTTGATGAGTTCGAGCGCCATTGAATAGTCTCCTGCTTCGTTCGACTGAAATCGACATTGGTGATCACCGCGTCGCTGGCACACAGGACGATGGCAAAGCGCCGGCGCTGGTGCGTGGCGATGCAGCGCCGCATGAGGCATCGATGATCCGGGGGTCGAAGGGCGGAATCTCGCCCATGACAAGCCGGTCGTCAACACGGGGAATGCGCCGCTGGCTGCTCGGTAGAAGGACCTGATGGCAACGTGCCATTTGGATGAGCACCGGACGCGCAGGAACCCGCCATTTGCAGGCCGCATCACCTGAATATCGCAACGCCTTGGAGCAAGCCGACTTGCCACGAGGCCCCGCGCCGCGATATCCCGAGCAACCTCCTCTGTTTCCGGCCCCATGCTCAAGAACGCATTCCTCACGCTGCTTTCGCTTGCCATAGCCATCGGGCTGGGCGGCGGCAGCGTCTGGTACGCGCTCAACGCGCAGGACGGCGTGGGCGCGATCCGCATCGGCCGATGGACCGCCTTTCCCGAAATCGGCACCCAGGCGGCCGATCCCTATTCGAAGGCGCGCGTGGCGCGCGAGGGTGTGCTGGCGCTCGGCCGGGCGGAGGGGCTCTCCTTCGTCGCCGAGCGCGACGAGGCCGGCGAGCCGCTGAAACGGGAATGCGCCTACACGATCGAAGGTGGCTATCCGACGGCCCGGTTCTGGACGCTTTACGCCGCAGACCGGTCGCTCGGCGTCATCGACACCGGCAAGCCAAGGCAGGCAGCGCTCCAATCCTACGAGGTGCTGCGCCAGCCCGACAATTCGGTCGTCATCTCCGTCGGCGACCGCCCTGCCCCCGGCAACTGGCTGCTCATCAACGGCTTCGGCAAGATGTATTTCGTGCTGACCTTCTACGACACGCCGATCGCCTCGAGCACCGGGCTTTCCGACGTGACGCTGCCGCGCATCCTGAAGGCAGGCTGCCATGCGTAGGCTGCTGCACGCGCTCATCCTCGGCCTGCTCGGCGCCGGCATCGTGCATATCGTGGTGCTGTTCCTGGTGCCTGAATTTTCCGAGCGCGATGCCTGGTCGCGGCTGGCGATGACCTCCGACCTCTACAGGATGACGCGCCTGGACGCCGAAGCCGGCGGCGCGCCGGTGGTGAAGTCGGTCGACCCGATGTTCTACGCCGCCGCCTGCCGCTTCGATCTCGCCGACGGGCTGGTGCGGATCAAGGCGCCGGGCGACGTGCCGTTCTGGTCGGCCTCGGTCTATGACCGCAGCGGCCACAACATCTATTCCTTCAACGACCACAACGCGAACAGCGAGAAGCTCGATGCCGTGGTGCTGACGCCGGCGCAGATGATCGACGTGCGGCGCGATCTTCCGGAGGAATTGCAGGGCGCGATCTTCGTCGAGGCGCCGATCGAGGAAGGCATCTTCGTCGTCCGCGCCTTCGTGCCGGACGAGAGCTGGAAGCCGATCGTGTCACGCTTTCTCGAGCAGAGCGCCTGCGAGCTGCAGGACTACTGAGAAACCAAACAGATCAGTGGTGCGGGGCCGTGGGCCGCGGCGAACCCGGCTTGTCCGGGCCGTCCGGACGCGCCGCGCCGATCTGCGGCTGCTGTTCGTAGCGGACGCCGGGGAAGATGATGACTGCCGCCGCCGTATCGGTAGCGTGATTTACTCGATTGACCGGTGCCGTTCTCGGCACAAAAGACAGGACCATGCCCATGGTTCGCGCATTCCTCTCGGTTTGACCGGAGCACAACGCAACGCCTCCAAAGTCGATTAAGGCGGGCAGAGGGTTAACGGAGCGCTAACGGATCGCGGCTAATTTGATCTTTGTTCCCTGGAGACGCGAAACCGGCCCGGCCGGATCGAGCGGGCCAGGTCTGTGTCGAGTATCGGGCGTATCCTCCGTGTCATCTTCGGATTTCAGGCATATCGCTATCCGGACCGAAGCGGGAAAAGCTGAAAGGCTGTTCCGCGCCGCGGTGTCGGCCTTCTGCTCGCTGACGCGCCCGTCGCGCCGCGAGATCGCCCAGCTTGAGGATCTGACCCTGCCGCTGTTCGACGAGGTGTCGGTCGAATCGCGCCGCTACGTCGCCGCCGCCCTTTCCGAATGCGAGTATGCGCCGGCCGCGCTGGTGCGGCGGCTGGCCGAGGAGCCGGTCGAGATCGCGGCGCCGCTGCTCACCCGCTCGAACGCGCTGAGCGACATCGACCTGATCGCGCTGATCGGCCGCCACGGCCTGCCGCACGCGCGCGCGATCGCGCGCCGCAAGGAGCTCAATTCGACCATCGCCGACCTGATCCGCGCGCTGGAGAAGCCGACGCTGGTCAAGACGCGGCCACCGGAGACGGTCACGAAGCTCGCGCCGGTGAAGTCGGCGGCGATCGATGCCGCCGAAGACAAACGCCCGTCTGCCGGCGAAGCCGAGGAGAATGCGCGGCGCCGCCTGCGCTCTATGATGCGCCCCGCCGGCGAGAACGCCGCTATCAACACCTTCCTCGGCCAGCCGGCATATGTGAAGCTGCGCGAGACGGCGCTGACCGGCAACGCCGCCTTCTTCCAGACAGCGCTCGCCGATGCGCTCGACATCGATTTCGCCACGGCCCGCTCGGTGACCGATCAGTCGAGCCACGGTGCGCTGCTTGCAGCGCTCAAGGCGCTCGATCTCAGCGAGGACAGGGCCTTCCTGATCGCGGTCGCCGTCTATCCTGGCGAGTTCCCGCATCCGCAGGCGATCCGGCTGTTCCTCGACCGCTATCGGCTGCTGCATCGCGAGGCGGCGCTCGACAAGGTCCGGGCCTGGAAGGCCGAAACCCTGTCACGCGCGATCCGCGGCAATGCCTCCGAGACGACAAGCGGCGAGCGTCAGGCGTCGAACAGCGACGGAAAGGCCGCCAGCCTCAAGGCGTCCTGAGCTTCGAACCGACCTACTCCGTCTTCACGGAGACAAGCTCTTCGACCGGAACGGAGCCGGCCTCGATCTCGACCACCCAGATATCCGGATCGAATCTCTTTTCCTTCTCGAGCCGCACATCGAATGCCGAGGCATCATCGCTGGAAGCGAGCAAGGTGAAGAAGCGCTCATCGGGCTTGGCCGAATCATAGCTCGTCTGCGGCGCCGGGCCGTAGAGAGCGACCTCACCCAGCCGGCCGCGCGACAACACGAAGACGGCGCCCGCCTCCATCGCCCCGCGCTTGACCACGGCGGCAAAACCGCCGGCGGCGAAGACGCGGCGAAGCAAAGCCGATACCCAAAGATCGGTGGTTACGCGCATGGCGGGATTCCGGATGGCATGCGCGGTTCCTTACAGCATCGGCAGAGGAACCGGAACGGCTTGCGCCTCTCAGTTCGTCAGGCCGATCTCGCGCATCTTGACGTAGACCGCTTCGTCCGGCTCGCCGGTTTCGGGCAAGCCGAACAACGCCTGGAACTCCTTGATCGCGGCCTTGGTGCGGGCGCCGACCTTGCCATCGAGCTGCATGTCGTCATTGCCGAAGGCCTTGAGGCCGGCCTGGATCTTGACGATGCGGGCGTCGGGCGCTTGCGTCGCGCCATCGGCGGGCGCCGAGACCGGAATTGGAGCCGGCGCAGCCGGTGGAGCGGCAGTTGCCGGCCGCGGCGCCGGATGCGGGATGGCTGCGGTCGTCTGCCGGGCGCCGAGCTGATCGAGCAGCGCGCCGTCGATCTCTCCCGATCCGGGCAAGCCGACCTTGAGCTGATAGGCCTGGATGGCCTTGCGCGTGGCGGGCCCGGTGAGGCCGTCGACGGTACCGTCGTAGAAGTTGAGGTCCTTCAATATGCCTTGCACCTGCTGGACGACCGGGTCGGGCTTGACGGCCGGCTGCGCCGGCGCCTGCCGCACGATGTTGATGGTGGTCTCCGGTTCGTCGGAGACGGCGTTCGGGAAATTCTCGATGCTCCTGGTGGCGAAGAAGGCGCCCGTGTGCGGAAAAGGCTGATACCAGAGCGCGTTGGCCGAGACGTAGAACAGGGTCACCAGGAAGGCGGTCGAGCCGCCGACCAGAACGGGATTGCGCGAGATCACCTGGCCAAGCGCCACAGCGCCCTCGGCAAGGACGCCGCGCTCGGGTTCGACCACCTTAGGCCGTCTTGCGGAGCGAGCCATTGCTGTCCCCATTTGCATCCCCCTTCGGCTTTGCAGCCGGCATCGGCAGCACCCCGACGGGCGCGCCCGTGCGCCGCTTCGGCCCGCTCACCGGCAGGCTGATCGTCACCGTGGTGCCCTCACCCGGGGCGCTCTCGATCGACATCGTGCCCTCATGCAGCGCCACCAGGCCCTTGACCAGGGACAGGCCGAGCCCGGTTCCCTCGAAACGGCGCGTATAGTCGTTCTGGATCTGCATGAACGGCTTGCCGAGATTGGCCATATCCTCCTCGGCGATGCCGATGCCTGTGTCGCTCACCCAGAAATGCAGCCGCGAGCCGACGCGCTTGGCGCCGATCGTCACGCTGCCGCCATCGGGCGTGAACTTAACCGCGTTCGAAACGAGATTGATCAGGATCTGCTGCACGGCGCGGCGGTCGGCATTGATCTCGCCGGCGTCCGGCGCGATCTGCGCGCCGAGCGCGATGCCCTTCGCCTGCGCCAGCGGCCGCATCATCGAGCGGCACATATCGACCGCCTCGACAAAGCGGAACGGTTCCAGCTCGGTCGCATAGGCGCCTGCCTCGATGCGCGAGACGTCGAGGATCGAGGTGACGACGGACAGGAGATGTTGGCCCGACTGCCTGACCAGTTCGACATATTCCTTCTGGCGCGGATCGCGGAAGGCGCCGAACATCTCGTGCAGCAGCATGTCGGAGAAGCCGATGATGGCGTTGAGCGGCGTGCGCAGCTCGTGGCTTACCACCGCCAGGAAACGCCCCTTGGCCACTTCGGCGGCCGCGGCGGTCTCCCTGGCCGCGGCAAGCTCCTCGCGGAGCGCCGCGACGTCGTCATTCTCGCGCAGCACGAGGGTGAAGACGTCTGGTTCGAGCTCGCCGCGCATCCATTCCAGTCGGAACGGGCGAAAATTGTCGGTCGAACCGCTGCCGTCGCGCGGCAGCCGGATGCGCAGGTCGAGCCGGCGTTTCGGCGCGCCCTCGCGCATGTCCGCGAGCGCGGTGAGATAGGCGACGCGGTCGGAGAGATGGACACGGTCGAACAGGCCGGTGCCGAACAGAAGCTCCGGTGCCAGCTTCAGAATGGAACGCGCCTTGACTGATGCGTCGAGCACTTCGCCCTGACGGCCGACACGCAGCACGACGGCGTCGATGACGTCCTCGAGACGGTCGGTCGCAGGCTCTGCCTGGCGCGTATTGGCCGGATTGGCGAAGGCCGCCCCGCGAGGCAACAGAGTAAGCGCCCAGGCGAGCGGCAGCAGCCAATGCCAGGTGGCGATACCGGCCGCGCCGAGCGGCAGCAACTGGTTCGCGAAAGGCTGCAGTAAAATGGCGGCAAGGGCCGCCAGCGCGCCCGAGAGCGCCGCGCGCCGTGATCCGGTGACCCACCAGGCCTCGACCGGCAAGGCTGCGGCAAGCAGGGCGACTGGAGAGGCCAATCCACCTGCCGCGGCGACGGCGCCAGCAAGGGCGAAGCCACCCACCGCAATTGCGGCGCGGCCCGCGAACGCCATGTGGCCGGTGGCAGCAACCAGAAGCGCCGCGAACCAGCACAGACCGAAAGCGCCGAAGATGGCGGCTATCGTGACAGCCGCGCCGAGGCTGGACGTGACCAGCGTCACCGCCGCGCCCGCCACCAGGAAGGGAGCCGTAAGCATGACGCCGATGAAGCGGCGCTGACACAAGCGCTCAGCCTCGCCCGCGACGGTCGGATGAACCATGCGTTCGCAGCCGGCGGCAACCGCGCCGGGCAACTGAACGTATCTGGCCGCAATCGAACTCAACGCACTCGTACCCGGTCGTGAAATTGCCCCTGCTTTGCAGGTGGCCCTTGATTGGCTTGAAACTCGCATCCAGCGTTTAAGGAATGGATAAGGCAGACGCGGCGGGCACCCTGCCCACACGGCAAATATTGGGACGCCGGCACCGCAAAGCTCATCGATCTGCCGCCATGGTAAATGGTGCGTTAGCCTCGAACAGGCGCGGCGGGACTCCCAAAAACCTGAGCCGACAAACTCTTCTATCTAAAATTCTTCTTTTAAAACAGCAACATAGATGGTTATCGTAAAGTTAATGCAATCGATGAGACTTGAATGAAATCAATCTCGAAAACCAATCCTTTCGAATTTGCCTAAAATTTGAGGAAAATTCGCGGCTTCGGCGCAAGCCGTCCTTTGCGCGCCTGTGCCACTATCCCGCCCATAAAAGAGGTCATGCCAATGGGATGCATGACCCGGTCACGGACGAGAGGCATTGAAATGGGCTTTCTGATCAGGATGGCTTTCTGGTTCTCGCTGGTGCTCCTGGCGCTGCCGCTCGGCGTCGGCCCGGACGAGGATGGCCGCGAGGCGGTCGGGCCGATCCAGGCGCTGTTTGCGGCGCGCGAGGCGGTCGGCGACATTGCCGGCATCTGCGAGCGCAAGCCGGACGTCTGCGAGACCGGCAAATCGGCCATGCACACCATTACCATCCGCGCCCAGGAAACCGCCAAGATCGCCGCAGCCATGCTTGACGACCAGCAGTCGGAAAAGTCGGCCGCGCCCGAGACGAAAGTGGCGGAAACGTCCGCCGAGACCACCGGCAGCGTCGCCGAGGGCATCGTGCTGCCCGCCAAGGTCAACATCCCGGTGATGAAGAACTGAGATTCCTTTTCAGCCGTTCGCCCGGCTTTTTTAGTTTTGGCGCAATTCCGGACGGAAAACCGTTCACACTTTTCCTGGAATTGCTCTAACGCCGCGGGCCCGTCCGACCTCTCGACGCCCGCGGCGTCTTTCTTTTCCGTGACGCCTTTTTCCGTGACGCGGGGGCGCCGAGTCACTATATGCGGGCCATGGCGACCTCGATCGAAACGATCCGCGACGACTTCTCCCTGCTCGACGAGTGGGAGGACCGCTACCGCTATGTGATCGAGCTCGGCGAGGGACTACCGCCGTTTCCCGAGGCCGAACGCACAGCGGCCAACAAGGTGCCGGGCTGCGTCAGCCAGGTTTGGCTGATGACCGAGCAGGGACCGGGCGTCGATCCGGTGATCAGCTTCCAGGGGGATTCGGACGCCCACATCGTGCGCGGCCTTGTCGCCATCATGCTGGCGCTGTTCTCGGGGCGGCCGGCCAGCCAGATCCAGAGCACCGACGCGGAAGTCACGCTGAAGGAGCTCGGCCTCGACGAGCACTTGTCGCCGCAGCGCGCCAACGGCCTGCGCTCGATGGTCAAGCGCATCAAGCGCGATGCGGATGCTGCGCTGAGGCAGACCGCCTGACCGCGGCTCCAGGGCGGTTCAGCTTCCCATAGCCGACTGATCCGCTTCGAATATCCGTTCCCGCAAAAAGCAAACGGCGCCCCGAGGGACGCCGTCGAACTTGCAGACGCTGGCTGCGCTGTCAGCGGCCCTTGCGCTTGCGGCCGAGGCCCATCTTCTTGGCCAACTGCGAACGGGCCGCGGCGTAGTTGGGAGCGACCATCGGGTAGTTGGCGTCCAAGCCCCACTTCTCGCGGTATTCTTCCGGAGTGAGGTTGTAGTGGGTCATCAGGTGGCGCTTCAGCGACTTGAACTTCTTGCCGTCTTCGAGGCAGACGATGTAGTCGTCATGCACGGAGCGCTTCGGGTTGACGGCCGGCTTCTGCTTCTCGGCCGACGGCTGCTCCGTCGTGCCGCCGACGCGTCCGAGCGCGGCGTGAACGTCGGCGATCAGGTTCGGCAGTTCGCCGACCGGCACCGGGTTGTTGCTGACATAGGCCGCGACGACATCGGCGGTCAGCTCGATCAGCGCGTCACTATTGCTTGAAGGTGTTTCGACGATATCCATTGTGCTCAGGCCCCAACGAGAGTTTGTTTCTAGACTGTGCCCTTCTTTGAGATCGGGCATCGCGCGAATTTCATGCAGGCAAGCCCCTGCGATTCGCGTCGCATCATCTTAATGACGCTGTGCTGCAAGTAAGTCAATTCGCCTATCAAAATATATTCGGCGATATTCATCAAATATTGCCGTTTCAGCTTCAAAAATTCGTGCGCCGTGTAACTTAGCGAGATTCTTCTGGCCGGACCAGCGCAGCCTGACGCCGCGTCAAGTTCGCTTTACACCTCGGCCGGCGGCAGACATAGTCCTTAATGCTTGACTAATGCTTGTCTGCCCGCAGCGGCAAGCATCGAAAAGTCACACGTGCCAGAGGCTGCAAGGACACTCTTGCTCGCGCGGAGCGGGTAGACGGAACCTCTCAATAGGGCGTGATATACTTGCCGTAGACCCAGCCGGTGACGAAATGACCGTTCTGCGCCGGATCATGCCAGACCTCGCACCAGCGATAGCGGATCGCCTGGCGCTGCTTCCAGTGCGGTTGGCCGGCAATGTCGAGCAGATCTATCCCGCCCGTGCAGCGGCCGGTCATCTGCAGGACGGTGCCATTGGGATAGGCCGCCTGCTTTTGCGATGTGTTTGACGGAAATTTGCGGGCGTTGAGCGTGTCGCCGAACGGCACGCCCGCCACTTGCCAGGCGGCGAACGCGGTTGCATGAGACTGGCTGGAAAGGGCCAGGACTGCCGAAGCGATGACGAAAGCCATTGCAGTGCGAGCATAGGACTTCATCTTTTCCCCCTTCAACTTACCTTATGCAGGCGATCTTGAAGCCCGCCCCTTGAACCGCTGCTGAGTGGCGTGTTCATTCGCCATTCAAGCAAACTTCAGGCAAATTCCACAGCGAGACGTAATGACCAGATCTTCCGCCTTCCCGACCGCCAACCCGCCGCGGCCCGAGAAACGCACCGTCTTCGACACGCATCACGGCATTACCCGCACCGACGACTATGCCTGGATGCGGGCCGACAACTGGCAGGCGATGTTCAGGGACCCATCGCTCCTCGACGGTGCGATCCGCTCCCATCTCGAGGCCGAGAATGTCTACCAGGCGACGTTGATGGCCGACACGGCGGAACTGCGAGCCAAGCTTTTCGCCGAGATGAAGGGGCGCATCAAGGAAGACGATTCGACAGTGCCGATGAAGGACGGCCCCTATGCCTATGGCTCGTCCTTCCGACAGGGCGGCGAGCATCCGCGCTACTTCCGCACGCCGCGCGACGGCGGCGTGGACGAGATCCTGCTTGACGGCGATAAGGAAGCGGAAGGCAAGCCCTATTTCCGCCTCGGCGGCGTCGACCATTCGGCCGACCACAGGAAGCTGCTCTGGGCCTTCGACGACAAGGGCTCGGAATTCTTCTCGCTGCGCGTGCGCGACATCGCCAGCGGCAAGGAACTGGCCGATCAGGTCCCGGATACGGGTGGCGGCGGGGTGTGGAACGCCGGCGACGGCGGCTTCTTCTATACTCGCCTCGACGACAATCATCGCCCGTCCAAGGTGTTCTTCCACGCGCTCGGCGACAGCCCGGAAAACGACCGGCTGATCTATGAGGAGACCGATCCCGGCTTCTTCATGGATGTCGGCGGCACACGCTCCAACGACTGGATCATGATCGGCATCAACGACCATGAAACCTCCGAATACCGGCTTTTGCGCGCCGACCAGCCCTTCGCCGAACCGAAGCTGGTGGCGGCCCGCGAGACCGGCCTGCAATACGATCTCGAAGAAGGCGGCGACATCTTCTTCATCCTCACCAATGCCGACGGCGCCAAGGATTTCAAGATCATGACCGTGCCGGTCGAAAACCCGACACGCGCCAATTGGACGGAACTGGTGCCGCACGAGCCCGGCCGGTTGATCCTGTCGGCGCTGGGCTTCAAGCGTCATATGGTCAGGCTGGAGCGCAAGGAAGGGCTGCCGCGCATCGTCGTGCGCGAGCGCGCCAGCGGCGAGGAGCATTTCATTTCCTTCGACGAGGAGGCCTTCTCGCTCGGCCTCTCCGGCTCCTACGAATACGACACCGAGGTGATGCGCTTCACCTACTCGTCGATGACGACGCCGGCGCAGGTCTTCGACTACAACATGCGCACCCGAGAGCGCGTTCTATTGAAGACGCAGGAAGTGCCTTCAGGTCATGATCCGGAGCAATATGTCACGCGCCGGCTGATGGCGCCCGCCGCCGACGGTGAACTGGTGCCGATCTCGCTGATCCATCATCGCGACACGCCGCTCGACGGCTCCGCGCCCTGCCTGCTTTACGGCTATGGCTCCTATGGCATCGCCGTTCCGGCCGCCTTCAACACCAACTGCCTGTCGCTGGTCGATCGCGGCTTCGTCTACGCCATCGCCCATGTGCGCGGCGGCAAGGACAAGGGCTACGGCTGGTACGAGGACGGCAAACGTCGGCACAAGATGAACACCTTCATCGATTTCATCGCCTGCGCGCGCCATCTGGTGGCCGAGCGTTACACAAGGCATGACCGCATCGTCGCCCAAGGCGGTTCGGCCGGCGGCATGCTGATGGGGGCGGTCGCCAACATGGCGCCGGAAAGCTTCGGCGGCATCGTCGCCGAGGTGCCCTTCGTCGACGTGCTCACCACCATGCTCGACGCCAGCCTGCCGCTGACGCCGCCCGAATGGCCGGAATGGGGCAATCCGATCGCGTCGGCCGACGACTACGGCACGATCGCGGCCTACTCGCCCTACGACAACGTCGCGGCGCTCGACTATCCGCCGATCCTGGCGCTGGCCGGGCTCACCGACCCGCGCGTCACCTATTGGGAGCCGGCCAAATGGGTGGCGCGGCTGCGCGACCGCAAGGCGGGCGACAATCCGGTGCTGTTCAAGATCAACATGGAATCCGGCCATGCCGGCGCGTCGGGCCGGTTCTCGCGCCTGGAGGAGATCGCGTATATCTACGCCTATGCCCTGAAAGTGACCGGCAAGGTCTGATTTTTACTCGCAATTGCGACGGCCACGCGCTACGCAATTCGCCGTCGTTTTTTGGCCGCGGCCCTTTCGGGTCGCGCCCGCCATACATTCGCAAGGGTCGTCATGCTGCTCGTCGACGTCTATCTCGACAAATCGCCCATCCAGGGCATCGGCGTCTTCGCCAAACACCGCATTCCAAAAGGCACGTTGATCTGGAAGCTCGATCCAAGATTCGACCGATGCATTCCCGTCGACACCTATGAGAACGAATCCGGCCCGGTGAAATCCTATCTCGACCGCTATTCCTATCCCGACCGGCGCGACCCCAACTACATCGTCTTCGAAGCGGATGACGCCCGCTACATGAACCACGCCGACGAGCCGAACTGCGACGTGTCCTCGCCCGAGGAGACCTACGCATTGCGCGACATCGCGCCCGGCGAGGAGCTGACCTGCGACTACAACCACTTTTTCGAAAACGGCTTCGACTTCCTCGGCGACCGCCACGCGTAGCCTGAGATCATTTTGACGGCTTGCGCGCCGGGTAGCCGTTGGGGTGCGGCGGGACGGCCTTGAGATAGGCCGCGATCGCGGCGCGGTCGTCGGCCGTCAACTGAGCCATGTTGCGCTGCACCTCGACCATGGCGCCGCCGACGGAATCGAAATCGGGCGTGAAGCCGGTCTCGAGATAGTTGGCGATGTCGGCCTCTGACCAGCTTTTGATGCTGTTCCCGTCGGGGGTGATGTTGGGCACGACGCCCGAGCCCTCGGCGGCCACGGCTCCCGCCAGCCACTCGGCCTTCTTGACGCCGCCGGCGAAGTCGCGCGGCGAGTGACATTCGCCGCAATGGCCGGGTCCCTCGACCAGATAGCGGCCCGCCAACACCTTGTCCGGCGTGCCGTCGGGCAAGGCGATCACCGGCTCGGGGCTGAGATAGAGCCGCTTCCAGAGACCAATGCCGCGACGGATATTGAAGGGGAAAGCGAGCTTGTGGCCCGGCGCCTTGCCGGCGACCGCCGGCAGCGTCTTCATGAAGGCATAGAGGTCGGCGATGTCGGCCGGCTTCATGCGCGCATAGGAGGCATAGGGAAAGGCCGGATAGAAGTTCTCGCCGGACGGCGAAACGCCCCTCAGCATGGCATTGGCGAAATCTTGCTCGCTCCAGGCGCCGATGCCGTCCTTGGCATCCTGCGAGATATTGGGCGGCACGAAAGTGCCGAACGGCGTCTTCAGCTCCAGCCCGCCGGCAAGCTCCAGGCGGGCATCACCCTTGGACCCCGGTTTGGCATGGCAGGACGTGCAGCCGCCGGCATTGAAGATGCGCTGGCCCCTGGCGGCGTCGCCGGAGCCGAGCTGTGCGACGGTCGCGTCATCGAGCCGAACCGGCGCAGCCAGGACCCAACCGGCGACCGCACCGGCGCCGCCCAGCACGATAACGGCACCGACGAGCTTCTTCAGCCAGGCCATATCAGGCGGTCAGCCCTTCTTGATCCTGTAGTTCTGATGGCAGGCGCCGCAGTCGCCGCCAATCGTGTTGAGCTGCGCCTTCAAACCATCGACATCGCCCGGCGGCGAAGCGACCGCTTCCTTGACGTTGGTCAGCAGCTTGTCCTCGGCTGCCTTGAAGCCGGACATGTCTTCCCAGATCTTCGGCGCGGCCGTGGTGTCGCCTTGATCGCTGCCGGCCGGGAACAGCTTCTCGGCATCGAACTTCTCGGCATTGGCCTGCAACGCCTTCAGCGTCGTCAGCACGGCGGAGGCATCGAAATCCTCCTCGCCCTTGACCACCTTCGACAACTGGCCGGCGAGCTTGCCGCGCTCCTTCATCAGAGCCTGGCGATCCTGGATCGGATCGGCAAAGGCGGCCGAACCGGCAAAAGCGAGCATGGAGATGGCGAGGACAAGCTTTCTCATTCAATTGGCTCCATCGGTGAAGAGAGTAAGCGACTACGGCATTTCACCGTTTCACGGTGAAATGCTCTATCTCCTTGTTGGCGCAATTCCAGACGGAAAACCGTTCCACGCTTTTCCTGGAATTGCTCTAAACGCTAACGGACCTAGCGATGGGAATATTCCCCCAGTGCCGTCACGATTTCCCGATCGTGATCAATCTCCTGTGTTGGCAGATAAAGAAAAGCCCCGGCATGCCGGGGCTTTTCGTCGGATTGGTCAGCCTTTAGCCTTCTCATAAAGCTCCAGGACATAATCCCAGTTGATGAGGCTATCGACGAAGGCTTCGAGGTATTTCGGCCGCGCGTTGCGGTAGTCGATGTAATAGGAGTGTTCCCACACGTCGACGCCGAGGATCGGCGAAGCGCCATGGACCAGCGGGTTCTCGCCATTGGGTGTCTTCGAGATCGCGAGCTTGCCATCCTTGACCGAGAGCCATGCCCAGCCGGAGCCGAACTGGGTGGTGCCGGCGGCGACGAAATCCGCCTTGAACTTGTCGTAGCCGCCGAGATCGCTGTCGACGGCCTTCTGCAGCGCGCCCGGCAGCTTGTTGCCGCCGCCGCCCTTCTTCATCCATTTCCAGAAGTGGATGTGGTTGTAGTGCTGGGCGGCGTTGTTGAAGAGCCCGGCATTCTTGCCGAAGGACTGCTTCACGACCTCTTCAACCGACAGGTCGCCCATTCCAGCCTCGGCGGCCAGCTTGTTGCCGTTGTCGACATAGGCCTTGTGGTGCTTGTCGTGGTGATACTCCAGCGTCTCCTTCGACATGTAGGGCTGCAGCGCCTCATAGTCGTAAGGCAAAGCGGGCAACTCAAAAGCCATGGATGGTACTCCCTCAGGAAAAAGTCCGGTGCAACTACCGGACTAAGATAGGTCTGGAATGGATTGGGGCAACTCCGGAATGAAGCGCCGGTCGCCTTTTTATCCGCTCAGGCGGCGGGAGTCGAATGCGCCCAATCCCAATAGAGCTCGCGCGCCTTCTTGGCCACCGGTCCGGGCTGGAGATCGCGGTCCTCGATGCGGGTGATCGGCACCACCTTCGAATGGTTGCCGGTCGAGAATATCTCGTCCGCTTCGAGGAAATCGCGGATCGTGAGCGTCTTTTCGGTGGTCCTGAAGCCGTAGTCGCCGAGCAGGTTGATCGTGCGCGAGCGGGTGATGCCGGACAGGAACGTGCCGTTCGCAGCCGGCGTCATCACATGGCCGTCCTTGACCAGGAAGATGTTGGAGGTGCCGGTCTCGGCGACGTTGCCCAGCATGTCGAGCACCAGCGCATTGTCGAAGCCGCGATTCTTGGCCTCGAGGATGGCGCGACCGTTGGGATAGAGGCAGCCGGCCTTGGCGTTGGTCGGCATGGTCTCGATGGTCGGCCGCCGGAACGGCGAGACGCCGATCGAAAAGCCGGAAGGCGGGATCATCGGCGATTCATAGAGGCAGAGACAGAAGCGGGTCGAGGCCGGATCGGCCGGCACGCCCATATAGCCGCCATGCTCGGCCCAGTACATCGGCCTGATATAGACGGCGGTCTTGCCGTCGAATTTCTTCAGGCCGTCCCAGGCCAGCCCGACGATCTCATCGGCGCTCATGGATGGCTTCAGGCCGAGCGCGATCGCCGAGGCGTTGACGCGCGCGGCATGACGGTCGAGATCTGGCGCCACGCCTTCGAACCAGCGGGCGCCGTCAAAGACGCTGGTGCCCAGCCACATGGCGTGGCTGCGCGGTCCGAGAATGGCGACGTTGCCCTCGTACCAGTCGCCGTCCACATAGGTCCATGTCGCGGACTGCGCCGCCGCCGCCAGTGTCATCGTTTGCCGTCCATATCGATGATTTTCGAGCAGCCATAGGACGATGCTTTGGCGGCCCACGTCAACCGACATCGGCCAAAATCGTTGAGGCCAGAGGCACTTGCGCGCAATCAGCGCTTGCGCGACGCCGCGGCACGCCGCAAAACTCTGCTTATGCACCATGCGGCCTATGTCTTCGACGCCTATGGCACGTTGTTCGACGTGCATGCGGCCGTGCGCCGCCATGCCGGCGAGATCGGTCCGGACGGCCAGCTTCTCTCCGAAATCTGGCGCGCCAAGCAGCTCGAATATTCCTGGGTGCGGACGCTGATGGGCGCCTACGCCGATTTCTGGCAACTGACCGAGCAGGCGCTGGACTTCGCGTTCAAGAAGGTGCCTTCGGCCGATCCGGCGCTAAGAGCCAGGCTGCTGGAAGCGTATTGGCGGCTCGACTGCTACCCGGAAGTGCCGGCGGTGCTGAAGGCGCTCAAGGCATCGGGCGCGAAGCTTGCGATCCTCTCCAACGGCTCGCCGGAAATGCTGCAGGCGGCGGTGAAATCCGCCGCCCTCGACCAGATCCTCGACGACGTCTTCTCGGTCGATGAGATCAAGCGCTTCAAGACCGACCCGTCGGTCTACGACATGGTGGTCACGGGCTGGCGGCTCTATCCGGAGGCGGTGTCGTTCCAATCCTCCAACCGCTGGGACGTCGCCGGCGCCACCAAGTTCGGCTTCCGCACCGTCTGGATCAACCGAACCAACCAGCCGGACGAATACCGGGACTTTCCGCCGGGGCTGATCCTGCCCTCGCTCGAGGGCCTGCTGACAGACGCCTGACCTTGCTGTTGCTGCAGCGCAACAGATGTGTCGCGGTCACAGCTTCGCCTTTGTTTGTCCACCCTCAGGCCAGAATTGGAACCGCCTATCGCCGCCGACTGTTATTGGAGCTGCCGGCGGCCAGCCTGCGGATTCATGCTTTCTTGCGAATTCAAGACCTAGAAAAGGCAACCATGTCAGACGCTTCCTTCCGCATCAGCCGCCGTGGCTTCCTCAATCTCACAGCCCTCGGCGCTGCTTCGGCCGCGGTTTCCGCCTGCACCACCACCGGTCCGGGCCCCGAACCCGTCCAGCCGCCACCGCCCGCCTATGTGGAGCCGCCGCTCGGCGACTACGAGACGATGTATGGGCCGATATCCGACAACGGCTTCGACCTGCCGGCCATCCCGGTAAACAAGATCGATCACAAATTCCTGCGCCAGATCGTTCCCGACCCGACCGGACAGCGGCCAGGCACGATTGTCGTCGATACGACGAACCACTTCCTCTACCTGGTGCGCGAGGGCGGCCAGGCGATCCGCTACGGCGTCGGCCTCGGCCGCGCCGGCTTCGAGTGGTCGGGCGACGCCGTGGTGCAGTGGAAGCAGAAGTGGCCGAAATGGACGCCGCCGGACGAGATGGTCGCCCGCCAGCCGGAACTGACGCAGTTCAGCGCCAAGAATGGCGGCATGCCCGGCGGCTTGAAGAACCCGCTCGGCGCTCGCGCGCTCTATTTGTTCCAGGGCAGCCAGGACACGCTCTACCGCCTGCACGGCTCGCCGGAATGGTGGTCGATCGGCAAATCGGTCTCGTCGGGCTGCGTGCGCCTGATCAACCAGGACATCATCGACCTCTACGACCGCGTGCCGAACAAGAGCCCGGTCGTCGTGACGGCCGATATCGGCGAGCCTGTGTCAGACTTGCCTGAGCGCAGGGCGATCCCGATCGACAACGGCGTGCCGACAGGTTCGATCCTGCTCGGGCCCGTAAAGCGGATCACCAACGAGATCTTCTGAGCCGGTCGGGAGGCAAGGCGGCGGAAGCCGCCGCCTTGCCCGTCATGCCTGGACGGGTTGCACGGCCAGGCGCTCGCCCAGATTGGTGAAGAACTGCCCCGCGAGCTTGCGGGCGGTGGAATCGATCAGGCGTCCGCCGAGCTGTGCGATCCTGCCTCCGACATCGGCCTTGACCACATAGGACAGCATCGTGACACCCGGCCCGTCTTCGGCCAGGGATACGTCGGCGTGGCCCTTGGCGAAACCGGCGATACCGCCTTTCCCTTCCCCGCTGATCGTATAGGCGCGCGGCGGGTCGAGATTGCTCAATTCGACCTCGCCATCGAAGCGGGCCTTGATCGGCCCTATCTTCAGCACGACCGTCGCGGTCATATTGGTGTCCGACTGCTTTTCCAGTGCCTCGCAGCCTGGGATGCATAGCTTGAGCGTCTCGGGGTCATTAAGTGCCCGCCAGACCGTCTCGACGGGGGCCTCAATTCGCTCCTGCCCGTTCATATCCATGAAATCAAGCCCTTTCCGTTGCTGATTGATGGGTGCCCCCCGCTGCCCGCGGCGGCGCTCGATGGTGATTTCGGCGAGGATCGACAGCGCGATCTCTTCCGGAGTGATACCACCGATGTCGAGCCCGGCCGGCGCCTTGACGCGATCCAGGGCCTCGGCCACGACGCCTTGCGCGGCGAGTTTCTCGCGCAGTGAAGCCATCTTGCGCCGGCTGCCGACAAAGCCGTGATATTCCGCCTCTATCGCAACAGCAGCCTTGAGCGCGGCCTCGTCGCCCTTGCCTTGCGTGGAGACGATCACGAAACGCCGGGCCCGATAGGAAGCGTCTGGCACGAAGCCATCCACTATGTTGTCCGCCTCCGGCATGGTGTCGAAATGCGAGAGCGGCGCCGCCAGGGTGACATGGTAGCCGAGCGGCCGGGCCTGCTCGACCAGCGCCTGCGCCACCGGGCTGGAGCCGATCACGACCAGCACAGGCTTCGGCAGGACGGGCTCGACGAAGATATCCATGGTGCCGCGCGACGGACACATGTTCCTGGCGAAGTTGATGCCGTCGCGATCCTCGCCCGGCTTGACGCCGAGCTCTTCCAGGAGGTTTTCCGGCTGGATCGAGACCAGGCGCGACTGGCCGTCGGCCAGGGCCTCGCGCGCGGCCTTCAGCGTCGCGCCACGCGCGCAGCCGCCGCCGATCCATCCCGCCTCGATGCGACCGTCAGGCCGGATGATCGCCTTGGCGCCGGCCTTGGCCGCCGTGACCGACACGGTGCGGACGACAGTTGCGAGGACAAACGGCTCTTCTGCCGCTTTCAGGCGGGACATCAGATCCAATACGTCGACATGGGCGGTCATCTTCGCCTCCGTCACAGTTTGACCAGATAGGATTCAAGCGCCGCCAGGCTTTTCAGCGTATGCGCCGGCGCCAGGAGATCGATATGCGGCAACGCCGCCTTGATGCCGGCGGCCTCCGGCGCATAGCCTTCCCAGCCCATCATCGGATTGAGCCAGACGATGCGGCGGCAGCGGCGGGCGAGCCCGGCCATCTCGCGCCCGAGCAGTGCCGAGTCTCCGGTCTCATAACCATCCGAGACGATCATGACGCAGGTTCGCGAATGAATGACGCGCGCCGCATGCCAGCGGTTGAAGGTGGCAAGGCTCTCACCGATCCGCGTGCCGCCACCGGCGCCCTGCGCCAGCAGCGAAAGCCTGTCGAGCGCCCGTGCCGCGTCTTTCTCCTTCATCGCGTCGGAGACATGGGCAAGGCGCGTATGGAAAAGGAAGGCCTCCGCTTCGCGGAACTCGTCCAGCACGCCGTGGATGAAACGCAGGAACGTGCCGGTATACATGCTCATGGAACCGGATGCATCGAGCAGGACGACCAGCCGCAGCGGCTTTTCCTTGCGCTGGCGCCTGACGAGGCTGACCGGTGCGCCACCATGGCTGATGTTGCGGTGGATGGTTCGCCTGATATCGAGCCTGTAGCCGCGGCGGCGGGCGAGATCGCGCCGGGTAATCCGCGCGCGCATGGCGCGCGCAAGCCGTGCTGCGATCGCATGGGCCTCGGCAATTTCGGCGGGATCGGCGAGCTTGCGGAAATCGGTGCTGGCCACCCTCTCGGCGCGCGTCGCGCTCTCGGCGCGCCCCTCGCCAGAACTTTCGCGCTCTTCAGGCAGATCGCCCGAGGGAATCTGATCGAGCATGTCGCCCCTGCCATTCCGGTCGGATGCCTCTTGCGGCGATCCGATGGAAGGATTGTTGGAGTTGGCCGGCGATCCGGCGGCAGCGACGCGGGAGCGCGCGCCCTTGCGCAGCCAGAAGGCGTCGAAGATGCCATCGAACTTGTCCCAGTCGGCCTTGCGCGCCGAAAACAGATGCTTGAAAGCCGATCGCAGCAGGCCGGAGCTCTTGCCGTAGCCCGCCGCCAGCAATCTGGCGGCGTCCTGGCCCTCCTGCAGGCCGACGCTGAACGAAGCCCCGCGCAAGGTCTTCAGGAAGGCGCCGAGCCGCTGCGACACCAGGCGCGAGACATCATCCAGTTCTTCCTGTGAGAGAGGGGCGCCGCAACAGCTCATGCCACTTTCCCCAGCAGCCGGTCGGTGACGGCACGAGCCATGCGCGCGGAATCCTCGCGCGTCTTGAGCAGGCACATCAGCGTTTCGTGCACGATCTCCGGCCGGTCGTGCAAGTTTTCGACTTCGAGGCCGACAAGCGCTGCCGCCCAATCGAGCGTTTCGGCGACGCCCGGCACCTTGCGCAGGTCCTCCTTGCGGATGGCCTCGACCATGCGCGCGATCTGCAGCGAGAGCGTCGCGCCGGCGCACGGGATGCGCGCCATGATGATGCGCGCCTCGCGCTCGACATCCGGATAGTCGAGATAGTGGTAGAGACAGCGGCGGCGCAGCGCGTCGGACAGCTCGCGCGTGCCGTTCGACGTCAAAAGCACATGCGGTATGGCCTCAGCCTTCACCGTGCCGAGTTCGGGAATCGAAACCTGCCAGTCGGAGAGCAGCTCGAGGAGAAAAGCCTCGAACTCTTCATCGGCGCGATCGATCTCGTCGATCAGCAGCACTGGAGGCGTCTGGCGGCGGATCGCCGCCAACAGCGGGCGCTCTAGGAGATAGCGTTCGGAGAAGACCTCGTCCTCGATCCTGTCCGGATCGCTGCTGCCCTTGTGCGCCTCGATGGCCAGCAGCTGCCGCTGGTAGTTCCATTCATAGAGCGCGGCCGACTGGTCGAGGCCCTCGTAGCATTGCAGGCGGATGAGTTCGGTGCCGTGGACCGAGGCAAGAGCCTTGGCGACCTCCGTCTTGCCGACGCCCGCCTCACCCTCGATCAGCAGCGGACGCTGCAGCATCCACTGGATCGCGAGCGCGCTGGCAAGCTCTGCATCGGCGATATAGCCAGCCTCGGCAAGGCGGCCGGCAACCGCGTCGCGGGAGAACGAGCCCATGGACCGACGCTCCTTCACCGTCCCTTCCTAACCCACCGCCCCCAGGTCCTTTGCGGCCTTCCAGTTGCGCCAGTAGTCGTGGGGCATCTGGATGTGCGTGGAGCCAAGGAAGGAGAAGGCGTCGTTGACGGCATTGGAGAAGCAGGGCACGCCGCCGACATTCGGGCTTTCGCCGACACCCTTGGCGCCGATCGGATGGTGCGGCGAAGGCGTCACCGTGTAGTCGGTCTCCCACTTCGGCGTCTCGACCGCGGTCGGGATGAAGAAGTCCATGAACGAGCCGGTGGTGACGTTGCCGCTCTCGTCGTAATGGATCTCCTGGCCCATCGCGATGGCGAATGCTTCCGTCAGCCCGCCATGCACCTGGCCCTCGATGATCATCGGGTTGATGCGCGTGCCGCAATCGTCGAGCGCGTAGAAGCGGCGGACCTTGTAGACGCCCGTGTCGACGTCGATGTCCATCACGCAAATGTAGGCGCCGAACGGATAGGTCATGTTGGGCGGATCGTAGTAGCTCACCGCTTCCAGCCCCGGCTCCATGCCGGGCGGCGGCGAGTTGTAGGCGATCCAGCAGATATCCTTCATGCCGAGGAATTTCTCCGGCAGGCCCTTCACGCGGAAGCCGTCGATGTCCCATTCGAGGTCGTCCTCATGGACCTCGAGCTTGTAGGCGGCAATCATCTGCGCCTTGGCCTTGATCTTGCGCGCGGCCATGGCGATCGCCGCACCCGCCACCGGCGTCGAGCGCGAGCCATAGGTGCCCAGCCCATAGGGAGCGGTGTCGGTGTTGCCTTCTTCGACCATGATGTTGTCGGCCGGGATGCCGATCTCGGTCGCGATGATCTGCGCCCACGTCGTCTCGTGGCCCTGCCCTTGCGACTTCGTGCCCATGCGCGCGATGCCGGCGCCTGTCGGATGAAGGCGGATTTCGCAGGAATCGAACATGGCGATGCCGAGGATGTCGCAGTTCTTCGACGGACCGGCGCCGACGATCTCGGTGAAGAAGGACACGCCGATGCCCATGATCTCGCGCGTTTCGCCGCGCTTGAAGGCTTCACGCTTTGCCGCCTGCTCCGAGCGCAGCTCGGCATACTGGACGCTCTCCATCGCCTTGCGCATGGCGGTGTGATAGTCGCCGGAGTCGTACTCCCAGCCGAGCGCGGAGTGGTACGGGAACTGCTCGGGCTTGACGAAATTCTTCAGCCTGAGCTCCACGGGATCCATGCCGAGCTTCTGCGCCAGTATGTCCATGGCCCGCTCGATGCAGTAGGCGGCTTCCGTCACCCGGAACGAGCAGCGATAGGCGACGCCACCCGGCGCCTTGTTGGTGTAGATGCCGTCCACCGCAAGGTGGGCGACGGGGAAGTCGTAGGATCCGGTGACGATGTTGAAGAAGCCGGCCGGCCATTTCGACGGATCGGCGCAGGCATCGAACGCGCCGTGGTCGGCGAGCACATGGACGCGCAAGCCGGTGACCTTGCCGTCCCTGGTCGCGGCGATCTCGGTCGTCATGTGGTAGTCGCGCGCAAAGGATGTGGCGGTGAGATTCTCGATGCGGTCCTCGACCCACTTCACCGGCTTGCCGGTGACGATCGAGGCGACCGCAGCGCAGATATAGCCGGGATAGGCGCCGACCTTGTTGCCGAAGCCGCCGCCGATGTCGGGCGCGATCACGTGGATCTTCTGCTCCGGCAGCTTGGCGATCAGCGACACGACGGTGCGGATCACGTGCGGCGCCTGGAACGTGCCCCAGATGGTCAGCTCGCCCTTCACCTTGTCGAAGGAGCAGACGCACTGGCAGGTCTCCAGCGGCGACGGATGCGTGCGGTGATAGGAGATCATCTCCTTGATCGTCACCTCCGCCTTGTTGAAGGCGGCATCCGTCAGTTCCCGATCGCCGACCGTCCATTCGAAAATGTGGTTGTGATGCTTGCGCGGTCCATGCGCGCCGTCCTTCTTGTCCTTGATGTCCTCGCGCAGCAGCGGCGCATCCGGATCGAGCGCCTTGAATGGGTCGACGAGCACGGGCAGCGGCTCATATTCGACCTCGACCGCCGCGACGCCGTCGTCGGCGGCATAGCGGTCGGTGGCGACCACGAAGGCGACCTCCTGGTTCTGGAACAGCACCTTGCCGTCGGCCAGCACCATCTGCACGTCGCCGGCAAGCGTCGGCATCCAGGCGAGGTTCACCGTCTTCAGCGTCTCCGCGGTGATGACCGCCAGCACGCCCGGTACCTTGAGCGCCTTTTCCGGGTTGATCGACTTGACCCTTGCATGCGCGTGCGGCGAGCGCACGAAGTCGCCATGCAGCATACCGGGCAGCTTGACGTCGTCGACATAGTTGCCCTTGCCCTGCGTGAAGCGGATGTCCTCGACCCGCTTCCTCTTGCAGCCCATTCCTTCGAGTTTGGCCTCGCGCTCTTCGCGCGTGAGAGACATGTCGTTCATTCTGCGGCCTCCTTGAATTCGGTGCCATTCAACTTGGCGGCGGCGTATTGGATCGCCCTGACGATGTTCTGGTAACCGGTGCAGCGGCAGAGATTGCCGGCGATGCCGAAGCGGATTTCTTCCTCGGTCGGGTTCGGGTTCTCCTGCAGCAGGCGATGCGCGCGGGTGATCATGCCCGGCGTGCAGAAGCCGCATTGCAGCCCGTGCATCATGCGGAAGCCTTCCTGCAGCGCCGACAGCGTGCCGTCGGGGTTAGCCATACCCTCGATCGTGGTGATCTCGGCGCCTTCAGCCTGGACCGCGAAGACGGTGCAGCTCTTCACCGACATGCCGTTCATGTCGACCGTGCAGGCGCCGCAATGGGTCGTCTCACAGCCGATATGCGGACCGGTGAGTTGCAGGTTCTCGCGGATGAAATGGATGAGCAGCGTGCGCGGCTCGACCAATCCGTCGACCGCCTGGCCGTTCACCGTCATGCTGATCTGGATTTTCTTTGACTGAACCATCGATGCCTCCCTAGCGAGCGACGGCGGCGGCGCGCTTCAACGCCCGCTCGACCATGATGCCGCCGACATGCTTGCGGTATTCCGGCGGCCCGCGCCCGTCCCCGGCCGGGCTCATGATTGCCCTGGCCGCCTCGGCCGCCTTTTTGAGCGACGCGTCGTCGAGCGTCGCGCCGATGACGGCCTGAGCCGCGCCCTCCGCCAGCAGCGCCGTCTCGGCGAGATTGGTGAGGCCGATCGAGCAGGTCGCGACCTTGCCGCCAGCCATGGTCAGCACCACGGCAGCGGCTGCGGTCGCGTAGTCGCCGATCTTGCGCTTCAGCTTCTCGTAGGCGTAGCCATGGCCGGCCGGCGGCACGGGAATCGAGACCGAGGTGAGAATCTCGCTAGGCTCCAGGGCGGTAAAATAGGCGCCTTGATAGAACTCGCTCGCCGCGACCGAGCGGCTGCCGTCAGGCCCCTGCAGCGTATAGTCCGCACCAAGCGTCAACATCAGGGCCGGCATGTCGTTGCCGGGATCCCCGTTGGCGACATTGCCGCCGACGGTGCCACGGTAGCGCACCTGCGGGTCGGCGATCAGCAGGGCGGCCTCACGCAGGATCGGGAGAGCGGATGCGATCGTCTCGGACGCCAGCAGTTCATGCTGGGTGGTCATGGCGCCGATGACGATCCGGTCGCCATCGCGTGCGATCCGTTTCAAGACATCGATGCCGGCGAGGTCGACGAGATGGTCGGGCGTTGCGAGCCTGAGCTTCATCATCGGAATGAGACTGTGACCGCCGGCCAGCGGTCGCGCTTCGTCGCCCAGTTTGACGAGCAGCTTGACGGCGTCGGCGACCGAATCCGGCCGATGATAGGTGAATGGTCCCGGGATCATGTTTCCTCCTCTTGGCCCTTACCGCTCGGGATCCTTTTGGGATCGGGATCGAACTTGGGCTGTTTTGGGGGAAGGCTGCTGCGCGGCGCTGCCGGCTTCAAGGCAGGCCGGACGAATGGGTCACGAAAGGTCGGATTTCACACGAAGCGCGGCTTTTTCCGCACGAAATGCGTCAGGCCGACTGACCTTCCTTGGGCAGCGCCGTGCCCCGGGCATTTCGCTTGAGAAGGCCCAGCCGCGCCCTGAGCTCAGCGACGCGGGCGCGGCTTACCGGCACCAGATGCGGCGCCGGGCCGTCAAGCTCGACGACCGCGCCGTCACCCTCCTTGCGGATCAGGACGACATGCGGGACTGAGATGATGTGGCTGCGGTGAACACGCATGAAGCGTGACGGGTCGAGCTGGGATTCCGCTTCCGAGATCGACCACGGGCTCATGCGCTCGCGGGTTCCGTCGTGGACGAGCGCGTAGTGGGCGTCGGCGCGAATGCTACGAATCTCTTCGGCCTCGACGAAATGCGTGCCGTCGACGCCTTCGACGGGCAAGCGCGTTACCAGCGGCAGCGGCGGTCGCCCGAGGCCATGCAGCGGCAGCGGTCGCTTTGCTGGTGAGCCCAGCGCATCGTCATCGCCCGGCTGCTCCTGGCTGGTATCCATGGCATGAGGCTCACCCAGCCATTCGGGTGAGGTCGCGGTGGCGCGTTGCTGCGATTCCGGCACCAGGAAGAGCAGGAACCCGGCGACGACAAGGAAGGAGAGCAGCGATACGATCAACGCCAGGATCTGCGGCGAAGCAGTGAGACCATCCATGCCGTCACCTGCCGAGGGCATCAATTGCATGCCATACATGGCGGTGTAGTGCATCCCCGATACGGCAAAGCCGAAGGCAACGGCGCTGAGCGCGAGCCGCATGCCTCCTTGCCGGGCAAGGAGAATCCGCAGCCCTCCATAGGCGGTGCCGACGGCGATCAGCGTCGCGACCAGTATCATCCTGTTGTCGTGATGGATGTGGAACGGACCGGCAAGCCCGTGGATGCCGACATAATGCATCGAGACGATCCCGGTGCCGAGCAGCAGCGCCGAGGCGATGATGCGGCTGCCGGAGGGCTCGCCGATGGAAACGAAGAACAGCGAGACGCCGACGACAAGCGCGCAGATCAGAAATGAAACGATGGTGGGCAGAACGAGATAGACGGTGCTTTCGGGCAATGGCGCGGCCAGCACGCCAATAAAGTGCATGGTCCAGATCCCGACAGCGAGGAAGAAGGCCGCGCCGGCCAGCAAAACGCGACGGCTCGCACCAGGCGTGCCGCGCACGCGGGCTGCCAACCCGAAACCTGTGTATCCTCCCAGGATCGCGATCACCACCGAGAGCGCGACCAGATAGGGGTTGTGCCCTGCAAACATGTCGGTACCGGCTGACGAGACATCCACCTATCCGCAGCTTCTCGCTGGCGAAGTTTACAGGCAGATGCGGCATTTGCAATGTGTGCCCTGGGCTTGCTGTTTTAGCAAAAGAGCCACATCGCTTAGCCCAGTCGCGTCCGATCGAAGAGATTACCGACAAGACATTCAGGGCTGCCGGCTCGTCAGCGGTGCTCGGCGAGTATGGCTGCCAGCACCGCGATGCCCCGCCGCAGCGCCTCCGTGTCGGGCCCGGCGTAACCCAGAATGAAGCCGGCCGTTCCCGGTCGCGGCCCGCTCGAGTCATAGAGCGGTGACACGGGATAGAGGCCGATTCCGGCGGCGCGTGCCGCCGCGATGATCGCCGGCTCGCGCTCGGCGGCGATGCCGTTCATCCAGGCAACGACATGCAGTCCGGTTTCTGCCCCTGCGACAGAAACGCTTGTCCCCAGATGATCGGTCAGCGCTTGCAGCAGGACCTGTCTGCGCTCGGTGTTTTTTCTGCGGATGCTGCGGACGTGGCGCTCATAGGCGCCGCGGGTCAACAGGTCCGCCAACGCGTCCTGTTCCAGCAGCGGAGCATGCCGGTCGGTCAGGCGCTTCGCCTCGCTGAACGCCCGGCGCAGGCTGGCGGGCACGACGAGATAGCCGAGCCTTAAAGTGGGCGAGAGTGTCTTGGAGAATGTGCCGGCATAGATGACCGAGTCAGCGTCCAGCGTCTGCAGCGGCGGGATGGGGGCGATGTCGTGGCGGTATTCGCCGTCATAGTCGTCCTCGACAATGGTGGCGCCTGTCGCCTTGGCCCAGGCCAGGAGGGAACGCCGCCGTGTCGCCGAAAGCACGCCGCCGAGCGGGAACTGATGCGACGGCGTCACGTAAGCCAGGCGGGCCGGCGGCAGCGCATCCGTCCTCAGCCCGTCCGCGTCGACCGCGACGGGCACGGCAATGCCGCCCGCCGCCACAAAGGCATGGCGGGCGAGTACATAGCCCGGATTCTCGATCACGAACGGATCGCCTGGATCGAGCAGCAGCCGCGCGCAGAGGTCGAGCCCTTGCTGCGAGCCGTTGACGATGATGATCCGGTCCGGCGTGCAACTGATGCCGCGGGCGCGCCAGAGATAGGCCTGAAGCGCGTTGCGCAGAGCGGAAGACCCCTGAGGGTCGCCATATCGCAGCCGCGCGGCGCGCCGCAGAATGGCCTTGGTCGAGGCCCGACGCCAGGCCAGCACCGGGAAGTCCGCTCCGGACAGGTCGCCATAGCGGAAATCGGCGACCTTGGCCGGCTGCTGTTCCACCGGCGGCGGCAGGGCCAGCAGTCGGCGCGCGAATGCCGAGAGACTGCGGGGCTGAGCAGCCGTGATGGGCGCCTCCCCTGACGCCCTTTCCAGCCCTGGAGCAACGATCGCGCGTGCCCCTTGCCGGATGATCAGATAGCCTTCTGCGTCGAGCTGGTTATAGGCGGCCGTCACCGTGGTGCGCGACGCGCCCCATTCGGCGGCGAAGGCCCGCGTAGACGGCAGCCGGTCGCCGGACCGGTAGGCGCCGCTGTGGATCTGCGCCTTGATCGCCGCGATGATCCGGCGCGCGACGCCGTCCTGTTGCAACTGGACCACAAAAAACCTTCAAAACTGGATATTCCAGGCAAGCCAGCTTTCCGGCATCTTCACTTGCAACGCAAGGAGTTTTCGCCATGTACATCCCGCCCGCCTTCCGCGATGACGATCATGAGAGCCTCAGGGCAACGATCCGCGCGGCGCGGTTGGCGACCCTGGTCACGGCGACGGCGCAAGGGCCGCTGGCGACGCCATTGCCGCTTTTCCTCGACGAGGACGAGGGCGAGCATGGCGTGATCTATGGCCATGTCGCGAAGGCAAATCCGCACTGGCGTGTCCCGCCGCTGGGCGATGGCCTGGCGATATTCATGGGGCCGGACGCTTACGTGACGCCGTCCTGGTACCAGACCAAGCAGGAAACCGGAAAGGTCGTGCCGACCTGGAACTATGTCGCCGTCCATGCCCATGGGCCGGTCGAATTCTTCGAGGATGCCGACAGGCTGCTCGAAATCGTCACGCGTCTGACCAGTCTCCACGAAAGTGGGCGCGCCTCGCCCTGGGCCGTATCGGACGCGCCGCCGGATTTCATCCAGGCGCAACTGAGAGGCATTGTCGGTCTGCGCATGCCGATCGCGAAGCTCGAAGGCAAGCGCAAGATGAGCCAGAACCGCAACACGGCCGATCGAGCCGGTGTCGTGTCCGGCCTTTCAGCGAGCGACCGGCTTTCGGACCGTGCGGTCGCGCCGCTCATCCCGTCGTGAGACATAGTCCCGTTCGCTTCAAGCCGAGTTCATCATGCCGGATCTGACCCAGTTCGCCTTGTACTTCGCCGCAGCGTTCCTGCTTGCCATCACGCCCGGACCGGGCATCTTCTACGTCGCCGCGCGCACGCTCGCCGGCGGACGAGCGGAAGGCATCGCCTCCAGTTTCGGCACGGGCCTCGGCGGCATGGTTCACGTGCTTGCCGGCAGCCTTGGCGTTTCCGCCCTCGTGCTCGCAAGCGCGGAGTTGTTCACGGCGCTGAAGCTGATCGGCGCGGCCTACCTCGTCTGGCTCGGCTTCCGCACCTTCCAGTCCGCCCGCCGCGAGGCAAAGACAATGCTGGAGGGCGGCGCGCCGGCGCCCGCGGTCGGCGCGCGGCGCGCCTTTCGCGAAGGGGTGCTGGTCGAGGCCTTGAATCCGAAGACGGCAGCCTTCTTCCTGGCCTTCATTCCGCAATTCGTGAACCTCGGCGCCGGCCACGTCGCCCTGCAGTTCATGGCCCTCGGCTTCGTGTCGGTGACGCTCAACACGCTCGCCGATGTCGTGGTCGCTTTCGCGGCAAGCCGCATCCGGGAAGGCGCGGCCGGACGTTCGGGCGTGATACGCCGCCTGCGGGAGGCCTCGGGAGGCGCGATGATCGCGCTCGGCATCGGCCTCGCCATAGCCAAGCGCCCTGCCCTCTGATCGCCAAGTCCAGGTTACATCAGAGATCCAGCGACGCTCTGAAAGCGGAAAGCTCCTCGTCGGCGATCGAGACGACATGCTGCGGCTCGGGATAGGCGCGGCCGAGAAGAACCGACAGGGGCGCGCCACCGACTTGATCGCGGCTGAAGACTATTGCCAGCAGCGCCTGGCAGGAGCCTCTCAGGGCCGATCGGACTAAATCTGCAATGCGTCGGAGATGGCGTCGTCGAGACGCTCGACGATCGCGTCGATGGCCGAGACGTCGCATATGAACGGCGGCGCCAGCAGCACGTGGTCGCCGTTGACCCCGTCGATCGTGCCCCCCATGGGATAGACGAGAAGGCCGCGCGCCATGGCCGCCTTCTTGATGCGCGCATTGAGTTTCCGTTTCGGATCGAAGGGCTGCCTGGTCGAACGGTCCTCCACCAGTTCGACGCCCATGAACAGGCCGCGCCCGCGAATGTCGCCAATATGGGGGTGGTTCCCGAAGCGCTCGCCAAGCCGGCGCGCCAGATGCGCGCCCATGGCTTTCACATTGTCGAGCAGCCTGTCGCGGGCAATCACCTCTTGAACGGCAAGCGCGGCCGCGCAAGCCATCGGGTGGCCGATATAGGTGTGGCCGTGCTGGAAGAGACCCGAACCGTTCGCGAAGGCATCGAATATCTTCTGACTGAGCAAAACGGCTCCGATCGGCTGGTAGCCGCCACCCAGCCCCTTGGCGATCGTCATCAGGTCGGGGGCGACGCCATCCTGTTCGCAGGCATGAAGCGTTCCGGTGCGGCCCATGCCGCACATCACCTCGTCGAGGATCAGCAAGACGCCGTAACGGTCGCAGATGTCGCGGATGCGGCGGAAGTAATCCGCAACCGGCGGCACCGCGCCCGCCGTCGCGCCGACAACCGTTTCGGCAACGAAGGCCATGACCGTCTCAGGCCCGAGCTCGATGATCTTGTCCTCCAGCGCCTGCGCCGCGCGCGCGGCATAGTTCTCGTCCGTCTCCCCGGCCTCCTGGAAGCGATAGGCAAAGCACGGATCGATGTGGTGCGTCTCGATGAGCAGCGGCCGGAACTGCGCGCGCCGCCATTCATTGCCGCCGGTCGCGAGCGCGCCGAGCGTGTTGCCGTGATAGCTTTGCTTGCGCGCGATGATGTTGCGGCGCTGCGGCTGGCCGATCTCGACGAAATACTGCCGCGCCATCTTGAGCGCTGCCTCGACCGCTTCCGAACCGCCCGAGACGAAATAGACGTGGCTGATGCCGGCCGGGGCATCCGCGACGAGCCGGTCGGCCAAGGCTTCGGCGACTTCGCTGGTGAAGAAGCTGGTGTGGGCATAGGCAAGTCGGTCGGCCTGCCTGTGCATGGCGGCAAGAACATCGGGATGGCCGTGGCCGAGGCACGAAACGGCGGCGCCGCCGGACGCGTCGATATAGGCGCGTCCGTCCGTATCGAAGAGCTCGATGCCCTTGCCGCCGCTGGCGACGGGAAGCGAGGCGTGGATCTGGCGATGCAGGATATGGGTCATGCTTTCCTCCGGCCGCGCGGCGGCAAGATGTGGATGTCGAGTTGGGACAGTTGGTCCTCGGTGCGGCGAATGGCGGCAAGCGCCTTTTCCCCGCCCTTTCCGGCAATCAGCGCCGCGAGGACCTCGCCGACCACGAAGGCAGGCGACATGGTGTGGAAGAAGGACGGGCTTTCCGTCGGAACCAGCACCGACAGCCCGGCGAGACCGGCGAGCGGCGAGACGGCGCTGTCGGTGAGCGCGATCACCGGCACGCCGCCGGCTGCGGCGCGGCGGGCAAGATCGACGGTCAGCCTGGTATAGGGTGCGACGCTGACGACAAACAGCACGTCTTGCGCGGTCGCCAGGCGAATGGCGTCGGTGCCAGTCCCGGATGCGCCGTCCAGCATCACGGCTTTCTCGCCAAGGAAGGACATGACGTAGCCGAAATGCGCGGCGACCGGATGGCTGGAGCGGAGGCCGAGGCAGAATATCCGGCGTGCTGCGTGCAGCCGCTCGGCCGCCGCGGCAAGCGAATCGAGCCGCTCCGGCTCGCCAAGTTCGGCGATCTGGCTCGACAGTGATTTTATCATCTCGGCGGCCAATGCCCGGTCGCCGACCTCGCTTTGCCGCGCGAGCTGCGTGCCGGCCTTGCCGGCAAAGCCGAGTTCGCCCTGCCGCATGGCGTTGGCGTAAAGCGAACGCAGCGGCTCGTAGCCGTCAAAGCCCAGCCGCTTTGCCAAGCGCACCATCGTCCACGGCTGCAGACCGGCGCGGCGCGCCTGCTCGCGCATCGACAGCAGCGCGACATCCTCGGGATTGTCGAGAAGATAGCGGGCGGCGTCCTGAAGCTGCGACGGCAAGGCATCGAAAACTTCGACGATGGCATCGGTGAGCGGCGCGCGGATCATGCCGCCAACCATAGACGCGAATGCGAGATCATGCAATATATGTAGCAATTGATAATTTTATGCAACAAATGGAGCAAGCCGTGGAAGATGGTGCAAACCAAGGGCAGACTGGTTCCGGGCGCTCCGATCCCGTAGCAATCGCCGTGGCGCCAAACGGCGGCCGGCGCACTAAAGCAGATCATCCGGCTTTGCCGATTACGCCGGCTGAGTTGGCGGATGTGGCCGCGGCCTCGCTCGATGCCGGCGCCGCCATGATCCATGTCCATGTCCGCGGCCGCGACGGTCGCCACCTGCTCGACGCCGAGGCCTATCGGGCCGCGACTGCCGCGATCAGGGCGAGCGTCGGCGACAGGCTCGTTCTCCAGATCACCAGTGAGGCGCTGGGTATCTATAGGCCGGAGCAGCAGATGCGGGTGGCGCTGGAAGTACGCCCCGAAGCGGTTTCGCTGGCCTTGCGCGAGCTCGTGCCCGACCAAGCGCATGAAGCGGCTTTCGCGTCGTTCCTCGAGACGCTGCGCAGGGAGAAGGTCACGCCGCAGATCATCCTCTATACCCCCGAGGAGGCCACCTATCTCGCGGCGCTCGCCGGCCGAGGCCTGATCCCCTTCGACAACCTGCCGGTTCTCTACGTGCTCGGCCGCTATACGGTCGGGCAGACGTCCCGTCCCGCCGACCTGCTGCCGTTCCTGGCGCCCGGCATTCCGGCATCCGGCCATTGGATGGTCTGCGCCTTTGGCGGTCAGGAGACCGCATGCGTCACCGCCGCGGCCCTGCTCGGCGGGCATGCGCGTGTCGGATTCGAGAACAATCTCTTCCTGCCCAATGGGACACCGGCTTTCGGAAATCAGGACCTGGTCGCGGCCGCCAAGCGAGCGGTCGAAGCTTGCGGGCTGCCCCTCGCCGACGCGGACACGCTTAGGAACCAATGGGGCGCTGCCTAGAGCATCTGAATTTTTTGCTGGCGGGGCTCCCTTGTCGGATTCAACCACCATTGCCGCAATATGCAAATATCAAATGCATATTGCTATTAAATGCATTTTCAATTTGCGATATCGGATCGACAGTGTTAGGCTTCCAGCGCAATTCCAACAAAAAGGGGAACCCGAAAAATGAAATTCGCACTTGCAAGCCTCACCGCCGCCGCGGCCGTCGCGGCAACGCTCGTCCTTAGCCAGCCGGCCTTTGCCGACGACCTGATCGTGGCGACGGACACCGCCTTCGTTCCGTTCGAGTTCAAGGAGGGCGACAAGTATGTCGGTTTCGACATCGACCTGTGGGCGGCAATCGCCAAGGATATCGGCGTGACCTACACGCTGCAGCCGATGGACTTCAACGGCATCATTCCGGCGCTCCAGACCAAGCAGGTCGACGTCGGCCTGGCCGGCATCACCATCAAGGACGAGCGCAAGAAGGTCATCGACTTTTCGGACGGCTACTACGACAGCGGATTCCTGCTGATGGTGCCGGTCAACAGCACGATCAAGGGTCCGGAAGATCTTGTCGGCAAGACGCTTGCCGTGAAGACCGGCACCTCGGCGACAGACTATGCCAAGGAGCACTTCAAGGGCACCGATCTACGGCTCTTCCCCAACAGCGACAATGCCTATCTCGAAGTCGCGACCGGTCGCGCCGACGCGGCCATGCACGACACGCCGAACGTACTCTACTACATCAAGACCAACGGCCAGGGGAAAGTGAAGACCGTCGGCCCACAGATGATGGCCCAGCAATATGGCATCGCCTTCCCGAAGGGCAGCGAGCTCGTCGCCAAGGTCAACGCTTCGATCGCCAAGCTGAAGGGCGACGGCACCTACAAGGCCATCTACGAGAAGTGGTTCGGCACGGAGCCGCCGAAGAGCTGATCATCGGGGTTTCCCTTGGATCTCCTGGCGCGCCGGCATGGCCGGCGTGCCTTCCCTGAAGGATAGCTCTCATGGATTTCGACTGGTCCGTCATCTGGCAGGCCCTGCCGGAGCTGTTTAAAGGCGCCCGCCTCACCGTGCTGATCGCGCTCGCCGGGCTCGCCGGCGGGCTTCTGATCGGCTTCGCCGCCGGGCTGGCGCGCGCTTACGGCAACATCGTGCTCAACGCCATCGCCATGGTCTATGTCGAGATCATTCGCGGCACCCCGATCATCGTGCAGGTGATGTTCATCTATTTCGCGCTGCCCATCCTGGCGGATGTCCGCATCAACCCGTTGGCGGCGGCAATCATGGCAATCATCATCAATGCCGGCGCCTATATCGCCGAGATCGTGCGTGGCGCCTTCCTTTCCGTCCATCGCGGATTGCGCGAAGCCGGCCTGGCGCTCGGCCTGCCGTTCTGGAAAGTGCTTTTCTACATCATCGGCCCGCTTGCCTTCCGCCGCATGATTCCGGCGCTGGGCAACCAGTTCATCGTCAGCCTCAAGGACACTTCGCTGTTCATCGTGATCGGGGTCGGCGAGCTCACCCGGCAAGGCCAGGAAATCATGGCGGCCAACTTCCGAGCCGTCGAGATCTGGTCGGCCGTGGCGATGTTCTACCTGATCATGACCGGCACGCTCACCCTGATCCTCAGGCTGACCGAAAAGAGGATGCGCATCCTGTGAGCATCGTGGCGTTCAAAAAAGTCACCAAGCGCTTCGGCCAGGTCACGATCCTCGACCAGGTCGACCTGTCGATAGAGGCCGGCGAGAAGGTCGTCCTGATCGGCCCCTCCGGCTCCGGCAAATCGACGCTGCTTCGCTGCATCAACGCGCTGGAGGAGATCAATGGCGGCGACCTCATCGTCGACGGCATCAGCGTCAAGTCCGGCGGCCGCAAGGTCCGCCTGATCCGCCAGGAAGCCGGCATGGTCTTCCAGCAGTTCAACCTGTTTCCGCAGATGACGGCACTCGAGAACGTCGCCTTCGGCCCGCGCCGGGTGCGTGGCGAAACGCGGCAGGAGGCACGCAAGCAGGCGCTGGAAATGCTCGCCAAGGTCGGCCTTGCCGAACGGGCGCATCACTATCCGAGCGAGCTTTCCGGCGGCCAGCAGCAGCGCGTCGCCATTGCGCGTGCGCTTGCCGTCAAGCCCAAGCTGATGCTGTTCGACGAGCCGACCTCGGCGCTCGATCCCGAACTCAGGCATGAAGTGTTGCGCGTGATGCAGGCGCTGGCCGAGGAAGGCATGACGATGATCGTCGTCACCCACGAGATGGCCTTTGCCCGCAAGGTCGGAACCAGGCTGATTTTCATGGAAGGCGGTAAGATCGCTGTTGACGGCGAGCCGCGGGAGCTGCTTGCAAACCCGCAAAACCCTCGCTTGAAAGAGTTTCTGCAGCATGTCGCATGACGCGCTCCCCCGGCTTTCCTTCATCGATATCGCGGGGTCGCCGTATGATGTGGGGGCTGCTCTCGGGCAGTTTGGCCGAGCGGCCTTGCATGAGCATTTTCGTACTTCCGCCGCCTGGCGCGAGCTGACCGCACGCCGCGCCGATCCCCGCATCGGCACGATGGCGATGATCGTGCGGGAACGGTTTCCCCGATACTGGGCCGAGCTGCAGGGTCTTGCCGCCGGGCTGGAATTGGCTTTCGACGATGTCTTCCTGTGGAACTGCCGCGGCGACATTTGGGCGATGGCGCCGGATGGCTGCACGACCGTCCAGTTGCCCGGTTCCCCGCATGTCATCGGCCACAACGAGGATGGCGACCCGGAATTCGCCGGCCACTGCGCGCTGGCCCATGTGACGTCCGAAGGCGGCAATTCATTCACCGCCTTTGTCTATCCGGGCTCACTGCCCGGGCATACGTTCGCGGCCACGTCGGCGGGGCTGGTGCAGACGGTCAACAACATCAGGCCGCTGGCTGGCGGTGCAGGGACGCCGCGCATGGTGCTCGCCCGCGCCATCCTCGATGCGCCCAGTCTCGACGCGGTGCTGGCCCTGCTCAGATCGGCGCCGCGCGCCGGCGCCTTTCACCTGACCCTGGCGCAAGCCGGCGACGAGAGGCTGCTCAGCGTCGAGTTCACCGCGCAAACGCTGTCGGCCGACCAGGTCGAAGCGGCGCGGGTCCATTCGAACCACCTCATCCACGCCGACACGGGACGCATGTCGCAGATCGTCACCGGATCGTCCGGCGTGCGCCAGCGGCGGGGCGAATTGTTGCTCGGCCACACGCTGCAGTCGGACCCGCAAGACCGCGCGCGCGGCATCTTGTGGGACGCGGCCGACCCGGAGCTGCCGATCTATCGCACCGATCCGGCCGACAGCGATGTCGAGAACACCATGGCCACCGCTGTCTTCCGCGTCGGGGCTGACAAGGTCGAGTGGGCTGTCTACGATAAAGCGCACGAAGCAGCGCGCTTCGACATGCGGGATGGGCTGGTCCCTGTCGCTGGGTGAACAGGAACGGGGGCGATGCCAGAGGAAGCCATTGCGGAGCCGCCGCGCACCATCGAGGATCTGAGAGCGCTGGCGCTCTCGGTCGGCCGCGACGAGGCAGGATTTTCACTCGGCTCCAAGGCGCATGACGTGTTCGCCAAGCTGGTGGAGGCGCCCGAGCAGTCGGCCGTCCGCTCGATCTCGGAGCTCGCCAACCAGTTCGGCATCAATCCGTCGACGCTCACCAGGCTGGCGAAGCGCCTCGGTTTCGAAGGCTTCAGCGATTTCCAGGCCGTATTCCGCAAGGCCATCGCCAACGACCAGCAATATTTCTATAGCCGCCAGGCCGGCCGGCTCATGGCGACGCCCTCCGTCGGCGACGCCGACGTCGAGGTCTTCGGGCAGCTGGCGCGGGAAACGGCCGCGAATGTCGATGGTTTCCTCGGCCAGTTGGACGGCGCCTCGCTGAAAGGCGCGACCAGGCTGCTGGCAAGCGCGCGGCGCGTGCGCGTCCACGGCGTTCGCCAGTTCCATTCGCTGGCGAGCTTCCTCACCTATTGCCTTGGGATGGTGCGCTCCGACGTGGCGCTTCTGGACGCGCCGCGCCTCGGCGTCGCCGAGGCACTGTCGCAGCTCGAGCCGGGCGACGTCGTCATCGTCGCGAGCTGCGCGCCCTATACACGCAGCGTCGCCGAGGTCGGCCGGGTTGCGGCGGCGAACGGTCAGTCGGTGATCGCGATCACCGATTCCCGATCCTCGCCGCTCGTTCCTCCGGCCGAGCATGCATTCTTCATCCCGCACGCCAGCAGTTTCTATTCGAACAGCATGGGCGCCTACATCGTCTTTTGCGAAGCGCTGCTCAACCTCGTCGCCCGGGAACTGGGCGACAAAGCGCTGAACTCGCTGGCGGGGCGCGAGCGGCTGATCGCCGAAATGAACATCGAGGTCGGCTGAGCCGTACCGCGGTTCAGCGTGACGGCGCTTCTCACCGCCCGCGCGCCAAACTGCCCAGGATGCCACGAACGATGGCGCGGCCGACGGACGAACCGACCGAGCGCACCACCGACTTGATCGCGGCCTCCGCCACCGTCTGGCGGTTAGAGGACCGCCGGTTGCCAGACCCCAAAACGTCGTCGAAGCCCGGGATTGTCCAGCGCGAGCCGCCGCTGTTCTGCTGCTGCGCCTGCGCCTCGGCGTCCTGCGCCTCCTTGGCCTTCTTCTGAAGCATCTCGAAGGCCGATTCGCGATCGACCACCTGGTCGTACTGGCCGGTGACCGGGCTCTCGGCGATGATCTTGCGGCGCTCGTCCGGCGTGATCGGCCCGAGCCGCGAGGATGGCGGCCGGATCAGCGTGCGCTGGACCATGGCCGGCACGCCCTTGTCCTCCAGCATCGAGACCAGCGCCTCGCCGGTGGCGAGCTGGGTGATGGCGGTGGCGCAGTCGAAATCGGGATTGGGCCGGAAGGTCTCGGCCGCGGTCCGCACCGCCTGCTGCTCGCGCGGCGTATAGGCGCGCAGCGCGTGCTGGACGCGGTTGCCGAGCTGGGCCAGCACTTTTTCCGGGATGTCCAGCGGGTTCTGGGTGACGAAATAGACGCCGACGCCCTTGGAGCGGATGAGCCGCACCACCTGCTCGACGCGGTCGATCAGCACCTTCGGCGCGTCCTCGAACAGAAGATGCGCTTCGTCGAAGAAGAAGACCAGCTTGGGCCGCTCGAGATCGCCGACCTCCGGCAGTTCCTCGAACAGTTCCGACATCAGCCAGAGCAGGAAGGTGGCGTAGAGCCTGGGGTTCATCATCAGCTTGTCGGCTGCGAGAACGCTGACCGCGCCGCGGCCGTCACGGGTCGTGCGCATGAGATCGGCAATACGCAGCGCCGGCTCGCCGAAGAAATTCGCGGCCCCCTGTTGCTCCAGCACCAGGAGCGTGCGCTGGATGGCGCCGACCGACGGTTTCGTGACGTTGCCGTAGCGGGCGCTGAGCTCGTCGGCGCGCTCGGCGATGTTGGCGAGCAACGCCTGCAGGTCCTTGAGATCGAGCAGCAGCAGACCCTCTTCATCGGCGATGCGGAAGGCGATGTTCATGACGCCTTCCTGCGCTTCCGTGAGGTTCATCAGCCGCGACATGAGCAGCGGCCCCATCTCCGAGATGGTGGCGCGGATCGGATGGCCCTGCTCGCCGAACAGGTCCCAGAAGATGACCGGAAACTCCTGGAACTGGTAGGGATCGAGCTTCACCTGCTCGGCGCGCTTGACCAGGAAATCCTTGGCCTCGCCCATCAGGGCGATGCCGGACAGATCGCCCTTGATATCGGCGCAGAAGACCGGCACTCCGGCGTTGGAAAAGCCCTCGGCCAGGACCTGCAGGCTGACCGTCTTGCCGGTGCCGGTGGCGCCGGTGATCAGCCCGTGGCGGTTGCCGTAGCGCAGCAGCAATTCCTCGGCGCGCTGGTAGGAATCGTCGGGCTTGCGGCTGGCGCCGATGAAGATGCTGGTGTCGTCAGCCATATGTCGGTCTCCGCAATCTGTTCCGTCAAAAAACGCCCGGCCTTATCGGAGGTATAGTAACGCCTTGGCCGGGCGACAATGGCAATGATCGAAACGGGGGCCCATCATCGAAACGGAGGCCTATCATCGAATTTGGGGCCGCCATCGAAATCGATCTTACCGAGCTTGCGGATTTCGAGCATGTTTGGCAATCGGTTAGCGGCTGCGGGGACAACGGCGACGGATGTCGATTGTGATATCCGGCCGAGAACCTTAGACTGGTGGCTGATGCGGCAAGAGACGAGGAGTGCGATGGGCGCCGGCACCTTGACCAGGGATGTCGACCTTCCGAACCCGGACGCCAAGCGCTGGCTGGCGCTGGCGGAAAAGGCGCTTGCCGGCGGCTCCTTCGAGGAGAAGCTCGTTTCGCACACCGATGACGGCATCCGCATCGAGCCGCTCAGCGAACGCTCGGCCAGCGCCGAGCCGCTGGTGCGCACCAACCCGACATTGCCCTGGATCGTCAGCCAGCGCGTCGACGACCCGGATATCGCTCGCGCCAGCGCGCAAGCATTGGAAGACATCGCGCAGGGCGCTACCGGGCTGTCGCTTGTCTTCGAGGGCGCGCCGAATGCCTTCGGCTACGGCCTGCCCAGAACCGCGGAAGCGCTGGAGACGGTGCTCGACGGCGTGCCGCTCAACCGTGTGCAGGTCCGCATCGACGCGCATCCCTGGAGCCGCGCCGTGGCCGACTGGCTGCTTGCCTTCCTGACCCGGCGCCGCTCCGATCCGACGAAGCTCAACCTTTCCTTCGGCATCGACCCGGCGGCGATCTTCGCCGGCACCGGGCGGCTGCGCACCTCGATCGAGGCGCTGCAGGAATCGATGCCGCAGTCGCTGGCGCATTTCTTCTCGATGGGCGTGCCGGGCGCGCTGCTCGAAGCCGACGGCCGTGTTTTCCACAATGCCGGCGCCACCGAGGCGCAGGAGCTCGGCACGATGATGGCGTCCGCCGTCTCCTATCTCAGGATGTTCGAGAAGGCGCGTCAGCCGCTGGTCTATGCCGCGCCCTATATCGGCTTCGCGCTCAGCGTCGACCAGGACCAGTTCCTGTCGATGGCCAAGGTGCGGGCGTTGCGCAAGCTCTGGGCGCGCATCCAGGAGGCCTGCTCTATCCCGGCCTCGACGGCAAACGTCCACGCCGAGACCTCCTATCGCATGATGGCAATGGCGGACCCCGAGACCAACATCCTGCGCACGGCGATCGCCGCTTTCGCGGCGGCAAGCGGCGGCGCCGATTCGATCTCGATCCTGCCGCACACCATCGCGCATGGATTGCCGGCCGGCTTCGCGCGGCGGGTCGCCCGCAACGCGCAGTTGATCATGGCGCATGAAAGCCATCTCCACCATGTCGCCGACCCCGCCAACGGCTCCGGCGCGGTCGAGGCGCTGACCGAGGATCTTTGCGCCGCGGCCTGGGAGGAATTCCAGCGCATCGAAGCCGAGGGCGGCGTGCTCGACAGCCTGCAGCAAGGCTATATCCAGAACCGCGTGCAGACGGCCGCCGCGAAGCGCAATGCCGCATACCGGACCGGGACGCGCTCGATCATCGGCACCACCCTGTTCCGTGCCGGCAGCGAGCGCCCGGTCGAGATATTGAAGGCCGAGCGTCGGCCTGCGCTGACGGAAGGCGTGGCCGTGTGCGAGCCGCTGTTTCCAGTGCGTATCGATCAGTCTATCGGAGCCGGATCATGATCCCGGATTTCAGCCAGATCGGCTGGTCGGCGCCGCGCCGCATACCGGTCGATCTCAAGGGCCAGCGGATGACGCCGGAAGGCATCGCGGTCAAGCATCTCTATACGCAGGGCGACCTCAAGGGCCTCGCCAACCTCGACACCTATCCCGGCCTGCCGCCCTTCGTGCGCGGCCCCTATCCGACCATGTATGTCCAGCAGCCTTGGACCATCCGGCAATATGCCGGCTTCTCCACGGCAGAGGAATCCAACGCTTTCTACCGGCGCAATCTTGCCGCCGGCCAGAAGGGGCTTTCGGTCGCCTTCGACCTCGCCACCCATCGCGGCTATGACAGCGACCATCCGCGCGTTGCCGGCGATGTCGGCATGGCCGGCGTGGCGATCGATTCCATCCTCGACATGCGCCAGCTCTTCGACGGCATTCCGCTGGGCGAAATGACGGTGTCGATGACGATGAACGGCGCCGTGCTGCCGATCATGGCGCTCTACATCGTTGCGGCCGAGGAACAGGGTGTCGCGCAAAAGGACTTAGCGGGAACCATTCAGAACGATATCCTGAAGGAGTTCATGGTCCGCAACACCTATATCTATCCGCCGAAGCCATCGATGCGGATCGTGTCGGACATTTTTGCCTACACCTCGCGGCATATGCCGAAGTTCAATTCGATCTCGATCTCCGGCTATCACATGCAGGAAGCCGGCGCGACGGCCGATCTCGAGCTCGCCTACACGATTGCCGACGGTATCGAATATGCCCGCGCCGGCGTCGCCGCCGGGCTCGACATCGACCGCTTCGCGCCGCGTCTCTCCTTCTTCTGGGCGATCGGCATGAACTTCTTCATGGAGGTCGCCAAGCTCAGGGCCGCGCGGCTGCTCTGGTCGAGCCTGATGAAGAAGAATTTTTCGCCGAAGGACGATCGCTCGCTGTCGCTGCGCACCCATTGCCAGACTTCCGGATGGTCGCTGACGGCGCAGGACCCCTACAACAACATCACCCGCACGATGATCGAGGCGATGGCGGCGACGCAGGGGCATACCCAGTCGCTGCACACCAATTCCTTCGACGAGGCGATGGCGCTGCCGACCGATCATTCGGCGCGGATCGCCCGCAACACGCAGCTCATCCTGCAGAAGGAATCCGGCACGACGCGCATGATCGATCCGTGGGGCGGCTCGGCCTATGTCGAGCGGCTGACGCATGACCTGGCGGCCCGCGCGCTGGCCCATATCGAGGAGGTCGAAAACCTCGGCGGCATGGCGGCGGCGATCGAGAAAGGCATTCCGAAGCTGCGCATCGAGGAAGCGGCGGCGCGCACCCAGGCGCGCATCGATTCCGGCGAGCAGGTGCTGGTCGGCGTTAACGCGCACCGGCCGGAAGCCGATATCGAGGTCGATGTGCTCAAGATCGACAATGCCGAGGTCAAGGCCAGGCAATTGGCGAAGCTGCAGCGGCTGAAGGGCACACGCGATGTCGCCGCCCTGGAGGACTCGCTGGCGGCGCTTACGCGTGCCGCCGAAAGCGGCGAGAACCTGCTCGAATTCGCGATCCGCGCGGCGCGCGCCAACGCCACCGTCGGCGAAATCTCGCTGGCGCTGGAGAAGGTCTTCGGCCGCCATGCGGCCACCGTCCAGACCATCTCCGGCGTCTATCGCGACGCGCTCGGCGACAATCCGGCCGTCGACCGGCTCAAGGAAAAGATCGAGGCATTCGAGAAGAAATCCGGCGCCAGGCCGCGCATCCTGGTCGCCAAGATGGGACAGGACGGCCACGATCGCGGCCAGAAGGTGATCGCCAGCGCCTTTGCCGACCTCGGCTTCGACGTCACCGTCGGCCCGATGTTCCAGACGCCGGATGAAATCGCAAAGCTTGCCGTCCAGCACGATGTCGACATCATCGGCGCCTCCTCACTCGCGGCCGGGCATCTGACGCTGATCCCCGAGCTCAAGGAAGCGCTGAGGAAGCTCGGCCATGGCGATATGCTGATCGTCGCCGGCGGCGTCATCCCGCCGCAGGACTATGACGCGGTGCTCAAGGCCGGCGCGGCGGAAATCTTCCCGCCGGGCACCGTGATCCCGCAAGCGGCGGACCGGCTGATGGATCGGCTGCTGGCGGCCGGGTAGTGTCGTTATAATTCCTGTTGTAACGTTGGGCGTTACGCGTTATAATTAAAGTTGTAACAGGATGATCCGTCATGAACACCACCGTTCGCAAGATCGGCAATTCGGAAGGTGTGATCCTGCCGAAGGAAATCCTCGATCGGCTGAACATCAAAGCCGGCGACCAGCTTCAGATTGTCGAAACGGACAAGGGCATTGCCCTTGAGCCCGTGGACGACAGCTTCGAGCGGCAGATGGAAGCCGCTCGCAAGGTCATGGACAAGTACAAGGTCGCGCTTCAGAAGCTCGCCGAATGAGCTGGCAGTTCCTGTCGCGTCGCGCTGTGGAAGCGATGCATGCCGAGCAGTTGCGCCGACATGGCGGCGCGCAGGGCTTGAGGGATGAGAACGCTCTCGAATCCGCGCTCGCCCGCGCCGAGAACAAGGCCAATTATCGTCACCCGACAATCGAGGATCTGGCGGCCGCCTATATTTTCGACATCGCCAGGAACCACGCTTTTGTCGACGGCAACAAACGCACGGCTATAGTGGCCGCGGGCGCCTTCCTGATCATAAAGGGTTACGGCCTTACAGCCGACAATGGCACGATCTACGAATTCGTTATGGGCGTTGCCGCGGGCGAGATCGACGAAGCTGGTGCCGTAGCCTTCTTCCGCGACCATACTATCAAGGTCGAGAACTAGTTCTCGGCCTTGTCCGAGAGCTTGACGATCTCCCATTCCTTGCCGTTGACGGCGGCGACCTCGCCGACTTTCTTGCCGAAGAGGGCCAAAGCCATCGGTGAGACATGGGAAATGCTGCCCTTTGACGGATTTGCCTCATCCTCGCCGACGATCCGCCAATGCACCTTCTTGCCGTCGTCGCCTTCCAGCGTGACGCCCATGCCAAAGCGGACAACGTCGCTGCCTGGCTCCGGCTCGGAAAGCTCGGCGCTCTCGCGCCGCGCGGTCCAGTAACGCAGGTCGCGCGACACGACCGCAAGGCGTTCGCGGTCACCCCGCCTTTCAGCCTTGGCCATCAGATCGCGCAGCTCGGCGAGATTGTCCTCGATCATCGCTAGGCCCCGCTCCGTCACCAGATTGCGGTGCGTGCTGATCGGCCGCTCGCCGACGCCGGCAATGGCATTTTCGCTGTCTTCTTCGCGGGTAAAAGCTCTGCTCATGCAATGAACTTAGGCCCGGCGAGGCGACTGCACAAGCGATTTGCCAACGAGCCAGCCTTGGCACGATTCCTGCGACGGACCGGGCGAAACGCCAGGACCTGTGCCGATGTTGAACAGACGAACGCTGCTTGCCCGGAGCGCAGGCTTTGCCGCCGCCGGGCTGCTTGCCGGCAAGGCGTCGGCGAAGATGCTGCCCGGCATCGAAATGGCCGCAATGCGCGGTTCGATCAATGCCGTCGAGATCGGCGTGCAGCCGGGCACGCTGGATGACCAGAGCAAGGCTTTCGCCAAGATGCTCACTGACGCCAGCGATCGCGACGCGCCGGTGTTCCTGCCGCCCGGCACCTATCTGGTCTCCAACCTGAAGCTGCCGGCGCGCGTGCGGCTGTCGGGCGTGCCCGGCGCGACCCGCATCGTCTATGGCGGCAGCGGCCACCTGATGATGGCCGAACAGGCCGAACATATCGAGCTCAGCGGGCTGGTTTTCGACGGCAGCAACCGCTGGCTGGCCGACTATGCACAGGGGCTGCTGGATTTGCGCCGCGTCGCGCATCTCGCCGTCGACAATTGCCAGGTCACCGGCAGCGGCAAGAACGGGCTGGCGCTGGAACATGTCGCCGGCCGCATCGGCCGCTCCGACATTTCCGGCGCGGCGGACGCCGGTATCTATTCGGTCGAGGCCGGCGGCCTGGAGATTTCGGGCAATACGGTGTCCGACTGCGCCAATGGCGGCATACTGGTGCATCGCTGGCAACAGGCGGAGGACGGCACCATCGTCAGCGGCAACCGCGTGCAGCGCATCGGGGCGCGCAGCGGCGGCACCGGCCAGAACGGCAACGGCATCAATGCCTTCCGCGCCGGCAACGTCATCATCTCCGGCAACGTCGTCTCGGATTGCGCCTTCTCGGCGGTCCGCGCCAACAGCTCGAGCAATTTACAGATCACCGGCAACACCTGCTCGCGCTCGGGGGAGACGGGGATCTATTCCGAATTCTCCTTCGAGGGCGCGATCCTCAGCAACAATCTCGTCGATGGCGCCGCCAACGGCATCTCGATCGTCAACTTCAACGAGGGCGGCCGCATGGCCGTGTGCTCGAACAACATCGTGCGGAATCTCTCGACGGTCGGCCCCTACACCGCCGACCCGCCCGGCTTCGGCGTCGGCATCAGCGCCGAGGCCGACACCACGGTTTCGGGCAATGTGGTCGAGAACGCACCGCTCTACGGCATGCAGCTCGGCTGGGGACCGTATCTGCGCAATGTCGTGGCGACGGGAAACATCATCCGCAAAGCCGGGACAGGCATCGTCGTCAGCGTGGTCGAAGGTTCCGGCACCGCCGTCATCTCGGACAACGTCATCGACGGCGCACAGAACGGCGCCATCATCGGCCAGCGCTGGGCCGATCCGGTGACGGGCGACCTCGCCCGATCAGCCGAGACGGGCTACGCGCATCTGACCGTCGAGCGCAACAAGGTGAGCTAGGCTACAGCCACGATCTCAGATTTAGATACACATTGTGTATGCAAATATGCCATATTGATGACGGAAGGATTCATTGCCATGGCCGCGAAAAACCAGGACACCCACGCCAAGCCCGTCAATCTGCGCATCCGTGAGGATGTCCGCATCCTGATCGACCGCGCCGCGAAGATACGCGGGAAGACTCGCTCCGACTTCATGATCGACGCCGCTTACCGTGCGGCCGAAGACACGCTGCTCGACCAGACGCTCGTCAAGGTCGATGCCGAAAGCTATCAGCATTATCTCGATATCCTCGATCGGCCTCCGAGCGGCGAGGGATTTGCCCGCCTGATGAATGCGCCGAAGCCTTGGCGGGACTGATGCTATCGGCACCAGCCCTTCTTGCCGATAGTCACGAACTCGACCTTTTCCAAAGCAGGAACGACAGCCTGGATCAATGGCTTCGACGGCGGGCGCGCGCCAATCAAGTCATCGGGGCGTCCAGAACCTATGTGATTGCAGAAACCACACGTGTTGTCGGTTATTATTGCCTTTCATCAGGTGGACTTGACCTGGCGGGTACACCCGGTTCGATCCGGCGCAATATGCCCGATCCGGTGCCCGTGGCTGTACTTGGCCGTTTGGCTGTCGATGCAAGCTGGCAGGGAAAAGGTCTGGGCGGCGCCCTGTTGCAGGACGCGGTGCTGCGGACCGGTCAAGCGGCAGCCATCCTCGGCATTCGCGGTCTCTTGGTTCATGCCATATCGGATGGAGCCAAAGCGTTTTATGAGCACTATGGCTTCCAGGCTCCCCCGAAAAATCCGATGACTTTGGTGCTGTCGCTGAAGATGGCTCAGAAGAGGTAATTTCCTGGCTCACCCCGGGGAGCCACCACAGCATATTGCGGGTGGCATTGTCCGCGCTAGCTGAGCGCCGCCGTCGGCCGCAGCGAACCGACCTTGGCGCCGACGCGGCTTTCGATAGCCGGATGGGCGAGTTCGGTGAGCTTCGCCACCAGCGCCTCATCATCGCGCAGCAGCTTTGCCAGAACCGAGGCGATCATCACCTCGGCTCCCCGGCTGGCGCCGTCATCGCATTTCAAAGCGATGCCGAGGCCGAATTCGGGAAGTGCCGCGCAATAGACGCCTTCGGCGCCGGTCTTGACGAAGATGCGGCCTGGGGCGGCCCGCATCAGCGCAAGATCCGCCTTGCCGGTGCCGGCCACCAGGAACGGCTCGGCCATGCAGGCCGAGAGCAGCCGCTTCGCCGCCATGGCGCGTTCGGGCGCAAAACCCCTGCCCGTCGCCATACGCGCAAAGCCCAACGCAAAACTCTTCAGCGGTACGGCGTAAGTCGGGATCGAGCAGCCGTCGGTGGCGCTATGGCCGACATCATGCGCGGCGCCGGTCACGGATTGCATGGCGTCGCGTACCATCTCCTGCAAAGCATGGCCGGCCTTGACGTAACCGCCATGGGCGATGCCCGAGTGCACACAGGTGCAGAGGAAACCGGCATGCTTGCCGGAGCAGTTGTTGTGCAGCGCGTTGGGCACGTTGCCGATGCGCGCCAGCGCAATCGTCGCATCGTGGTTCGACGGCCAGTGCGCGCCGCATTCGAGCGCGGTCTTGTCGAGACCCGCCTTGGCCAGCATCGCCGCGGCCAGTTCGACATGGGCCGGCTCGCCTGAATGCGAGGCGCAGGCCAGTGCGAGCTCGCGATCGCCGAAGCCATAGGCGTCGGCCGCACCGCTTTCGACCAGCGGCAGAGCCTGGATCGCCTTCACCGCCGAGCGCGGGAACACCGGGCGCGCGGTGTCGCCAATCTCCAGAACCGCCTTGCCGTCGGCATCGAAGACAGAAACAGCGCCGCGATGGGCGCTTTCGACCACCGCGCCGCGCAGAACCTCGACCAGAACCGGATTACTCATGGCTTCCCCGCAATGAAATGCGGGCCGCTTCTACCTGATCCGATCGAGGATGGAAACGTAATTGGCGACGGCAGCGCCACCCATGTTGAAGATGCCGCCCAGCTTGGCTCCCGGCACCTGGATGCCGCCGGCCTCGCCGGTCAATTGCATCGCGGTGAGCACATGCATCGACACGCCGGTGGCGCCGATCGGATGGCCCTTGGCCTTCAATCCGCCGGAAGGGTTGACCGGCAGCCGGCCGTCCTTTGCCGTCGTGCCGTCGAGCGCGAGCTTGGCGCCCTCACCGGGCTTGGCCAGCCCCATCGCCTCATATTCGATGAGTTCGGCAATGGTGAAGCAGTCATGCGTCTCGACGAAGGAAAGGTCGTCGAGCGTGACGCCAGCCTTCTTCAGCGCCTGCTCCCAGGCACGCTCGCAGCCTTCGAAGGCAAGGATGTCGCGCTTCGACATCGGCAGGAAATCCTGGACGTGCTCATTGGCGCGGAAGGTGACGGCGCGGCGCATTCTCAGCGCCGTCGCGGTGTCGGTGAGCACCAGCGCCGCGGCGCCGTCCGAGACCAGCGAGCAATCGGTGCGCTTCAGCGGACCGGCGACAAACGGGTTCTTCTCGCTTTCCTGGCGGCAGAACTCGTAGCCGAAATCCTTGCGCATCTGGGCATAGGGGTTGTCGACGCCGTTCTTGTGGTTCTTGGCGGCGATCATGGCAAGCGCGTCCGACTGGTCGCCATAGCGCTGGAAATAGGCCTGCGCGATCTTGCCGAAGACACCGGCGAAACCCGCCGGCGTGTCGCCCTCCTCCGGCAGATAGGACGCCTTGAGGAGGTTCCTGCCGATCTCCGGACCGGGCGTGGTCGTCATCTGCTCGGCGCCGACCACCAGCACGATGCGGGCAGCGTTGGCATCGATGGCGCGGATGCCCTGCCTGACGGCGGCCGAGCCGGTGGCGCAGGCATTCTCGACGCGGGTCGCCGGCTTGAAGCGCAGTCGGGCATCAGCCTGCAGCACCAGGCTCGCGGTGAAATCCTGCGGGGAAAAGCCGGCGTTGAAATGGCCAAGCACGATCTCGTCGACGTCGTCGGGACCGATGCCGGCATGGTCGAGCGCGTCCACGGCGACCTTGGTTATCAGGCCCTCCAGCGTCTCTCCTTCGAGCTTGCCGAAGCGCGAATGCGCCCAGCCGATGATGCATGCGGTCATGGCAGCCTCCATTTGCCGCGAGCCTAGCACGTCCCGTCGCGGCCGGTTACTCAATATTGTTCAATAGTGAACTTTTTTCCAGTCCCATGGATGGGCCAGAGCGACACGATCGGTTGATCCCAGGTCGGAATTTTTTGTTGATTGATCCGTCAATAAAAAATAATCTCATGCCAAACGGACCCCCCAAATGCCGAAAATCGGAATGGAGCCACTGCGCCGCAAGGCGCTCATCGACGCGACGATCTCGGCGATCGGCGAGCGCGGCTCGCTGGACGTGACCATGTCGGAGATCGCCGGCCGCGCTGGCGTGTCGTCTGCGCTCGCGCATCACTATTTCGGCGCCAAGGACGAGCTGCTGTTCGCAACGATGCGGCACATCCTCGCCGAGCTGAATGCCGATACGAAGCGCGCGTTTCGCCCCGCCGCCACGCCGCGCCAGCGCGTCTCCGCCGTCGTCGCTGTCAGCTTCTCCGACGAGCAGTTCCAGCCGGAGACGATCGCGGCCTGGCTCGCCTTCTATGTCGAGGCGCAGAAGTCCTCCGCCTTGCGGCGGCTGCTCCGCATCTATGCGCGGCGCCTGCATTCCAACCTGATGAGCGGGCTGACCGGCATCCTGCCTAAAGCCGAGGCAGACCGCGTCGCGGAAGCGACGGCGGCACTGATCGACGGACTCTACATCCGGCGCGCGCTGAAGGACGGCGTGCCTAACGCGCAGAGCGCGATCGCGCTGGTCGAAGACTATCTCGAAACCAAGCTCAACGGACGGAGCCTGCCTTGACGACCCGACGGCCCAATTTCCTGATCGTCATGGTCGATCAGCTCAACGGAACGCTGTTCCCGGATGGGCCAGCCGATTTCCTGCATGCGCCGCATCTGAAGGCGCTCGCCCAGCGCTCGGCGCGCTTTGCCAACAACTACACGGCCTCGCCGCTCTGCGCGCCGGGCCGGGCCTCATTCATGAGCGGCCAGTTGCCTTCGCGAACGGGGGTCTATGACAACGCGGCCGAGTTCGTTTCCTCGATCCCGACCTTCGCGCATCATCTGCGCGCCGCCGGCTATTACACCTGCCTGTCCGGCAAGATGCATTTCGTCGGACCGGACCAGTTGCACGGCTTCGAGGAGCGGCTGACCACCGACATCTATCCCGCCGATTTCGGCTGGACACCGGACTATCGCAAGCCCGGCGAGCGCATCGAATGGTGGTACCACAATCTGGGCTCCGTCACCGGTGCCGGCGTCGCCGAGACCACCAACCAGATGGAGTATGACGACGAGGTCGTGTTCCTGGCGAAGCAAAAAATCTACCAGCTTTCGCGCGAGCAGGACGATCCAGGCCGCCGGCCCTGGTGCCTCACCGTTTCGCTGTCCCACCCTCACGATCCCTATGTCGCGCGCAAGCAGTACTGGGATCTCTACGAACACTGCCAGGCGCTCGATCCGGAAACACCGTTCATCCCGTATGACGAGCAGGACACGCATTCGCAACGGCTTTACCACGCCAGCGACTATGCATCTTTCGAGATCACCGACGAACAAGTGCGACGCTCGCGGCGTGGCTATTTCGCCAACATTTCCTATGTCGACGACAAGCTTGGCGAGTTGCTGGACGTTCTCAAGCGTACCCGCATGCTCGACGACACCACCATCCTGTTCTGCTCGGATCACGGCGACATGCTGGGCGAGCGCGGCCTGTGGTTCAAGATGAGCTTCTTCGAAGGGTCCGTGCGTGTGCCGCTGATGATCGCCGGCAAAGGCGTGCCGGCCGGGCTGGTCAAAGCGCCTGTCTCCAACCTCGACGTGACCCCGACGCTCTGCGACCTCGCCGGCATCGACATCGCGGGGATCGCGCCGTGGACCGACGGCCAGTCGCTGCTGCCGCTGCTCGACGGCGAAGCGCGCGTCGCGCCGGTGCTGATGGAATATGCGGCCGAAGGGTCCTACGCGCCGCTGGTCGCCATCCGCGAGGCCAAATACAAGTTCATCCATTGCGAGCTCGACGCGCCGCAACTGTTCGACCTCGACGCCGATCCGCTCGAGCGTAACAACCTCGCCGACGATGCGACGAACGCAGCCCTGGTGGCCGCTTTCATGGACAAAGTCCGGGCGCGCTGGGACATGACCGGGTTCGATGCCGCAGTCCGCGAAAGCCAGGCGCGCCGCTGGGTCGTCTATCCGGCGCTGCGCAACGGCGCCTACTACCCGTGGGACTTCCAGCCGCTGCAGAAGGCCTCGGAGCGCTACATGCGCAATCACATGAACCTCGACAATCTCGAGGAAAGCAAACGCTATCCGCGAGGCGAATGATGGCTGATATTCTCGTTCCCACCCTGGACCACCTGAAACGTGCCTATGCCGTGACGTCCGCGGCAACGCAGGTGACGCCGCTGCTGGAGTCGGCTGCCCTTGCCAGGGAGACGGGCGCAGCGCGCGTCTTCGTCAAGCCGGAATCGCTGCAATGGGCGGGCTCCTTCAAGGTGCGCGGGGCCTATTGGCGGCTGACGCGGCTGTCGCCCGACGAAGCGAAGAAGGGCGTCGTCGCCTATTCCTCCGGCAATTTCGCGCAAGGGCTGGCGGCCGCGGGCCAGGCGCTCGGCATTCCCGTCACCATCGTCATGCCGATCGATGCGCCGGCCGCAAAACGCGACGCGACCGCAGGCTATGGCGCGCGCGTGGTGCTCACCGACCATGGCGATCGCGCCCGCGAGGAAGTCGCGGCCGCCAAGGCGCGCGAGATCGCCGAGACCGAGGGGCTCACCTTGCTCCATCCCTTCGACGATCCCGAGATCGTCGCCGGCCAGGCTGGCGCCGGGCTGGAAGCGCTCGACCAGTTGGCGGCCAAGAAGGCTCACGCCGACCTCGTCTTCTGCTCGGTCGGCGGCGGCGGGCTGATCGGCGGCGTCTCGCTCGCCTTCCATTATCTGTCGCCGAAAACCGAGATCATCGCCGTCGAGCCTGAAGGCTTCAACGGCATGGGCTCGTCGCTCGCGCATGGCGCGATCGAAACCATGCCGATTGGGCCGAAATCGATCTGCGACGGGCTGATGGCGCGCAAGCCCGGCGAGGCGCCGTTCGCCGCGGTGCGTGCTGCCGGCGTTCGCGGCGTGACCGTCGACGACGCCTCGGTGCGGCGCGCGATGAAGATCGCCTTCGAGCGGATGAAGCTGGTGCTGGAGCCCTCGGGCGCGGCGTCTCTGGCAGCACTGCTTGGCGGCAAAGTGGATGTGAAGGACAAAACCGTCCTTGTGGTTGCAACCGGCGGCAATGTCTCGCTCGCCGATTTCATGGCTCATATGAACAATGCTTGAAGCGGATTTCGTCATCATCGGCTCCGGCTCCGCCGGCTCGGCCATGGCCTATCGGCTGTCGGAGGACGGCAAGCACTCGGTGATCGTCATCGAGTTCGGCGGCACCGATATCGGACCGCTGATCCAGATGCCGTCGGCGCTGTCGATCCCGCTCAATATGAGCCTCTATGACTGGGGCTTCGCCAGCGAGCCTGAGCCGCATCTCGGCGGCCGGGTGCTCGCCACGCCGCGCGGCAAGGTCATCGGCGGCTCGTCCTCGATCAACGGCATGGTCTATGTGCGCGGCCATGCGCGCGACTTCGATCACTGGGCCGAACAGGGCGCGACCGGCTGGGGCTTCGCCGATGTGCTTCCCTATTTCAAGCGCATGGAAGATTCCGACGGCGGCGAGGACGGCTGGCGAGGCCACGGCGGCCCGCTGCATGTGCAGCGCGGCACGCGCAAGAACCCGCTCTACGGCGCCTTCATGGAGGCAGGCCGCCAGGCCGGTTTCGAGCTCACCGACGACTACAACGGATCGAAGCAGGAAGGTTTCGGCCCGATGGAGCAAACCATTTGGGGTGGCCGCCGCTGGTCGGCGGCCAATGCTTATCTGAAACCGGCTCTCAAGCGAAAGAATGTGAGGCTGGTCAAGGGCTTCGCCCGACGTGTGGTGATCGAGAATCAACGCGCCATCGGCGTCGAGATCGAAGCTAACAAAAAGATTCAGGTCGTTAAGGCGCGACGCGAAGTGATCGTCGCGGCATCCTCGATCAATTCGCCCAAGATCCTGATGCTGTCAGGCATCGGCCCCGGCGCGCATCTGCAGGAAAACGGCATAAAGGTCGTCGCCGATCGGCCGGGCGTCGGCGCCAATCTGCAGGACCATCTGGAGCTCTACATCCAGCAGGAAGCGACCAGGCCGATCACGCTGAATTCGGTGCTCAATCCCTTCTCCAAGGCGATGATCGGCGCGCAGTGGCTGTTCTTCAAGACGGGCCTCGGCGCCACCAACCACTTTGAAGCCGCAGCCTTCGTGCGCTCGCAGGCCGGCGTCGACTATCCCGATATCCAGTATCACTTCATCCCGGCGGCGGTGCGCTATGACGGCAAGAAGGCGGCGAAGTCACACGGCTTCCAGGCGCATGTCGGGCCGATGCGTTCCAAGTCGCGTGGCTCGGTGACGCTGCGCTCTCCCGACGCCCTTGCCAAGCCGGTGATCCGCTTCAACTACATGTCGCATCCGGACGACTGGAGCGAGTTCCGCCACTGCATCCGGCTGACGCGCGAGATTTTTGGCCAGAAGGCGTTCGATGGGTTCCGTGGCAAGGAGATTTCGCCGGGCAGCCATGTGCAGTCCGACGACGAGCTCGACGCCTTCATCCGCGACCATGCCGAGAGCGCCTACCATCCCTGCGGCACCTGCAGGATGGGCCGCGCCGACGACCTGACCAGCGTCGTCGATCCGGAATGCCGGATCATCGGCGTCGAAGGTCTGCGCGTCGCCGACTCCTCGATCTTCCCGCGCGTGACCAACGGCAATCTCAACGCACCTTCGATCATGACCGGCGAGAAGGCGTCCGACCACATCCTCGGCCGCACGCCGCTTGCGCCGTCCAACCAGGCGCCCTGGATCAATCCGCGCTGGCAGGTGGCCGACAGATAGCGCATGATCCGGACGGATCGCTTCGCCCCTCGAAAGAGAACTGGAGAACCGCCCATGCGCGCCCAGCCAACGGCATCGCATTATGTCAACGGCCGCTACATCGAGGACGAAGGCGGCGCGCGCCTGCCGGTGATCTATCCGGCGACGGGCGAGACCATCGCGACGCTGCATTCGGCGACGCCAAACGTGCTGGAGCTGGCGATCGAGGCCGCGCGCGCGGCGCAGCCGGCCTGGGCGCGGCTGAAGCCCGTCGAGCGCGGGCGCATCCTGCGCCGCGCCGCCGACATTCTTCGCGCGCGCAATGCCGATCTGGCGCGCATCGAGACGCTGGACACCGGCAAGGCGATCCAGGAGACGCTGGTGGCCGATGCGCCTTCGGCCGCCGACTGTCTCGAATATTTCGCCGGCGCGGTCGCTGCCTTCAACGGCGAGATGATCGATCTCGGCGGGCCGTTCGCCTATACGCGGCGCGAGCCGCTCGGTGTGTGCGTCGGCATCGGCGCCTGGAATTATCCGATCCAGATCGCCGGCTGGAAATCGGCGCCGGCTTTGGCCATGGGCAACGCCATGGTGTTCAAGCCGTCGGAGAACACGCCGCTTTCGGCGCTGGCGCTGGCCGAGATCTACAGCGAGGCGGGGCTGCCCGACGGGCTGTTCAACGTCGTCCAGGGTTTTGGCGATGTCGGCGCCGGCCTCGTCGGCCACGACCTGGTGGCCAAGGTTTCGGTGACCGGCTCGGTGCCGACCGGCCGCAAGGTGCTGTCGCTCGCCGGCTCGAAGATGAAGCACGCGACGATGGAGCTCGGCGGCAAGTCGCCGCTGATCGTCTTCGACGATGCCGATCTCGAGAACGCCATCGGCGGCGCCATGCTCGGCAACTTTTACTCCACCGGCCAGATCTGCTCCAACGGCACGCGCGTCTTCGTCCAGAGCGGCATCCATAATCGCTTCGTCGAGCGGCTGATCGAGCGCACCAAGAAAATCCGCATCGGCGATCCGCTCGATCCGGAAACGCAGATGGGGCCGATGGTCAACAAGGCGCAGCAGGACAAGGTCGCCTCCTATATCGCGGCCGGCAAGCAGGAAGGCGCGACGCTCGCCTGCGGCGGCAACGTGCCGTCGCTGCAGGGTTTTCAGGGCGGCTTTTTCATCGAGCCGACCGTGTTTACCGGCGTCACCGACGGCATGCGCATCGCGCGCGAGGAGATCTTCGGGCCGGTCATGAGCGTGCTCAAGTTCGACAGCGAGGACGAGGTCATCGAGCGCGCCAACGATACCGAATTCGGCCTTGCGGCGGGCGTGTTCACACGCGACCTGCCGCGCGCGCATCGGGTGATCGCCGAGTTGCAGGCCGGCACCTGCTGGATCAACGCCTACAATCTGACGCCGGTAGAAATGCCCTTCGGCGGCGTCAAGCAGTCCGGCATCGGCCGCGAGAACTCGCTTGCCGCGCTGGCGCACTATTCGCAGCTGAAGGCGGTGTATGTTGAGACGGGGGATGTGGCGAGCCCGTATTGACTTGGCAACCGGCTCGGCCGCGCTTATCATAAATTGATAAGAATGGATAATAGCAAGGAACTGAGCCATGCCAGCAAGCTATAACATCGGTTCTCGCTATGAGGCACTGGTACGCGAGCTCGTCGAAAGCGGCCGCTATGCAAGCGCCAGCGAAGTCGTACGTGATAGCCTGCGCCTCCTTGAGGAGCGCGAGGAGCAGCGGCAGGCGAAGCTTGCTGCTTTGCGTGATGATATCCGCAAGGGGAAAGAAAGCGGCCCCGGCATTCCGGCATCGGAGGTTCTTGACCAGCTGGAAGCGAAGTACCGCGACACAAGCCATAAGTAATGGCTGTCACATTCTCACCTGCCGCCGCAAGGGATGTCGAGGAAATCGGCGACTATATCCATGCTGAAAACCCAGCTGCGGCTCGGCGTTTTCTGGCCGCGCTCAGAGTACGGTGTGGGCGCATTGCCGACGCACCGCGCGGCGGCGCGCTCCGATCCTCGCTAATGCCAAGTCTGCGTTCAATTCCGTTCCAGCACTATGTAGTTTTCTACATGGCTGAAGGCGATAATGTGCGCATTGAGCGAGTCCTGCACGGCGCTCGTGATATTGAAGCGGTTTTCGACGAGGACGGCGACGTTTAGTTGCGCAGGCGCCGCCTCACCCCTCCCCCGCCGTCCCATCCAGATACTGCGTCAGGGCGCAGACCAGATGGTAGAAGATGCTCGCCGGCACGTCGGTCGCCAGTGAGCGGCCGCGCTCGTCGATGCGGTCGATCCAGAGGCCGAGCGGCGCCGGGTCGATGTGCCAGCGGAACAGCCGGCCGACGCGCGCCTCGATCTCGGGTTTGAGGTCGAGCCCGCCAGAGCCGTCGAGCGCGATCGCCGCCTTTATGGCTTCGGCTTGCGGCCAGCTGCGCGAGACCGTGTCGAGCGGCAGGCCCTGGCGTGAGACGGCGCCGTAGGAAAGGCCGGTGGCGCGGTTGAGGCCATTGGCGACGGCGGAGGCATAGAGCTTGCGGGCGAAGGCGGTGAGCTCGGTCTGGCCGCTGCGGGCCGCGAAATCGACAAGCAGCGAGGCCCATTCGAAATGATGGCCGGGCTCGGTCCAGGCGCCCTTCTCGCCGACCACCGGTTTCCAGCCGTCGTCGAAATATTCGCCCAGCGTCCAGCTTTCGGCATCGAAGAAATGACTGCGGAAAAGGTCGATGATGCGTGAGGCGCGGCGCAGATAGGCGCGCTCGCCGGTTGCCTGGTGCCAGGCGAGGAAGGCCTCGAGCAGATGCATATGCGGGTTGGAACGGCGCTCGCCCTCCCCATCCGAGGTCTCCAGGAAGCCCGTCATGCGGCTGTCCTCGAGATGGGCGTCGAGGAAGGCAAACGTCTCCTCCCCCAGCCGCAAGGCGTCGGGATGGCCGGAGATGTGGGCGTGCGCCAGCGCCAAGAGCACGCAGGAATGATCGTAAGCGTCCTCGACCGGGTCGGCGACCGAGCCGTCGATATTGAGCGTGCGCACCCAACCGCCTCTGTCGGTGCGGCCCCTGCCCGCCATGAAGTCGATGCCATGCGCGATCAGCCGGTCGGCGGGGCCGTCCCAGCCGCGCTCCTTGGCGACAGCGAAGGCGTAGACCTGGCGCGCCTGCGTGCGCATGCGCTTCGGCTTCATCAGCGGCGAGGCATCGAAGCCGAGCGCCTCGTGGAAGCCGCCATGCCGCTCGTCGACGCCTGACGTCGACCACAGCGGCAGCGTCTCGTCGAACAGCCAGTGGTGGACGCGCTGGCGCCAGGCGCCGCTTTCGATGACGCGGTCATGCGCCGGCGTGAATCTCGTCTCGAGACGGCCGGATTTCTCCAGTTGCTCGACGATCTTCTTGACGTGCTGGCTACGGCTGACCGGCGCGACGAAGGTGGCATCGGCCGTCGAAACGATGGCGACGTCCTTCATGCCGATGGCCGAGAGAAGCCGGCCGTCGCCGCGGATGTAGGAATTCTCGCAATCGATGGCGACGACGTCGCCGACGATGACGTTGCCGTCCTTGTCAGAAGGGCCGACATCGAGCAGCGACTGCCAGGAGCCGAGGTCGTTCCAGCGGAAGCCGGCCGGCACCATGGCGATGTCCTTCGCCCGCTCCATGATGGCGTAGTCGATCGAGATCGAGGGAATCTCGGAATAGAGCTCCAGCGGCATATAGAGGCCGGAAAGATCGCTTGTCGCCGCCCTGTAGGCCGCTTCGGTCGCCCGCCAGATATCGGGCGCCAAGGCAGCAAACGCATCGCGCATGGCGCCGGCGCGGAACAGGAAGATGCCGGTGTTCCAGTAGAAGGTGCCGGCATCGAGATAGGTCCGCGCAGTGGCGAGATCGGGCTTCTCGACGAAGCGTGAGACGTCGAACACTGCGCCCCTATCGGCCGCGACCTCGATATAGCCATAGCCGGTTTCGGGCTGCGCCGGCTTGAGGCCGAAGACCACCAGGCGCCCGGAGTTGGCCGCCGCCGCGCCCGCCTCGATGCTGAGCCAGAATTGGCGCGGTGTCGATATCTCGTGGTCGGACGGCACCACCAGTACCAACTCGTCGCCATATTCGGCGAGCGTGCGCAGACTGGCCAGCGCGACCGCGGCCGCGGTGTTGCGCCCGGTCGGCTCGAACAGCGGGCCGCCGCCGGCCAGGTCCAAGCCGGCAAGGTCGGCATGAACGCGCTCGGCATGGCGCTCGGAAGCGATCAGGAAGATCGGCGTTTCTCCGCCGGGCCTCGCCGCCAGCCGGCGCAAGGTCCTGGCCAGCATCGAGCCGTCGCCGGAAAAATCATGGAACTGCTTGGGGTTGTCCTCGCGCGACAGCGGCCAGAGCCGCGAGCCGACGCCGCCGCTCATGACGAAACTGACGATACGCTGGCTCATTCGGATCTCGCTCGGGAGTTGATCGATATAAGTAGCATACCTGCTTTTAGGCGGTGTTTATCCGATTCGAAATCCGCGAAGGGCCAAGACACGGAGCGCAGCTATTGGGCCAAACTCCGAGCACGGGTTGGAGACCGGACCGATCGTACAAGCTTTTGGGTCTCTGTTGCCAGGCGGCGAAATCCGAAGCTTTCGAACCGCGTTTGGTGAAAGCAAAAGAAATGCGACACAAGTGCAGCCATTCCCGCTTGCAGGATCGGAAAGCGGCGGCTATAAGCCCGCCGTCTGGTCACGGAGTGTAGCGCAGTCTGGTAGCGCACATCGTTCGGGACGATGGGGTCGCAGGTTCAAATCCTGCCACTCCGACCAGAAAAAACAATGGGTTAGCGATTTGGTATTTCCGCTACCCCACAGATATCCCCACAGAATGGATCGACAGGCGTTTCCACTGCTCAGCACGGCGTCGCGACGCTGGCAGTCGATTGACTTGGAAGAGGACCGTAAGGGTCAGTCGGCTATTCGTCCGAAGTCTCCCGATGCAGACTGAGTGCGGTCGGGCAGCAACGGTCCATCGGCTGCGCAAGACGATTCGATCAACCTGCGACGGCAGCTGTCTGAGATCCGGCCGTAAGGACGGTGGCGTCAGCCCGATGATGTCGTCGTCGGCAGGGGTCTTCCTCCGGCTGAGGGGACGGCGTCGTCCTCTTCCTCACGTCGGCGCAAGATCGGCTCCTCAGGAAAGTGCGGTTCGCCATCAATGGTGATCGGATGCGGCAGGACGCCGTGCTCAGCCATTCGCAGCACGTCCTCTTTGAGCACCCCCAGCAAGTCGGCGACTTCTGTAACTGTCAAATATTTGCTTTCATTATGTTCGTCCGACCCGCATTCGGCCTCGCTACGACAAACTCGTCAAACCTTACTTGCGCGATACTATGGGATAAGACGGATTAATTTGCCTTCAGTCAGTTCGCATCCTTCGTATGTCGAGAGGCTCCTAATCCTGTCCCTCTACGATTCCAGTGGGCCTAGAGTGCCGATGAACGGCGCAGTCACCCTGGCGCCAACGCCTGGGCCGGCTCGCGCACCAGCGCCCATGGCTGCGACTGCCCTATGTGAATGAGCTGACAGGATGAAGGCACCGGAGGAGCGGTGTCCCATGCGCAGGCGCAATCCTGCTCACGAGGTCAGTCTAGGTTCAGCCTTTGCGAACCTATCGCCTTGAGGCACTGGGCGAAGAAAACGGCGGTGAAGCGTCCGCGTGACAACTTGTTGCGAATGTTGGGCACTTTCTCCTCTACGCCGATGGCAGCCAACTTATCGGCGAGGTCGGCGTAGCTGAGGCCCCGGAGCTTTAGCTCAGCCTTCAACACACCACTTATCAGCCGCTCCCACTCGGTTTCGGTCACCCAAACATTCTCCAGCAAAAAAATCTTGCGCGGCCCATTGAAGTCATCTTTTCGGTACTTATGTATCGCAGACAGTACTAACGCACTGTTTCTGATTAACGACTGCCTTTACAAAGGAACCCACGGCATGACCTTCGACCAAACAACGGCAAACGTGCTGACCGCTCTCCTTCAGGTGCTCTCCTCAGAGCTGGACCTGCATTAGGACGACGAGAATCCCCACGCCCTCAAGCCAACGATCGAAACCCTGCAACGTGCAGCAACCCTGATGGCGGACGCCGGCTACAAAGCCCCGGAAGTCTACCATCACATCGTGGGCCAATACGAACGGATGACTCGCTCCTAACATACATAGCGATCTGACAGCAGAAATCCACGGCGCCCAAGCTGCTCTCTCCACAGGACTTTTTTTAACAATGACTGAACCATTCGATCCTTCCATCTCGAGCTCTGACTATCTGGCTTTGGCGTGTGAGCGCCAGCGTGCCGGAACATCCAAGCTGATCGAGGAACTCGCGTGGATGCTGGACTGGGATGGCTACGACTGCGGCCTCAACAGGGAGCATGTCGCCATCCTGACAGATCCACCCAACTGGAGCGCCGCTGTGCGCGATGAGAACAGGAAACCCAGGGTCTTTCTGGACGCCCGGATCAACCAGAAGGGCAATGCGGAAATCAACTGGGCGCGAGGTGACCACAGCATCCTGTATGATGAAGACTTTCTTGCAAGGTATGCGGCCTCGGCCCGATCCTATGACTCGGTCCCGTCGCGGGGTCTTGGGGAGCTGATGTGGTGGAGGGGCTATGAGCAGCTGGTCAGCAATGTCACTATTCGGAAATCGTCGGCGGCCACGGCCTCAACGAGCTCGCGTCCTTTCTTGGCCGGCAGGTGACACTGGTCGGGGCTATGAGGCTCAGCTTCACTTACCAAGTTAACGGTGGCCTCGCCTCGGTTGACTTCGTGCCGACCATTCCGTTCGATCGCCTGCAGGAGATGATGCAGGAGCGCGGTAGGCGGACGGCGGCAAAGCTGAAAGAGGCACGGGGCCTACGCAAGGAGCGAGATGCGGACGGTTGGTCGCCGAAATGATCGCCGGCAAGGAGTATGTAACCTTGGCCGCCACTACACGCATGTTCTTAGCTTCGTTGGCCTCTCGGCTCATGGTTGCTCGACCTACGTGTCCTATGCTGTTTCGACGGTGAGCCTCGTTGAAAAGGCTCGCAAGGGCCCTGGCTGGCTGACGGTGGACAGGAGGTCGATCAACGTCTTCGGCCTCAGCCGAAACCGCATGATCGGATTCAGCCTCCTGACCGGGCCTGGATCCTATCGGTTGGAACTGGTGCCGGCGGAGCAAGGCGCTGAGGGAGACGCGCTTACGCTACTTCAAAACCTCATGCCGAAGGGCCAATTCGAGCGGCCGGCTCACGCCATCAAGGCAGCTAATCTCAGCCTTTGGCCAAAACTCTTCGGAGACCGTTTTGCGTTCCTGCAGATCGATGACGAGGACATGGCCGATTTGGTGGGGGACCACCTGTCCGAGGAGGATTCCTGGCTACGGGCGAGGCTGCTGGACCACCCAAAGCTCGCAATGAACATCCTTGCCGAAATCGACAAGCTGGCAGGCCCGTGGGGTGGCTGGCTCGCTCGCGGTACGGATTTCTTTTGGTTCTATGAAAATGGCAGGCGGCTGCCATTGCGGCTGGTGGGTGGCGAACTCATCAATGTGGCAACCCGAACGAAGGTGGCTCGCTTCGCTGCTCCCGATATCGTCGAGCAACTGGCAAACCGCAGCCTGGTCCCCAACCTGTTCCTCATGTTTCTAGTCTTGTCGATCTTGCCGGGCGTGCGCGCTCTAGGTGGGAGTCATCAGCCGGTCTATTTTCCCTTAATGCGCTACGTCTTGTACCGAGCGCTGGAAGCCGCCGGGGGGGATAGCGATCTTCGACACGCTCTCGCGACAGACGACATACCGGGCGCTTGGGGACATCGAGTAATTGAATGCGATGTCGACCCTTTCGAATTAATCCGAAATGAACGCACTTGCGAAACCAGCGATATCATCGACCGCTTCCGCAATATGCCTTTAACTGAAGCCTGTGGACGCATGACCAGCTTTGTTTCGGACACGTCGTGGCAAGAGCTTCACCGACGGTTGCAAGAGCAGGTGATCACCACGGCCGATACGGAATGGGCTTTTGCTTAAGCAGAGATGCGCCAAACGTCATATACCAGCGATGTATCGAACGTCTGATTGGGGCCGTTGAACGAGCCCGCTGCGCGAGATGGGCGCGTGTGGTGAGCAGGGATCACGAGCGGGAGGTCGCGCGCTCGCGTTGAGCGCCGTCCGGAGTCCCTTTCGACCGGGTGAGAAACTTCTGTTTGCTGCGGCCGGTGCCGGCCTGACCGGCGCAACGCTGAAGGTTGGCGTTTCGTCCAAGGCCTGCGCATTGCGATAGTGCTGCTTATCCTACCGCCCTGACACTAAGGAACTTCCAGCCGGCCATACCATTCTGCCTCAAACTCGCGCAGGATTGCCCGCGCCGCGAGCAGATCGTTGGCTTTTTGGTAGAGCTGATGGTCTGTGAGATTATTCAACTCGCGATCGGCGAAGCGATCAGCTTCGGCCATCCACTCGTCAACGTTACTCCAGAGCTTGCGTATCGTATCTCCCTCCTGCGGAAGGATGAACGATTAGCCCATCCTAATGTTCTATCTGACCGCCTCAGCTGCAGCTAACCCGCCTTAGATTCGGGCTTTCAAGGCGGCGCGTTCGGGCCTGAGCAGACAGTTGCTCACACGCAGAGGCCGATCGCCAACCCGCCATAGCGTTCCACGAGTTTCGCGATCCGTAGGCGAAGGGCGGAAAGAAGCGCCAGGACAACCACCAGTCGGACGGCCATTTGGGACGCTACCAGAACCTCGATCCGAATTTGACTAGCGACAGGTAGAAGAGCGGATTCCGGCGGCGCCCGCAAGGTGTCCTTCGTTCGCATGCTGCGCACATTAGCCATAGCGCATATACTATCAAACAACCGGTGCCCGTCCCCCGACCCACACCGGCCAGGCCCGGCAGAGTGCTGGCCTACCCCGCCAGTTTGCCGGGCCGCTATGGCTTGGCCTGCTCGTGAATCCGTAAGGCCAGGCCCCTTCATTCGCATGACGGAATGCTCTCCCGAGAGCTGATATAAATGCGCCCAGCCGGTGCGCGGTTTTGTTGGTAGTTCCAGCCACCGGTCGGCCCGGCGGGTCTTCCTGAACTGGCTTGCCGGGCCGCTCCCGCTTCAAGGCGTCCAGCCTTTGCGCTTGCTCGGCGTCACCGCATCGTTGCTGAAATGCAGGTTGCGGTCATCGCGGCCGGCGTCGCGGCATTCATGGCAATAGAGCACCATGCAAGCTTGGACGTGTTCCCGCAAGAACCGATTCCTGGAGAAAGCGCCTACCGCAAACTCGACAAACGTGACGCTCACAGCGCACGCGGCCTACATGACCGACGACGCCCATGAGGAGCTGTGGCGCAGGACACTTGCCGGGCTCGACGCATCAGCGACGGCTTCACCAGGTCCGTCAAACCTCAGCCAGAGACGAGGCGGCGGACCAAATCTGGCGCGCTCGTGACCTGCATTTTGCGGGACCAGGTGGGTAGACTGATGTTGAGCGTACGGGCGACTTCCTTGCCCGTGTGAGCCTTGATCAGCAAGGCGGCGACATCCCATCCGTCGCGTCAACGACATGCAGACGGAACGATCTTGCTTCGACGAACGCGTCGGTTCGTCGAATTCAATGCGTATCCTGGTGCGCATTCTGGGCGTATTAATCAAAGGGGCGAAGATATGGGACCGTCATTCCTTCCGATCCCCAGGGAGCAATATCAGACCATGACTTCGAGCCGGAACTGAGGAGAAAAATCCCGGGCAGACTTCTCACCGTTCGGCATCTCGACGCCTTCGATTACACCGTCTCGCGCACCTCGCCCCTTTGGCTTGAAAAGACTGCGTCGTTCCTAGACGACTGGGAAGATGACGTCAGCTTCGAGACTTCAGACTCCACCCATGTAAATGTCCATAATCTGACGGTCGTCGCGTACGTCTTGCGGGCTGCCCTCGAAGCGTTTCGAGCCGGCGGCCAAGATGTAGAGCTTGTCTGCGATCGGCATGGCTTCACGGATGTTCTGCTCGACCATCAATATGCCGATTCCTTGCTTCGTCAGCGTGGTGATGCGCTCCAGCGTCTCGATCACCATGGCCGGCGATAGGCCGGCGGAAGGCTCGTCGAGCAGGATAAAGCGCGGCTCCGAAACCAGCGCGCGGGCCAGCGACAGCATCGCCTGCTCGCCGCCCGACAACGCGCCGGCCGCCGTTTTGCGCCGCCGAGCCAGCGACGGATACTGGCCGATCAATGTCTCGATGCGCCTTTCCACCAGCCGCTTGTCGGCGATAGCGTAACCACCCATGCGCAGGTTCTCCATCACCGTCAGGCGCGGGAACACGCCGCCGCCCTGCGGCATCAGCACCAGCCCCTGCCGTACCACCTCGTGCACTGGCAGATTGGACAGCACGGTCTCGCCAAGGCGGGCGGCGCCGCTCCACACCGGCAGCGCCCCGGCGATGGCCTTTAGCAATGTGGATTTGCCGCAGCCGTTCGGCCCGAAGATGCAAGTGATTTTCCCGAGCTCGGCCGTTAACGAGATGCCATGAACGATCTCCTGTTTGCCGTAGCCGGTGACGATGTTCTCGGAGGCCAGCGTGCTCATTGCGGGCGCCCCAGGTAGGTTTGCATGACTTCAGAATTGCGCACGATGTCCTCGAAGGCGCCGCTGGTTACCACCCGTCCCGAATCCATGACGATGATTCGGTCGCAGACGTTGCGAACCATCTCCATGTCATGTTCGATGACGAGGAAGGACACGCCCTGTTCGCGGAGACGGGCAATCGCTTCCAGGATGATCTTGCGGATGTTGGGGTGGACTCCTGCCGTTACCTCGTCGAGCAGGATCAGCGATGCCTGCCGCATGACGGCGCGGCCAAATTCCAGCAGCTTCTGCTGACCACCGGACAAGTCCGAGGCGCGATTGTCGGCAACATGCTCGAGCCTGAGGAGGGAAAGGGTCTCGGCCGCGCGCTCGTGTGCGCCCTGCCAGTGACCTTCCGCCGCTGCCGCAAGAAGGTTCTCAGTCACCGTCATATTGTCGAACAGGGCCGGGATCTGGAAGGTACGGGCGAGGCCGAGCCGGGCGATCCTGTGCGCGCTCATTCCGGCGACGGCATGGCCGTCGAAGCGGATCTCGCCCTTGTCCGGCATCACCGCGCCGGAGACGAGGCTGAACAGCGTCGATTTTCCGCAGCCGTTGGGGCCGATGAGTCCGGCGATCTCGCGCCGCCCGACCGCCAGCTCGACGCCGTTGGCGGCCTTGATGCCGCCGAAATGCTTAAAGAGCCCACGCACGCTCAGGATCGGATCGGCTGCCGACTGCATCCCGCCGCTCATGGGTGCCCTCCCCCACCGCTGCCGGCCAGCTTGTCCAGGACCTTGTCCAGCGCGTCGTTCTTGCGCCTTGCGAACAGCCCGGCGATGCCGTTCGGCAGAAACAGCACCACCAAGACGATGGCGGTGCCGAGGATGGCGATGTAGAAGGCGGTGTCGCCCCAATACATCCAAATCAGCCGGTTCACGACGAACAACGCGACGCCGCCGATGGCCGGTCCCCACAGTGTGCCCAGGCCGCCCAGCAACACCATCACCACCATCTGGTCGGTGATGTCGCCGCCGAAAACAGACTTCGGATTGATGAAGGTGACCCAGTAAGCGAAGATGGCGCCGAAGACGGACGCCGTGACAGCGCTGAGCACGAAAGTCTGCAGCTTGACCAGGGCCGTGTTGATGCCCATCGCCTCTGCCGCTGGCTCGTGGTCGCGTAGCGCCTTCACCTTCAGCCCGAAGCGGGAACGCTCGAACAGCGCCCAGGTGAGGAAGTACGTCAGCGCGGCAGCACCGACCATGGCGAAATAGAAGAAGCGTTCGTTGAGATACGGGGGCAGTCCGATACCACCGATGCCGCCGGTGAAGTCCATCGCCGAAGCGAACTGGATCAGCACCTCGGCAAAGGCCCAGGTGGCGATGGCGAAGTAGGCGCCACGCAGCCTCAGTGTCGGTGCGCCGATGATGATCGCGCACAATGCGGTCACCACCATGCCGGCGGGAATGGTAGCCGAGAAAGGCAAGCCGAACGGATCGCCCATCAGGAACGCGGTCACATAGGCGCCGAGACCGAAAAAGGCCGACTGGCCGAAATTGATGTAGCCGGCATATCCGCCCAGCATATTCCATGAGCAAGCGAGCCCCGCCCACATCAGCGCGCCAGTGGCAATGCGCAGCCAGTAATTATTCACCGTCCAGGGCAGGACGCCTAGCACGACGATGATGATGGCGAGGAGAACGAGGCCTCGCCATTGCGGGTTGGTCGGTAACAGCGCCATATCAGAGTCCCCGCCGCAAGATCCCGCGCGGGGATATCAAAAGAACTAAAAACAGCGTGGTGAAGATCGCCAGCAGCGAATAGCTGGAACCGACATAGGTCGAGACGAAAGCTTCGATGACGCCCAGCAAAAGCGCCGCCACCAGCGCGCCCTCGACTGAACCCAGACCCGCAAGCACGGCCACGAAGAAGGCAAACAGTGTGTAGCGCAAGCCGACCTCAGGATTGACCGAATAGATCGCCCCCATCAGGACACCGGCCATGGCGGTGATGCCGGCATAGAGGCCATAGACATTGGCGCTCAAACGCCCGATGTTGACGCCCATCAGCGCGGCGTTGTGCCGGTTCTCGGCAGTCGCGCGGATCGCCAGTCCGTAGCGGGTGCGATAGAGAAACAGGAAGAGCCCGCCGGCGATCGCCGCGGCGAACACTGCCGCCACAACCCGGATCAACGGAACCGTGACCGGGCCGATCGCCAGGCTTTCGCCGCTCAGCGTGGTTGTGACGTTGCGGGTATTGAAGCCCCACGCTGTCAGCATGCCGCCGCGCAGTAGCGTGAACAAGCCGAAGCTGAGCGCCAGAGCCATCAACTCCGGCCGCGCCGTGCGGCTTTTACGAACATTGTAAAGCACCGGGCCGATCAGATAGCCGAGGGCACCGAACACGACGAAAGCCAGCGGGATCGCGATGAAGCCGTCGAGGCCGAGCCATGCGGTGATATAGTAGCCGAGATAGCCGCCCAGCACGACCCACCCGCCGACCGCGAAGTCGATGACGTGCAACACGCCGAAGGCGAGCTGGAAGGCGATGGTAAAGGTGGCGATGACACCGCCGATGAGAAGGCCATTCAGCAAGGTCTGGAGAAAAAGATCCAAGGCGGCATCCGTTTTTCGTCAGGGAACGGGAAGGTGGATTATTCTGGCAAGCCCGGATGGGCGAAGCGGAACGGTCCATCGTTTTAAAGCTATACGCAATCGGTGCCGCACCCATCGGCAGATGCGGGCGGCGAAACCGTCCGCATCTGCCCGGCACGCCTATTTCCAGGCCGGCAGTGGGTAGATGTAGTCGGCTGCCGCAGCCTCCTTCGGCCCGACCGCGACGGTCTTGCCGCCCTGGATCTGGACCAGGACAGGCACGGGCTGGATGTTGTCGTGGTAGTGCGGGCCGTCCTTCTCGAACTTGATCGGCCCGTAGAAGGTCTGGATGTCGGTTTCGGCGATAGCATCCTTCAACGCCACCCGGTTCTCCGGCGTCAGCGCCGGCTTCTTGCCCAAGCGCTTCAGCGCATCGCCCAGCACCAGACCGCTGGCCGCGCAGGCGGCGGCCGTATAGTCCGGCTCGCCTCCCAATTTCTTCTGCGCTATCTGGGCGAAGTCCTTGGCCGTGCCGAATACGTCGTCCTTGTAGGACACGGTAGGCAGCCATACCACCACGCCCGTCGTGCCGTCGGCATCGGCGCCGAGCGCCTGGGCGAAGGCCGGATTGGTGATGCCGTAGTGCATGATCAGCGCCTTCGGCCGGTAGTTCAGCGACTTCGAGGTCTTGACCACATTGATCAGTACCTCCTCATGGCCACCGACCGCGATGATGTCGGGATTGAGCGCCGCGATCTTGGAGATGACCGGCGTGAGGTCCCCTTCCGGCGGTACCAGCTCGTAGGTGGCCAGTTCGAGGCCGGCGGCCTTGGCGCCGTCGCGAAAACCTTCGCCCGTCTCCTTCGAGAACGGTTCGTTGACGCTAATCACAGCCACGGTCTTCGCGGCCGGTTTGGAAAGCTTCGCCAGCACGCCGAGCGACAGGCCCGAAGTTGTATCGACCGCCGGGATAATGCCGAAATTGAACTCAGGCCTCGCCTTCCAGACATTGGGCGATTCGGCCGAACCAGAGATCATTGGCACCTGGTACTTCTGGCAGATCGGCTGTACGGCAATGGTCGAGCCGCTGGTGTAGGGACCGAACAGCACATCGACCCCGTTTTGCACGATCAGCCGCTCGGCGGCGTCTGCACCGGTCGCTGGGCTGCTCTGGTCGTCGCCGTAGAACATCTCGACCTTGAAGCGGTCACCAGCTACCTCTACGCCGCCCTTGGCGTTGATCGCGTCCGCCCAAAGGTCATAGCCCTGTTTGGTCAGGTTGCCGCCAAGAATGTTCTCGCCCGAGAGCGAGGTAATCACGCCGGCCTTGAAGGTCGCGGCTTGGGCGCGCGCCGTTCGCACGAACGGCATGCCCAGTGCACCGGCCGTGACGGCCATGGCGCTGCCGCCAAGGAACCGACGGCGCGAGAAAGAACGGTCGATTGGAGCCATTTTGCAAATCCTCCCTTGCTTGTCATGGCGGTGATGCCGTTTTCGATAACTTTCCATCGATGGTCCAATTGGAAACTCGGTGGCACTTTTACTTCGTCTTGGGCAGCGCCCGGTCGCTCAGTGTCGAAGCCGGTTTCAAATGAAGACGACTCTCCTCATCGGCCAATCTCGCGAGCAGCTTGAATTCACACTCCCTTCATGCGGACGAGATCGATTTGACGTACACGGACTCCAGCCCGACAGGCCGATCGTGCGAGACCTAACTCGATCGCCGGTTCGCCAAATCCATATATAGCTCCCGACCTGGCAGTTCCCATATCTGAGCCGTCGCCTGGACAATTTTCTCCTCCTTGCAGTCTTTCTGTCAGGCGGCGGAATTTTGGGGCCATTTTGCTCGCAAATTTTGCCATATGTGAGCGCAGTGCCGGCCGTTTTCGATCCCAGTTGCCGGGTCTGGTCATGTCGCTACCAGTTGGTCGCGATGTATTTTGGTTGGAGATATTCAAGCAGGCCATGATGCCCTCCCTCCCGGCCGAGCCCGCTTTGCTTCATCCCTCCAAACGGCGCTGCCGGGTCCGAGACTACGCCCCGATTGATGCCGACCATCCCACTTTCGATACGTTCGGCGACGCTCAGGGCGCGCCTGAGATCACCACTGAAGACGTAGGATATGAGGCCATACTCGGTTTCGTTCGCTAGCCGTACAGCCTCGTCTTCCGTATCGAAGGGCGATACCGCTGCGACTGGTCCAAAGATCTCCTCCTTCGCAATATCGGAATCGTGAGATACGTCAGCAAGCACTGTAGGAGGATAGAAGAAGCCCTCGCCAGACCCCGGTTTACCGCCCGTTTCGATACGCGCCCCACGGGCAACGGCATCCTTCAATAAGCGATCGACCTTCTCCACCGCGGTCGCTGTAATAAGGTCCGAGCTGGGTCTTCGCTTCAAGACCCGGCCCCACTGAAAGCGACGACATTTCCTCGGTAAGGCGGCGGACAAATGCGTCGTAGATGCCGCGCTGGACATCGAAGCGATTCGCTGCAGTGCAGGCTTCTCCGCCGTTGCGCATCTTGGCGACCATGGCGCCGGCTATGGCATCCTCCAGATCCGCATCATCGAACACGATAAAAGGAGCGTTGCCACCGAGTTCCATCGACAACTGATGACCCGGTTGGCGGCCTCGCGCAGCAGGATCCGTTGCGGGCCGCCGCCACTACCAATTGATGGAACGCGGCGGGCGCCGCCGCCTCCAAAGACGACCCCACCGATTCCCGTCGGGCCGCCCGTAAATCAGCGCAAAACACGCGAACGATCCGGCGAGAGAACGGCGAGACTCTACTGCCCCATATTGAGCGCATCCGTAACAGCGGCCGATCGTCAGCAAACGACCTTGCCGCTCTCTGACCGGCAACCTTCGCCTTGTCCTGGCGTTGGGTTTGACGAGGCTAAACGCATGGGCAAGGAATATGCAAAGCGCGAAGGGTCGGATGGGTCGTGGGAAGTCTTTGATGTCGCCACCGGAGAGGTCGCAAAGCTAGGCGGTCTCGTTCTGTCGCACCTTGACTTAGCGGCTGCGACTGGTGCGCTCGACATGTTGCAAAATCAGGTGCTGCAAGAGAACGGTCAGTCGACACCAGACACCGACTCCAATTCCTGACAATTTCTAGGGAACCGATCGACAGCCTATGTTGCCGCACTTTTCATCGCAGCGGGCCAAATCTGGCTCGGTTGGAGAGCCTGCTGCAATATTCGAGAACGCAGCTGCGAGCTAATGCTGCACTGCGTTCACGACACCGCCGGAACAGGCCGGCGAGGGGATGCAATTGTTGGGTGGGGTCCGCAATGGCCGCATCACTCTATGAACCGATCAACATCTACAAAGCCGTCGGGCCGAACATCGGCATCGTTGACGGACCATTCGAGTACGTGATCATTGCCGGTGTCAGGCTTCCACTGCCGCACCCCACTCGGATGACGGTCGTCCGATTGTCCAACGGTGATCTGTTCCTTCATTCGCCCACTAAGTTCGATACCAAGCTGGCGACCGAGCTTGAGAGGCTTGGGAAGGTCCGCCACCTCATTTCTCCGAACCAGTTCCATTACGCTCACATAGGAGAGTGGGCGGAGGCGTTTCCCCAGGCGCTCACGTGGGCGTCGCCGGGTGTGCGCAAACGAGCGAAAGCACGGCATATCCGCGTTCGATTTGACCGCGACCTCAGGCAGACCCCGCCGGAGGAGTGGCGCACGGACATAGACCAGATGCTGTTTCCCGGTGGGTATTTTAAGGAGTTCATCTTCTTCCACAGGGAAACCCGAAGCCTCATCCTCGCGGACACGATCATCAACCTGGAACTGGACAAAATGGATGAGCCTTGGAGGACGGCCACGAAGCTTTCCGGCATGGCTTACCCGCACGGCCGGACATTCTTTGGAATGCGTCTGCCGCTCCTCTTCCAGCGCCATAGAGCGGCGGTCGTTGCCGAAAGAATTCGCTCTTGGCGCCCCCGGCGAGTCCTGTTGAGCCATGGGCGCTGTTTTGATGCAGATACCGACGAGATTATTCGCAGAATTTTTGGTGAGCGCTCCTGATGAACAAAGGGCAGCTTTCGGGTATCGGCGCCGCCCCGACTCATAACGACAATTGGGCGTTGCTGACTGGCAGTTTGGGGGCCGGCAGCGGACAGTCTGGTTCTGGGCCAGCCATCTGGAAAGGCGCCATTCTGGTAACGGCTCGCATCGCGGAAGGCGCGCCATCGCCTCCACTGTCGCTCCGCCGTGAACGTGCGCGAGATGAGGAAGTTTCCTTCTCTGCGAGCGCCAAGACGGCATGCCGTCTGCGCAAACAAGATCAAGCGTAGGGTTTCGTCGATCGAAGAGGAGAAGGTCGCGAACACCAAGAGCTCGGCTGGGAATTCCGAGCGAGATATAGAATTGCCTCGCTATCCGTGTGGCAATGCCCTATGGACAGCAATGCAAAATCCCAAATTCATTCAGCCGGTGACGGTTCGGGCCAGCACCCAAGACCCCGAGACGGTCATCACCGACGTCTATGAATGCTCGTCATTTCTGCTTCGGAAGCGGCCGGGCAAGCGTGGGCCGTCACATCGCGCCGCGCTCCAGGCCTGCCACGATGCCAGCGCGGACAAAAAGCCCATATCGAGCGTTCGGCGGGCGTTCGCTTTGGCGGCGCGCGAGGCTGGTATTCTGGTCGGGCAGTAAACGGAAGACGACCGTCTTCGTCAGGTCGTTGGCAGACAGGCCAAAGGACGTTCTAATGTCCAACCCGTCCCGGGCATTCTACACAAGCTCGAGCGGCGACCGCTGGCTGGTCGGGGTCGGCGAGCGCGACGAGATTTTCGTGAGGCATGAGCCAAACCGGGCCTCGGGCGGTCAACCTTCCGAGGTTGACATCGAGACGTTCATGGCCCGCGGACCTGGCTCACCCGAAGGCAAAGCCTTGATCGATCTGCTCGACCAACGGAACAGGACCGGGAGGACATGGAAAAGCTAGGCGGTCGATAGATAGCCAACCTGCAAGGGACTCCGTAACGTGCACCGTACCGATTAGGTCTTCCGCCCGCCCCTTCGCGCTGCCTCCGGTTTGATTCTGATGCGTAACGCTCCGCCCTCGGGACGGTCGATTTCGAATGCGTTCGTCTTGCGAACGAGATCGCTCAGCTTGCGAAAACCAAAGGTGCGCGGATCGAAGTCGGAAGCCAGATTGGCAAGCTGCGTGCCAACCGAACCGAGCGGAACCCAGCCATCCTCGCTTTCCATCTGCGCGATGATCTTCCGGATGATCGGCACGGCAGCTGAAGGCGGCTGCAATGGCTTCATGCTCGATACTGCCTCAGGTTCGTTCGCGGGCGCGGACGGCAGCAGGTTCTCGGTATAGACAAATCGCCGGCATGCCTGGCGGAAACTCTCCGGTGTCTTCTGCTCCCCGAAGCCGAACACGTCGATGCCCTGCTCGCGGATGCGGGCCGCGAGCCGGGTGAAATCGCTGTCGGAGGAAACCAGGCAGAAACCGTCGAACCGGCCGCTATGCAGCAGATCCATCGCGTCGATGACGAGCGTGATGTCCGAGGCGTTCTTGCCTGTCGTGTAGGCGAACTGCTGCTGGGGTATGATGGCGTGCTTCGAAAGGACGTCTGCCCACGCTTTCGAGCGCGAGCTGGAAAAATCGCCATAGATGCGACGCACGCTGGCCTCGCCAATCTTGGCGATCTCCTCGAACAGCCCGTCGGCAATCTTTGCCGAGGCATTGTCGGCATCGATCAGAACGGCAAGGCGCGGCGACCGAGGTTCGGAAGGCGTCATAGGGCTTTCCTTAGCGCTGTTCATGCCACCTGAAGTTCTTGCTTTCAATGTCAATGATGTCGCCGCAGTTCGAGCATTCCATCTGGGTGTGAGTACGAATCCAGCCGACGAGCGTCTTTGCCTGATGATGGCAACGGGGACATTCTACGTCGATTTCGAAGTTGTCTGTCTCGCGCTCTGTCATCGCCATGCCTTAGCTTTCATCAGCAGCGGGCATCTGCGCTTCCTTCTTTTCTACGGATGAAGGTTTCTCCTTTGCAGCTTTCCCCGCAAGCTTGGCTTCTTTCTTGGCCGCCTTGGCCCTGTCTCGTTGACTCCGCTCGTATCGATAATTCGGCTTCATCGCCATTCGAACTCTCCGTATGCAGGTATGGTGGTCTCGCTAAGCAAAAATGCTCGCTGAGATTTGGAATGGTGGATCGCAATCCGGCCAGCGCACGTGGCTAAAAACCGCGCAGTCGCTTGTCGCAAGCTCAGCAAATCTCAACCGTGCGATCGTAGCTGGTCCCCGCACCCTTAAGCGTGGTGAGGAATGCGACACTCGCGTCATCGGCAACACTATCTTCGGCGCAGCACTTCATTGCGTCCGTCCAAGCCAGGCTGTCGTTTCCAGGCCAATGGTCAAACAGGAAATCGGATGCCTGTGCGACGGACTCAATGAGAATGAAGCCGATCGGGCCGGCGATGTAGACAACCACGGGAACCCGGATTTTTTGCCAGCCATCTTGCACCCTACGCCCGATTGCGTGGAAAGACGAGCGTGGTAGGCATATTATTCAACCCGCCTTGATCGCATTCCGGATGCGGCTACCGGAAATCGGCGGCGGTCAAAGTATAGGAGTCGCGGCGGCTGCGGGCATAGACCTTGCCGGCCACATCCTGAATGGAGGTCCGTAAGGCGTCAAATGCCGAAAGACAGGCTGTCTCGGTGCTTACCTTCCCACCCAGGGCAACGCCGGATTTGGCCAGCGCCTCTGCCTCGATGAAGAAACGGATTTGAAACATGCCGTCATGGCCGATGAAGCAGACGGCATTGCGCGCTTCATCGAAGCTACGGCTGGGATTGGGGAAGGCTAGAGTCATGATTGGCCTCCCGATATTTCGGGAACGCCAACAAGAACTGACCGCGCGGCGATCCTCTCCTTGCGGCGCTCGCTGTTGCGAAGGTTGAGGGACAGCATGCTTTCGTTCGCTTCCGAACGGCTGAGCCCGATCATGAAAGCGCCGTCCACATACGCCGGGATGCCGGTGAAGACGTGATAGACGGTCCAGGAACGATCGGGCTCGACCCGGCGGCCATATTGATGGTCCCTAAAGGCGCATGCCTGCGCGCCGCCTGCATCTTCCCGGCCCGGATGTGCCCAGGCGTTGCGCGCGACATGGGTGGGATGGTTGCTGGCGTTCATGATGTCGGCCATTTGTCTGTGCCCGCCTGCGCGGCAATGACGCTGGAATAGATCGTCGGGCCGTCGGCGTCGGCGATTGCGACGGCATCCGGCCACTGTGGCATGTTCAGCGTCCTTGCCAGAAGCCGCGCGATCTCGATCGCCGCGTCGAGGTCGGCCGCGTCTACGGTCACACGGCCGACGACGGCGTGCGCGTCGTCGGCAACGCGCGTGCGATAGAATTCGATCACGACCTTCATCCGAGCCTGTCGCGCGCAAACATCCTGCCGTCAGCCTTTGCTCTTGCTTTGGGTGCCGCCGGCGCCCTTGATTTGGCCGAACGCACTCTCAGGCTTCACCGGAAGCTCCTCCTGCTTCGGCTTCCTGATCTCTCTGTTCGAGCGTTTCTGTCCCTTGGCCATGTCCGAATGTCCTTTCGATGAGCATTATGCCGCCGTCCGACGCTTCGTCGACCGGCTCCAGCCTGTCCTCCGTCACCACCCGCTCGTGCGGTTCGGCGTCGCTGCGAATGCGGTATTGCGGCGAGTTTCCCCTCGGCGGCAGGGTACGGGTGATGCGGTAGATTTCGCCGGTATTCGGACCGAGGCCGAGACCGCCCTTCAGCCGGACCGCCTGTCCGATGTCAAAAAGACGTGCCGGGGCTCCGTGCTGGATGGGGCGTGCGTTGCGTTGCATGAGGGTGGTCATGGTTGTCTCCGGTCCTTGTCGAGCGCCGCCTCGAGTGAGGCCGGTTCGATTGGCACCAATTGCTGCGTGGACCCCTTCGCGGAGATCGCTGGCAGGTGAATGAACGTGGCCACGCGGCGCCATGCGGTGCAGGAAGCCCCTTCGAGAGACTCCTCATCGAGATCGACGCGATACTCTCCGGCCGGCTGCGGCGCATCGAAACCCGGCAGCATAAACGCCGCATTGAAGCGAACGATGGTCGGCGTGGTGCGAGTGGTCACTTGCGGCTTTCTGCGGAAGCGCGCATGCGCCTTCCGCTTCAATTCGAAGTCGAACCCGCGAAACAATGTCCGATGCCGCCAGTACATCCGTGGTCAGCGCTAGCATCATTTCAGGGTTCGAACGAAGCGAGACGCCGCGCCGGGAGCGGCGCAATGCATTCACTATCGAAAATTCGGAGGCGGATGGCGAGGATTCACTATGACGAAAGCCACCTCGACCAAATCAACGAATTTTATATATGCGCCCCAATTGCGCTGCGAACAAGGCGGTGGCGGCGTTTTATTTTTCTTGGTTAAATAAAAAAGCCAAACACAGGGTCAAGAAATCGGCAGGAATTCACCTCATCCAGGGCGATATTTTCTGAGTCTCGCAATTATTCCGACCGATAACTTAGCGGGCGTGGCAAATAATTTCGGTGCTCCTATCTATCGCGAGGCAAGCGGTTTATAGAAGGATATGCACACCCGTTCCGCCACAAGAAAGAAGTTGCCCCTGAAGCTTAGTCGCCCGATAGCCATGCCGACCGTGAAGCTTGGCATCCCGAGCATATCCGGGGTCGTGTCCGTGCGTGAACCGCCTCGGATGTTCGGTATGCTTGCCACGAAGGCGCCGCTCGTTGTCACGGCGGGGCGGGCTAGCGCGAATGGGATTGAGAACGTGGCGACGCGCATGGGGGCGGCGTTCTCTTCATACGGTCAACTCGCCTTGAAGATATATGTCGCGCTCTGGATCGTCGCTCTGCTGGCCCCGGTTTTCGTCAGCATAAAAGCCTGAACCCGGTCGGCATTCGTCGAGAGGCGAAAACGAGAAAGATGCGAGCATGGCAAACCGCTACGCGCTGCGGATGGACGAGCCGAATAGCTGGACCGTTTTCGACATCTTCGCCGGCCAACCTGCCAAGTTCGAGAAGAAGATGATGGTCGGGATCAAGACGCGCCGGGCGGAAAAGATTGTTGGCGAACTGAACATTCAGGACGCCAAGCGGCGGGAAGAGGCCGGCCGGGAATCCTGATTGGCAAGGCCGATATTGCGGTTCAGCGCTCCTGGCCCGGTCATGGAGCAATCGCCGAATGTCGACTGCCTCCTGCAGTCATTTCGCTTGAAAGGATAATACCCATGAGAACCATGAAAACACCAGATGCCCCGCCCATCATGATCGTGGCCGTCGCCAAATCATCCAAGATTATGTCGGCGCGGCTGACGATCAGAACGGACGAGGCAGCAAGGCGCAGGATCGCCGACACCGACGGCACTCTAAGGCGGGCACGCGAACTCGCGGAACGTAACCGCCTGATTTGAACCAGGCCTTCGTTGGCCAAAAGGTGTCTACCGCAACAACCGCCATCGTGATTAGAGCCGAAAACTGCATTTCCCAGCGAGGCAAGGTTGGGGTTCAGGGGATCGGCTGACGAGTGGGAAAGTGACAATGGCAACTGTCGAATTGATAACAGTTGAGGAGCGGCCCGGTGGCCAGCTTCTATTTAATGTTCGCGTGACCTCACCCGCTGGCAAAATTGAACTGCCGATCGCCATCGAGGGCCAAGGATCTGTCGCTTCGAATGAAACGACGGTTCTTCAGTTGGCGCTTGGTTTTGCCAAAGACCTAGAGGCTTCGGTCCGGCTTCGTCTTGGAGCGGAGCAATAGGGGTCTTTAGCAGCGACGAGTCACTGTGCCAATGATCTGGTCCCGACACGATGCAAGACCTGGCAGGTTGCTCTGGGCTAGAAAGCCGACCGTTCATCCAGCGACCGATTTGCGCCCGGGCGCTTCGTCGGGAACCGGCGTCAAGTGTCGACGGCGTGGGCTCCGATAGTGGAGGAACCAACATCATTAGCATCATCGGCAAGACGGTGGCCGTCCAGAACGCCGCCTGTCGCTTTTTTGTCGGCAGCAGCGGCTTCCAAGACTAACGCCGACCGAAGCCTTGGCCCTGCTTTCGGATCCCACGCCCGCCGAGGCGTGGCTTGAAGCAATAGGAACTGCTCCGCCAGGTGGCCATCGGGCTGTTGACGTTGGCCCTGTCGCAACCACCTTGGTCAGGACATAGTTGAGTCCTTCAAGGCATCTCGGGTTTGCATTCCTTGCTTTGCCAACCTTTAGTCCACGTGCCGTGTGCCAGCTGCCTGATGAGGATGAGCGCATCCTCCAAAAGCGCAGCAAGAGCATTGCAGCAAGAGTGTTGAAGAGTTGCGCACTCGCATTGCAGGTCCAGCTTTTGAACCATTCGGCGCATTCGGGCGTTGGGGGGCATGTCAGCCCACGACAACAGCCGTGACAGCTATCTGCGAAGCATTCGCCGCGCTCGACGTCGCGCCGAGTTACGCTCTGATGAGACACAGCACCTCATCGATGAAAGCCGTCGCCTGATCGAACAATCCCACCAGATTCTAAAGCGGGTCAAATCAGGCAAGAACCCTCGGTCAGGGCATCTGACAAGAACTGACTCGTGCGAAGGCCCATCCCATGGCCGAGACCAAGCGAGAGCGCGAACTGCAATTGCAGGCAGCGAAGGAATTTCGGGTGCAGTTCCTTATGAAGGAAACGGGCATTACCGAGGCCCAGGCTCGTGAACTTGTCGGTATGATCGGCTTAGATGCGAGCTCGCTTCTTCGCGAGGCGCGTCTTCTGAGGAAGAAGAAGTAGCATGCACAGGCCCCGGTGGAGGTCGTCTTTCCTGTGAGAAGGACTATGGTGCGCGTTTCACGGTTCGCCAGGTTGGCAGACCGCAACGCCCGTGCAAAGCGACGGGACAGCAAGGGAGATGCAATGCAGGTACTCGTACGCGACAACAATATCGAACAGGCCCTTCGGGTCTTGAAGAGGAAAATGCAGCGTGAAGGCATCTTTCGTGAGATGAAGGCTCGCCGGGCCTATGAGAAGCCCTCCGAGAGAAAGACTAGGCAACGAGCCGAAGCCATCAGACGAGCACATAAGCTGGCCAGGAAGCGCGCACAGAGAGAAGGCCTGCTGCCTCAGCCAAAAGGAAAAGGTCCGCTACCGCGCCGGCCCGCGCCGGGGGCGCAACGAACTGTCGAAAGTGGAGGCAGCTTTAGGCCGTCGTCCGCGTGAGCGGCGGGATGCCACCGGTTCTCCGCACTTGTTTGCCGACTGCGGAGGGCGCTTCTCTCGCCCCGCTGTATCAGCGTCATGGATCGCGGGGGGGCGTGTCCGGCCGGGCATTCGGAAATTCCTGCTCTCGATGTCGATCACCTGCCCGCAACCGGGACATTCGAGCTGTACGTGCCTGCGAATCCAGCCGATGCTTTTCCTGATCTCATAGTCGCAGGCAGGACAGATGATCCCGATCTCGTCGTCTTCGTAGTCGCTGGCCGGCATATAAGTCTGGCTCCGGTCGGCGGGCTTTTTTGTCAGTTCAGCCTGGGCCGTTCCTCGTTGACGTAGCGAGAAAGGAAGCTCGCGATGTTCATGCAGAGTTGGACATCCGGCTTGACCTGCAAAGGGGGTGCGGCCGGGTCGTTCACAGTGCCGAGTATTGGCACCAGAAAGAAGTCGTCATAGCGCTGTCCGTCGGTGGTGACGACAAACGTAAAGCCAGCGAACTCGGCGTTCAGGCCGGCCTCGATCCTCATCAGCATCACTAGGTTGTCGAACTTGGCACCATGCGGCGGTACTACCAGAAAATGCCGACAAGGCCCCGGCTTGGATGCTGCTGGTTTCATGTGTAGCGGCCCCCCTTAAAACGGGCACGCTAGGTCTGCCACGCTCACAAGGCAAATCACGTCTTGCCCCGGATTGAGCCACAGTGAATTCCCAGTCACTATCCACAGTCCTCATTTGCCGTATATGTTCGCCCGATGGTGGCAGAGCGTTACGATATCGAAAGCGACCCGGACGGCACCTTTTCGGTGATCGACGTTATGACCGGGCTTCCCTACGAGATCTGCGGCCTCCTGCTCGAAAGCATGCCTTTCTGGCTGGCGCTCGACTTGGCCGATTTCCTGAATGACATGGACCGTCAGAGGAAACGCCCCCACTAACGCCGACTCGGCTTCCATAGGTGGGAGCGCTAAAGCGCCGATTAGCGCTTCTTCGGCGGGGTCTTCGGCTCGGCTGTTTCTTTAGCAAGCCGCGCACGTCGCAAACGTTCGGTTTTCGCCTCCCTCGCTGCGGCCTCCTTCTCAATGATCACCTTGGCTGCCCTGGTTGTGGCGTCCTGCTTCACCTCGCCGGGAGAAGCTTTGGGCTTAAAAACGCCATTCGGAATCGAGGGGGGCATAATAACTCCTTACAACGAAAAAGGCCGGGACATGCCCGACCTTCCACTGTTCGCCTCAATGGCCGCTGCCAATACATCCGTGGTCAATGGCCATGGGACGCACAGCGTCAAGCTGCCTGGATGTTCTCCGCAGAACTCTTGCCTTTGCGTGCATCTTTGACGATGTCGAAGCTCACCTTCTGGCCCTCGACGAGGGACCGCATTCCGGCGCGCTCCACAGCAGAAATATGGACAAACACGTCCGGCTGCCCATTGCCCACTTCGATGAAGCCGAAGCCTTTGGTGGCGTTGAAGAACTTCACTGTCCCAGTAGCCATACGATTTCCTTTCAAATCGATGCAAATCATCGCGTTTGGCCGCCTGACCAAACGTCCCAGTTTTTCGAAATTGAGAGAAAATCGTCAGGGCGCCAATGCGCGAAAACAACGTTCGTTCAACAAGATCGACGCTCGAAACATAGCGCCTTTTTTTCCTGCGGCAAGGTCGTCGGCGCGCTGGTGCTGCGCTGAAAGAAAGACTCGCCGGGCGAGGAACCCCAAGCACCTCAAGCCCGGCGAGAGCTTATTTCCTGATCCCCCGATCAGGACCCGGTGGGAGGATTAGCACCGGCAATCTCTTCAGTTGCAAGGCGGGTGCCAGCATTTTGGTGCCGAAACGGGACATTGGCAAACCCAGGCCAGTACAAGACCAGGCCAGCGCGCGCTGGTTATCCAAAACAGCGCATCTTGCCCTACGGCGCGGCGGCCGGCGCTTCTAAGTTCGGCCTCGGCGCTAGATGAGCCCGGCTTGCTTTTGGGGTTATGATTGAGGTTCGCAAGCCGGGCTATGCGCCGACTGATGGGCGGGGGCTTGGGGTTTATCAGCCGGCGCGATCGGGAGACTGTCTGATTTGCCAGCAGGCCCGCAAATCGACCGAGGTTCAGACTTCCAAGCGCATTGGTCCGAATAAACGAAGCATATAGCCCCTTATTCCATTGAGACGGCGGCCTGCCCTTGGCAAATGCCAGGCGATCAGGAATATAATCCTCCCTGGTGCGGCGACCTCATTTTCGGAGATCGCCAATGACAATGAAATTCCCCTTCGTAGAAAACACGCTTGGCAAGAAGCTGGAGGCTGGCACAGGTCTCTCGGTCGACTGCTTGACCTGCAAGCGAAAAGCTCATTTAGACGTCGCCGAGCTGGTGAAGCGGCTCGGGCCGGACCATGGGTGCTTGCACTGGGATCTGATCGAAATCATCTACTGTCACGAGTGCCGAAACGCCGGCCGCGACGATCGAAACCTACAATTCACGAATCATGCGGTGACGCCAGACAAGCGGAGGAGACCCGATGCGTGACGATGAGCTTACCGAACGACCTAGCCGCGGCTGGACGCCATGGAAGGAAGGCAACGGCGAGGCCGACATCGACAAGGTCTGGTGGGCGGCCAGGTGCCCGCATTTTCCCAAGCTCAACGTGTCAGTGTGGTTTGACGGGTCCGACATGGTCGGGCTAGCGCACTGGGGCTACAGGCGCGAGAAATGGTGCATGCGGCTGACGCCGAAGGACTGGCAACCATTGCCCGACGTCTACCGGCTCGAGCGGGAGCGTGGCAGCAGGAAGCGCTCAATCGCTGGAGGGCAGAAGTGAGCGCGCCGCACTTTGATCCGTTTGATAGAAAGCGGTGATCTGAAGCCGAGCCGAGTTTTGTCATAACTTGGGGCCGCTTGGATTTGCGGACGATCAGAAAGTCAAAACGAAGGAGCCAATACAGGATATGTCCGCTTTCCGGAGCTGTTCAAACTTGCTTGAGCGTCCGAAATTGGGCGCCAAGCTGCCTGTGGCCTCTGCAATAGCGATGACCGCTTTTGGTGAATGGGCGGGATCGTAGGAAAGACTGCCATGAGGCGCAAACCACCCGTTTTCAAATCGATCTCGCTGTCGCACACGCCCGATAAGTGGCGGGGCCGAAGCCCCGCCCTCGGCGGCTCATCCGAGAGCCGCCATCTGCAGCTCGGCCGCCTTCCGGTCGACCGTCTTGCCAGGATTCTCGATCGCGCGCTCGAAGGGCTTCCAGGCCTCGCCGACGACCTGCTCGTATGCGGTGACGGCACCCTCCGCGGCCATGCGCAAGGCGTGGGACTGGAGCGCCATGTCGGCGGCGAACTCTCGCTTGCGCTGGGCGGCGCTGTCGAAGCCGACGGGTCCATCGACATCTTCATCTGCCAATCCAACGACCACATGCTGACGTGTCACCGCCACAACCACGATTGCCGCAATGGTCGCCTTGCGTGATCGCCGCCGCTAGCCACGTCGAGCGTATCCGGCGTCCCACCGAATAGCGGCACCGCAAGACTCGCTCGCGCATGTCAGCCGTTTTTGCCGTGCCGATCGAGGTTTCTGGCGATCGCCTGATCCTGGCGCACCAGCTTCCTTGTGAAGGACGCCGAGATCAAATGCGGTGAGCGCGACAACGAGGCCGAGAAAGGCCAGCCAGAACCAGGCAGGCGTGCCAAGCCAGTCGACGAAGAAAAAATCCATGGTATCGCTCCTCTTGATCACTGATGATCGGAGCGATCGTACGTGCCTGTTGCGTCGAGTGCCGGACTGTCAAGGCATCGGATCGTTCCGATGCGGTCCGACATCACGGAGCTTCACCAGCGTCCGCCAGAGGGCCCGGTCCGCAACCTGCCAATTAGTCATGGGTGCGGGTCGGATCAACGGCAATCACGGATTTTTCCAGTGAATGTATGCGGCGCGTCGGCGCAAAGTTTTCGCCACCGGCTGTCGATGGCATTGCCCATCAAGCAAGAAATTCCTGGCAAACGCGCTTGACTCCGATTGTGACCAGCCGGAGCCTCCCTTTCAAACGCTGAGAATAGGTTAGATTGCACGGCGAGGGCTTAATAGATGGCTCCCCACAAAATAGGTTTGGCACTCGGAGGCGGCGCGGCGCGCGGCTGGTCGCACATTGGCGTCATCGAAGCACTGCTCGAAGCCGGTATCGAGCCGATGGCCATCGCCGGCACCTCCATGGGAGCGCTGGTGGGCGGGGCCTTTGCGGCCGGCAGGTTCGACGTTTTGCGCAGATGGGCCGAAGCAGTGGATCGACGTACGATCATGTCGCTTCTCGACATCAGTCTCAAAAGGGGCGGCCTCATCGAGGGACAGCGGGTCCAGAACCTCTTGGAGGAATTGGGAATAGACCAGCCGATCGAATCCTTTTCTGTCGCCTTCGTGGCGATCGCAACTGACCTAGCCGACGGGCGCGAGATCTGGTTGGAGAAAGGATCAGTTGCTGGAGCAATACGGGCCTCCATCTCCATGCCGGGTATTCTCAGCCCGGTGCTGTTCGACGATCGGTGGCTCGTCGATGGAGGGCTGGTCAACCAAGTTCCAGTCTCTGCCTGCCGCGCGCTCGGTGCGGACTTTATCATCGCCGTTAGTGTCAGTGAGGGCCTTCTCGGGCGGCGGAGGGAGAAGCTGCGCGCTGGTCTCGGCATCGACGGGGAGGCCGTACGTGCGGCGCGGGTAGCTCAGCTGCTGGGCCAGATACCAGCCGCCATGCGCAACCCTGCAGAACGCATCTTGCCCTACCTCGTAAAGGGCGATCCCCAATCCCCCGGCTATTTCGACGTACTCGTCAACGCGCTTAATATCATGCAGGAGAGGATCACCCGCTCGCGCTTAGCCGGCGAGCCGCCGCACGTGCTGATCGCTCCAGCTGTTACCTCGATCAACCTTATGGATTTCGACCGAGCGAAAGAAGCCATTGATGCTGGGCGTGCCGCAGCCGAAAAGCTGATTGATACGATTAGGGACAAGCTGTCGCGCTAAAGAACGCCTGGTCGAGCATCAATCGACATAAAACGCCGCCAAATGTGAAGCGCTGCTGGACAATTATGCCAACAGGTGTTGGGCTGGTCACTGAACCTGGGCACGATCGCCGGCACGACCATCCGCATGCACTTCACCTTCTTGGTTCTGCTGGTCTGGATCTGGCTCATGCACTACCAGATCGGCGGCCCGCAGGCGGCGTGCAAGCCGGTGTCTTCATACTTGCCGTCTTCGCCCGCGTCTCTACCGGCATCGCCGCCGCCGGCCTCCAACCCGCATCGGGGCGAGAACGTTGATCTGGACGGCGATTCCTTCGACCACATCAATAGGGGAGCTTCGACATCGGTATCGAGCGCCATCCATCGGCCGCGGCAACGATCCAGGCGGAACCCTAAGGCGGGTAGCCAGTTAGAGTGGTTTGAATTGGGAGAAGGTCATGGCCGACGGCACCGCTCTGCAACCCGCCACTGCAATCGCTCACAAGAACCGCGCCCGCCAGCCGAACGAGAGCGCCGAGTACCGCAAGGCGCGCGAGGCCCTGCTGGCCGAGGAGATCGAACTCAATCGCCACATTGCGCGTGTAGCCGCCCAGCGTCGCGCCTTGCCGCCTGGCGGTGAGGTGAAAGGCGACTATCAGTTCATGGGCGAAGCCAGCAGCGTGGCCGGCGCCAATCCCGTCGGCTTCGAGGCGCTCTTCGGCGATAAGGACACCCTGTTCGTCTACAACTGGATGTACGGTCCCAAGCGCCAGCGCCCTTGCCCCATGTGCACCGCGCTCTTGAGCTGCCTGGACGGCAACGCCGACCACCTCCGCCAGCGGATCGCCCTCGCGGTCGTAGGCCTTTCGGCCATCGAGCGTCAGATCGCCTTCAAGGTGGAGCGCGGCTGGAAGAACCTGCCGCTCTATGCCGACCTCAACGGCAATTTCAGCCGGGACTACCACGCCATCATGGACGATGGGACCGACACGGCCGCCGAGAACGTCTTCACCCGGCGCGACGGCACCATCCGGCACTTCTGGGGCGCGGAGCTCGGTTTCGAGTCAGCCGATCCGGGCAAGGACCCGACAACCGAGCCGGACCTGATGATGCTATGGAATGTCCTGGACTGGACGCCGGGGGGCCGCGGGACCGACTGGTACCCGAAGATCACCTACTAAACGGTCAGGCGCGGCCGGCCTTTAGAAGGAACTGAATATACCATCGCGGGTTATCGGAGACGGAAGGAGTTTGAATGATTTCCGTCCGATATATCGTTGCCGACGTCGACGAGGCGGTCGAGTTCTATCAAGACAATCTCGATTTCAAGGTCGACAAGCACAATCCGGGCAAGTTCGCCGCGCTGTTGCGCGACGAATTCACGCTATATCTCAGCGCCCCAGGCGCGGGAAGCGGTGGTCAGGCGGGCGGCGATCCGAGGCCTGGCGGGTGGAACCGGTTTATGATCGTCACGAAGGAGCTCGACGTTCTGATTGAGCGGTTGCGCCGGGCTCATGCACGATTCCGCGGCGATATAAGCGACGGCGGCGCCGGTCGCGCCATCTTGATCGAAGATCCTTCGGGCAACGTCATCGAGCTATTCGAGTTCAAGAAGGACTGAAGCTAGCGTACCGGTACGCTGGCGTTAGCATTCATCCCCAGCATTCGCGCGAGCAATCCAGGTAGGCGAGCGAATTGCTGTTTCCGAAACGAGATCGTGGAAGGGCATCGGGGGAAACCAGATCCTGCTCGAGGACCCCTCCGGAAATCCGATCGAGCTGTTTCCGCGAGCCGGCCGCTGAAGGCCGTTGCCGGTCGAACTTCGAAGACAATTCGCACGAGCCAGACAGGTGAGCGGAGGGTCGGATGGTCGAGTATATTCTCCTTGTGGTGTCAGGCTTCGTTGCCTGGATCGTATCGACAGTCGGTGGTGGTGGCGGAGCATTGCTCCTCGTCCCACTAGTGGGTTTCATCGCCGGAGCACAGGCGGTGGCTCCGGTGACGACACTGGCCACGATGGTAGCGGGCGGCGGTCGGGCATTCGCGTTCTGGAGAGACATCGAGTGGTCGGTGGTCAAATGCGGGCTTCCGGGTGCCCTCATCGGCGGATTCCTCGGTGCGGTTCTGTTCTCCACGGCCCCTGCGGAGTGGCTGCAGATCGTCGTCGGCCTCTTCCTAATTTCAACGGTTCTATCTGTCGCGCTACACGCACCGGGTCGCGATCTCGAACAGCCGCCTCATCCGTTTCGACGAGGACGGCGTCACCTTCCGCTACAAGGATTATCGTTGCCCTGTCGCCGAGCGGCAGCAGGTCATGACGATCGCCACCGACGAGTTCATCCGCCGCTTCCTGCTGCACGTCCTGCCGCGCGGCTTCCATCGCATCCGACACTACGGCCTGCTTGCCGGCTCCGCTCGCAAGGCCAGCCTCGCGATTGCTCGCGAACTCCTGAACGTCGCCGTACCGTCCGATGACGACACCACGGACGAGCCGGACGACTTCCGCCCGCCATGCCCCTGCTGTGGCGGCCGCATGATCATCATCGAGACCTTCGAACGATGGAGGCAGCCGCGCGGACCGCCGGGCGCACGGACGACGAACCGGGAGACCGCCCCATGACCCGGCATGGCATGATCCCGTCTCAAGTCGTAGGCGCACAGCCTCCGGCACCGGATCCACGCCTGTCCATGGTGATCATCAACGCCGACAGAGCCGCGGCCAGCCGCCCACCGTCCCGACAACACCGCGCGCAGGCGCAACGAAGCGGTCCGTCCGCATCCACCCCAGAGCCTCCCGACACCGGTCGCACCATCGCCGACATCTGCCGAAAATCGAAATCCCCATAGCCATCGCCTGTGGCCCGCGGGTTCCTTCCTCGGGGACTTTCGTACGCCTGCCGGCGCCCTGTCCATGGTGATCATCAACGCCGACAGAGCCGCGGCCAGCCGCCCACCGTCCCGACAACACCGCGCGCAGGCGCAACGAAGCGGTCCGTCCGCATCCACCCCAGAGCCTCCCGACACCGGTCGCACCATCGCCGACATCTGCCGAAAATCGAAATCCCCATAGCCATCGCCTGTGGCCCGCGGGTTCCTTCCTCGGGGACTTTCGTACGCCTGCCGGCGCCCGAAACTCTTCACGTTAGCGGATGGGCAGCTCTTGGCCGCGGAACGTCAAAAGCGGACATTCAGACTGGCGCTGATATATCCTTGGCGGACATTGAACGATCCCGCTGGGATCAAGCCTATCAGTATTGAGGTTAGCACCCACGCGAGTACCTAAGCAGTGGCCACTAGTCCAATCGCCAGTGCCACCGCCGCGTATAGCGCCGGCAAGATCTTACTGCTCACACCGATCCTCAGCAAGGTATGACCGAGGTGATCCGTGCCGCCGATCCACGGCAGGCGCCCGTGCCGCAGGCGGCGAATAATAACGAATACGGCATCTATCAGCGGCACCGCGATCCACACCAATGACGGGCCAAGCCCCTTGTCGGAGGTGCAAAGCACAATTGCCGCGCCAAGCAGAAGGCTGCCGCTATCGCCCATGAAAACGCGCGCGGGCGGATAGTTGAAGCAGAGGAAGCCGACACAGGCGCCCGCGCCGGCCATGCCGACATCGCCGCCCAGACCAAGGAACGCCGCCGCAACAGCGCTCGCCGCAAGGCCATCCGCGTGATCGAGCATATTGACTGCGTTGCAGGCTATCCAGGTGACGATCGGGGCCCACCACAAACCCGTAACAATTCCAGCAAAGATCGCCGCAGCGGCCAATGCCCCCGCCTTGGCACCGGCGGATAGCGATCGCACGTCATCGAGGGCGCCGATCAGACAGAAAGCAGCGAGCAGAAGAACACGCTCGACCGGAAGCCACGGCGACATCGCGATCAGCATGGCGGGCCCGGCCAGCCGGGGAACATCACCCGATGTGTGCCATCGATCGCTCTTGACCCTCGAGACCGCGCCGATACGGATCGCAAGACGCGCAAACAGCCAAACGCTAGGAACCGCTATAAGCAGGGCCTCGATGAATGGGACCAATGGTCCAGGTGTCAAGCCATTACTCGTTCGGCACGCATATGCTCGATGCAGTCGACAATCGTCTGCTTTGTGCTTCGCAAAGGACGCCAGCCCGTCATTGTGGTCAAAAGATTTGTGTCCGGCACGCGATCATACGTTACTGCGAACCTCTCGCCGTAGACCGCATTGGAAGGCTTCATGACGATTGGCGCATTCGTCTTGGTGGCTTCGACCACCATCTTTGCAAGGTTGCCAATCTGCACGGCCTCGCTGCCGCCCAAGTTGACCGGCCGTCCCCGCAGCGAACGGCATTGCATAGCCAGGAGCAATCCTTCCGCAGCGTCGCTAACGTGAAGGAATGCCCGCCTCTGTTCACCGTCATCGTGAACGATGAGCGGCTCGCCCCGCAAGGCCGCTTTGACAAAGACCGGCAACACCAGGCCAGTTGCCGCGCGCTGCCGCGGCCCGGCCATGTTGAAGGGTCGGACGATCCAGGTCGGGATACCGAAATCGAAAAACAGGCCGGCGACCAGATGCTCGACCGCCGACTTGGCGGCGGCATAACCCCATCGCGGCCGAATATCCGTCATCACAGGATCGGCCTCGGTAATCGGGCGGTCGCGGCCGGAGCCGTAAACTTCCGAACTCGATGTATAGAGAAGCGGGCGCCGGTGCAGCCGGCATGCCTCGATAATTGCGCAGCCCGACTCAAGAATGCCGCTGGTTACGGCGAAACGTTCCTTGTGGGCGCGCTGAACTCCGATCGGGCTCGCTAGATGGAACACGGCGTCGGCCCGGCCAACCTCGTCGTGAACCGCAGTATTGAACGCCGGATCGCCAACCCTGAAGGTACGGATCGCCAGCCGGGGATCGCTGGCGGGAAGATTGCCAAGCGAGCCGTTCGAAAGATCGTCGATAACGGTTACGCTACAATTGCGGGCCAGCAACAGATCGACCAGTGCCGATCCAACGAAGCCTGCGCCACCAGTAACCAATACATGTGTATGCGGGCCGAATTCAACCATGTCCGCGCTATGGTTGTCCAAAGTTCCACCCTCCAGATCGACCCGTGGCCTCGCAACACACGGGACAGTCTTTCTATACAGTCAAAGACAGGGCGAACAACCCGTTTTTCTATCAAGCCGACTTAAGCCGACGAGTTTTTCGACAGTCCTCAACGTCCTTCAACGAATAGGCACGCCTCCCAACCTAGTGCCATGACCCAGACGCTTCGGCCCATGAGGCCAACACTGATTCCAGCACCTATTTAGGTTTTTCGTCGTTCTAGCGTGAAATAAAATGTGCGGCTATCCCCATATTTCGCGCAGTCTAGATGGCGAGGAGGCGCTAATGTTCGAATATATTGGGATGCAACTGCGGCGTCACCCGTCGCGTTTGGTCTCGCCATCGACTCAGGAGGCGCAATCAGGCTAATGACACTTGGGGATAGCTCGGGGGGAGCGTTGAAATTCGACTATCGGCCCGACATCGACGGCTTGCGCGCAATCGCGGTGATCGCCGTCATTCTTTTCCATTTCGGCGTGCCCGGCTTTGCCGGGGGGTTCGTCGGCGTCGATGTCTTCTTCGTCATTTCTGGTTACCTGATCACAAGGCTTTTGGTCGCCGAGGGTAACGATCTGTCACTGGTCGAGTTCTACAGCCGGCGCATGCGTCGAATCCTGCCAGCTATGCTGGTGATGATCGGCTTATCGCTCGTCGCGGGTTGGTTCCTGCTGCTCCCGGGTGACTATGCCAGCCTAGGACGGAGCGCCGCTTTTTCCGCTGCCGGCCTGGGGAACTACTACTTCCTGTGGAATACAGGCTATTTCGACCGCGAGGCGACGCTTCTGCCACTTCTGCATCTTTGGTCGCTCGGCGTCGAAGAGCAGTTCTACCTCGTGTGGCCGGCTCTTTTGATAGTCATCGGCCGCCTGTCACGGGATCGCCAGTCAACTGCCGTCGCGGCGATCTGCCTCGTCGCGCTGATCAGCTTTTCGATCGCCCTGCACTTGGTGGCGGTCGATCCGAAGCAAGCGTTTTATCTTCCCTTCAGTCGAGCCTGGGAGCTGGCGCTAGGCGGCCTGCTCATATTTGTTCCGCCGATCGGGCGGCGAAGCGCTTCCAAAGCGTTCGGCCTGGTCGGCGTTTGCCTCATCGCCGCTAGCGTCTTCCTACTATCCGCGAGTCAACCGTTCCCAGACCTGAGCGCACTCGTCCCGGTGACTGGCGCTGTCTTGCTTATCTGGCCGCGCTCGCAGGCCATCCGCGCGGCCGTTCTTTCCAGTTGGCCACTGCGGTTTACAGGGAAGATTTCCTACAGTCTCTACCTTTGGCACTGGCCGATCCTGGTCTTCTTCCGTCACTATGCTGGTGTCGCGAATCTGACAGCGTTGGAAGCGACGATCCTCATCGCGGCAGCGTGGCTAATGGCTTATCTCTCCTGGCGATTCGTCGAGGATCCTGCACGCCGCCTTCGGGCACTGCCATTAAGGACCGTCGTCGTTGGCGCGACCGTTGTGTCGATCGTTAGTGTGAGCGGCCAAGCAATATTTCACTCCGACGGTATCGTCAGCAGGATTCCGAAAGAAGCTGAGGCCATGCGTAGCCTCGACGTAATGTGGGACTGGCCGTGCCCCCAGACGGTCGTCGTTCCGGAACTCGGCGGTTCGTTTTGCGCGTTCGGGGCCCCGTGGGATAAAGCGAGATCTCACGCTGTACTGTGGGGTGACAGCCATGCCGAGCATCTCGCCCCGTTGTTCGATGCCGTCGGTCAACAAGAAAATACAGCCTTCTTTCTGTATCATGCTTGCCCGGCCGCGTTCGGAGAAGGTGTCCATCGCGATTTTCCCGAACAGCCCAACTACCGAGAAAGCTGCGCATCGTCACGAAAGGCCGCGGTCGACATGTTGAAACAGCGCAGAGACCTGGACTTTGTGGTGCTATCCTCTGCCTGGACAAGCCTCACGGGCACCAAGGTCGTTGCCGATGACGGGCGGCAGGAGGATAAGGCCCTGTTGTTGCGCGACGGCCTGCTTAGCCTCGTAAATGAAATCACTACCCCGGAACGGCGCATCGGAATCATCGGTCAGGTACCGGGGCCAGGCGTGGATTTAACTTCATGCGCGGCGATGCGTGAGAGCAGGATATTGAGACGTTGCTCGACCGACCTGGACAGCGAGCGGATTCTGCGGGTGTGGTCACCGATGGTAACTGCACTGGGATCGCTCACCGAGCAAAATGGGGTATTTTTCGTCGATCCGCTCAAGGGCATGTGTCCGAACAGGCAGTGCGCCACCTACATCAACGGCGAGTTCATTTACCGCGACGGATCTCATATGCGCAGAAACTTGAAGCCGGAGACAGACGATGCTCTTGCGCGGGTGATGGGACTCTATCAGGCCTTCGCGGCAGCTAACCAAACTCGGGCTTTCGCGGTGAACGCCCTGCAGCCTCGAACAACCCACATAAGCAATTGAGCCCATGCGAAGCGGCCAAGCCCCGCCTTTCACAGCGACTAACGCAGCCTGGCGGGAAAGCAGCGTTGACCTCTCCATTGCGGAGCAAGACGGTTCTCGCGCGTCTGCGGCATTTGCAGCAACAGGCAGGTCGGAGCATCATCGGACAGACATAGACGGTCTCAGAGCGCTCGCCGTTTTGGCGGTGCTCTTTTTTCATTTGAGAGTTTCCGGCTTTTCCGGTGGCTTTGTCGGAGTCGATGTATTTTTCGTGATCAGTGGTTTTCTGATCACACGCATTGTCGCAGCCGATATCGACGTCGGGCGCTTCAGCTTGGTGCTGTTCTACCGGCGCAGAGCTCGCCGGCTTTTGCCGGCCTTCTTTGCGACACTGGCCTTAACGTGCATTTCCGCGATTCTTTTGTTTGCGCCACAGCATTTGGAGAGCTTCGCAGAATCGCTTCTGGCCGCAGTCCTCGGGGTTTCAAACGTGCTCTTTTGGCACGAATCCGGCTACTTCGACCTCGCCGCGCGCATGAAGCCGCTGTTGCACACATGGTCCCTAAGCGTTGAGTGGCAGTTCTATTGCGTGTGGCCGTTCCTCCTTTCGGGTCTGCTCGCCCTGTTCCGACGTCGGATAGTTTGGGCAATTCTGGCCATTGCTGTTTTGGGCTTCAGTTTCATCCTTGCATTCCAGGACGGATCATTGTGGCTGCTCTCACAAACGCGGGCGGCCGAATGGATTTCGGACGGCCGCGCGACCGTCTTTTACAACATGCCTTTCCGTGTCTTCGAGTTTTGCTGCGGCGCGGCGCTGGTCTGGCTTCCGAAGCCGCGTGTCGTGACTGCTCACGAACTGCTCGCCCTGGTTGGATTAACACTCATCGGCAGCGCCATCTTCTTTCTAAATAGCACGACGCACGCACCGGCCTTTAATGTCCTTGTGCCCACCGTCGGTGCCGCAATGGTGCTGTACGCGGATCGCTCGCGGCATGTTGGTCTTGTCCTACGCAACGGCCCGGCAATCTATATCGGCCGCATAAGCTATTCACTTTACCTCGTGCACTGGCCGCTGATCGTATTCTGGGAATATGGCCTTCTGCGGCCGTTGCTTCCGAGAGAGGTCGTTCTCGTCGGGTTCCTAGCTCTCGCATTGGCCGTCATGATGTTTCAGTTCGTTGAAGAGCCTTATCGTGCTGGCCGTGGCTTGGTCGGACCTGCTGGGCTTGCGTTGGCAGGCCTGTTTACCTTCTCCTTGCTCAGCTACTCCATGTGGGACGGTATGCCGTGGCGGTCGCCATCGGCCATGGCGGGAGTTGAACTGGCCGATCGCGCGACCTTGGAATCGATCACGGGTTCGCTTGGGTGCGAGGATTTCTGCGAATTCGGAAATCTCCAAAGCCCAACGAAGATCCTAATCGTCGGGGACTCGCACGTTGACCACTACACCCGCGCTCTCGAAGAGCTTGGCGGGAAGCAATTCCACTTCCTGCTAGCGCAAGCCGGCAGTTGCTATTTCGGAGCAGATTTTCGAAGTCGGCCTAGGGGCGCGGTCACGCAGCATTGCCGAGCCGCGACCGATCAGGCGACCCGTTGGTTGAGCGCCGGCGGAATCGCAGCCATCGTCCACGCTCAGCGCTGGCCCGGGTACCGCAACATTCTCGAACGGAAGGCTGACGGCGCGCCTGTCGATATGGCTGATCTGGCAAAGCTGTTTCCAACAATGCTTGAAGACATCTCCAAGCTCTATTCTGGTTTTCCCGGGCCGATAATCGTCATCGGACATGCTCCAAATAGCAACCTGATCTGCGATCTCAGGCCGACTTATTTCACCCTTCCATGTCCAGTGTCCTCGAAGGTAGAGCACGTCGCATTCAAAGCGGCCTTCACAGATTTTGCGAGCCGCCATTCGAAGTTTCAAATGGTTGATCCGTTGGACACGATCTGCCCAGCATCCGTTTGCCGCACGACAGATAGTGCAGGACATACCCTCTATGTCGACGAGCACCACCTCTCAATCTTCGGCGCGAGGCTTGTAGTTCCGAAAGTCATTGAGAAACTCCGAGAGAATCTGGTGGTCACACCCAAAGAGCTCGCGGGGGCCGGATAGAGCCCCAGCGGCCGCCTATCGTCCCATCTCCATGGGACACGAACGGCGAAGCAAATACAGCGTCGCAGCAGACCAAGCGATGATCGTGCACAAAAGCGCGAAACAGAGTGGGCTAGCCGAAAGCCCGACGTCGGTCGGTGGCAAAAAAAGTAATGCCGCGATGTAGCCGATAACGAACAACACGACGCCACCGACTACCCCAAAAGAAAAGCTCGACTGTGCTCTTTTGCTTTGGCTGGGAGTAATCCTTGCGGCGAGCATGCCTCCTATCCCGATGGCCACAGGGACGAACAGACTGGGCGTCAGCAAGACGTCATGTGACGTTAGCATTACGCCTGCGAGAGCGATTCCGAGAGGAAGGTCTTCCGCGTCACGCATGAAGCAAAAGGCGAAGCCGAGGAGTCCGAGCGGGACCAGCCAGCCGATATGGCCGAAGGCGATGGCAAAAAGAACGAAACTATTGTGGGGAACAAAGGGGTGTGCTTCCTCCAGCCCGCGGCCGAAGAATCCTCCCGCCCGGTAGGCCAGGAGGCTCCGCTCCAGGAACAAAGCTCGAGCAGAGATCGAATTTCTCTTGCCTTCATCCCTCAAGCGTTCACTGATGGCTTGAATCCTGGCTGCACTGGTCGCAGACGGACCCGCCTCGGAAGGCGGGGTGACGTTTCTAGGCGGGCTGGCCTCCGGCGAAGATGGAACGCTCTCTGACCGCGCTATTCCGGACGGCTCGATCGAAAGTGGGCGTTCGTCATCTGCGCGGGGAATATGCTCTGGCCGAACTGTTGCTGACGACGCCGGGTCATCAAGCGATCGCGAGAATGGAGTAACGGGTACGTCAACTGACCGGTCGAGCGAGGTGTCGACAGCTTCGCCTGCATCGTTGAGCGCCTCGCTTAACAATAGCACGCCAGCAAAAGATTCGCTGGTAGCGATACGAAAATAGCGATTCGCGGTGAAGGCGGAGACAGTTGCCCCCAGCAGTACGAGCCCGACGACCAATGCCCGCGTCCAACCAGCAGTGTCGACCTGGAATTGCCGGGCAGTTCGATAGCGTTGCCAGATGCCAACAGCAATTGGCGCAACAAGGGTGGGAACGGCGGCAAGAAGCGTCGAGCGGGACACCGTGATAACGAGGGCCCCACCAACGAGAACCAGAAAACTTAGGCGCCATTCCTTCGCGACGGCGCGATAGCTCGCTGCGGCACCGAGCAGCAGCCCGGCGGCGGCAACGTTCGGATTGAGTGCCAAGCCCGCCGCACGACCCAGGGTGTTGGTAAAGCCGTGGACGAAGAGCACATCCAGAAAACAAAGAATGGCATTGAGGGCAGTGACCGATGCAGAGAGCCGCAGCACTGTCATTGGAGCGAACGCAAGCATCAGAACGATGGTTGAGCCGCCAAGGGCCAGAGTTGTCAGGTAGCTTCTGTTGACGATCCCCACCGGATGCAGAGCAATCGGCGCGACTGCCATCATGGCGCCAATAGCCAGCGGAAAGATAGCTTTGCGCACATCACGACGTGTCGCGACCACCGCGACAGAAAAAACTAGGACAACGCCATAGAGGGCGTACAACGCCAATCTGAGACTGCCATCTCTCCCGGCGAACAAGGGCAACGCGAAAGGCATGAACCATGCCTGATATACGATGACGGTAAAAGCGCAGAATCCGGCAGAAAAATTCGCCAAGTTCGCTTGCAGCGTGGACGGTGGATTCAACGAACGATCCGCGTGAGCAACCGCGCGCATTCAATTCCCCGAGAGGTAGAGAGTTTCATAGGCGTCGACCATAGCCTCAATCGAATAGCGCTGCCGCATTGTCCGCTGGCGAAGCTCCCGTTCCGTTTTGCGCCCTGGCAGACCGTCGACCACGGCGAGCAAACCTCGAGCGAGATCCGCGGGAGTACGAGGCTGGACCAAAACACACCCGGGCAGGCCTGAGACTGCCTCGGGATTTCCGCCTACGTCCGTGACGACTACCGGAAGGCCAGCCGCGAGTTTCTCCATCAAGGCGTTGCAAAAGCCCTCTTCATGAGACGCGATAACGCCAATATCCATGCCAGCGAGCAAGGCCGGGATATCGCTCTGTACGCCGATAGCCTCCACTTTCGCTCCGATGCCGAGGCGATCGGCCTTCTGCGCAAGAGCTGATCCTATGCCCCGATCCTGCCCAGCCATGAATAGTTTTATGTTCGGCCGCACTTTGCTCGCTAGAGCGATCGCCTCGATCAGATCGCCATGCCCCTTGTATGGTAGCAAATTGGCGACTATGACGATGGCCACTTCGTCGGCTCCAAGACCAAGTCTGCGCCGGGTTTCGTCTCGAAGGTCGCCGATGTTATCGAAGCGACTTAGATCGAGAGCGTTTGCGATAACCTTGATGCGGTTGACGTCGTAGTTGTCACGAGCCGCCGTGTCTGCCGCGACCGCATGGGAGTTCGCGACCACGACATGGGAAAACCGATTAGCGAACCGATCCATCCATTTTAGCCAAGGCCATCGCTCCTGATGATTGCCGAGGCCGCGTCGAGAGGTGACGATGAACGGTGCGAGCGCAATCCTTCCGGCTATGGCGCTAAGGAAGTTGGTCAGCGGCAGAAAACCATGGACCACACTCGGTCGTGTCGAGGCGACGCGCGTAAACAGCCACATGGCCGCAGTCAGTAGTACTATCAACTCCCTCAAGCCTGGCGAAGTCTTCGCAACGCCGGTCGAGGCCTTCGGCTGGTGACGGCCATAGAATACTGGTATGCCGGCACGGCTCAGTGGCTCGGCCAGCACATCACCGGCCCGTGTAAGAGAGAAAACTTCGACCCTCCAGCCACGCCTTGCCAGTTCTCTGGCGAGCAGTACGAGTTGGCTCTCCGTTCCGCCAAGGTTGAGCTGTCCGATGACAAAGAGGACACCTTGGCGGCGTTTTTTGGTGATCGCCGTTGAGGGAACGATAGCTGATGCCTTCGTTGGAGCATAGTTCATCGAAATTCTATTGCCGCCGACTTCCTTTGCCGTCGCTTGCCATACGCATCGCCCTCGGGCAAGCACTCCCTAAGCGCCACGATCGGACGAACGACCGAAAGTAAATATTTTCGGAACGGAATCGAACGGTCGGCGCCCACGCAGCCCGCCGCCGGCAAATAGCACGCCTATGGCCAGTAACGTGACGGGCGGAAGCCACTTCAGGCGCTCGAGTACCGTCTCATAAGCCCGAATATTCTGGAAACCTTCCGGGGTTCCAAGCGCGTGCCAAGGTTGACCATAAGCCTCATGCAACAGGGGCAGCATAGACTCGTAGTCCGAATAATAGGAATCGATTATCGACGGATCCTTTTCTACGAGAGCAAGAGGGTACGGGACAATGACGCCGTAATCGGGATCGAGAACATTGCCATCGACCTCCACGATGGTGTGCTGCTCCGCACCATATATAGTCGCTTGAATTCCTTGTTCGATGAGGATCGAGTAGACAATCTTCGAGACTTGGGAACAGAAGCCGTATCCGCGGCCCAAAGCCTTCCCCGGTGTCAAAAACTCGTAGTTCTGGAAGCTCTCATGGTATGCGGGGAGCAAACCGAGCAGCCAGATAACATAGTTGTCGAAAACACTGATCCTGGTGTAGCGCGTGTCGCTTGCCGTCCAGCGGTCCCCTTCTGTCCAGTAGTGCACCATTCCACCTGCGACAGACTTTGTGAGGCGCTCAAGATAAACCTGCTTAGGTTCGTCGGGCTCTCGGTAAAGGCCATTCAAGTCCTCAATTTCCCTTTCGAACCCGAGCGGTCCTTCGATGGCTGCGGAGGGCGGCGCCGGATAGGCGCGGATCAAGCCCAGGGGGTAAGCGGCGACAAAAAGCAGAAATGCTGCCCCCGCTGCCATCAGACAGAGACCCAGCGACTGCCAGAACCGATCGGCGGCCAAATGACGGCTCCTGCTTAGAATCGCCTTTTCCTCTCTGCTGAGAATAAAGCATATCATTATGGCACGTTCGCAAGTTGGTCGGAATGGTCCAGCCTGCGGATGGCGGTTGGTGCGATCCAACGCGAGAAATAGTCGACTGGCGCCAATTACGACTTGTTTCCTGGTCCCGTGCATGCGCATTGAGCGTCATCAATTTGGACGATACGTTGGCTTTGACCCGAAACCAAACTCTAGACAGCACGACCGACGCGCTTCGACGCTTGTGGTCACAACTATCGAGGCACCAACGGCGGCAGTTTCTCGGCCTCCTCGTCCTAATGTTCTTCGGCGCGATCGCTGAGGCTGCGACCCTCGGCGCCCTCTTGCCGTTTCTCGCTAGAATTGCTGATCCCAATGCAATTGGCGGTCAGTCATGGATCGCGCGCCAGTTGCAGGGCTTCGGTTCTAACGACAGCCTCCTGCCCTTACTGTCGCTCTTTTCGGCAATAGTGATAGTCGCTGGCGCGATGCGGATTCTTCTCTCTCGAGCGACCCACGCTTTCGTGTTTTCGCTTGGACACGAACTGGCCGTGAAAGTTTATAAGCGCGCCCTCTATCAGCCTTATAGCTATCACCTTTCGAATAGCTCCAGCTCAGTGCTCGCGACACTCAGGCAAGTCCACATCATCAACATGAACGTGCTCCTTCCGCTTCTCCAAGCGGTTGGCGGAGCGATTATCAGCGTCTTTGTCGTCGCTGCGATGTTCGCGCTGAGTTCATTCATCACATTCGTGATCTTTGCCGGATTGGGTGCGGCCTACCTCGGCATGTCATTTTTCATTCGCAAGCATCTCAAGACTAATGCCCGGACGATCGAGCGAATGCAGGCGGAAGACATTCGTGCAGTGCAGGAGGGCTTGGGAGGCATTCGCGACGTCATCATAAATGACACGCAGCCCTACTTCCTCTCCCGATTCGAAGAGCTCGACAGGCATTTGCAGCGCGCGTACTCGGCGAACGCCCTCGCCGCCGCTACTCCTCGCTTCGCGATCGAAGCCACTGGAATGGTGATCATCGCCGCACTCGCCTACTGGCTGATAACTCGGACAAACGATGCCGGGCAGGTTTTGCCAATGCTCGGAACGTTCGCTCTAGGCGCGCAGCGTCTAGTACCCCTGATGCAATTGATCTATGCCAACTGGGCGCTCGTCCTCGGCAATATCGCTGGGGTCGAAGCGGTGCTGAAGACGATCGAGGCACCATTCCCAGCTAAATCGCAAGGACCTGCCCCGAAACGGCTGCCATTCGGTCGGACAATCGTGCTGAAAGATCTGTCGTTCCGCTACGCGCCAGATCAGCCACCGGTGATCGAACGCTTCAGCCTCACGATCGTGAAGGGTGCCAAGGTCGGCTTTGTAGGCAAGACTGGCAGCGGGAAGAGCACCACAGTCGATCTAATTATGGGTCTCCTCGAGCCGACAAGCGGAGTCATCGAAATCGATGGGCAGCGCCTAGATGGAAACACGAGGCGTGCATGGCAAAGCCAGATTGCCCATGTGCCACAAGCCATATTCCTTGCCGATGCTTCAATCACCGAGAACATTGCGTTCGGCATCGACCCCGCCAGCATCGATTTCGAACGCGTTCGCAACGCAGCACAGCGCGCCGCCCTGGCCGACTTCATCGAAAATTTGCCTCAGAGCTACGAGACGCGTGTCGGCGAACGTGGCGTGCGGTTATCCGGAGGGCAGCGCCAGAGAATAGGCATCGCACGGGCATTCTACAAACAGGCGACTTTGCTCGTCTTCGACGAGGCAACCAGCGCGCTCGACACGGAGACCGAGGCCGCAGTCATGGACGCGATCCAAGATCTGCCCGCTGAGCTGACGGTGCTGATCATCGCCCACCGCCTCACGACTGTCGAAAATTGCGACGAGATCGTCACACTTGAAAACGGTCGGCCGCATATCTGGACCAGAGCCGGCGGAAAGATCGCCTAAATGAGCTTGGTGGACAGTCCCGTCAATCGTGCCAACGCAAATCCTGGTCGGGCCAACGTCGGAATTACAATGGTCTTTCGACGCCAATGATCTCCATCATGTGAGCCGTAACTTTCTTGATATCATAGCGCTGTTCGGCGATCGACCGACTGTTTTTGGCCATGCATTCGGCCTCATCCGGGTTGTCGATCAGCTGGATCATGGCCTCGGCCAAGGGGGTTGTGGCGCCGACCGGCACAAGCAGGCCATTCACCCCGGGGACGATTGGCGCACGGCAACCCGGCGCATCCGTCGTTATGATCGGGCGTCCCATCGCCATCGCTTCCAAAACCGAGCGCGACGTGCCCTCGCGATAGGACGGGAGTACGTAAATGCGCGCATCGGCGATCACCCGGCGGACGTCTTCGACAGGCCCATGGTAGTGAATGGTGCCGTCCTTGACGGCTGCTTCGAGCTCCGAAACCGGAAATCCCGCGGGATTGGGATCTTCGTCGCCGACCAGGTCGAAACGAGCCTCTGACCGAACCGCCTTCACCAGTCTCGCCGCGCCCAGATATTCCGCGAGACCTTTGTCACGAAGCAGACGCGCTATCATGAGAAATCGCGGTTTCTCTGGCAGAGGCGCTACCTTGAAACGATCCAGGTCGACCCCTGAACCATTGACGACATTGGCTGGCGTCAGCCCGAGCAATCCAAGGCGACGGAAATCATCATGGTCATCTTCGTTCTGGAAGGTGGCCGTGGTGGCTGCACGCAGGCTGGCGGCGTAAAGAAGTCGGGCTACAGCATTGACCATCCTCCAGCGTAGCGATTTGTGCCGATCAGTGAACGCATAGCCGAGGCCCGTGATGAGTGCGTGTCGGCGCGATACCCCTGCAATCAGCGCCGCGGGTATTCCATAGACAATCGGCTTGATCGCGCAGGTCAGGACGACCTGGGGCTTGAGTTCTCGTATCTTCATGTAAAGCCGAAAGGCCAAAAGTGTGTCGCCGAACGGCGCAATTGCGGCCCGTTCCATCGGCAATGGATGAAACCGGATCCCGTTTTCAGTCAGCCAACGAACCGTCGTTGCGTCGACCGGCGCTGCGGCATGGACTTCATATCCGGCAGCTTGCAGCGCGAGCAGAAGATGTCCTCGAGTTGTTGCAAGGGACGTTGGTTCGCTGACGATAACTACGATACGAATCATGCATTCAATTTCTTGAACTGAGTGCTGAGGGGCATTCCCTTGTAGATTTTTGGTGACCCGAAACCCAACCCTGCCGCATGTTTTCCACAACATCGATAAGAACGGGCGGATGGCGGTACAAACATTGGTCGTAGACGATTTTTTGAGTGGACACTTTTGTCTTCGCAACTGCGCATCGTTGAATTGGCCCATCGCCTGCCATACAAGCGCCTCAACTCGTAAGTGACCTGAGGAATTCCGCGGATGTCCGAACGCATTGCTGTAATCGGCCTGGGGTATGTCGGCCTTCCGGTGGCTGTCGCGTTCGGGAAAGTTTTCCCGGGAACGATTGCATTTGATATCAGCAAAGATCGCATCAATGAGCTACGCAACGGCATCGATCGCACCGGCGAGGTCGACGCGACGGCGCTCCAGGAATCCCCAATCGTGCTTACGACAGACAGGGAGATGCTGAGAGAAGCGACTTTCTTTGTCGTTGCCGTGCCGACCCCTATCGACATCAATCGCGCGCCGGATCTTACTGCTCTTAAGCTCGCGTCCGAGCTCGTCGGGGAAGCGGTAAGCAAGGGCGCGGCCGTCGTGTTCGAATCGACCGTCTATCCAGGTGTGACCGAAGACTTCTGCGGTCCGATCATCGAGCGGATTTCTGGTCTGCGGCACCCTCACGACTTCGCGCTTGGCTATTCGCCTGAACGAGCCAACCCGGGCGATCGTGAGCATTCGCTGCAGCGAATCGTAAAGGTTGTCTCCGGAGAGAATGCAGAGACGCTGGAGCGCGTGGCCAGCATCTACGGCCGTATCATCGACGCCGGCGTCTACCGCGCGCAGTCGATTAGGGTAGCCGAGGCAGCAAAGGTCATCGAGAACACCCAGCGTGACCTGAACATCGCGCTGATGAATGAACTGGCCATGATCTTCGAGCGGCTTGATATACGAACGCAGGACGTCCTCGATGCCGCGTCGACGAAATGGAACTTTCTTCCCTTCAAGCCGGGCTTCGTGGGCGGCCACTGCATCAGCGTCGATCCGTACTATCTGACCGCCAAGGCTGAGGCCGAAGGCTACCACCCGCATATCATCCTCGCTGGACGCCGCATCAATGACGGCATGGGAGCCTTCGTCGCCCAGCAGGTTATCAAACAGCTGATCCGCACGGACATTCCCGTCAAAGGGGCCTGCGTCGGCATTCTTGGGCTGACCTTCAAGGAGGATGTGCCAGATTTGCGCAACAGCCGCGTTTTCGACATGGTCAAGGAACTGAGGCAGTTCGGAATTGTCCCCAAAATCCACGATCCTCTCGCCGATGCCGAAGCCGCCCGACGCGAGCATGGCGAAACGATCCTGCCGCTTGAGGAAATAAACGATCTGCAGGCGCTTGTTCTGGCGGTGCCTCACAAGCATTATCTCGTCGGCGAGAGAGCGCGTCTTTTTCAGATGATTAGGCCGGGCGGAACGCTGTTCGACATCAAGTCGGCCCTCAAGCCCAATGAAGTTCCCGACAAGATAAGATATTGGAGCCTGTAAGGCTCGGCCTTAACCAACGCTAGGATATGTCGTTGACGTCAAGCATACCTGTTCTGATTACCGGCGCCGCCGGTTTCATAGGGTTTCATCTGTGCCAGAGGCTGCTTGCCGAGGGCCGGCACGTCATCGGCCTCGACTCCATGAACGAGTACTATGACGTCACCTTGAAGCAGGCACGGCTCGAGCGGTTGAAAGGATCTTCGAACTTTCGGTTCGAGCATGTCGACCTCACCGAGCGCGGCCGCATTTCAGCGCTGTTTCAATCAGCCGCACCCGAGATCGTCGTCAATCTAGCCGCTCAAGCTGGCGTGCGCTATTCGCTGACCAATCCGCATGCGTATGCCGAGAGCAATCTCAACGGCTTCCTCAACATCCTGGAAGGATGCCGGCATGCATCGGTCAGCCATCTGGTCTACGCGTCCTCGAGTTCGATCTATGGCGGCAGCACGCGCATGCCGTTTTCGGTGCATGATTCGGCCGACCATCCACTCAGCCTCTATGCCGCAAGCAAAAAGGCCAACGAGCTGATGGCACATACGTACAGCCATCTGTTCGCGCTGCCGACGACGGGATTGCGCTTCTTCACCGTCTATGGTCCGTGGGGACGGCCCGACATGGCCCTGTTCATCTTCGCTAGAGCCATCCTGGCCGGCGAGCCGATCGACCTCTTCAACCACGGCAACATGCAGCGCGATTTCACTTATATCGACGACATCGTCGAAGGCATCGTCCGCGTCATGCGGCATCCCGCGACACCTAATCCTGAGTGGAAAAGCGCCGCGCCGGACCCTGCGACCAGCAACGCGCCGTTCAGGATCCACAACATCGGCGGCAATTCTCCCGTTCAATTGACCCGGTTGATCGAAGTGTTGGAGGATGCGCTCGGACGCAGGGCAAGCCGCAACTTGATGCCGATCCAGGCGGGCGACGTTCCGGCAACGTTCGCCAATGTCAGCTCGCTTGAGGAGGCGGTCGGCTTCAGGCCCAAGATCCCGATCGAAGTCGGGGTTCCGCGCTTCGTGCAATGGTATCGGGAATTCTATCGGGTATGATCCAAAGCTTTGGTCTTTCGCAGAGGTCGGACGGAGAACGTATGAACGCGCGCTACGATTTCGGCCGCAACTGGTCCGAACTCGCCACACGCTTCGAGGACGAACATGTCGATCGGGCTTGCGAGGATCTTCGCCGCCTGGTGGGCGATCTGGAGGGCAAGACTTTTCTCGATATCGGCTGCGGATCGGGCCTGCATTCGGCAGCCGCTCTTCGCCTGGGTGCAGCGATGGTCAAGGCGCTCGACTATGACGCGGACTGCGTCGAAACGACGAGGGCCGTGCTTTCCCGGTTCGCACCGAAAACCGAATGGAGCGTCGAGCGGGCCGATATCCTCGACAGGACATCGCTTCCGACCGGGACATGCGACATCGTCTATTCGTGGGGTGTGCTGCACCATACCGGAGACATGTGGACAGCGATCGCAAACGCGTCCCGTCTTGTTGGAAAGGGCGGACGATTCGGCATCGCGATCTACCTGAAGACGCCGCTCTGCGGACTATGGACGATCGAAAAGAGGCTGTATTCCTCTCATCGGTGGCTGCGGCCTCCGGTGAAGGCGCTGTTTGTTTCGGCATACATGTTGGCCAGGACGCTGCGCCACAGGGACCCGATCTCTTTCGTAAAGAACTACCGCACGCGTCGAGGCATGGAGTTCCTAGCGGACGTCGACGACTGGCTCGGTGGCTATCCCTATCAATCCACCTCGGCCAAAATGCTGGAGACAGCCGTTGAAAGACTTGGGTTTCGCACGAAGCAGCGGTTCAATGTAACGCCGGGAATTGGCCTTTTCGGCACCGGCTGTGGCGAATGGTGTTTCGAGCGAACGGATTAATGGCAGCCGGAATCTCCTCCAGATGATTTCGCGCCATAGAGGGCACGAGTGGGGCCATTGCATTATGGAGCAGTAACGGCGGATGTGCGGGATTGTCGGCATCGTGGGTGGAACGGCCGCGACGAGCAGCAGCGGCTTCACCGTGCGTCGCATGGCGGATATGATCCGGCATCGCGGACCGGACGGCGACGGCGTCTGGACTGATACCGAGGCCGGTGTCGCTCTTAGTCAACGCCGGTTGGCAATCATCGATCTTTCATCGGCCGGCGCGCAGCCGATGATCTCGCACAGCGGCCGTTACGTCATCGTCTTCAACGGGGAATTCTACAATCACGGCGAGATACGGACGCATCTAGATCGGGAGTTCGGCGCTCATGACTGGCGCGGGCATTCCGACACCGAAGTCCTTCTGGCCGCGATCGAGGCGCATGGAATAAAAAAGGCGCTCGAACTGGCGGTAGGCATGTTTGCCTTCGGCTTGTGGGACCGGCGAGAGAGAACCCTCATTCTCGGGCGCGACCGCCTGGGAGAGAAGCCATTGTACTACGGCCGGATCGGCAAGACCTTCGCCTTTGCCTCAGAACCGAAGGCCTTTCGTCCGCTGCCGGATTGGCGCCCGGAGATCGACCGGAATGCGCTGGCATTGTTGATGCGCCACAACTACATCCCCGCCCCCTACAGCATCTATCAGGGCATCCGGAAGCTGCGACCTGGTCACTTTCTCGTCCTTTCCGATCCTATGCGCGAGCCGCGTATTGAGTGCTATTGGAGCGCGAGGCAAATCACCGAGCAAGGTCATCACGAGCCTTTCCAAGGGAGTCCCGAAGAAGCGGTCGATGGGGTCGAGCGCCATCTTCGGCGCGCGCTCGAGGGGCAGATGATCGCCGACGTGCCGCTCGGCGCCTTCCTCTCGGGCGGCATCGATTCTTCCGCGATCGTTGCGGTCATGCAGTCGATCAGCCCGCGACCGGTTCGGACGTTCACGATCGGCTTCAAGGAAGCGGGCTACAACGAGGCGGACCATGCCCGGCAAGTGGCGCGGCACCTCGGCACCGATCACGCCGAACTTTATCTCAGCGAGCAGGACGCGCTCGATGTGGTGCCGCAACTGCCCAGCATCTATTGCGAGCCGTTCTCCGACTCCTCGCAAATCCCGACTTTCCTCGTCTCCAAAATGGCGCGTGGCAGCGTCACCGTGGCATTGTCGGGCGACGGCGGGGACGAGTTGTTCTCCGGCTACACGCGCTACGCGCTTGCCGATGCCTTCTGGAACAGGGTTTCCCGCATTCCGATCGGGCTGCGCCGCGCCTCGGCCAGCTTGGCGAGACTGCCTTCGCCCGACCTCTACAACAACGTCGCGGGCGGGATCATGCCGCTCCTGCCGCAACGCCTGCGCCGCCAACGTGTCGGCGATAAGATCCACAAGGCGGCCTCGGTCCTTTCGCTGCGAACCATGAATGATGTCTACCGTCGGCTCTGTTCACATTGGGAGCCGACCGAGATCATCCCGGACGCGGTCGAGCCACCGACCATGCTGACGGGACTGGAAGAGCTTCCGGGGCTGCCGGGAAACGTTGAGCGGATGATGTACATCGATATGATGAGCTATCTGCCGGACGACATCCTGGCGAAGGTCGATCGCGCGGCCATGGCGGTCAGCCTCGAGACCCGCGTGCCGCTGCTCGATCATCACCTCGTAAGCTTTGCGCTCTCGCTGCCGCTTTCCGTTCTACGAGCCGAAGGCCAGACAAAGTGGCCGCTTAGGCAACTGCTCTACAGACATGTTCCTAAAGCGCTAGTCGAACGCCCCAAGATGGGCTTCGGAGTGCCCATCGACGCCTGGTTGCGTGGCGCGCTCCGCGAGTGGGCGGAGGCGCTGCTCGACGAGCGCCGACTGCGGGAGGACGGGTTCTTTCGGCCCGACGCGATTCGCCGCGCCTGGTCCGAACACCTCTCCGGTCATCGCAATAATCAGTACCTGCTTTGGGACGTGCTGATGTTCCAATCGTGGCGGGAATCGATCCAGCGAGCTTCGGCGGCGGTTGCGGCTTGAACAGGACAAGGCGGAATGTTCCGTTGGGGAAGTGTCATGCAGCAAGGTGAGAACGGGTTAGGCACTATCAGATACCAAAGCGAGCAGCTATATCGAGTCGGAACGATGGGCCGGCAACGGTAACTGAGGATCGTTCAAGCGATCCGCACGCAACCAAGAAGATTGTGAAGCAAAGGCATTGAACCCGTTGACATCGCTCCGGCGCCGCATGACGGCCGAACAGGTCAACCGATACTTCTCGATCACCTGCTTCTTATCGCCACCTGTGCTCGGATCCGTGGTCAGCTTCGTATTTCACGGTGGCGCGCTCTGGTCGGTGGTGCTGCTGGCCGCCGGGCGGCGGCGCTTGAACATCGACCGGCCAATGCTTGCCATGACTATCGCGATCTATGCGTATTGCGCGGCGATGGTCCTAGCGTCGATCGTCAACGGCACGCTGCGGGCCGATGTCACGCGTTTCCTACCTCTGATCACCCTGCTGCTTTTCCCGATTTCATACTCGACGTGGAGCATAACCGATAAGGCGCCCCTTGCACGTATTGTGGTGCTGGCCAGTGGCGTAGCATGCGTCGGGGCGCTGGTGTTGGCCATCGTTCAATATCACTGGATCGGAATGCCGAGAGCCGAAGGAGGCGCCGGAAATCCGATCGTATTTGCGACGGTCACCTGCCTGGCAGTGACGATGTGCATCGCGGGCGCTCTGTCGGGAGTAGACAAAGCCTGGAAACCGCTGACCGCCGCCGCGCTCGCGGGCGTCGTAGCGACCGTCTATTCGGGCTCGCGTATGGTCTGGTTGGCCTTGCCGATCGCCGCTGTCGCCGTCGTTGTGGTCAACCGCCAACGGTTGACGGATATGAGGCGGTTGCTGGCAATAGTCGGCGCTTCCAGCCTATTAATTGCAGCAATGACGTTTCCAATTATTGTGGATCGCACTCATTCCCTGCTCAATGACTGGGATGCCCTCGTCACCAAAGGCGATTACTCCACTCCGCTCGGGTTGCGGGCTGGGCTCTGGGACGTTGGGCTCGATGCATTTCGCGAAGCACCATTTTTCGGCCACGGCATGTCGGCCAGTCGAGCGCTTTCAACCCAGGGGTTCAAGGATCGCTTTGGATTGAGCAAAGGTTTCAATCACTTTCACAACGGATTTTTGACAGCGTTGGTGCAGGCTGGACTTGTAGGCGCGCTTGCATTGGCGGCGATCTTCGTCGTAGCGATCTGTAACGCGACCAGAGTCCTTCGTCTCAGCGCCGATCCGTTGGAGAGGTTCGGGGCAACGATGATCGTCGTGGCCGTCATAATATACCTGGTTGGTGGGCTAGCCGGCATCCTTGTCGGCCACGATATTCTAGACTCCACACTGATGATATTCCTTGTTTGTGGGACATACTTGGCTTGCGGACAAACGATTTCGCCGATCCACGATAGCCGCTGACATGGATGGGCAAGCCGCATTCGTAATCTATTGGTCCGCTCGTACCAAACGGTCCAACCGTTGCCAGCATTAACAGTGCTCTGCCCTATTACTCTCCACTTCTCCCGCACAAACTCGACAAGCGGTTAGTCTAGTGTTCGCAATGTCTGCTTTAGGGAAACGCAGTATTAGGCCCGGATAACCGACATGGGGCGCAAAGCAGCCGTGCACAGAAGCCAAAGGAATGGGCGAGTGGCCGGATCGGCTTCTTGAATCGATTTCGGCGAACTGCCTTGTAACCTATTGGCGAATAGCGATTATGTTAGTCTCTGAGGGCCTGCCGTTTGTCCGCTTTGAACGTGACGAACGCGCCGCCCATATAGCGGCCGTTGTCGGCCATCAGCACCATCGCCGGCTTCCCCGTCTCGCGCTTCACGCCGATGATGTCCATTTCCTTTTCGACGTAGCACTTGATCTTGCGCCAGTTCATCGTCGAACCGCTGCGGTAGACGTTGTCCAGCCGTTTCGAGACGATGCCTTCCAGGCCCACTTCGCAAGCCAGGTGGGACGGCGTCGCCAGCGCCCGGCAGGGCCTCGCTGAATTGGATGTGGCCGCCGGCCGGAATGAGCACCTGCAGGATCTCGCGCCGATCCTGCAGCGCCATATCGCGAAGATCGTGGCCGTTGAGGTGGAGAAGATCGAACGCGACTAGATAGAGGTCTTGCGGTCGTCTGGTGATGGCCGAGCGCAGCGCGTGAAAATCCGACAGGCCGTTCTCATTGGTGATGATCGTCTCGGCCTCGATGATGAAGTTCTCGGCTTCCAGCGGCTTCCTTGGTGAGCGGCCGATACTTGGCTGTCCAGTCAATCCCGGTCTTGGTGTAGAGGCGGATGCCGTCAGCATCCTTGATGAGCTGAGTGCGGTAGCCGTCGAACTTCACCTCATGTGACCAGCCATCGCCCGTGGGCGGCTGATCGACCAGCTCGGGCTCCATTGGACGGATGAATGATAGCTGGACCTCGACGGAGGGCTTACGCATCGAAACCCCACACAACTCGAATTTGATTCAATATCGTACAGCCATAAGTGTTCCGTTAGAGATTGCTTATTTAGCCGGAACCTTTGAGGCGACTGGATGTTTTCCCAGCATCCCTCTTAGCGAGGGTATCCTACCTCGACCCCATTCTTCCGCTCCGGCTTCTCTCCCCTTCCCGGAGCGGATTGTCTCTCGGAGAAAACTCATGGCAGACGACAAGACGAAGCGCGATTTTCGAGACCGCGACCGCGTGTCAGCGGACGAAGACTATGAGGTTCGCTATTTCGCCAAGCAACACCGCATCACGCCCGAACAGGTCCTCGAACTGATCACTGAGCATGGCAATGACCGCAAGACGCTGGAGCGCGAGGCTAGGAAGCTGCACGGGTGACAAAGCTCTCGGAATTAGGCTCGCCGATTATCGGCACGCGACACGGGGGGATGTCGGCGCGTCAGCAGGACCATTTCTACGAGTGCCGGAGGTGCGGGCAGGTCGTCGATCGCCGTGATCTGCGCTAAGTTATCTGGCACGAACAACCGGGCCACAAACCGCTTGAACTGGATGCCTGAAGCCGCAGCGAACGGCTGTGGAAAGTAACCGCTTGTTCACCATGAGCGAGCATCATGATTGCAGGCGTTCCAATCGCGCCTGAACATCACCGCGCGTCATTGATGACGCGCTCCCCGCCTAAGTCGGCGGCCGACGTTTTCATGTACCCAATCCCCCCAACACAGTATGCGTCGGCCGCTTTTTCAGGAAGGCGCTCCCTTTTCCTTGGCTGGTTTCGCATTGCGTTCCGCACCTAAGTCGCGCAGGTCGATCCTTCAGCTAATCGCGGCAGTGATCACAATTGCCGTCCTGGCTGCTCCATCAAGGGGCCGACCGGCTCTTCAACTTGCTGGGTGTGAACTTCGCTGTGGGCTTCATAGCCGGCGCCGCCGTCGTCTTGCTGGTTTGGATTTACGAAGACCGGAAGCGTTCAAGGGCGACTGCCAACCGGCCCGCCGAGCAGCAAGGCGCGCGCCACATGATCTGCTGCAACCTAATGGTGAACGCCCGACGCTTGGTACCGGACGATAACAGCTTCATGAGTGAGAGCGGCTATGTCAGTCTCGTCTGTCTCCCGCCATCTCCACAATGCGGCGGTGAAGGCCTTTGATGTCAGGTGAGAGCACGGGTATTCGCGTCCCAGCCGCATCAGCAAGCTTCTGCTGCAAAACCAGGAACTTCGAGGACGCGGTCGAGCCGACCTCGTCATATGCGGGGTCGGCGACCGCCTTTTCAAGTGGAATGATCGTCACGCCGGCCGCGACGAGACGTGCGAGAACGGTGTCAGCGATCTCAGCGAAAAACGGCAGCGTGTGGCCGAGCGCAATGCCCGGCACTTCACGACCAAACCATTTCACCAGCGAGGCTTGGTCATAGAGGAGCTGGGCCAATGATGCATCGATGAATTGGCGTTTCAGCCATCTCATAGTCGTCCGGTCGTTGCGGTCGCGCGAGCCAGGCCCAGTTCCAGATCCATTCAAAAAGCCAAGTAGTCACGTCGGCCGGTAGCCCTTGGCGGCAAGATGACGCGCAACCGTTTCGCGCTTTTTGTCCGTCTCGCCCCAGTGACACACGGACCATCGCGGCGACGCCGGGCGAAGGCAAGGCCATTGGGCGCTCACGAAGAGGCGAAGTGTTTCGGGGCGGCCGATCCGGAACAGGACCTTGCCGCCGCCCGTTGCAAGGCCGCACCAGTCCGGTCCACATGCTCCTCCCGTCCGATGATGGCACCGTCGGCATCGACATGCCCACATGCTGCCATGCGGGCCTTCCCGCAGTATGCCGGCGGCGATCACGGGGTGGAGAACGGATTCGGGCAGGTAGCGACGTCACTGAGATAGCGCCAGGTCGCTGAGCCGCGCCACGGCTTCCGCCTTGCCCGCTAAGCGTTCCGGAGACGAAAGATCGGGCTCCCGGTCGCGGGATTCGCGATCCCGGTCATTCTCGGCGGTCACGAATTCGAGTCAATTCGGCTACTGCGCTGGCGCTGTCAATCGTAAGGAGCTTGTCGGTGGCCCGGGTGCGCCGGACGAGCTGCTGTTGCAATGACCCACCGAGGTCAAGCTGATGTTCGATCCCCAGACGGATCGTGGGATTGGGTATCTCGTCGTCGAGGTCCTGAACGACCATAGAGCCGGTTGATTTGCGTCTCGCCAAGATGCTCGAGCGAACGAGACCACCGGTAGGGACATTTCACAACCCGTTAGGAACCCAAGAGGTGAGCAGCGGGTTTGATCAGATGCCGAAACAGTCGGGCTACCCATTCACTTCAAAGGAGAACACGATGAGCAAAACCACAGCCGTTGCTACGGTGCTGGCTATGTTTGCTTCGCCCACGCTCGCACAAACCAACGCTACTCCTGCGCCCGCCGCACCGATGCAAGAGCAGCATCAGCCGCCTGCGCCAAACGGACAAAGCCAAGAGTCGATGCGTGAAATGATGCGCCAGATGATGAGTGAGATGATGCAAGAAAGATTGCACGAAGATCGTGGTCCCCGACCAGAACAGCGCGGCGGCGACCGCTGGCATCGCAAATACAGAATGGGGCCGCCTGAAGGGCGGCGGATGATGGGGGAGCGCAGTATGGAAGCCGGGATGATGCACGGCGCAGGCATGCGAATGATATTCGCCATAATTGACGCCGACGGCGACGGCGCGCTTTCGCGGACCGAGGTTCAGGATTTCATAGGACGCATATTCAACGCCGTCGACGAGAACGGTGATGACAGTGTCGACATGGAGGAGATCCAATCATTCTTCCACGGGCCGGGTAACGAGGAGGCCAAGTAGTCTGTTCTGGAAATATGTGACGCTAGGCGTTCTCATTAAGGGAGCCGCCATTTCATAGCGGACGTCCGGCTAACAGGTCTTCGCCGGGACCGGAGGACAAAACAAGCGGCCGCTATGGTGCGCAGATGCTTGGCAAAAGGCCAAAAAAGATGATGCCCAGTCTACCCGGCTGGCCCTCTTGCCTGCCTAGTGCTGGAGGACAGTCTGTGGGCTGGCTGTCAGCCTAGCGCACCAAGCAAAAAAACCAGCCGCGAGGGTCCGCATTCGGACCTCCTCAAATCGGTGGCCCGACCCATTGTCGACTGGCGAGCCGTCCTCATGCAAGGCGACCAGTGCCAGCACCAAGAAAAGCCGGTCCTTGTCGCCTTCTTCGCGGCCCTCGCGGTGTTGCCAATGACAGAGATAGGAATAACGGAAGACATGGCCGACCTTCATTTCAGCCGGCAGCATTTTTTGCCGTCCGGCCTATTGCCCCCGATGGTTTTGACCCAGAGGGTTTTGACCCGGGGGAGCTCGTCGTTAAGATGGTCAAGATCCGGCGCCATTTCGGAGGCTTCGACCGCAGCGATCTGGTCCGCGCTAAGCTCCGCTGTCAGCTCGACCCGCCGATCGCGCTTCGACAGCCGGACAAATTCCTCGTAGGCCAGCAGCACGGTGCGCAGGCGGCCGTTCTTGGTAATGATGACCTGGTCGCGGACCGCGGCATCCTGATAAGCGCCAAAAATTTTCGAGTCGGCGGTGGCGGTGACGGTGGTGGTCATCGGCGAGGCTCGTTTGTTCCGGGCTTTCCACAAGGATTGGGCGCTAGCCGGACGGAGACGTCGTCGTCCGTCAAAAGTTCGGCCAGAAAACCGCGGCGGTCGAACGGCAGCACGGAATCGAGCGCGTCGAGGGCTTCGGCCCATCTCGCGACGGTTTCAGCATTCTGGGTCTTGGCAAGCTGTCCTTTCACTGGCTGGCAGCAAGCGCCCACTCTTCCTCCTTCCAAAGGCCGATCAAGTTCAAGGACCCGACGCCCCGTCCCAGCTCGGGATCTTTTTCTGTGGGACCGAGCGTCACCATCCTGCTTCCTTGATCCCTTGCCTTCCCTTACAATCTCGTCCGGACACAGAGGAGTTCCGCCATGAGCGAAGACGCCTTCAACATGTCGATCCGCAAGTTCCTGAAGGAAGTCGGCGTCACCTCCCAGCGCAAGATCGAGGAGACGGTGCGTGAAAGGCAAATCAGCGGCGAGAAGAAGTTGAACGTCCGCATGACGCTGACGGCGGAAGGCACCGGCCTCAACCACGTGGTGGACGGCGAGATCGAACTTCCATAAGCCGGGCGAAGCTTGTCCGACGCGGCCGAAAGCGTCGAGACGGATTAGCAGTCGGAATGGGGTCTGGTCGGATCCACGCAGTACCGCTCCACGCCGGGCCATCGCCGGTTGCCTCCTGCCTGCCGGCCAAGCTCCCACAGCACCTGGCTCACCGAAACCCGCCAAGCGAGCCACTCGCCATGATCACTTGTGATCCGCCCAACATTCCCGAAATTTCTGAGATCGCGCTCAGCGTCCGTTCTTTCTCGGCCGGGGTCCGTGACACCCTTGAGCAGCGCATCCGCGGCATCGCGGCGTCCATCGCCGAGGCGCATGGCGCAAGCATCGATATCGACCATGAGCGCGGCTATCCGGTCGTGACGAATTCCGAAGGCGAAACCGCATTCGCGACCGAGGTGGTGACCGAGCTGGTCGGCGAGGAGAGCGTATCCGTCTGCCCGCTGATCCCGGCAGCGAAGACTTCTCCTACTTCCTCGAGCACAAGCCCGGCTGTTTCCTGCGCCTTGGCAACGCCGAGGATTCGGCCATTTTCCACAGCTCGAAATACGATTTCAATGACGGCAACCTGACGGTGGGAACCGCACTTTGGGCTGGGCTCGCCGAACGCTTCCTGGCGGCGTGACCTGTGAGACCGTGCGCATCGAGGGCCGCAGGTGCTGATCTTGTTTCCTGAAGCCAGCGACACACGGGCAAGTTCAGAACGTCCAGGTGATGCCGCCGCCGGCATCGCAGCTGGCCTCGGAGTGGAATGAGATGAAGATCGGCGACCGAGCGATGAGGTCGCTTGCCGACCATCCGTTGCAGTCGGTCAGTTCAAAGACAGATTTCGCCCGCAGCCTGCATGTCTTAGGCGCGGTTGCGCATTCCAAATCTTTCAAGGCCGAAAGGAGCCGGGTCGACGAGTGGATTGTCGCCGGCGACGATGTCTGCCATCAGGCGCCCCGCTCCCGGTCCGATGCCGAAGCCATGTCCCGAATAGCCGGATGAGATGAAAAGTCCCGGGACCAAGGGAACCGGCGCGATGACGGGAATGCCGTCCGGCATCGCATCGATGAAGCCCGCCCACTGGTGGGTGATCCTGGCGTCGCCGAAGGCGGGGAACGCCCGGATGGTATTTTCCAGCCCGGCCCGGTTCAGCGCCGGCCTTGGCGCCGGGTCGAGGATCCGGAAGCGCTCGAACGGCGTGATGGCATCAGCCGACCAGTGCCTCGGCATCGCAAGTTCGGTGAAGAACTGCTTTCCCACGCGCAGGCGCAATTCCCGCCAGCTCGTCTTCAGCGTCGGCAGAAATTGCGTGAACAAGCGGAAGCTGTCCGGCACGATCGGCACAAGGCTGGCATTCCTGCGCGACACGGTGTAACCGCCGTCGATCCGTTTGCGGAACGCGAAGTCGCTCCCACCGACCGGCATTTGCGGTAGCTCGGCCGCGGTCTCGATCCGCATCGCAGTGCCGAGCAGCTTGAGTTGCGGGAAGGTGACGCCGAGATTGCCGAGGAAGAGGCGGGACCATACCCCGCCGGCGACGATCGCGGCGGAGCAGGCTGTCTCGCCCTTCTCGGTGATCACCGCCGATACCCTTCCAGCCTTCCTTTCGATGCTCCTGACGGCGCAATCGGCGACAAGCACCGCGCCCCGCTCCCGCGCGGCCTTCGCAATCGCCGAGACCGCTTTCGATGGCTCCGCGCGACCGTCGTCGGCCGTGTGGTAGGCGACATGGAAGTCAGGGGCGATGCCAGGCAAAAGACGCTGTATGGCCGTTCGATCGAGCCTGCGGATCGGAAGCTGATGCTGCTCGGCGGACTCGACCCAGTTCGCGAGCCCCTCCTCGTCCTCGCCGGCACGGAAGGCATAGACAATGCCCGTCTGCCGGAAGCCGGCATCAATGCCCCAGCGGGGCTCCAACTGCCGCCATAGCCTGAGGCTTTCGATCGCAAGCGGAAGCTCTGCCCGGTCACGTCCCATCTGGCGCACCCAGCCCCAATTGCGCGAGGACTGTTCGCCGGCAAAGCGTCCCTTTTCGCAGACGACGGTCCGGATACCTTTTTCGGCAAGGAAGAAGGCGGCGGTCACGCCGGCTATGCCGCCGCCGATGATGACGACGTCCGTCGAGGCGGGAACGGCATCCGCCGCTTCGACACGATCAAGAGAGGGGATGGGAATCGCGGCACCTCACAGCATGTCTTCAAGCCGGCAGTTGACGAGTACTTCGGCCGTTGCCGCGTTGTTGGGAAGCTCGATCGTGTTGCGCACGATCCGGGCCAACGTCTGCGGCGCAATCATGTCGTCGCGAGCGATTTTCGTGCTTTCCCTCGTCATGTCGGTGCGCACGAAGCTCGGGCAGATCGCGGTCGCGCGAATACCCATGTCCCAAGTGACGTGACGTGTCGTATGGGTAAGTCCCATCACCGCGAACTTCGTCATGTTGTAGCCGACGAAAGGGTTGCGCACCCTCTTTCCGGACATCGAAGCGATGTTGACGATGCGTCCGTGTCCCGTCCTTTCGAGATACGGGACGCAAAGCCTTGTCAGGCGCAGCGGCGCCTTGACGTTGATCGCCCACAGACGGTCGAGCGCCTCTTCGTCTTCTTCGAGCAGGCTGACCTTTTCGTTGCTGCCTGCATTGTTGATCAGGACGTCGATGCGCCCGAATTTCTCGACTGTGGCCGCGACCCATGCTTTCGCGCTTTTAGGCTCCAAAGCGTCGCAATGCGCGTGGAGCATGTTTTCCATCTCCGGCCCGAATGCGGCTGCCAGGGAGGCGGTGTCGCGTGCGCCGAGGCTGAGTCGGTAGCCGTGCGGCAAGAGTTCGTTGACAATGGCGGCGCCTATGCCGCGATTTGCACCTGATAGCAGAACGACTGGCGCCGGGCTGGAAGCGTCGGCCATCTGGTTGGCCTCCTGGAGATCGAGAAAAACGAGGCGCGCGAGACGCGGCAACGAAGTGGATGGCGGCGAGCCCTGCCCCACCGCCGGCCAGCCTAGTTGGTGAAGTGGGTCTTTTCCGTCAGCAGCGGCCCGAGCGACATGGAGCCTTTGAGATCGTAGCCCCAGTCCAAGCTATCCTTACGGACCCAGATCAGCCGGGTTTCCACCAGCGGGATCGAGCAGACATTGGTCATCAGCTTCTTTTGCGCTTCCTGCCAGAGCTTGACCTGCTTGTCGGAGTCGGTCTCGGTCTTTGCCGCCTTGATCTCGGCATCGGCGACGTCGCAGTGGCTGAAATTCGTCACCGCCGTCGGCTGGCCGATCGCGGATGGCCCGTAGAAGAATTGCGTCAGGTAGACGTCGGCGACCGGGAACCTCGCGGCGCTGTAGATGACCATGGGGCTCGCGTCCTTTCGGATCAATTGGTGGTAGGTTGCGTGCTCCACCGGCTTGATGTCGACCTTGACTCCAATCGCGGCCAGCTGCGCCTGGACGAGCTGGCCGAGATTGGCGAGCTGGGTGTCCTGGCTGTTGATCATCGGGATGGTGAATCCATCAGGAAGGCCCGCCTGCTTGAGAAGCGCCTTGGCCTTTTCGGGGTCATAGCCGAGAACGCCGCTGTCCTTGGTGAAGCCCAGATTGTTGGATGGCACGGCCGATTGTCCCGGCTGCGTGAAATGCTCGCCCTGGAACTGCACCATCTGGTCCTGGTTGATGGCCAGCGATAGCGCCTGGCGCACCTCCAGCTTGTCGAGGGGCGCCTTCGTCACGTTCAGGTGCAATTGCGCTTCCTCGGCCGGAGCGAAGACATCGAGCTTGATATTGGGCTCGGCCTTCATGCGGTTCAGCCAGTTCTTGTTCTGGACACCGGCGGCCGCGTCGATTTCGCCTGAACGAAAGGCGAGATCGCGCGAAGCCGATTCCGGCAGGAAGCGCAGGGTCACCGTCTTGATCTGCGGCGCTCCGCGGAAGTAGTCCTCATTGGCCTTGAACGTGATCGATTGGCCGGGGCTGATCTTGTCGACCTGGAAGGGACCCGACCCGACCGGGTCGCGCGTGAAATTGGCGCCTTTTTCCTCGACCGCCTTTTTCGGCATGATGAATCCACCCGAGTAATTGGTGATAAGGCCGAGGAGGCTCGGGATCTGGTGGTCGAGCGTTATCGTGACCGTGTAGGGGTCTACAGCCTCGATCGACTTGACCGCGGCATAGTCGGGCGCATAGGCCGACGTATTCTTATCGGACGCCTTCTTCAGCGAATAGACGACGTCGTCCGCCGTCATCTCGCCGTAGCCCTTCTGCCACTTGACGCCATGGCGCAGATGGAAGGTCCAAACCAGCTTGTCCGGCGAACTTTGCCAGCTCTCGGCAAGATCGGGTTCGATCGTCGACGGATCGGTCGATCCCGGCTGGAAGCGCACCAGAGCGTTGAAGATCCACGCGACCACGGTTCGGTCGGTCGTGTTGGCCGCATAGTCCGGGTCGAGTTGCGAGACATCGGCTCCCAGCGAGCCAAGATTGAGATTGGTCGAAGGTTCTGCGAGAGCGGATGTCGCCATGAAGGTGGCGCTCGACAGTGCCAGCAGGCTCGAGAACAAGGCGGTTTTCAGTTTCATGACGGGTTCCCCTTCTTGCTCATTCTTCAGTTTGCTATCGCCAGTTCGGGCGGGTTGAGCGACGTTCGACGGGACAGTGCTGCGTAAAGCGGCATAGCTCCATCGCGCGCCAGCCCGTCGACGGCGGCGATCACGTTCGCGATCGCCGCCGCCGGCAGGATTCCTTCCGCAAGGACGCGGAACTTGTCTTCGATCTCTTCGCGCGACATGGGATTGGCCACGTCGCCACGTGGATGATGGACGGTGAGCGTGCCTGGTCCCGCGCCCTGGTCCAGCGTCACCCGCGCCGGCGTGCGCGCGGGGAAGGCGTCAGCGAAATCCGTCGCGACGCGCAGGTCAATCCTGCCCGCCAGCTCCAGCACGCGCTGGTCGAAAAGGGCGGACGGGCGCATCGGCCGGAACGCGTCAGGCCCCTGCAGCGCGGCCAGCGCGCAGCAGAACGGATAGGAATATTGCGCCGCCTCTAGACTATGCGGCGTGGGCTGATTCTGCAGATTCAGCCCGGCGGGAAATATTTCGACCGTCAGGGCGCGAACCTCAGCGCCCGGACGGCGCATTTCCGCGATGGCATCGATCGCAGAGTGAATATAGCGGCAGCAGGCATAGGGCTTCAGGTAGGTCTGCATGATCTCCCACCTCCGTCCGAGATCCGCCACCATCGCTTCGGCATCGTAGACATCGCCGCGATCGAGGAGATCGTCGGGACCGGTGGAGCCGGCCCGTGCCCTTTCGGCAGCGGCGAGGCCGGTCACCGCCGCCCAGGCGAGGCCTTCCTTGACGGTACTACCCATGCGCATGGATGCGCCGGTCGGCAGGCTGACGGGAGCCTCCGCGCCGGCGATCGCCAAAGCCTGCGCCATCCTGGCCGCATCGAGGCGAAGGAGCCGTCCGGCCGAGGCGGCGGCGCCGTAGGCGGCCCATGTTCCGCTGTTGTAGTGATCGATGCGCTCGGCTTTGCGGCTGGCGGCGATCCGCAACGCCACGTCGTAGCCGATGGCCACGGCATCGAGGATTTCCTCGCCTGTGAAATCCTGGTCCTCGGCCATGGCCAGCGCGGCGGGGACGACCGCGCCGCCGGCATGGCCAGCGGCGCCTCTGTGGCCGTCATCGATGTCGAGGGCGCTGGTCGCCGCGGCATTGGAATAGGCGGCACCGACCCGTGACAAGGATTTTCCCGCATACCAGGCACTGGCTGCCTTGCCTGCAAAGAGCGAGGCGGCGGCCTCACGAGCCGACACCGCGAGCGCCGTCTCGACGCCGCCCGCGGCGGACGCCAAGGCGTCCAGGATCATGAGGGTGGCACGACTTCGAACTTCGGACGGCAACCGGTTCGAGGGGATCTCAGCAGCGAAGCGGCCGAGCGTCATCGTCACGTATTCGGTTGCTCGCGAACTCATTGCTCCTCCTCCCGCACCAGATGCCCCTCGCCGAGCGTGCGCCAGCTGGCTTTGGGGGGTTCATAACCAAGCGAGCGCACGGGCGAGGCTTTCTTGCCGTCGTCCAACAGGCGCTTGCGCAACCCGCGCTTCGATGGATGCGCCACCGGCACGGCTGAAAGCAGCCGTCGCGTATAGCTGTGGGCGGGATGGCCGATCACGGCTTCGCGCGGGCCGACCTCGACGATTTCACCGAAATGCATGACCGCGACGCGATGGCAGGTGCGCTCGATCACTGCGATGTCATGACTGATGAACAGATAGGAAAGGCCGAACTCCTCCTGCAGCCCGATCATCAGCTCGATGATCTGCGCCTTGACGGTGACGTCCAGGGCAGAGACGGCCTCGTCCGCGATGATCAGCCGCGGCTCCATGGCCAGGGCGCGCGCGATGCAGATGCGCTGGCGTTGGCCGCCCGAGAATTCGTGTGGCAGGCGCTCTGCGTGCCGGGGGCTCAATCCGACCCGCTCCAGCAGTCCCTTCATGCGCTCGCGCGCTTGTTCGGGCCGGGCGAGCTCGTGGAAGATCATCGGCTCCATGATCGCGTCACCCACCGTCTGCCGACTGTCGAGCGAGCCGTAGGGATCCTGGAAGATCATCTGGACCTCGCGGCGCAGCGCCAGGAGCCCCCTTTGAGAGCGATAGTCGATGGCCTGGCCGGCAAGCAGCACCTGCCCGGAATGGATCTCCTCGAGGTTGATGATCGCGCGGCCGATGGTCGACTTACCGGAGCCGGATTCGCCAACGAGGCCGAGCGTCTCGCCCGACGAGATCGCCAGCGACACGTCTTCGACCGCGTGCACGACCCCGGAGCGGCGGGCAAGCAATCCGCTGCGGATCGGGAAGCGTACCGTAAGCCCGCTCAGGCGCAGCACCTCCCTGTCCGTCGGCGCCGGCAGGGGATTGAGCTTGCCGCTGCCGCCGGCTGCCAGTTGCGGGACCGCCGCGATAAGGCTTTGCGTGTACTCGGCCCGCGAGCGGTCGAAGATGTCGAGCACCGCGCCACGTTCAACGAGGTCCCCGTTGCGCATCACGAGGACTTCGTCGGCGATTTCGGCGACCACGCCCATGTCATGTGTGATAAACACGACAGCGACCCCGGTTTCGCGCTGTATCTCCTGGATGAGTTCGAGGATCTGCGCCTGGATCGTGACGTCGAGCGCGGTCGTCGGCTCGTCGGCGATGAGAAGCGCGGGGTTCGAGGCCAGCGCCATCGCGATCATGACGCGTTGGCGCATGCCGCCGGAGAAGGTGTGCGGATAGGCCCTCATGCGCCGTTCGGCATCCAGGATGCCCACCCGCTCCATCAGGCGCAACACCTCGTGCTTTGCGTCCGCGCCCTTAAGGCCGCGATGATAGCGGACCGCCTCGGCGATCTGATCGCCGACCCGTTGCACAGGGTTGAGGCTGGTCATCGGCTCCTGGAAGATCATCGAGATGCGGCCGCCCCGGATGCGCTGCATCCTGCTCTCGGGCGCCTGCAGAAGGTCCTGGCCTTCGAATAGTATCCTTCCCGAAACCTTCGCGGTCGGCGGCAGCAGCCCCATCATTGCGAGCGCAGAGACGCTCTTTCCCGATCCGGATTCGCCAACCACCGCCAGCGTACGGCCGGCATGGATGGCGTAGGACATCGGATTGACGGCCCGGCTGGAACCGAAGGCGACGGTGAGGTTTTCCACGACCATCACCGGCGCGCCTTCCCCCGGCCTTGCCCTTGGCTTCGACGGCCTCGTGTCCGCGGCGGCCGTCATTCCGCATTCTCCTCCTGCGCCATCCGCAGACGCGGATCGATCGCATCGCGCAGGCCGTCGCCGATGAGGTTGAAGGCGAGCACCAGGATGAGGATGGCGACCGACGGCCAGAGCGCCAGATGGATGGAGTTCAAGATATTGTCGAAACCCTCGCGCACCATCCCGCCCCAGGTCGGCGCCGGCGGCGCGATGCCGAGGCCGATGAAGGCGAGCGATGCCTCCGTTCGTACGGCCGTCGCCATCCAAAGCGATGCCATGACGAGGATTTCGGGAAGGATGTTCGGCAGGATATGCCGGAACAGGATCCAGCGGTTCGACAGGCCGAGCGCTCTCGATGCCTGCACGAACTCGCGGTCGCGAAGTGAGATCACGGCGCCGCGGGCGATTCGCGCGAACGCCGGAATGGCCGTGAAGGCGATGGCGATGATGATGTTGGTCATCGTCGCCCCGAGCATGGCGACCAGCGTGAGGCCAAGGATAAGCGAAGGGAAAGCAAGCACGACATCCATCGCCTGCATGAGGACGATGTCCGTCTTGCCGCCGAAATTGCCCGCGACCATACCGATCAGGCTTCCGACGATCACCGCGATGACGATAGAGAGGATTCCGATCGTCAGCGAATAGCGGGCGCCGTAGATGAGGCGGGACAGGATGTCCCGGCCGAAATAGTCGGCACCCAGGAAATGGTCGTGGCTCGGGGGAGCGAGCTGGGCCAGGATGTCTTGCTTGACCGGATCGTACGGCGCAAAAAGCGGTGCCGCGATCGCGGCAAGGACGAGCGTGAGCAGCATCAGTCCGCCGACGACGACGGGACCGTTGATCCAGCGCGGCAAGCGGATGGCGCGGCGACGCGCCGGCGATGAGGTCGAGGCGCTCATTTGTACTGCACCCGCGGATCGAGGAAGCCGTAGGTCAGGTCCGTGAGCAGGTTCACCAGGACCACGAGCAGCGTGTAGATGACGATCAGGCCCTGCAGCAGCGTGTAGTCGCGTTGGGTGAGCGCGTTCAGGATCAGCTTGCCGAGGCCGGGTCGGTTGAAGACGATTTCGGTCAGAACGGAATTGCCGATGAGGATGCCGAGATAGAGGCCCACCACGGTGGTGATCGGGATCAGGCAGTTGCCGAGGGCGTGGCGCCATATGACCACCATGCGCGGCGCGCCTTTGGCGCGAGCTGTGCGGACAAAGTCCTGGTTGAGCACTTCGAGCATGGCCGAGCGCGTGACCCGTGTGATGTAGGCCATCATGATGAGCGCCAGCGACAGCGTAGGCAGCGCCATGTTTCGCAAGTGGTCGACGAAATTGGAGCCGCCGCCCGCACTGATAACCGGGAACCAGCGCAAGCGAATGGCGAAGGCGATCATCAGCACGATGGCCGTCACGAAGGCAGGCGCCGACAGGCCGATCAACGACACCAAACGCATGAGATAGTCGGGAAAGCGGTTGCGCCATACCGATGCCAGAACGCCAGCCGGTACCCCGAGGATCAGGCCCAGGACCAGCGAGGCGACTGTCAATTCAGCGGTGTAGGGCAGGACGACGGCGATCTCCTCGGTCACCGGCCGATGCGTGATCATCGACTCACCGAGGTTACCTGCAAGGATCTGCCCGATGAACCGCACGTATTGGACGAGGATGGGCTGATCGAGCCCCAATTTGACGCGGACCGCGTCGATCGCTGACTGGCTGGCCTGTTCGCCGACGATCACCTGCGCCGGGTCGCCGGGTATGACGCGCACCAGGATGAATACGCAGGTCAGCACGAGAAAGAGCGTGATGGCCGCGAAGCCCAGCCGTTTGAGCGCGAAGGCGATCATGCGATGCGGCCCTGGTGCCTTGCCTGTTCAGCCATGCAGCGTCATCGCCTCCTGTGGCGGGTTCGAGCGTGTGTTGAAGCGGGTCGCTGCAAACGCCGAGAGATCGAAGCCTGGCTTGTCTGCGAGCGCCAGCGCACAAAGGATCTGGCCGGTGATCGGCCCGAGGCAGAAACCGTGCCCGGAAAAGCCCATTCCGATGACCAGCCCCTCGATTTCGGGAGCCGTGTCGATGACCGGCAGAGCATCGGGCGTCATGTCGATCAGCCCGGCCCAGATCTCCTCCACGGAATGCATGGTCGTGCCCGGCAGCAGACGCTCCATCTCAGCGACAACCTCGCCGAGCGTGGCCATAGGCGGATGGATGGTGGGGCGCGGGTCGCGTACACCGTCCTTTACATCCATCCTCTTGTGCCACGCCTGACCGCCGCTGGTGACCCGAAAGCGGCCGTTCACTTCCTGCCGTCCGGCCCAGTTGCCGGTGGCGACGCCGATGACTTGATCGAGCACCCGTTCAACCGGAACGGAACGGATGACCGTTACCATGCGCGCGTCGATGGGAACGTCGATCCCGAGCGGAACAAGCAATTCGGATCCGAACAGGCCGGCGGCAAGGATAACGCGCGGGGCCGAATAGTTGTTCTTGTCCGTGACTACACCCGTGACGCGGTCGCCTTTTACGCGAATGGCTCTCACGCGTTCATGGTTACGGAAGACCGCGCCCGCCCGTTCGGCGGCGGCGACGAAGGCGGCGACCGTGGCATGCGGATCCGCGTGCCCGTCTGACGGGCAGAAGGATGCGCCAAGTACTGCCGGCGAGAGGGCTGGCGCGATCGTTCGAAGGGCGGCGTTGTCCGACAGGAACGACAGATCCAGCCCGTCGGCGCTCTGCTCCTCGACCATGCGCCTGATTTGCGCGTATTCCTCTTCGTTGCGCGCCAGCCGCACGTTTCCCTTGCGCGTATACTGCGTGGAAGCGCCGAGTTCCTCGTCGAGCGTTGCCCAGAGTTCCACCGCCGCCTTGGCGAGCGGCAGCTCGGCTGGATGACGGCCGGACTGCCGCACGCCGGCGAGCGTCCAGCCCGACGCCATGGCCGCCGGCGCGAAACGGTCGATGATGACCACCTTGTGTCCTTGCCGTGCCAGTTGATAGGCCGTGGCGCTGCCGCTGATGCCGGCACCGATGACGATGAAATCATAAGCCTCGCTCATCTGCCACCTTCCGTCAGCCGTGCAGGCTCAATGGCGCCGCTTCGCCGGCCCAGGAATTGAAGCGCGAGAGGCGGAAAGGCGAAAGGTCGTATCCGGGTTCTTCGCCGCTGGCGAGCGCTGCCAGTATCCGCCCGGTGACCGGGCCGAGACAGAAGCCATGGCCTGAGAACCCGAATGCGATGACGAGATTGGGGGTGCCGCCGGGCTCGTCCAGAACCGGCAGCGCGTCCGGCGTCTGATCGATCAGGCCAGCCCAGAACCGCTCTATGCGCGCCTGGCGAAAGGCAGGCACGAGATCACAGAAGTTCTCCATCGCCCAAAGCAGGTTCCTCACCGAAGGACGGACCCGAGGCATCCCGTCTTCGACGACGATGTCACCGTTCCAGGCCTCATGACCACCGCCGCAGCGGAATTTGCCGTCGGGCTCCTGCCGGCCGCTGCCGGTAGCGTTGGCGGTTCCGATGACCTGCTCGATGATGCGTTCGGTGGGCGCCGAGTTCATCATCGTCACCATCTGCACTTCCATCGGGACATTGAGGTCGAGCGGATTGATGAGTTCGTTGCCGTAGATTCCGGCGCACAGCACGACCTTGCCCGCCGCCAGCCTACGCTTGTCGGTGGTGACGCCGATGACCGCGCCCGAGGCATCGCGATCGAGGCTCAGCACACGCTCGCCAAACAGCGTCTTAGCGCCGGCTCTCTTGGCGGCCTCGACGATGGCGTTCGTCGTCGCCACGGGGTCGGCCTGTCCGTCGCTCGCGCAGTAGGAGGCGACGATAACCTTATCGCTGACGGCGGGGGCCAGCTTCTGTACCTCACGCCCGCTCAGGAGGACGATGTCGAGGCCGGCTGCCTGCTGCTGCTTCACCAGATCAAGGATGGTGTTTACCTCCGCCTCGCTTCGTGCGCAGCGCAGGTTCCCGGTACGGCGATAGAACGTGTCGGCTTCGAGCTCCTGGTCCATCGAAGCCCAGATTTCGACGGCGCTGCGGGCCAAAGGCAGTTCCGCCGGATGACGGCCCGACTGACGAACCCCGGCGAGCGTCCAGCCCGAGGCCATGGCCGCGGGACCGAAGCGATCAACGATCAGGACATCCACCTCTCGCCGTGCGAGGTCCAGCGCCGTTGAGGCTCCACTTATGCCCGCGCCGATCACGATGACGTCATGGCTTTCCGCAGGCATTGGCCGTCCCTCTCGCGTCTACGCAAAAAATTAGACAGGGGCGCGGGCTCTTGGCAAATGTTTTCCGATAATCAGTACTCGTTTGCAATTTCTGTTCCGATAGTTAGAAAATAGCCGCGATGGCACAGATTTCGGCAAACGCGGCCCGTGCCGCCGACATCCTGCTCCTGCTTGGCGAAGCCGGGACGGCCGGTCTCGGCCTGAAGGCACTTAGCGAACGGGTAGGCGAGCCGCGCTCCACGGTGCATCGCTCGCTGGCTGCTCTTTCGACACGAGGCTTCGTCGAGCCCGGCGCTCGGCACGGCAGCTACCGGCTTGGACCGGCCATCCACGGCCTGGCGCTGCGTCGCACGACGCTTGACGAAAAGCTGGAGCTGGTGAGGCCGGCACTCTATGCGATCGTCGCTGACACCGGCTACGCGACTTTCCTCATGGTCGAAGCGGGGCTGGACGCTCTTTGCCTGGAATTGGTGTCGAACGCGCCGATCCGCTCGTTGACCGGCGGCGCGGGGGGCCGTGTCCCGCTCGGCATCGCCGCCGGCAGTCTTGCAATTCTTGCCGACATGCCTTCCGAGAGCCGCCGTGCGGTCATTCGCGACAATTCCGCACGCTATGCGGCCTATCCAGCCCTGCGCCCGATGTCGGCGGAAATCGTAAGCAGAATGGTGGAGGACACCCGGGCGAACGGCTACTCATGCGATTTCGGCTGCTTTTTCCCGAACGAAGGCGGGATCGGCATGGCCATCCCGGCCGCTGGCCCGCGCCGCTCGGGACTTTCGGTGGCAGTCTCGGTGTATGGCGAGATCTCGGGAATCGACGCGCTGGCAAAGGTAGCAGCCCGGGTTTCAACAATTTTCGCCGACCTCGGAATTCGCGCCTAAAAATGGTCGCGGTGGTAGTCCCATTTCGCCCCAACGCATACCTGCGCCGCCGGCCGCCAGCGCGGTGCGTTTGACCAGGCGGGCGACCCCTTGATCGTTGAGCCGCTCGGCGCCGACTTTTTTGCCGTGGCCGGTGACGTGGCGAAACAACGGTCCATGGCCAATCCTCGCCAGCTTCAGCCAGGTTTGCAGGGCGATCACCGGGCAGGTGGCATCGGATGAGCCGCGCCCGACCTCGACTCGGGTGGCGAGCAGAAGTTCGACGCGCCAATATCAGGCGGCCGCTATGCGCCCCAGAAGCGGCCACCGGTTCAGCTCTCCGGCCGTCACGTCGACGGCTTTGCGAGAACATCGGCTTTGATAGGCTGGTCGTACGCCATCCTGCCATCAGAAGTTCGTCGCCCGACACTAACCACGTGATCGACCAGCGTATCGCCAAGTCTCTTGACCGTTCCGGCACGGTTAGGATCGACGGCAATCATGCGATCGAAGAGCTGTGTTGCATCTGAGAAGGTCTCCGTTCGATTGTAAGTGAGGGATTGCAATAGCCTGAGGTGACCGAACTCGACCTCCTCCGCCACGGCTGCTTGAGCAGCAAGTCGTACCTCCGTCTCGTCCTCCACCGGTTTCAGCGCTTCGAAGAAATTCCCCGTCGTCAGTGGCTCTATGATGAACAGCAATCCTTCGATGGAGAGCACACGAGCGGCCTCCCGGAGCGCAGCTGACATGAGAGCCGCGGGGACATGGTGGAGCGAATTGATCATCGTGACTGCGTCGAAAGAGCCGTCCTGGAAAGGAAGAGCTTCGGCGGAAGCGACTTGAAACGTTGCCCCGCTGGTTGCCAAAGCGGCGGCACTTATCGCCGACGCCTCCGGATCGATGCCGATCACGTGTGAACCGGCGGTGGCAAGCTCCTTCGCAAACCCGCCCTTACCGCAGCCGATGTCGAGGATGCGCAGTCCGTCCAGACGAAGCCGCGACGCGACGAGAGCCAATGGTCCGTTGACTAAACTCATTCATCTCTCCCAAAGCACGCGGGTTGCCTGACGCGCGAAGGGCTCACGCCAGAGCGACTTCCTTCGCCATCATTTGTCGTGTCATTCCCGCGCCTAACAAGACGCTCGCCAACAAGCGGAGTTTCGGACCTGCTAGGTCGCCCCCGAACAGGCATCCGGCCTCCTCGAGGTCTTTGCCGCCACCATTGCCGTAGATCGCAGCAACGCGGCCCTGGTGACACCGCGAGGCAATGAGAATTGGTATCCCGGTCGCGCTGATTTCGCGGACGGCTTGCGCTACACTCGGCGTGGCATTGCCACGGCCGAACCCCTCCAGCACGATCGCCTTGGCGCCGCTCGCCGCACAGAACCGAATGAGCCTGTCATCAGCGCCCTGCACCATCCGGAGAAGATCGACCCGTGTTTCGATCAACTCGACTTGGTATCTGCGACGGGCCGGTGGCCTACGCGAAAGCGTGTAGGCACCGCGATCAAAGTCACCGAGCGGACCTGCGTTTAGCGATACCAAGGCATCGAGGCGAGACGTGTGGGCCTTCGTAACATCTCTGGCCGCATGGAATCTTTGATCGAAATAGACCACCACGCCGAGCCCCTGGGTCACCGTCGAAGCCACAAGGTCGATGGCTTCATGCAGATTCTGGGGTCCGTCGGGATTTGCATCGTCGGCGCGTCTTTGCGCTCCGGTAAACACCACAGGTTTGTCGCTGGCCAGCAAAAGGTCGGCGAGATAGGCGCTCTCCTCCATCGTGTCGGTGCCGTGGGTTACCACAACCCCGCGGCATTCATCATCGGAAAGCCGTTCATTGATGCGCCGGGCCAGAGAGAAAGCCAGCGGAAGCGTCATCGCGCAGCTGACAATATTTATGAATTCGTCGACCTTAATCTCACCGGGCAATGCTTCGAAGCGCGAGTCCTCCAGCAATCGAGCGCCGGCGATCGCGGCATCGACCCGTCCCGCCCCCTCCAGTTGCTTGGAAGCGATCGTGCCGCCCGTAGTGATGAGGCATATATGCGTCACTGCCGCCCCTCTGCTCTGTCCGCCAGTTGATCAAGCATAGCACAGCGGAATCTCGTTAGGCAGTTTGGCCGCTTTGGACGTCAAATCGAGCCATTCATCGTCCCGGACACCGCTATCTGCATTGGATCGACTGTCATCGTGATGCAGAAGCGCCATTGCTGTAGTCAGAGAATTCTCCCTGTGCGCTTCTTCCTCCGGCCGCACCCGCGCGGAACGGGGATTCCGTCGCTTTTCGTTTGGGCGCTCGACAAAGGTGAGTCATGGGAGCTCGATGAAGGCCTCGCCCCCGTTGCGGTAGATCTCATCGGGGCAGAAGGTCCGATCGCGAGTCGCGGTAGTCTCGGCGAACCTCAGAAAGCCACTTTGAGCCCAAGCTTTCCGGCAATCGTGGTGCTGTCGGCCGACCACTTGCCACGGATTTCGCTGGAGAGTGTCGAGCGCTCGGACATTTTCAGGTTGAAGCCGCCATAGGCCGCGGCGGAGAAATCCGCATCGTCGAAATTCACCTCGCCGCCGTCGATGCTTGCCTTGTTGGAATAGCCGAAGCGCTGCTGCAGTTCGATACGGGCATAAGGGCTGAGCGTCATGCCGTTTTCCAGCGGGTAGTCGGCATAGATGCCCGGCTCCAGCTTCAGCGCGCCGAACGAGATGCGGCTTTCGCCGAACTGGTTGCCGCCGCTGTCGGTGTAATCGCCGCCCGTGAAGGTCACGCCAAGAATGCCGCCGCGCAGGTCGAAGCGAAGTTTGTCGTCCAGCACGAAGATGTGGCCGGCCGAGGCCGTCACGCCGTAGCCTTCGGTGTCGTAGTCTCCGGTGGTGCCGAGGATGTCGTTGGTGATGTCGGTCTGGCCGAGGAAGGCGATCGCCGAGACCAGCGCATAGGTGAGGTTCTGGCGGAACAGCCCATAAGCGCCGAACATGCCGCTACGGTTCTTAGCCTCGCCGCTGGAGGTGAAGGTCTGGAACCCGCCGATATCGACGTCGGCCGACGCATAGCCGCCGAATATGCCGAGATTCAGCCCATACTGCTTGTCGAAGTCGAATGCCTTGGCCGCGTTGAAATCGAGGCTGATCGCGGCCGAGAACTCGTCGAGGCCGAAGCTTGGGCCGACGCCGTTGATGCCACCGAAATTGACATCGAACCCGTCATGCTCGGTATGCGCGAACTGGCCGGATGCAAAGACGTCCAGCGTATCCGAGAGGCTCGCGACTGCAGCGCCATTCGCAAGTCCGAGATCATGCATGATCGCATCGTTGTTGATGCCGTAGAGCGCGTCGATCATGACGTTCGTGGCCCCGACATCGACGGCGTTCTGCGCTGCAAGGGCAACCCCGACATTGTCGGGTGTCGCCACGACGAACAGTCCGCCGCCTGGTCCGAAGATCAGTTGATAGTTGAAGAGCGCGCTCTGTGTGCCGGGCACGCCCACAATCACGAAATTCCCGGTGATGGGGCTGCCTGTCTGGATGATCTGGATTTGCGTCGGCTGTGAGAATTGCGGGGCGCCCAGAATATTGACCAGGATCGTGTTGGTGCCCAGCGCCGAGAAGGTTCCAGCGACGATCTGGTCCGCCTGCAAGGTCTGCTGGTTCACGTCGAAGCCGAGAGTGGCGCCATTGAGCGCGATCCCGCCGAGCGTGAAGACGTCATCGGTGGCGCCATCGATCATCTGGATCGTGGAGCCGGTCACATTGGCCGTGCCGCCCGGCATGTTGACGTTGCCGTTGATGTAGAGCATCGAGCCGTTTACCAGCGTCAGCGTTCCGATCCCGATCGCGCCGGTGCCGAAGCCGAGCGTCGAGTTGTCAGACGTGACACTGGCGAAGCCAGTGAAGACTTGGGTGAACGCTCCGCCTTGCGCCAGATCCTCGTTGGTGATGAAGGCGTTGGCATTCGTGCCGCTGAAGACGATGCCGTTGCGCAGCACCAGCGGCACGGCCGAGCCGTTGATGATCAACGTATCGGGACCAAGGCCTGTGATGTCGCCGCCGATCGTGCCGCCTGTCAGGGTCACCGATTCAGCGTCGATGCCTCCCGCGATTGTGCCGCGCGATACGGTGACCCTATCGGCACCCCCGCCGCCGGTGACATTGCCGGTGATGGTGCCGCCACTGACGCTGATGGCATCGCCGCCACCACCCCCGCTCACATTGCCGCTGATGACGCCCCCTTGCTGATTCACGGTGTTGGCGCCGCTCGTGCCGGTAAGATCAATTGCGGTGCCGCCAGTGCCGGTAATGGAGCCTGTATTCGTTATCGTGACCGGGCCAGCCGTGCTCGCGATGATACCCGTCGCACCCTGGATCGAACCAGCATTCACCACGCTCGCTGTACGGCCGCTGTCGGAGACGAGTGCGACGCCGGCAGTGGTCCCGTTCACCGTCGCGCCGCTTGCCACGTTCACTGTGGTGGCCGAACTGGCGGCTTCCGATTCGTTGTTAGCGACAATTCCGGCGCCGCCATTGCCCGTCACTGTGCCGGTAGCGGTGATCGACAATGCCCCGCTGGCGCTTTGACGCGCGACGATGCCGGCGGACCCGTTCACATCGGCCGCGTTAATTGTTAGATCGGTGCCATAGTTTTTTGCGTAGATGCCGGCGATATTCGTCCCGGTCACAGTTCCAGTAGCAGTGATCGACAGCGCGCCGGTGCCATGCTGCACGGCGTAGATGCCGTAGTCCGCACCGGTCACGGCAGCCGCGTTGATGTTCAGATCGGTGCCGGCCTCGTCGGTGGCGAAGATGCCGACTCCGGCGGTTCCCGTTACCGTGCCGGTCGTCGTTATCGAAAGCGCGCCGCTGCCGTATTGACGGGCGGTGATGCCGACAACTGCACCGGTGACGTCCGCGGCGTTGATCGTCAGGTCGGTTCCGCTATTCCTGGCATAGATGCCGGTAGTGTCCGTCCCCGTCACTGTCCCGGTGGTGGTGATCGACAGTGCATCGGTCCCATAGTTGCGGGCAGTGATGCCGACCTCACCGCTCACATCCACAGCCTTGACCGTCAGACCGGTGCCAGCTTCGTTGAGAGCGTAAATGCCGGTATAGCCCGCGCTTGTCACGGCGCCGGTGGCGTTGATCGATAGCGCGCCGCTACCATAGTTGCGGGCGGTAATGCCGTCTCCCACACCGCTGACATCCACCGCGTTGATCGTCAGGTCGGTGCCAAAGTTACGGGCGATGATGCCGATGCCGTCGGTGTAGGGAGCCGTCAGATTCGTCCCCGTCACTGTGCCGGTGACGGTGATCGACAGTGCGCCGCTACCGGAGTTATCGGCGCTGATGCCATTGAGGTAGCCGGTGATGGTGGACAGGTTGTAGTCAGTGAACGCCAGTCCACCATTGCCGGTCAGAGTGAAGGCGTTGCCGCCGGTACCGGTCGTGTCGATGCTGAAGCCAGGGTCTGTCGTCACGGTGAGCACACCGGGGGGCGGCGAGACCGGCAGTGTCTGCGTCTGCGTCGTCACGCCGCTGCAGGTGTAGGTGCCGCCGGCGCCGGCGCAGTCCGCGAAGGCGCGGCGCAGATAGCCGCGATAGCCGCCGACGAACGCGCTCGTCGCGAGCGCGGTGCCAAGCACCAGGCGGCTACGCAGGCCGAGGCCCGGCGCGTTCCTCACTCCCCGTATGGCCCCCTGCCTCATATTAGTCCCTCTCGTGGCAGCCGTGATCATTCGGTCGCCGAGCCAAGCACGACAGCCTCAGCAACTGAATCGTTCGGTGGCAAATGCGATCGCTCGCCGCTTGGCACATGGCTGACGACGACCGCGGCCTCGGGGGAACCTGGGCTCACCGCCATCGGGCAGGCGACGCCGGGCATCACGGCGAGGTCGTAGAGTTCAGCCACCTGACCGTCGATGCGGAACCAGTCGACGCAGTTTCCCTTTTCTAGGTCGATGACTTGTATGCCGCACCACGGCTCCGAATCGGCGGCCGCCAGGCGGGCATCCAGCGCCAGCCCCTCGAAACGCTTGTAGCGCGGCTTGGAAAGCCCGACGAAGGCATAGCGGCCGCAAAATGCCAGGCCGCGCAGGAACCCCGGGCAGAACGCCACCGGCTGGAAGCAGCCCATACCTCCGTTGTTCGGCAGTTCCACGAAGCCGAGCTCGCCCGTGCCGGAATTGAGCAGCCACAGCGCGCCGCGGTGAAGACGCGGCGAATGTGGCATGGAGAGGCCTTCACACACGACCATGCCGGTCCTGACATCGATCACGACGCCCCCGTCGGCGCGCCGATCGCGCCACCCGTCGATAGTGTTGGATCGGCTGATGGACGTCGCGTAGGCCGGCCCGCCGTCATGCATCGCCAGCCCGTTCAGATGGCAGCGGTCCTCATCCACCAGCGCCGAGATGAAGGGCGGTCGCCACACTTCCTCGAAGCTGTGGTGGCTCGACAGTGTGGCAAGGCAGTTGAAGCGGGTGTTGACGAAAACAGGCCGGCCGGCCACGTCGACCCCGATATCATGGGCGTCGAGTTCGCCAGTGATGTGCACGGTGCGCGGCACGTAGCAGGCATCGAAGATCCCGTTGGCGCGCTGGTGTGGTTCCAGCGTGTTGACAAAGCGCACCAGATGAAAACCCGCCGCGAGCATCAAGCCCCCGTCGGATGTTTGGGCCAGTCCCATCGGCCGCACGATCGGCGTTTGGTCGACGTTGAGCCCAGCCGTCTTCGGATTGCGGCCGATAAGGTAGATCAAACTTGACTGGTAAGAGGTAGCTGCGAGGGCAACATCTAACGCCCTCAGCCGTGCCACCAGCCCGGCCGACATCGAATAGCTGGGAGCTGGCGCGCCCTCCACCGGTCCACCTCCGGCCGGCTCCGGCTCGCCTGCGGCTTCGCCACTGCCGAGCGCAACCATGCTGCGTCCTCAACTTTGAAGATACTAGGCAGATATCCAAACTAATCCCGGCTATTGAGAGCCTAGGTACGGCTTCGGCCAGCGTCAATCTTTTGCAAGCCGGAGAGAGAAAGCATTGCGATCAGTTTGACTTGAACTGTTGCATGTCGGCAACGCGGATGAGTCACAATCCTAACCGAGCGGGCATTTCTTTGCGTCGTTCAGAGATGTCCTACCTTTTGAAGGGCGCTGAAGCGGTCACAAGATTCATCTTTCCGGTGACAGTACTTATCTCTGGAAGCCACAGATCCGGTGCCAACAGGTGAGCGCACGGTGCTGGGGTGCGTTGCTATGCGATCGACGAGCGATTTCCACCCGAAGAAGCGAGAGCGCGGTTCGACGAGCTGAAGCCAGACCTGTTGCACGTTTACTTCGACGAAGGGTTTCCGATCCTGCAGCTTCTGCATGCAGTCAAGCGCGCGGAATTGCGACGGTCGCGCGGCATCATGTTCGCGCGGACGCTGCACGGCAGTGTGCGGTAATTGTGCGAGAACGATCTGGTTGGTCGGGATCAGGCGCGCTCGCAGCTAGACGAGGCTGATCGCTACGGCCGACGTTAGGCGCAAAACGCATGGGGACCGGCGTGTTCGAACCCATGTCCCAAACCGGCCGTCAAGCCAGCTTGTTTCAACCGGCGCCAGTTCGCCGGCCGTCTTCTTGTCCTTCATCGTATCGAGGGAGGGTCAATTCTTCTCCGATTGCGGCGATCAGTGCAGAAACACGGGCTCGCACCCGCGGAGGTAGCTGAATAAGTCGCTCGATCAGGTGGCGACCTTCTGCGCTGGCAATGAATTCAATGCGCTCATCGACCGGCAGATGTGAAGCCTGACGGCCGATCTCGTCATTCTGCGGAAGGCCTTCGAAGAAGCGGCTGACGGGGACGCCCAGCGACCTGCCAATCTCGTAGATCATGGACGCACTCACGCGATTCCTTGCATTCTCGTATTTTTGGAGCTGTTGAAAGCTGATGCCTATCGATCGAGCAAGCTGACCTTGCGATACGTCCGACTGCACGCGAACCATCGCTATCTGCCTGCCGACGTGAAGATCGGCGGGGTGAGGCTGACGCCCGATCGTTGGCGCTGCCTGGAAACGGTTTGAGCGTTTCGCTTTCAACAATGCTTTCAGTGCTCCACCCGGTCATTCTCGCATAGAAAAGCGTCGCAGTCGGCTCTGGGTTTTGTGTCGATCGTCAGCCGAATTTGCGCGCAGGCGGCACAATGACGCTGCCGGAGAATCCGGAAATTGCGATCCCGGTTCGGAAGGCCCGCGAGCGGCTTGCGAACCCCTCGAGAATATCCCGTGCCACGTGTCCGGCGGCTGGGACGGGAACCAATCTGTGCGTGGTAGATTTGGACAAGCGATCTTCCTCGCCGAGGACGACGGGCAAAAGGTCTATTCGTTCGAGGTTTCCGCTCGCATCGTAGCGGCATGCAGCGACAATGCTTTGCCAGACTTCTGGCGGATCCCATTCGTTCTCGCCTGGATGCACGTGGAAGAGAAAATTCCCGAGCCCATAAAAGATTGGCGAGCCGTTGTAGATTTCTAGTGCCTGAAGCACGGGGGCGCCGTGGCTGACGAGGAGATCTGCGCCGGCGTCGACGCACATCCGGGCAAAGGTCTGCACCCAACGCGGCACGGCCTGCCAATCCGGCTCCCAATGGTGGTGATGCAGATAAGCGATGACGAAGTCGCCTTGCGAGGCTGCCCGCCGGATGGCGGACAAATGCGTTTCCGCGCTTTTCGGATCGATCTCGATCATACGACCGAAATCAGCTGCCTGGGTGAAAACCGTGCCGTAGAAATTGATCTCATTTGCGCTCGCCACGTCCGGCGGATCCTCCGGTTGCGCATAATTGGTCAGTTCAAGGTCCGAGCTTTGTAGGTGGCCGCCAAGTCTTGCAAGTCTCCTGAAATGGCCGTCCGGCACTCCGATCCTCCGAACGGTCTTGAGCCGGTTGACGCCAGGGCGAGCCGGACGGACAGTATTGTGGTTTTCGGCATACATATTGGCCGGGCCAGGACCGGCATCGACCGCAAGCAGAGAGACATGACGATAGCCCAGATGGCGCCGACCGAGTTTCGCGGCATCGGTCTCGTCGATCCCGATCCCGGCATGCAAGAAGCCGCGCACCTCTACTTCGTCTAGTGTAGACTGGATGCCACAAGGGCCGAGATCGAACGCGTGGTTGTTTGCCAAGGCAAGCGCGTTGAAGCCGATGTCTTGCAAGGCGTCCAGCACCTCGGGCTTGGAGTAGCCAAAGTATTTGCCCTTGGTCGGCCAACCGCCATATTGGCCGAGGATCGTCGATTCGAAATTGGTGAAGATAACGTCACCTTGCTGCAGAAAGCGTTCAACCTCAGCGAAGAGCGGGGCTTGAACATGACGGATGTCGTGCGTGATCAATGACTGGCCGGTTACGACCGCGCAAAAAGAGTCTTTCATGAAACTCGCTCTGTGGTGTGAGGGTGGGACGCACGCGTCCGGCGCATGTCGAAGTCGCAGCTCGATATCGGCTATTCCTATAAAGCTGGAGCGATATCCGCCTTAAACCACTTCAGGCTCAGCGCTTTGATCGTTCCGTCCTTGGTTGCCGTGTCGATCGCCGCGTTGAACTTGTTGAGCAACTCGGCATCGTCCTTGCGCATCCCGGCGCCCACGCCCGGTCCCCAAAGACCGCCCTTCAGTTCCGGACCGAAAAAGACGGCACCAGAGCCGTCAGGGGTTTCGAGGAAGTCGCGCCACGTGAAATAGTCGGCAAGGCCGCCATCGATGCGTCCCGCAGCAAGATCGAGCTTCAGATTGTCCAGGCTGTCATAACTGCGAATGGTCACGACATCGCCGAGGAGTTGCTTCACGACTGCCTCCGAATTCGATGAACGAAGGACACCGATAGCTCTCCCGCTGAGGGTCGATCTGATGCGCTCGATGCTTGCCTTCTCCTTGTCCCCGACGGTCGACAGGTTGACTTTTTCCTTGGTGTCGCCGGCGTCGAGCCCAAGCTCCTTGCGCACGACAAATTGGTTGAAGCCGCTGGCATAGGGGCTGGAGAACGCGATCTGCTGCTTTCGCTTGTCCGTGATCGCCATGCCGGACATGATAACGTCGTACTTGCCGACGAGCAGTGCTGGAATGATCCCGTCCCAATCTTGCGCCACAAAACTGCATTTGATCTTCATGCGATTGCACAGCTCGAGACCGACATCGACATCGAAACCATAGAGATTTCCGTTCGCATCGGTTCCATCCCATGGCGGCGACGCACCTTCGGTGGCGATCGATATTGTTTTCTTGGTTTCGGCCTGGGCCGGGAATGCTGCAATCAAGCAGGCGATAGAAACGGCAATAGCTAAGCGAATGCGCATAAGGCACCTCTTTTGTTGAAGTCGGTGGGAAGGCAGCCCTGAAGCTGCGACGTCACGGCACTGGCGTCGTGATCTCGTGGTTAGGCAAGGCCGAGCGGAACCGCACTTTGCGTCGCTGCTTTGGATGGTCGTCTGTCGAAAGCCGCCGTTCCAGGAACTGGGTAGCCTTCACGGCGAGCGTCGTGAGCGTTAGATAGATCGCGCCCGCAACAATAAAAATCTCGTAAGGTGCGAACGTGGACGAGACAAGCTGTCGGGCCATGCCGGTTATCTCGAGCAAGGTTATGGTGCTTGCCAGAGACGAACCTTTGATCATCCCCACCACTTCATTCCCGTAAGCTGGAAGCGATATCCTTAAAGCAATCGGGAAGGTCACAAGGCGAGCGATCTGGATGCGTTTCAGGCCAAGCGCTACGGCAGCCTCGATGACACCTTTCGGTACGGACTGGAGACCACGGCGTAGGATTTCGGTCGTGTGCGCGGCACTGTTCAGTGAAAACGCAAGCAGGGCGCACCAAAATGGATCTCGCAGGACCACCCAAAAGACGCTCGTTCTCACTGCTTCGATCTGGCCCAGACCGTAGTAGAGCAGGAAGAGCTGTACGAGCATGGGCGTCCCGCGAATGACGTAGGTATAGGCTAGCACCGTTAGCGAAAGACTGGGGCGGCCAAACGCACGGGCGAAGGCCAGCGGCACCGACAACAGAAATCCCGCCGTCAGCGACAGAACTGTCAGGGTCACGGTGAGGCCGATTCCTGATGGCAGGACCATCATTGCCTCGACCATCAAGCTGAGGTTCATCGCTACCTCCTCTATCGACCCAGGGCGAGATAGCGCCGCTCCGCCAACCGGATCGACAGCAACGTGATCGTCGTAAGCGACAGATAGAGGGCGCACGCCGCAAGATAGAAGGTCAAGGGCGCGCGCAACGATCCAGCGCCGACAAAGGCAACACGCATGATGTCGGTCAGGCCGACGATCGAAACCAGCGCGGTATCCTTGAAGAGCGATATCCAAAGATTGCCGTAGGCCGGCAATGCCAGCCGAAGCATCTGCGGTCCAATGACAAATGCCCACTGCTGCCAGACGTTTAACCCAAGCGACTTCGCCGCCTCGGTTTGTCCCGCGGGCACCGCCGCAATCGCTCCACGGAAAACTTCCGTGGCATAACCGCTGAAGACGACCGTGAGCGCGATGACCCCAGCGCTAAAAGCATTCACTTCCACATACCTGCCGGCGACCCGACTGGCGAAGATTGTTCCCCCGAAGTAGATGAGCAGGATTATGAGGAGTTCTGGAACACCGCGGACGACCGTCGTGTAGGCTGTCACCGCAGCGTTGAAACGGGAAGCGGAAGAGCTCTTCAATATGGCCAACAAAAGCCCGAATACCGTTCCGATGGATCCGCTGACAAGACCAACGCCGACGGTGACTACGAAGGCGGCAGCAAACTGAGCGCTAAAACCATGCATTGAGTCACCAATCCGCTCGTGGATTCGTAATGTATTGCGCCATTTCAAGCGGAACACATTCAGCTTATCGTTTACGACTGCGATGCCAACCTATGACATCTGCAAACGACTTCAGGGAATTTCTTAAACCTATCGGCTGTCTATTTTTTCTCAATCTATAATTTTCAAAAATTTCTCGATAACTATTGGTTATAGCTTTCGCTTTCCTTCTCAGTAGAAAGCGCGATGCATTCGCCTTACTGCAGCCCGATTCAGGCCGCGTCGCGCTTCGCCAGCTTCCTGGGCGTGTCGAACGGGATAAGACTCTTAAGGAAAAATCAGAGCCGATCGTCAGTGCGAACGGATTGCAATAGCGGTTTTTGATTCTGCTCAGATAACGTTGACCTGCGCCGGTAGCACTCTTTTACCGGTTATTCGTCTGGTCCAGACTTCGATCTTCTCAGACCTGCTTTGGGCCGTTTCAGTAATTCTGTTGCATCCACACCCAGCACTTCAGCCAGCCGATCAACGACATCTATGCTCGCATTGTAAACATTTCGCTCCAAAGCACTGATGTAGGTCCGATCGAGCCCCGCCTGGTGTGCAAGTTCCTCCTGTGACAGGCCCTTGGCCTGCCGCAAGGTTCTTAGGTTTCGCGCAAACACCTCTCGGATCTCCATGTATCCGAGAGCACCGCCTTGAAGAGTATTCCACCACGGAGTATTCTCTACAAACGCTCGTCCTAGTCTGCAGGGCTTGAGAAAAAGCAGGGATGGCAATCAAGGAAATGGAGTTGCTGCAGAGCGGCCTGAAGCTCCGACAATTGCAGGTCTTTCGCGCGGTGCTGCGGGCCGGATCAACGAGGCAAGCAGCTATCGCGCTTGGGATTAGCCAACCTGCGGTGAGTCAACACATCAAACAGCTTGAGGCGCTCCTCGGCATCGCGCTGTTTGAGAGATCCACCAACCGCATCCTTCCTTCGCGAGAGGCGTGGGAACTCCTGCGCAATGTCGATCTTGCGCTGACGTCCCTGGATCGTCTGGAAGCGTCGATCTTCGCGATGAAAAACGAAGAGAGGCAACAGATCGCGATCGCCGCACCCGCGGTCTTCGGTTTCGTGACCTTGCCGAAGGTCGTCGCGACAATCCATTCGAAGACCGGTTCGAGCGTCCGATCAATTTCAGGAAACTATCACCAGGTGGGCGAGCACATCCTGTCCGGTCGAGCGGACCTTGGCATCTCTCGGCTGCCTTTGGATCCTTGCCTGTTTGAGTGGGCGCCGCTCGGCTCGGCGCGCAACGTATGCATCTTTCATCCAAAGCACCGCTTCTCAAAGCAGGCTTGTGTCGAAGCGAACGACCTGGCAGGCGAAACGATCGTTGATATTGACCCTGAATTCGCATCGCACCAAATGAACTTCAACGCCTTGCGCTTCGCTGGTGTCGAGCCGGACATAATGGTGGAATACGACTCCAACGGTTACGAAGTTGGATTTGTTTCGGCCGGTCTTGGCGTATCCATCACCAACGAGATCATTGCGCGCGAGTATTCAGCGTTCGAGTTGGAAGCAAGACCGGTCGACCCATCGGCGCTTTACCACTATGTCGCGGTCTGGCAGAGAGGCAGGGTCTTTTCCAACGTGTTGGAGGTCTCTCTCGAGGCCATGCTGGCGGCTTTTGACCCCATAGCTCAGAGCGGGCCGACTGTTCTTCCGATGCACGCTGGTGCCCGCGTCGTTGATCGTTCTTCCTAGCAGATCCAGACTAAGACTTGCGCTCCTGCTTAGCTTTCGCGAAGCCACGATCTGTGGCGATAAATCGCTCAAGCATAGGTACGATCAAGCGTAGGGGATCAGCAGACGGCTGCCCCGCTTCTCGTCCAAGGATCTCGGCATATCTTGTCAGGTCGCGATGCAGGCGTGCGGGCAATTCCACAGAGACTTTGACCGGCTTGTCGTCGGCAATCGGCGCGAGCTTCAGCTTGGCCATTTTCATCCTCCATAGGGTTCGAGCATGAGATCGCGCGTGACCAGGACGCGCACCGGAAAACCCGGGCGTATCGTCAGCGTCGGCGCTATTTCGAGCTGACGCTGGACGATCTGCTGACCGACCTGGCTAACACTGTCGGAAGCGCCGCTGCGCAGGGCCCGTAAGATGTCGCTTTCCTGGCCGGACGAGCCAGCCTCGGCCCCGACACTGAGTATGGTGGAAAGCGCGGCCGCCTTGAACAATTCACCCCAATGATAGTCGACACCATCCTCGAGCCCGGCATAGCCCTGTGCGTCGGCGCCGGGCTGCCGCTCCAGAACAATCGAGCGGCCGTTCGGGAAGATAAGCCTGTTCCAGACAAGCAGCACTCGGCGTTGCCCGAAACCGACCCCATTGTCGTACTGGCCAATGACGCGGGTGCCTTGCGGGATCAGAAGCGACCGACCGGTGGGAGTGTCGTAGACATTCTCCGTCACCTGGGCGGTGACCTGGCCAGGAAGATCGGAACGGATACCGGTTATCAGCGCGGCGGGGATGACGGCTCCGGCCTGAAGGACATAGGGCGATGCCGGGGGCACGACACGGTCTGGCGCCACGGTGCGCCGCTCGACGGCGGCGTTCAGGAATGCCACCTGGCGATCCTGCGATGTCTGGCCAGTCGCGTCCGGACCGGAAACCGGTGTTGCCAAGTTGCCTGACGGTTCGGCCGCAGCTCCGGTCATGGCCCCTATCTGGAAGAAGACCCGCGACGTCCGGGCCGCCTCCTCCTCTGCGCGTCGGCGCTGCTCCGCCTCGTCGACGGTCGCTGTCACGATCGTCGGCGGCACAACGGGCTGCCCTTTGTTCTGGGCATCGAGCATCGGCCGGCCGAGGTCGCCAGGCAACGGCAGCCCGAGGACTGGGCCCGTATAGTCGCGTGGCAGGCTAGCAAGGCCATCGGCGGGCTGCCGATTGGAGGTCGAATAAAGTTCCTCGCTACGTGTATCTGTATCGCGTGTCTGAAGCGCATAGATCAGCGCTGCGCCAACACCGAGCGACGCAACGAAGCCGATGCCGGCAAGGACCTTGCGCGACAGGCGGGTCACTCGCGGCGGCTCGGCGCGAAGTCGCATTGGAGCAGCGGCGGTATCGTTCTCGGTCATGGCTGCCCCCCTCCCCTTTGCCTCGGTGCGTTCGTGAGTGTCGACGCTGGCCTCAAGCCTGGCATCCACGACGGTCGGCTCGCCCGCGTCCCATCGGTGCGGACGATCCTGACGGTCTGTTGTCGTTTGCCGCTGCCGAGACGCAGTTCGGCCGCGCCGAAGAGGCGGTCGATGATCAAGATGTTTTGATAGGTCCGGCCGTTGGCGATCTCGGCTTCACCGTCTGAACCAATCACGAAGATCGGCGGCATCTCGCCCTGCACGATTCCGCGTGGAAACTCGACATAGACGCGTCGGCCATCGTCATAGACGGCGACTGGCTTCCAGGGCGGAGTATCACCAGCGAGACCATAGCGGTAGTTGCGCGAGGCGACGTCCGGGACCATCGGTGTCCCAGGAACGGCTTGTCTCCGACCGCCGGACTGGACCGGATATGCCCATGCTACGGCCGGCATGTAGGGCTTCTCACCCGCCCGCAACTCGATCATGTAGCTGCGGCGGTCGGTCGTGATGACGAGATTGGTGGTGACATCAGCGCGCGAGGGCTTGACCAGCACATGGATGCGCCGGGTGTCGCCTGAACCGCTTTCGGTATCGCCGATGATCCAGCGCGCGGTGTCGCCCGCCGCGATCGGGCCCTCGCCGGTCAGGTTCTCGCCCGGCTCGAGCGCGATGTCCGTTATCTGCCCGGGAGCAGCATAGACCTGATAAAGCGCGCCCTCGCTCCAGGGATATATCTGGATGGCGTTGAAATACCCCTCGCGGCGCGGTTGAATCCGGGCGGCCGCGTTGGCATTTTCGACGCGCGCCGTCGGCGAGTTGCCGGCAGCGCCACCCAACGCCGGGGTCCAGCCGGGCGGAACATGCAGCGGCTTCGGCTTCTCATCAGTCACGGGAGCGCGAGCGGCCGGTAACGGCGGAACGTAGGCATCGTAGGCAATCTGCGGCGGCTTCTGGGGCGTGGCACAGGCAACGAGCACGGCCCCCGAAAGCAGAAGCGCGGCGAGCATGGATCCACGAAAAGTCGCAATAGTGACAACATGCGATGCCTGGTTCATTGACCCATCTCCCGCGACCAGTTAATGGCGTTGACGTAGATGCCGAGCGGATTGGCCCGCAGCCGTTCGGCGTCGCGCGGCGGCTGGACGACGATCGTCAGGATGGCGGTCCAGTGCTCGGCGACGGAGAGCTTGCCGTTTTCGTAATCACGCTCGGTCCAGGCGACGCGGAAGGAACCCGGTGAGGCGCGGATGACCGAGGAGACCTCGACCGCGACCTGCTGCTTGCCGACCTTGGAGAAAGGTTCATTGGCGCGGGCATAGTCGTTGAGCGCAGCAGCGCCCTGGTCGGTGGTCCATTCATAAGCGCGCAGCCAGTTCTGGCGCACGATGATCGGATCGGCTGGGATGGATCGGACCTGCTCGATGAAGCGGGCAAGATGCCAAGCTATCTGCGGATCGGTTGGTTTATAGTCCGTCGTCGCGGGCGCGACAGTCTGCGCTTGTCCGGTCGGATCGACCTGAACCACCCACGGCACGACCGTGCTCTGGGCCGATTGCCAGGCAAGGGAGCCAGCCAGCCCGGCCGACAGGATCAGCGATCCGAAGGCCATGGCGCGCCAGTTCCTCGCCTGGACGCGGGCCGAACCGATGCGCTCGTCCCAGACCTGGGCTGCCTTTTGATAAGGCGTTTCCGGTTGAGGCGTCTTGCCGTAGTGAACGGCAGGTCTTCGAAAGATGTTCATGCTCATTTGCCTTCGGAAAGAGAGATCGAGGCGCCACCGCCGTGAGCCTCACCGGAGCGAACGGCGTGCGCAGCGGTCTGGACGCTGTGAGACAGGCGCTGGGAACGCTGCAAGCGTTTGGCCCACTCGGGTGGGCTTTGCGCCGCGGCGCCTGCTTGCTCGGCGCGGTGGAACGAAGGGTCGTTGGCCGACTTGGCGGCGCCTCCGAACGTTCCCATGGTCGATGAACCACCAGTGCTCTCAATGGCGGAATGTGCGCCGGCAGCAAAGCTCGATTTCATCGATTGGGTGGCCCGAGCGGTAGCGCGCTTGAGCGGCGAAGCGGCTGCGGACAAACCGGCACTTGCAGCGCCGCCCAGTCCGGAGGTGACGCCCGCACTGCCGCTCTGACCGGCGGAGCCGAGCGCATAGGCAGTCGATGCTCCACCCGCGAGGAACGAGCCGCTACGCGCGGCCGAAGCTGCTCCTGAAAAAGCGGCCGCGCCGCGCCGCATCGCAAGGCCACCAGCGCCGCCGGCTGCGAGTGCGGCTCCACCTGCGGCAAGGCTCGCGCCGACGGCGGCGCCGGCGCCAAGCTGTGGTCCGCCGGAGACCAGACCGTTGGCGATGCCGGGGCCGAAGATGCCGAGGCCAAGCAACGACAGCGCCGCCAGAACGATCGCCATGGCTTGGTCGATGGTGGGGTTTTCGCCGCCGAAACCTTGGGTGAATTCGCCAAAAAGCGTCGAGCCGATGCCAATGACGACGGCAAGAACAAGCACCTTGATGCCAGACGAGATGACGTTGCCGAGGACGCGTTCGGCCATGAAGGCTGTCTTGCCGAACAGGCCGAAAGGGATCAGCACGAAGCCGGCCAGCGTCGACAGCTTGAATTCGATCAGCGTCACGAAGAGCTGCACCGCAAGAATGAAGAAGGCGAGCAGGACGAGCGCCCAGGCAAAGAGCAGGCAAGCGATCTGGATGAAGTTTTCGAAGAAGGACACGTAGCCCATCAAACCCGAGATCGCCTCGAGCAATGGTCGTCCCGCGTCGAGGCCGGTCTGCGCAATCTTGCCGGGGCGCAGCAGATCCTGGACGGAGAAGCCGGTGCCGCTCGCCTTGAGACCGAGACCGGAAAAGCTTTCGAAGACGATCTGGGCGAGACTGTTCCAGTTCGAAATCAGGTAGGCGAATACGCCGACAAACAGCGTCTTCTTGACGAGCCGCGCGAGGATATCGTTATCGGCGCCCCAGCTCCAGAACAGCGCGGCGATCGTCACGTCAATGACAATCAGCGTGGTGGCCACGAAGGCGACCTCACCGCCAAGCAGGCCGAAACCACTGTCGATATAGCGGGTGAAGGTGGCCAGGAACTGATCGATGACGCCGGTATTGCCCATGCCTATCGGGCCTCCGGTGTGGCCGCATCAGGCGACTGCTGGATGGCCGGCTCGCGGGTCGAGCTGGCGGTCGGCTTTTCGAGGCCAAGGAAACGGTCGCGCTGTTCGGCCCACAGGTGCGCACACCCATCGTTACGCAAAGCAGCCTCGCCGAGAACCTGGCAACGGCGCAGACTGTCACGAAGCGGGTTAGGCATTGAGCCCGCTGGCGTGCGTGAGCCCTGCCCCGCCGACTTGTTCTCCTTCCGGCTCATCTCGAGTGCGGTCGCCGTGACGGCGACCGCTGCGAAGATGACAGCCACGATACGAGCGAGGGTCTTGCCGTCCATGGCGATGACCCTCAGTGATTGAACATGTGGACGTTGCTGGCCTGATAGCTGGAGCCCGCAGTCAGGAAGCGTCGGCGTTGCTCGCGACCCTGTTCGGCCGCGGCAGCACGTTCGGCTTCGGTCAGCGCCTGGGCGCGACCATTGGCGGCGACAACGGCGGTCAGGTCAGCAAGCTGTTGGCCCTGAAGCGCAAGAAGCTGGTTGCCGGCTTGCGTGGCCTGCAGCGCTCCGGTCGCCGATTGGCTGGCGCCGACCAGTGCCGACATCTGCGCGCGACCGGTCTCGATGTTTGTGACGGCACCCGCCTGGACGCGCATGGCGTCCTGAAGACCTCCGACCGTGTTTTGCCAGCGCGAGCGCGCATCAGCGACGAGTTGCTGATCGGACGTGGACAGGGACACGCTGCCGTATTGCTGCTGGAAGATCTTGTCGACCTGCTGGACGTCGAAGGCGATGTTCTGCGCCTGGTTGAGCAGTTGCTGGGTGCGCTGCACCGATTGCTGCAATTGCTTGAGCGAGGAGAAGGGCAGGCTCGCCAGATTGCGGGCCTGATTGATCAGCATCTGCGCTTCGTTCTGCAGCGAGGTGATCTGGTTGGTGACCTGCTGGAGCGATCTGGCAGCCGTCAGCACATTCTGGGCATAGTTCGATGGATCAAACACGATGAAGGCGTGCGCCGGCCTGACAACGATGGGCGATACCGAGAGGGGCAAGGCGAGCATGGCCGCGGCCAGCGTAAGGGCGCGTGCGCGGGCGTGACGGGTAATCATGATTGGGGCTCCTTTTCGGGTTGCGGGGCAGAGATTTGCGGGGCGGAGATGAGGTCGGCGGCCCAGGCTACGTTTCTGGCGCGCAGCCAGGCCGCGAGGAAACCGTCGCGGCCATTCTCGGCGGCAACACTGGCGATGAGAGCCTGGTCGGTCTTGGACGAAGCGGTGCAGAGCGCGAGACCGACCTCGGACAGGGCAAGCTCGAACAAGCGGTTGCCGCGCCGCGACTGGCAATAGTAGTCGCGCTTGGGCGTTGCGCGCGCCAGAATCTCGATCTGGCGGTCGCTGAGGCCGAAGCGGCGGTAGATCGCCGTTATCTGCGGTTCGACGGCGCGTTCGTTGGGCAGCAGCAGCCGGGTTGGGCAGCTTTCGATAATCGCCGGCGCGATGCCGGAGTTGTCGATGTCGGACAATGACTGGGTGGCAAAGACGACGCTGGCGTTCTTCTTGCGCAGCGTCTTCAGCCACTCGCGCAACTGGCCGGCAAAACCTTCGTCATCAAGCGCGAGCCAGCCCTCGTCAATGATCAGAAGAGTCGGCCGTCCATCGAGCCGGTCGCCTATGCGGTGGAACAGGTAGGACAGAACAGCAGGTGCTGCTCCGGTGCCGACAAGACCCTCGATCTCGAAGGCTTGCACGGATGCCGCGCCGAGATGCTCGGCTTCAGAATCTAGCAGCCGCCCGTATGGGCCTCCAACGCAATATGGCCGCAGAGCCTTTTTCAAGTCGTTCGCCTGCAAGAGCACGCTGAGGCCAGTGATGGTGCGCTCGTCGACCGGCGCTGAGGCAAGCGATGTCAGAGCGGTCCAGATATGCTCCCTGGCCTCCGGGTTGATCGGGATCCCTTCACGCGCAAGGATCGAAACGATCCAGTCGGCCGCCCACGCGCGTTCATAAGTATCGTGTATGCGGGCAAGAGGCTGGAGCGAGACGGAGGTATCGCTGCCCTCGGTTAAGCCGCCCCCGAGATCGTGCCAGTCCCCGCGCATGGCGAGCGCCGCGGCGCGGATCGAGCCCCCGAAGTCGAAGGCGAAGACTTGGCTGTGCAGATAGCGTCGGAACTGCAGCGCCATCAGCGCAAGCAGCACGGACTTGCCAGCGCCGGTGGGTCCGACCACTAAGGTGTGGCCGACGTCGCCGACATGCAAGGACAACCGGAACGGGGTCGAGCCCTCGGTCTTGCCATATAGCAAGGGAGGACTACCAAGGTGCTCGTCCCGTTCCGGCCCCGCCCACACGGCAGAGAGGGGGATCATGTGGGCGAGATTGAGTGTCGAGATGGGCGGCTGGCGGACATTGGCGTAGGCATGTCCGGGCAATGAGCCAAGCCATGCATCGACAGCATTGACCGTTTCCAGCATGGCGCTGAAGTCGCGACCCTGGATGACTTTCTCGACAAGGCGCAGCTTCTCTTGCGCCAAATGCGGATCGGCGTCCCAGACCGTGATGGTCGCGGTGACGTAGGCCATGCCCGAAACGTCAGCGCCGAGTTCCTGCAATGCGATATCGGCGTCCGCGGCCTGGTTGGCGGCGTCCGTGTCCAGAAGCACGGACGCCTCGTTCGTCATGACTTCCTTCAGGATCGCGGCGATGCTTTTCCTTTTGGCAAACCATTGCCGCCGGATCTTCGTCAGCAGCCTGGTAGCGTCGGGCTTGTCGAGCAGGATCGCGCGCGTCGCCCAGCGATACGGGAAAGCGAGCCGGTTCAGATCGTCGAGCAGGCCTGGCGTCGTTGCGGTCGGAAAGCCGACAATGGTGAGAACGCGTAGATGCTGGTCGCCAAGGCGTGGCTCGAGCCCGGCAGTCAACGGCTGCTCCGCCAGCAGCGCATCGAGATAGATCGGGGTCTCCGGGACGCGCACCCCATGGCGTTTCGTCGAGACAGTCGAATGCAGGTAGGTCAGCGTCTCGGCATCGTCGAGCCACTGGCATTCCGGCATGAAGCCGTCGAGAAGAGAGAGAACGCGATCCGTGCGGTCGACAAACGCGCGCAGGATCTCATGAGGATCCACGCCGGACTGTTCGCGTCCCTCGTAGAGCCAGGTCTCCGCCCGCGCCGCATCCTCGGCCGGCGGCAGGTAGAGGAAGGTGAGGAAGTAGCTCGATATGAAGTGGATGCCGTCCTCCTCGAAGTCGGCTTTGCGCTCGGCGTCGACCAGGCCGGAGGCGGGATCGGGAAATTGGCTGTCGGGATAGGTCGCCGCCTCATGGCGCTGCGCCTCGACGAAAATGCTCCAACCCGAGCCGAGACGACGGAAGGCGTTGTTGATGCGCGAGGCGACCGCCACCAGTTCTGCCGCCACGGCGGAATCCAGGTCCGGACCGCGAAACCTTGCGGTGCGCTGAAAGCTCCCATCCTTGTTCAACACCACGCCAGGCGCCGCGAGCGCAGCCCAAGGCAGGTAGTCGGCCAGACGGTTGGCGTCCCGGCGAAACTCAGCAAGATTCATCATGGCCGCGCCCTCAAACCGACAGGTGGCCGGGAAGGCGCAGATGTCTCCGGACGACTTCAACGAACAGGGGATCGCGCTTTGCGGCCCACACCGCCGTGAAGTGTCCGAGCGCCCAGAGAAGGAGACCGACCAGCCAGAGCCGCAGGCCGAGGCCGACCGCGCCTGCGAGGGTGCCGTTCATGATCGCTATCGAACGCGGCGCGCCGGCGAGCAGGATGTGCTCGGTCAGAGCTCTGTGAACGGAGACCACATATCCCGGCACCGCGTCGATCTGTTCGAAAGCGGTCGCCATCAGATCAGCGCTCCGCCGCCAAACGAGAAGAACGACAGAAAAAAGCTGGACGCCGCGAAGGCGATCGAGAGGCCAAAGACGATCTGGATCAGTCGCCGAAAACCTCCGGAAGTATCGCCGAAGGCGAGCGTCAGTCCGGTCACTATGATGATGATCACGGCAATGATCTTGGAGACCGGACCTTCGATCGACTGGAGGATCTTCTCCAGCGGCTGCTCCCACGGCATTGACGATCCGGCGGCATTGGCGGCCGAGGCGGCCATGAGACTGATGAAGAGCGTCGTGCCTGAAGCGGCGATACGCCGGTAGCCTCGCGAGTGAGCGCGGATCATGAATTGTCTCCTTCATTGTTCTGGCTGGCTTGGGAAGTGCGATAGTCGCCGTCGGGACCAAGTCCTTCGACCCGGGTGAGCTCGGTGAGCCGGCGCGCAGAACCGCGTCCGGATAGAACGGCGACCATGTCTATGGTTTCGGCTATCAGGGCGCGCGGAACGGTGACGACGGCTTCCTGGATGAGTTGCTCGAGACGCCGCAGGGCGCCGATGCCGGAGCCGGCGTGGATGGTGCCGATGCCGCCGGGATGTCCGGTGCCCCAAGCCTTCAGAAGGTCAAGCGCCTCCGAGCCTCGCACCTCGCCAATGGGGATGCGGTCAGGACGAAGGCGGAGCGAGGAGCGGACCAGGTCGGCGAGCGATGCGACGCCATCCTTGGTGCGCATGGCGACCATGTTGGGCGCGGAGCATTGCAGTTCGCGCGTGTCCTCGATGATGACGACGCGATCCGACCCCTTCGCCACTTCGGCGAGCAGGGCATTGGTCAGCGTCGTCTTGCCGGTGGAGGTGCCGCCCGCCACAAGGATGTTCGCGCGGCCTACTACTGCGGCGCGCAACGTGGCCTTCTGGCCGGCGCTCATTATGCCCGCCGCGACATAGTCCTCGAGCGTGAATACAGCGACTGCCGGCTTGCGGATCGCGAAGGCGGGCGCTGAAACGACGGGCGGAAGCAGCCCCTCGAAGCGTTCGCCGGTTTCCGGCAACTCAGCCGAGACGCGCGGGGAACGGGTATGCACCTCGGCGCCAACATGGTGAGCGACCAGACGCACAATGCGCTCGCCATCCGCGGCCGGCAGCATCTGGCCCGTGTCAGCCAGACCCTCCGAAAGCCGATCCACCCAGATTCGGCCGTCCGGGTTCAACATCACTTCGACGATTGCCGGATCGTCGAGGAACCGGCTGATGGCTTGACCGAGCGCGGTGCGCAGCATGCGCGAACTGCGCGCGCGTCGTTCGGTGTTGTTGTGCAAAGCTGCCATTTTGTCCCCGTTTCGGTCGGGAACAATGCAGGCGGTCCCCGGTCGGGGATGATTAAGAGAACGGTATTCTTAGCTGCTGCAACAGGTTTATCGAGGCGTAGTAGCGTGGCGTGTAAATACAGGAGAAGGACGGCGCTCGCGCGTACAGCCTTTCCATGAGGTTGGGGATTCCATACGCGACCGCGTATATTGTCATATCATACGCATTTGCGTATAAGCTGCTTCCATACGTGATTACGTATATTGACAAGAAATACGCGAATGCGTATATGGCCCTCTGGAGGCTTGTCATGACCGACCAGATCGCTCGCAACGAGAAGCAACTCGGCGCCATCCTGCGTCGCGCCCGCCGGCAGGCCGACCTCACGCAAGAGACGCTTGGCAATCAAATCCACCTGCGCCAGGCCACCGTGTCCCGCCTTGAAGCCGGCGAGCCAGCGGTGCGGCTCAGCACGTTGATGGCCGCTCTCTCCGCCCTCGACCTCGAACTCGTCGTTCGCCCGCGCAGCAAAAGCAGCGCCACCGAGATCGAAGACTTGTTCTGATGGCGAGGCGGCCGGCTCACACACCGCTTAATGTCTTCCTGAACGGGCGTCTCGTGGGCGTGTTGCGCAGGCAATCAAACGGCGCCGTGGACTTCCAATACGCCCGCGAATGGCTGGACTGGCACGGTACCTTCCCGGTTTCGCTCTCACTTCCTTTGCGGGAGGACCGCTATATTGGCGCGCCTGTGATCAACGTCTTCGACAACCTGCTTCCTGACAATGAAGCCATCCGCAAGCGGGTTGCCGAACGCGTCGGCGCGGCTGGCACCGATGCCCACAGCCTGCTCGCCGTGCTGGGCCACGATTGCGTCGGTGCGCTGCAGTTCCTGCCTGACGGCATTGATCCTGGCAATCCGGGCAGCAGCGATGGCAAGCCAGTCAGCAAAAAGGACATAGCCGGAATAATCGAAAACCTTACCGCCGCTCCTCTCGGCCTGGGTGAGGATGGGGATTTCCGCATCTCGATCGCCGGCGCCCAGGAAAAGACGGCGCTGTTGCGCAAGGACGGACGCTGGTTCAAGCCCATCCGCACGGCTGCCACCACCCACATCCTGAAGCCGCAGATCGGCAGGTTGCCCAACGGCATCGATCTCTCCAATAGCGTCGAGAACGAGTATCTGTGCCTCAAGCTGCTTGAGGCGTTCGGCGTTCCTGCCGCCAAGACGGAGATCGCGGATTTCGGGGAGCGCCGCACGCTGATCGTCGAGCGCTTCGACCGGCTTTGGGCCAGGGACGGCCGCCTCCTGCGCCTGCCGCAAGAGGATATGTGTCAAGCGCTGTCGGTCCCGCCGACACGTAAGTACCAGTCAGAGGGCGGACCCGGTATGCGGGAGATTATCGACCTTCTGAAGGGCAGTGACCAGCCGGAAGACGACATAGCGGTCTTTCTGCGCGCTTGCATCGTATTCTGGCTGATCTCGGCGACCGACGGCCACGCCAAGAATTTCAGCATCTTTCTAAGTCCAGGCGGCCGGTTTCGCATGGCACCGCTCTACGACGTGCTGACCGCGCAGCCCAGCCTTGATGCCGGCCAGATCACTCGCAAAAAATTCAAGTTGGCAATGGCGGTCGGCAAAAGCCGGCACTATTCGGTGCATGAGATTGTGCCCCGCCACTTCATACAGACCGCTGACATTGCTGGCGTGGGCACCCCTGTCATGCGCCGAATTTTCGAAGACATTGCCGGAAACGCGGAAAAGCAGGCTGATACCGTGATCTCCTCACTACCGCGTGGCTTTCCTGGACAGGTTGTCGATTCGGTCAGGTTGGCCATAGGCAGGCGTGCGATGCTTCTTGCTGGTGCAAATTGATCCGAGATCAGAAGAGGCATTCCAGGCCATCGATCGCCTACATGAACATCGACGATTCGGCTGGCATGCCATCGGATGGAGGCGGGCCGGCGCTGGAGGGGGGCATCGGCCGGGATCATGTGCGCACCTTGGCAATATCGATCGCGACCAGCACCGCGGCGGCGAGCGTAGGTACGCGCCTGCAGCGAGAAGCTGCGCTCGCCGCTGTCTCGGCTGTCGCGTTCCTTCATTCCGTAGGCACTAAGGCTCCTTCATCAGGTCATACACGACCAGCGCCGGCAGAAACGGGCTTCTAGCGGCAACCTCAAATGCTAAATATTGCGGAGGGCGTCTGAATTTTCGCCGCTCCACTGTTTCAGGTAAGGCGCTATTCCGTCTTGGGCGGCGCTGGTTTCTTGATCTGCTGCGCGTCAGTTGTCTTCGCCACGTCGGATTTTTCAACGCTGGCCGTTTTGGTCGTGTCGACCTGTGCTGCTGATGCCATTGATTGGTGATACGCGCATTCTGCGGCTGCGCCCGACATCGACAGGCCCAATGCTGCGACTGTCGCAAGGAAGGTTTTCATCCGATCGTCCTTATTCGTGGGTGACGCAGCGTAACCCGCCATGCACCGACCGCAAAATCACTTTCGGCAAGCTCGCTGCCGCAACGCGGACATCACGATGCCAACACGCAATGTGTCCTGACCAAGCACCATGAAGAGGTGATCGCCCACCTGGTGAAGACCGGGCGTTATCAGAACGCCAGCGAGGTGCTGCGCGAAGGTTTGCGTCTGGTCGAGCAGCGCGAAGCGCGAGAGGAAGCAAAGGTCGCCGCGCTCAAGGAGGTGGCAAGCATCGGGTTCCAAGACATCGAGTAAGGCCGGTTCAGGGAAATCGACGACGGCAGCGTGGATGAGTTCATTAGCGGTCTGGGTTGGCAGGCCGGCACGCTGGTCGAACGCCATTTGCCGACAAGCTACGGCGACGGTTGACGGTGTGGCGCTAGATGTGCGGCGTGATGTCGGTGCAAAGGACACGCCCGCGTCAAAACGCCGGATACAGGCCGATCTGAATCCGAACGCTACAAATTGTACGCGGTCCGTTACCGATCCTTAGGCATGGTTGAAATTGGACGGCGGCGTTAACGCCACGGTTGCGCTCTCTCTGCGATATTGCCGCCTGCACAGCACGCAAACGCAAGGGTGGGGCCCTCCATGATCGACCAGATTCGCTCGCTGCTCGAGCAGCATCCGATGATTCCGCTGAATTTCGGCGCACTTGCCGACGACGCCAATCTCTACGACGCGGGGCTGACCTCCTTCGCCTCGGTGCAGATGATGCTGGCGCTCGAGGAAGAGTTCGACATCGAATTCCCCGAGACGATGCTGACGCGGCGGACCTTCTCTTCGCTGGCCAGTATCGCGGACGCCGTTTCGCAATTGACGCGCAAGGCGGCGTAGCGCCATGAACGTGTTGAGAAAGATCGAAACGGCTTCGGTCGCGGAGGCGCCGGAAGCCGCAACTGAACGCATGTGCCGCGTCGCCGAGGTCGCCGCGAGCCATGCCGATCCCGTCGACAAGGAAGGCCGTTTCCCGGCGGAGACGATCGAGGCGCTGAAGCGCGAGCGCCTGCTCGGCGTGGCGATCCCGATCGAGCATGGCGGCGAGGGACTCGGCACGATGCAAATCGCCGACCTCATCGTCCAGCTCGGCCAGGCCTGCGGCTCGAGCGCGATGATCTATGCCATGCACCAGATCAAAACGTCGAGCTTCGTCACTCACGGCGGCGCCAGCGACTGGCATCGCGCCTATATGCGGCGCATCGCAGACGAGCAGCTTCTGATGGCTTCCGCGACGACGGAGGCCGGCATCGGCGGCAATTTGCGCAATTCGATCTGCGCGGTCGAGGTCGCCGGCGGGCGTTTCGCGCTGACCAAGGAAGCCACCGTCATCTCCTATGGCGACTACGCCGACGCCATCCTCGCCACGGCGCGGCGCGCGCCCGATGCGGCCAGCTCCGACCAGGTGATGGTGGTCATCCCGGTCGATGGCAACCGCACGCTGGAACGCACGTCCGTGTGGGACACGCTCGGCATGCGCGGCACCTGCTCCGATGGCTTTCATCTGGTCGCCACGGGTGACGCGACGCAGATATTCCCGAAGCCGTTCTCCGAGATCGCGGCGCAGTCGATGCTGGCCAGCTCGCACATCTTCTGGGCGGCGACCTGGTTCGGCATCGCCGCCGACGCCTTCAATCGGGCGCAGGCATTTGTCAAGGCGGCGGCGCGCAAGCAGCCCGAGGCCATGCCGCCGGGCGCGCTGAGGCTGGCCGAGGCGGCCGCGCTTTTACAGGAGATGAAAGGCCACCTGACGGCCGCCATCCACCGCTTCGAAGCGGCCAAGGGCGACGACGACGCTTTGTCTTCGATCGGCTTCGCCGCCGAGATCAACGCGCTGAAGGTCGCGGCCAGCGAGAAGGCGGGCGCCGTGGTGCGCCTCGCCATGCTGGTCAACGGTATCCTTGGCTACAAGAACGGCACCCCGTTCAGCGTCGGCCGGCACTTGCGCGATGTGACCTCGGCGCCGGTGATGATCTCCAACGACCGCATCCTTTCCAATACCGCGACGCTCATGCTGATGAGCCGCTTCGACACTGGCCTGGGGGGCTGATATGGACGCCAAGACATTCGACTCCAAGTCGCTTCTCGACAGCCTGTTCGAGAACGGCATCCTGTTCGAATCCGGCATCGACGGCCTCTATGGCCGTTCGGGCGCATTCGAGGAAGTGATCGAGCGCTTCGAGCGTCTCGTCACCCGGCTAGGGGCGCCCGACAAGGCCACCCGCATTCATTTTCCGCCGGGCATGAGCCGCGCGACGCTGGAGAAGAGCGGCTATATGAAGAGCTTTCCGCAGCTGGCCGGCTGTGTGCATTCGTTCATGGGCGGCGAGCGGGAGCATGCGCAACTGCTCGGCATGATAGCGGATGGCGGGGACTGGACGGAGCTGCAGAAGGCGACGGACGTCGCGCTGACACCGGCCGCCTGCTATCCGCTCTATCCCACCATCGCCGCGCGCGGCCCGGTGCCGGCGCAGGGCCTGCTTTTCGAGCTCTCCTCGTACTGCTTCCGCCACGAGCCGTCGAAGGACCCGGCGCGCATGCAGCTCTTTCGCATGCGCGAGTTCGTCAAGATCGGCACGGCCGAGCAGGTGCGCTCGTTCCGCGAAAGCTGGCTGAAGCGCGGCAAGGCGATGATCGAGCAGCTCGACCTGCCCTGCGAAGTCGATCTTGCCAACGATCCGTTCTTCGGCCGCGGCGGCAAGATGATGGCCAACAATCAGCGCGACCAGGGCTTGAAATTCGAGCTGCTGATCCCGGTGACCAGCATCGAGAAGCCGACCGCCTGTTTGAGCTTCAACTATCACCAGGACCATTTTGGCCGGACCTGGGGCCTGAAGTTCGCCGACGGGGAGTTCTGCCACTCGGCCTGCGTCGGCTTTGGGCTGGAGCGTGTGGCGCTGGCGCTGTTCCGCCATCACGGGCCGGACGCGGAGGCCTGGCCGGCCGCGGTCCGCGACGTGCTGTGGAGCGTGTGACATGCGCGGAGCTATCGCCGGCCTCGATCCGGTCAGCTACCGGCCGCACTGGCTGCACGATCCGCAAAGGCGCTGGCCGCAGACCAACTGCTATGTCGACCTCCTGATTGAGGTACTGCACGCGACCGGCCACGATCCGGTCGCGGCGCTCGGTTTCACCGTGGCGCAGGATTTCGAGGGCGATCAGTTCACCTTCTTCAAGTTCCCGACCGCCGACCTGCAGCAGTTGGCCGGGCTGGACATCCAGGAACTGGCGGTCTTCGACCGGCTGGAGACGCATGTGCTGGCGCAAATCGAACTCGGCCGGCTGCCGCTGGTCGAGGTCGACGCCTTCTACCTGCCCGACACCAGGGGCATCACCTATCGCAACGGCCATTCCAAGACCACGTGCGGCATCGATGCGCTCGATCCCGAGGGGCGGCGGATGCGCTACTTCCACAATGACGGCTACTTCGCGCTCGAGGGCGAAGACTACGACGGCATCTTCGGCCAATGGGATGATGTGTCGGCCGGGGACCTGCCGCTGTTTCCTTACGCGGAATTCGTGAAGTTCGACGCCACGCGCCCGGCCCGTGACGCGGTCGGGACCGCAGCGGCGTTGCTTGCGCATCACTTGAAGCGGCGGCCGAAGCGCAATCCGCTTGGCGCCTATGCGGCCGCGTTCGGCCGCCACGCTGAAACGCTGGCGACGCGGTCGCCGGACTATTTCCATACCTATGCCTTCAACACGCTGCGCCAGGTCGGCGCGAATTTCGAACTTCTCGGCAGTCATCTCGAATGGCTGGGGCAGCACGGCGAAACCTGCCTGGCGGAGGCGGCGCAAGCCGCCGGCGACATTGCCGATGGCGCCAAGGTCATGCAGTTCAAGCTCGCCCGGGCGATGGCGCGGCAGCGTTTCGAGGGCTTGGCCGAGGCGATCGCGCCAATGGCGCAGGCCTACGAAACGGTGATGGACGTGCTGGACGCCCGCATGGCGGGTGTCGCCTCCAAGGCGGCGTAGGGCCGGGCGAGGCGCATTTGAACATGGGTGTGCGAATGGACGCCACGGTGTCGACCGCCGGCACTGTCGAGTTGCTGGAGGGGGGTTGGCGGATGGCCGTCTCGGCGGCCGGCGCTTGGGCTTCGCCGGATGATATCGACGCAAACGCCGACTGGCTGGACGCGGCCTGTCCCGGCACGGCGGCGGGCACGCTGGAAAAGCATGGCCGCTGGGACCGCAAGCAGCCAACCCCGCTGCATGACCGCGATGTCTGGTACAGCCGCCGGCTCGACGCGACCGGCCCGGCGCGGCTGGTGTTCGAGGGACTGGCGACTGTCGCCGAGGTCTGGCTTGGCGACCGGCTGCTGCTTACCTCGACCTCGATGTTCGAGCGCCACGAGGCCGCGGTGACCCTTTCAGGCGGCGAGCCGCTCGCCATCGTCTTGCGCAGTCTCGACCGCCATCTGGAAACGGCGACCGGTCCACGCGCGCGCTGGCGTCCTCGCATGATCGACGATCAGCGGCTGCGGTTGGTGCGCACCACCCTGATCGGACACATGCCGGGCTGGTGCCCGACCTTCGATGTCGTCGGGCCGTGGCGTCCCGTCAAGCTGATCCGCGAAAATGGCGGGCAGCGCATCCTCGATGCCGACATGCGCGCCAGCCTCGACGGTTCGACCGGGCATCTTGCCGTTGCGATCACCCTCGCTGAACCTATCGACGATGCGCAGACGGCGCATGTCAGCTGCGCTGGAGTGCGTGCGTGCCTCAAGGTCGAGACACCCACCCGGCTGACGGCGGAACTGGACATTGCCGATGTCGCCCCATGGTGGCCGAACAGTCATGGCGAGCCGGCGCTGCACGACGTGATGGCGACGATCGGCACGATGCGCAGCCGGCTCGACCGGGTCGGGTTTCGCCGTATCGAGATCGATCGCGGCGCCGACGGACGCGACTTCCGCCTCGTCGTCAACGGCGTGCCGGTATTCTGCCGCGGCGCGGTCTGGACGCCGTCCGATCCTGTGCGGCTGCCATGCGAGCGGGGCGAAATCGAGCTCGAGCTCGACCTCGTGCGTCGAGCCGGCGTCAACATGCTGCGGGTCGGCGGCACCTTCGCTTATGAGGGCGATGCGTTCCACGAGCTGTGCGACGAGATGGGCATTCTCGTCTGGCAGGACCTGATGCTCGCCAATTTCGACTATCCCGCGAAGAGCGAGGCCTGGCGGGCGGCGCTGTCGAGCGAGGTGGAAAACCTGTTGAAGCGGCTTCGGCATTCGCCGTCGCTGGCGGTGCTGTGCGGCGGCAGCGAGGTGGCGCAGCAGGCTGCGATGCTCGGCATGCCGGCGGCGATGGATCCGACACCCTGGCTCGACGCGGTCGTGCGTCCGGCCGCACAGGCGATCCTGCCCGATCTCGCGCTGGTGTCCTCGTCGCCCTCCGGCGGCAGTCTGCCCTTCGCCGCGGATGGCGGCCCGACGCATTATTATGGCGTCGGCGCCTATTGCCGGCCGCTGGAAGACGCGCGCCGCGCGGAGGTGCGTTTCGCCAGCGAGTGCCTCGCCTTCGCCAACGTGCCGGAACAGACGACGCTGGATGAGCAACTGCCCGTTCCGCCCGGCCACGATCCGCGCTGGAAGGCCGGTGTGCCGCGCGACGCAGGTGCGTCGTGGGATTTCGAGGACGTGCGCGAGCATTATCTGGAGACGCTGTTCGGCGTCGATGTGCGCCGGCTGCGCATGGAAGATCCCGCGCGCTACCTCGACCTCTCACGCGCCGTCACCGCCGAGGTGGTTGAGCGCACGATCGACGAATGGCGCAGACCAGCTTCGCCGACGGCGGGTGCGCTGCTGTTTTTCTGGAAGGATCTGCGCCCGGGCGCAGGGTGGGGCATCGTCGATTCCACCGGACGGCCGAAATCGGTCTGGCATGCGCTGAGACGCGCCTTCGCGCCGCTCAGGCTGACGCTGAGCGACGAGGGCGTCAACGGGCTGGGCGTCCATCTCGTCAATGACGGAGCAAAGGCGGTCGAGGCGACGCTGTCGCTTGCCTGTTTGCGCGATGGCGTCACCCCGGTGGTGACGGCGCGCCAGCCGGTCACCGTGCAGGCGCGCGGGGCGCAGTTTCTGTCGGCGTTTTCGCTGCTCGGCGCCTTCTTCGACCTGTCTTATGCCTATCGCTTCGGCCCGGCGGGTCACGAGGTAACCGTGGCAAGGCTGGAAGGCCGCGACGGCGAAATCCTGGCCGAAGCCTTTCATGTGCTTCCCGGCGCCATGACCGCGCGACGCGATGTCGGCCTGTCGGCGCGGTTGGTGCGGGGAGGAGAAGACGGCTGGCGCCTGCGGCTCGCCTGCAGGCGAGCTGCCTATCACATCGCCATCAAGGATGGGCTGTTCCTTCCGCGCGAGAACGGCTTCCACCTGATGCCGGGTGCGGAGAAGGAAATTGGCCTTGACGGACCGGCCTCGTCCACGCCGGCCGGCATCGTGACAGCGCTGAACGGCGATCGCGACGTAACCTACGATGCGCCGCAAGCCGGCAATGCGGAAATCGGGGCGGAAACCGGGGCAGAAACCGGGGCAGAGATCATGCGGGCGTTGGAGCCCACTGGGAGCATGGCATGAGGGGGATAGTCTTCGCCGACACGATCGGCTGGCTTCATGAAGGCAAGGGCAACGAGCGGCGCGGCCGGGGCGTCGTCATCGCCGGGGCGCATGGGCACGAGGACCTGTGCAGCCGGCGTTTCCTGAGGCTGCTGGCCGACAAGGTGGCCGAAAACGGTCTGAAGGTGCTGCAGTTCGACTATCCCGGCTGCGGCAATGCCGCCGGGGATCATTCAACGCCCAATCAGGTGCGATCGTGGACGCAGAGCATAGGCGCCGCGATCGATCGGCTGAAGCGGGATTGCGGCGTGGCGGACGTCATTTTGGTCGGCTTCCGGCTTGGCGCTCTGCTGGCGCCGCTGGCGGCGGCCGGACGAGACGACGTGGCCGGTCTCGTGGTGCTCGCGCCGCCGTCCTCCGGCAAGGCCTATGTCCGCGAGATCACGGCCATGTCGCGCATGATCGACGCGCCGCTGGCCAGCCGTTCGGCGGGCGAAGGGGTTTTCACCGAGGGGCGCGAGGCCGCTGGCTTCCGGATTTCGCATGAGACGCTGGCCGACCTTTCGGCGCTCGACTGGCGGCATGCCGCGGCAAGCCTTCCACCCTTGCCGATGCTGGTGCTTACAAACGGCAAGCCGCTCGCCGCCGCCGAAATCCGTGGCGGCGAGGCGGGCCCTGCGGATTTCGCCGAGGCCGAGTTCGATGGCTATCCTCTCTTGATGTGCGACCCGACCGCTAACCGGATTCCGGCCGCCGCTCTTGACCGCTGCGCAGGCTGGATAGCCGACCATAAAGGCGAAGCGGTCGCAGGAAAGGCCATGCCGCACGATGCGTCGGAGTCCCTGGACGGTCCGCATTATACGGAAAAGCCGGTCCTGATCGGACCGGAGCCGATGATCTGCGGCGTGCTTTGCCGGCCGCACGGACGCCAGGCCGCAGCCGAGCCGGTGATCTTCCTAAATGCCGGTGGCGTGCCGCATGTCGGCTGGGCGCGTGGCACGGTGGAAGCGGTGCGGGAGCTGGCGGCGGAAGGCGTAGCTTCGCTGCGCGTCGACCTGCCCGGACTTGGCCTCAGCGATCCGACCGAGGAAGGGCGCCTGTTCCTCTATGACGGGCGCACGCGCCATGATGTGGGCCGTGCAATCGACTGGATGGAACGAGCCGGCTACCCTACTGTCGGCTTGGTCGGCACCTGCGCCGGCGCATTCCAGGCTTTTCACACCGCACGGGCCGATCGGCGGGTGCGGACGCTGACCATGATCAACCCGCTCTGCTTCGCCTGGAACAGTTCCTACGCGCTGGAGATGGCGGTCTGGAAGACTTACGAGACGTCCAAGGCCGTGCTCGGGCAGAACGCCGCCGCCATTGAGGAGAGCCGCGAGCCGGACGCCCCGGCATGGCGCGGGATCGCTTCGCGCAGCGCCCGGCTGATTGTCCGGCGCGGGCTGGAGGCGATCAAGTCCACAGTGTCGATGCTGCATCCGGCCGCTCTATTGGGACAGCGGCGGGTGGAACGCTGGATGCGCGACCTTTGCGGCCGAGGCGTGCGGGTTCTCCTGGTGACCTCGGAAGGCGACCTGAGCCTGAAGGAGATCGCCCGCCATTTTGGGTCGGGTGAGGAGCGGCTCGACAGCATTCGTGGCGTGACCAGGGTCTCGCTGGCGAATGCCGACCACACGCTGACGCCGTACCATGCACGGCGCGCCGTGATCGCCCGCCTGATCGATCATGGCGGCATCAGGCGTGACGGCCACGCTCGTTCCGAGCCGGTGCGTGCGACGACAAGTCCGTCCTTCCTGGCACCATAGGCGCCAAGGACGCGCGGGGCGAGCATGTCCGCCTGAAATAGATCGGCGAGAGGCTGCATCTCAGGGCCGCCTGAGCAACCCGAGAACGGCAAAAGCCCCACATGAGATGTGAGGCACCTCGCAGCGCCTCACATTCCGATAATGTTCCAAGTGCGGAAACCGGCCAAGCCGTTGGAATGTCGCCGGAAAACGTGGATTTTAGGTTTCGTTCTGGTCGGAGTGGCAGGATTTGAACCTGCGACCCCATCGTCCCGAACGAGCAGGCCAGCCAGCAAAAGCCCGGATTTCCGCCATTTCTTATGATGCCAGATAGCCTTCGTTCACGTTTATTTCCGGCGATTCTGTGGGGTAACTGTGGGGTAGTCGGAAAAGTTCTCCTTCTGTGCCACGAGCTTCCTGACTGTGTTTTTGGGCACGCTTCGCGAAGGTGACTTGGAGACGATCGCCCGGGTGGCATTGGCCTGAAAATCGGGGTGATGGTGCCCATAGGTCTCAATCAGCATTTCGACTGTCATGCCAAGAAAGCCCGCGGCCTCCCACGGGTCGGTACCCTGCTGCATCAGCCAGGTCGCCGCTGTGTGGCGCAAGACGTGCGGCGTGATGTCAGTTCGGAACACGCGCCGTATGCTACCGTCAGGTGCTGCCGCGTCGTCATACCAGCCGAGCCCGGCTGCCTCGACCACCGAGCGGAAGGCTTTCTTGATCGACTGCACTGGTTTGCCGTTCCACTCTACGACGTAGTCGTGCGCGATCATGCGGCCGATGCTTGCGCTCTTCCCGCGGTTCTTGGTCTTGATCTCCAATGGCGTTGCCGCCCAGCGACGCATATGTGCGAGCAGCCGGTCAGGCAACCTGACCGGTGGTTGGCGCTTGTTCGTGTCGCTGCGGCGGGCGGCGCGGCGGTAGAAAATGCCGTGTTCGAGGTCGACATATCCGGCACCCTCTGTTGGCCGGATGGCCGCTCCGCAGATCGCGGCCGACCGGGTGCCAGTGTACAGAGCAACCAGGATGAATCGCGCGACGTGGCGTGCGGTGCGGCGGTCGCTTGGCTTGCCCTTCCATGACTGGCGCATGCGCCATGCGGCGCGAAGCAGCGCGGCTGCTTCATCGCGTGTCAACCAACGGTCGCGTGGTAGAGGCTTCGCTGGCAGCACGATCGCGGGTGCACAGGTTATATAGCCTTCACGGTGATAGTTGTTCAGCGCCGCGCGCAGATCCTCCAACTGACGTCTGGCGCCGGCGCCATTGCCGTGCGCCTTCGCGTAGTCACGACAGACCTTGCCATTGATGTCGCCGATTTTCGTGTTGCCGAACCACCTTAGCACGGCGATGAGCCGTTCGGCGGTTTCCTTTGGCTTGGCGTGTGAGAGCGCTACGTCGGTAAGATAAACACTAATGGCGTTGGCTATCGGGACGGTGGCCGGATCGCGGCCGCGCTCGCGGGCCGGCCGGTATTTTTCGATGATGTGTTGGGCGAGCCGTTTCTCAGCGCGTTCGCGGTCGCCAGTGCTACCGCAAGCGCTGATGAAGGTTGCTCCATCGCGGATGAACCAGCCGGCTCCGTTGCGCAGGCTGCCGTCCGCCCTTCTGCTTTCGGCGCGCCAGACCAGGCGCGCCCCTTTCGACGTCCGCGGCATAGCTCCCTCATCTTAGCGATCGCTGCCAAAGTCACATATTCCTTGCCTGCGACCAGCTCTGTCTGAAGGCGGCCAGCATCTCGTTCTTTTCGCAACCCTGCCGCACCCATGGAGCCGTCCGGGAACGCGATCTCGGCAGCAATGTTGAGGCGGAGCGGCACATCGTCGTCCAACTGCTCTGGGATGCTCATTGCATGTCTCTCGTTTGACGTCGGAGAACAAACTCGGCGTCATCGCCGCCCCTGAGATGATCCGGCACTGGCCAGAACAGTTGCCCGACATGACCGAAATTCTTCGCCTGTAAGCGCAGGATCCATCGGTATCGAACAGCTAAAGCATAGCTGGCACTCCGAGGTCATTCTCACCACCATGTGTTTATGCGCTCGAAGAGTACGCATCCAAGATGCCGTCTGTGAACAGCACTAGACCTCTAATGTGGTGATTAGGACACTCTGGCGTAAAAAACGGCTGTTTATCGGTCAGGAATAACTTATGAAAATCGCGCTGCCATTCGAGTCTATATTCAAAATTCAGTAGCAGCCAAGACATGAGGCCGCCTTCCAACGTCGTCACTGGGCAACTTCGGCGACGCGCTCTGAACGCCCAACAAGACGGTTCACGAAGGTATCGCCAATGAGCTGCTCGCGCGGCGCCGGCGAAGGCGGCGATCTTGCGGCGACGTCACCGCGATAGAGTGAGAGTTTGGATTGGCTTTTCCACGACGGGTCGAAAGCTGGGGAGAGTCCTCCAGCGCCTGTCGCGGAGAAATCACGATGTCCAATCACTATCACCGACGCGGAGCCGCCGGCGGCCGGTCGAACCTCTATGACGAGATAACCGACAAGATCATCAAGGAGTTGGAGGCGGGCCGGCTTCCTTGGGTTCAGCCATGGGGGAGCGCGGCGGCCAAGGCGCCGCTTGCGCTGCCTCGGAACGCCAGCACCGGCAGAGCATATAGCGGCATCAATGTGCTTATCCTGTGGGGCGCCGTCGTCGAGCAAGGCTATACGGGCCAAAGCTGGCTGACTTTCCGCCAGGCCCTCTCGCTCGGCGGAAACGTTCGGAAGGGCGAGCACGGCACAACCATCGTTTACGCCGATTGCTTTGTTCCTGACGATGAGAAGAAACGCGCCAGAGATACTGGCGAAGATGCCCGACCGGTTCCATTCCTCAAGAAGTTCACCGTGTTCAATGCAGAGCAATGTGAAGGTTTGCCGGAAGAAATCGAAGTCTCGCCGCTACCTGACCCGGCCCCGATCGAGCCCCGCGTCGAAGCCCTGATCAAGGCCACAGGCATCGAATTCCGCATCGGCGGCGATCGAGCCTATTACTTGCCAATCCAGGACCGCGTTCAAGTACCCCCGCCTCAAGCCTTCTTCGAGCCTATCAACTGGCATCGCACGGCGCTGCATGAACTTGGCCATGCCACGGGCCATCCCTCGCGTCTTGCTCGCGACTTCTCCGGCTCGTTTGGAACCAGAAAGTATGCGTTCGAGGAACTCGTGGCAGAGATCAGCGCCGCCTTCTCGTGCGCTGCTTTGGGTATCGTTCCGACCGTGCGGCATGCCGACTACATCGGATCCTGGCTGGAGGTGCTGCGGGAGGACAATCGCGCTGTCGTGCGCGCCGCCAGCCTGGCGGGCAAGGCGGCCGACTGGCTCCTCGGCCATCTGCCAGAAGAAGTCGCGCTGCCCATCGAGGTGGATGCCGATGCCGATCAGAGCAGGAGGGCAGCCTGATGTCACGGCGCAATATCTCCGAACTGGCATCCTTTCTCGGCCGACAGGCCGAGGCAGTGTGCCGACACTATCTTTCCAATGGTCGTCGCGTGGGGCGGTATTGGGTGGTTGGCGATGCTCGCAATGCCTCGGGGCGCTCCATGTTCGTGCGCCTCAAGGGACCGGATTTCGGCAAGGGCGCGGCAGGCAAGTGGACCGACGCCGCCACTGGAGAGCACGGTGACCTGCTCGACGTCATTCGCGAATCACTAGGCTTGATCGACTTCAGGGACGTAGCCGACGAGGCGCGCAGCTTTTTATCCATGCCTCAGCTGACGTCCGATCCAGCCGAACGCAACACGCAAGCACCTCGCGCTGCAGCAGGCTCTGCCGAAGCGGCGAGACGGCTGGTTGCCATGTCGCGACCGATCTCGCGGACACTTGTCGAGACGTATTTGGGTGCGCGCGGTATAACGGCCTTCCACGAAACCGGCAGCCTTCGCTTTCATCCGCGCTGTTACTATCGGCCCGACGAGGACGGCCCGACCCAAACCTGGCCTGCGATGATTGCGGCCGTTACCGACCTCAACGGGAAACTCACCGGCGCGCACCGCACCTGGCTCGATCCGAACGGTTTCAGTGAGGCCTGTTTCGGCCGAGCTCCAATCGACACGCCGAGGCGAGCCATGGGCGAACTGTTGGGGCATGCGGTCCGCTTCGGCGTCGGCTGCGACGTAATGGCCGCTGGCGAAGGCATCGAGACCATGCTGTCGCAACGCTCGGTGCTGCCCGCCATGCCGGTAATCGCAGCCCTGTCCGCGGGACATCTATCAGCCATCCTTTTTCCTGACACGCTGCGGCGGCTCTACATTGCCCGCGACAATGATCCGGCGGGCGACGGAGCGATGGCGACCCTCGTTGAACGCGCCAGCTCGGCCGGGATCGAGGCGATCGTGCTGACGCCGCAACTCGGCGACTTCAACGAGGATCTGCGTCTGCTCGGTCCAGATGCCCTCAGGGCAACCTTGCGGGTTCAGATCGCACCGCAGGACGTCACCCGCTTCATGGTGCTCGCGGCCTGACGGGAGGAGAGAGCGACAGGCGGCAGCCGCGTCCTTGTGCTCATGGCGTTTCCTTCGTTTGGAAAGGACCGGCCCTCGGCCTTCCAGAGGGCGATCGGGCGACAGCCGGTCCGGACCGGCAATGGCTTCGCCCGGCTATTTTCCGGCGGCCCTCTTCCAGCCCATGCGGCGGGCCGCATGGGACCCCGTCTTCGGGCCTTTCCATCGCGAAGCAAAATAGCCGGGCTTTGCCATCCTCCACTCCCGTTCCGGCCCTGCGCTGATGCTGCGGGTGCAAGTCCGGACCGGCCGTCGCCTTCGTCGCCATGAAGGCCGCGATGGGCGCGGCCGATCTGCCGAAGGAAGCCGCCATGAGCAACCAGCACGACACCGAACCGCAACGCGCGTCATCGCCAATGGATCACGCCCTCCAGGAACTCCAGCTCTACGGTTACCGTCCGTTCGAAGATGAACCAGATCCGCGACCGCTTCCGGAGGCCCGTGTCATCGCAGCCAGCATCGCCGACATTTTCGACGCCCTAGTAGTGGCGCTGTCGGACACGCGCCTCGAGCCCGACCTCGAGGAACTGCTTTGGGGCACGGTAAACCTCTTCCATCGCGCAACGGGTCGGATCGAACGCGAACTCGACGACAACGAACTCGCCCAGCGGCGCCTGCAGCGCGAACAGGACGGCTCCGAGGTCAAATCCGTGGAACTGGAGCTCCTTATCGCTCAAGGGCAGACGTTCATCGAACGCCGCAACGCCTTCGAACTGATGCGAGATCAGGCCGCCGAACACTTCGAACGCCACACCTACTCGATCTGGCGTCCGCGTACTGGCTCCATGGTCAACCACCGCAACCTGACTGCCGCGATGATCGACAGCCGCGATTTCCTCGCCGCCAAGAAGCACGCCGACAATCAGGTCTTCCTGCCACCCGGCCCGAAGGTGGCCTTCACCGGTGGCCTCGACTTCAACGACTACGCTCTGATCTGGGCAAAGCTCGACCAAGCTCACGCCAAGCATCCAGACATGGTGCTGTTGCATGGTGGCTCGCCGAAGGGCGCTGAGTTGATCGCCGCGAAATGGGCCGACAATCGCAAGGTGCCTCAGATCGCCTTCAAACCCGACTGGACAAAGCATGCCAAGGCCGCACCCTTCAAACGCAATGACGCGATGCTAGATGCAATGCCGATCGGCGTCATCGTCTACCCGGGCACTGGCATCCAGGACAATCTAGCAGACAAGGCCCGCAGGCTTGGTATCCCGGTTTATCGCCTCGGGGCGGGAGGCGCGTGAGCGTCGCCCTCTTCACCGATCCATGCCGATCGACAAACCCTATGCAATGACGCCGAGAGTGAGGCTCACCTGATTTGGCCGGGCCTGACATCCCTGTGCCGACGCCGGAAGTTAAAGAGGTTTGCAACATTCCTGTATTTGCTGTATATTGCAGCAAATATGAAATTCACAGGAGCGCCATTGTGCCCCAATCCCATATCTCCTACTCGACCAGCGATCTGTCCCGAAAGTCCGGTGACATCATCGCCGAAGCACTCCGGCACCCGGTGACGATCACCCAGCGCAACAAACCGCGCCTGGTGTTGCTCAACATCGAAGACTACGAGCGGCTGCTGCGCCAATCCGACCATCGGATGTCCGGGACAATCGAGACGATGCCAGATAGCCTGTTCAGCGAATTCGAGAGCGCGGTCGACACCTATGCTCACGATGACGAAGGCAGCCGGTCTTGAGCTATGACCTGATCCAGACAGCGACTGTCATCCACTATCCATACCTGTGGGCACGGCAGGCTAATGCTGGTGAAACCGAAGGGCGCAAGCAACGTCCCGTCGCCGTCGGCGTGCGCCTCCAACGATCCAGTGGCGATCTGATCCTATTCTTTCCGATCACGACCAAGCAGCCCGACCCCGGCCGTTTCAGCGCGGAAATTCCCGCCATCGAGAAGCGGCGCGCCGGCCTCGATCAGGATCTCCGCCTTTGGATCATTCTGGACGAGTTCAATACCGACATCGTCGGAAAATCGTTCTACCTTGAACCCGATCCTCCAATTGGCCGTTTCGGCAAGGCGTTCTTCCTGCCGCTGCTGCGCGAATTCATTGCTCGCCGGAAATCCTTTACCGAAGTTACCCGCTTCCGATAGGCCTGAGCGGACAGAACACTGCGCCCGCCTATTCATCATCGCTGGCTATTTCAGGCAAATTGCGAGGGTAGAACACTTCCTTGTCGTCAAAATGACAGCAGGTATCCCGTTGAGCTGCGCGCGATCGGCAGGGGGCCCCTTGAGAACGCGTGCGTCGGGACGATAACCGACGCGGCAAGGTCGAAAGCGGCCGGACACATCATCATGAGGCTGGAGCGCGTCACATATTGGTGCGGCCTGGTTCGGCAATGCGAACCCAAGGGCCCGGACGCAGGGAGAGCGAGACGATCGGCTGGGAGCCCGCTCGCCGGTTAGTGGTGAGGTTGCATTGGGGCGCAATCGCGGATCGCTTTGATCGTGGCCGTCACAGCGAGCACACACGCGCGGTCTCATCGATGGGTGTATCTGGCCGCAGGACGGCTTTGCCTCGATCGCCTTTGACGCAACGGCGCGTCACGACTTTCTTCCCCTGACGGCTGCGCCGTCATTCCTCGCGAAGCAAGAAAGTCGCTTCCACGCCATCCTTCGCTGCCGCTTCGGCCCAAGGGTGCGCCAGCGATCGCCTTCGGCCTGTCTATCACCATCGAGACCGCAATGGTGCGGGCTCGAAAACAGACAGGATCAAGGAGAACTATCATGGCTACCATCGGCACCTTCAAGAAGTCCGGCAACAACGAGTTCACTGGCGAAATCGTCACGCTCAGCGTCCAGGCCCGTGGCGTCCGCATCGTCCCCGAAAATCGCGCCAACGGCGAAAACGCCCCCAGCCACCGGGTCTTCGTCGGCCGAGCAGAGATCGGCGCCGCCTGGGCCAAGCAGTCCAACGAGGGCCGCAACTATCTGGGCCTCAAGCTCGACGATCCGAGCTTCACCTCCCCGATCTTCGCAAATCTCTTCGACGACGAAGACGGTGAGGGCTACAGCCTGATCTGGTCCCGCCCGAGCCGCCGTAACGCAGAATAGGAGGCAAAAAAAGGTTCCGCCCGGGCCAACCGGGCGGAACCTCAAGTGACCAACTGGAGTGGTACGGCGCACAGCCGCAGCGACGCCAGCACAGCATCGCGTGATGCCCTTTGAGCCCCTCCGCCTCCGAGGTGGCATCTGTCAGGATCGTGTTTTAGGTCTCGCATGTTGGGGATGTGCAAATCATGATCGAGCCATTCGACGACACCGCCCCCACGGGGGACGAACTCACAGACTATGATCGCAGCCACGTTAAGCTCTACATGCGCTTGTTCGACGCCGATGCCGACGGTGCTGATTGGCGTGAGGTGGTCAAAGTTCTCTTCGGGATCGACCCTGCAAAGGAGCCGCAGCGCGCTCGACATGTCCACGATACCCACTTGGCGAGGGCGCGCTGGATGACGCGCACCGGTTACCGCCACCTTCTACGCCAAACTGACACCTAGCGAATATTTCCAGGGTGATGCTGAAAGAGCATCACGCGATGCGTTTTGGGGGCCTTCCGCCTGTCGCCAGAGTCGGGAATCCATTCGTGCACAACTTGCAGTTTTAGCGAGGAGCTGCACGATGAAGCCCGACACGTCGCATTGGCGAGACAACAGCAGCTACGAGTTCTTCGACGACTTGCCAATCGAAGGCCTGGCCTGGGAATGTCTTCGCCGCTCAGATTCTTATCAGCGGCATTATCTGGCACTTGTGCGTGAGGGAATTGAGAGGCATCCCTTACCAACCGAAGCACAGAAGCGCTGGGGGTTGCGATTTCGCGGCCCGACCCGACTTATCCGCATTGACGCAAGACGTTGTGTGGTCACCTCTCGCCAACCCCGCGGTGGTGACCCTTATGGCCTCGCCAGATTTCCTGTCCTGCGAATCTTTGACAGCGCCCGTTGAGGTTGGCAAACAGCACGAGAGTCCCCAGGGATTTCATGCCATTCGCCACGGTGGGATAGCGACACAGCTGCTCCTCCTTCCTGGGAGCGCAACGGGCCGGTCCCTCACGGCCTTGGTCCCGCTCGATTCCCAAACGCTCGGACGGGTTGAGGCCCTCGTGCGTTTCTGGCGCTCCTGTCATAGGCGGCCCGTGCCGCCGGACACACGAATGACGATTCACCAGAGGCGCCGCCTGCGCCTCATGATGCAGGCCTCCGATGGCCATAAGAACGGCGCCAGCTACCGTGAAATCGCGACTGCTTTTTATGGCACAGGGCGTGTTGCCTCCAATGCGTGGAAAACCTCGTCCCTTCGCGACACCGTGATCGGTCTCGTCAAGGGGGGCGGAGCCATGATTTCCGGCGGCTATCTGCAACTGTTGCGCCACCGCAGGCGGGCTTAGCGCCCTGGGGTGGCAATATCAGGCCCCCCAATCTTCCCCATCCCTCACGACGTCTCCTTTCCGCCACCGTGATCGCCGCCCGCCGCTGAGCGTCAGCGGTTCACCGAAGCCCCACGGAGGTTCGACAAATGCGACCTGATCTAGCCGTTTTGCCGCCGCGCTTTCTGCGCACCAAGGAAGCTGCCGAGTTCCTCAGCCTGTCGTCGCGCACGCTCGAAAAACACCGCACTTACGGCACGGGTCCCGCCTTCCGTAAACTTGGCGGCCGCGTCGTCTATGCAGTTGACGACCTTCAGGCCTGGGCCCAGCGCGGCGCTATGACTTCGACTTCTGACCCACGCGGCTCAGTGCTTCCCGCCAAGCGCCATGCCCCTGCAACTTCCACGCCGATCGGACGCTACGTGCGTTGAGCTGCGCTCAATCTGTGCAAAGAGCGCCGCACTAACACACCGGCGCCAATCATCAATCACGCATCGCGGTTGCTTTCCGCAAGATCAGGACAAAGGCCAATGGGCACTGTCGTTGACTTTCGTTCATGCCGATCGGCGTCAGGCGCTGTTGCCGGCGAAGGCTTAACTGATGTCGAACTGACCTGGGTCGAGAAAAAGATCGAGTGCTGGATCCGCTTCGGTTCGGTCGCTCGGGAAAAGGTACTCGATCGGCGCCGGCGCATCGTCTCTTTTCGGCCCGGTGACATCTTCGCCTTCGTCAGATGGGCAGCGAACGACCACGACACGATCATCTCGCGCGCCGATATCGTGCGCGTGGTCGCCGAGGGCGAAGCCCATCAGACGCTGCCATTCGTGCGGCCCGGCGGTGACATTCTGCTCACGGCTCAAGGCTGGCCCAAGGTCGAGCGCGTGCTGCAGACGATCGATGGCATCGAACAACTCGGCATCGATCCGGGAGCGATCTCGCCCGATCACTGGCGGCACATCCACAACCGAATGACGGTTGGGCAGGCGCCTCGTCTTTATACGATGGACCTTCACCGAGCCTACCTCCTGCGCCGGCGGGTCCAGCCATGATGCGGTCACCGATCGTCCTTGTGACGGCACTGGCGACCATGGGAGCGCTCTGCCCGGTTCTCAAGCATGTCCCGCCGAAGTTTGTCTGGAACGCGTCGGCCAGCGCAGCGATCGGTCTCTATCGGATCGATGCAAGGGGACCGTTTGGAGCCGATGACCTCGTCGCCGTCGAGCCGCCTGAAACGCTTACAACGTTCCTGGCTGACCGCGGCTATCTGCCGAAGGGCGTGCTGCTCATGAAGCATATCCTTGCAGTTTCCGGTCAAACCGTTTGCCGGAACAAGTTCACGATTTCGGTCGATGGCAGCGACGTCGGCGTTGCGCTTCAGCGCGACCGCGCAGGGCGTGAACTGCCGAGCTGGCAGGGCTGCCGAGGCATTCCGGTCGGCGCAGTTTTCCTCATGAACCGCCAGATCCGCGACAGCCTCGATGGTCGCTACTTCGGCCTCATCTCCACCGATCACATTATTGGCCGCGCGGTCCCGCTGTGGACCGACGAGCAGGGCGACGGCCGCTTCCAATGGTGCGCTTCAGCGCGGTGAGCGCTTCACCGGCAGCGCCCCTTCGTGCCGCCACCCAATCGTCACCGCGCACATCAAAGACAGGAGAAATGACATGCCGCAGATCGGAGAATTCAACCGCCATCAGACTGGGCATTCGGGGCGAATTCAAACGCTCAGCCTCAACCTTGAGGTCGCAATTGTCGCGGCCGAAGCGAGCGATGCGGACAATGCGCCCGACCATGGTGTGCATGCTGGTGGCGAAGATGGCGTCGTGATTGGCGCCGGTTGGATACACTCCAGCGAGAAGGTCGGCGAATTCATATCGCTGCAGACAGACGACCCGACTTTCGCGCAGCCGATTCGCGCTTACGACAAGAAGTCCTGGTCTTTACAATGGTCGCGCCAGCGCGATCGCGCCGAGAAGGACTAAGCGATGTCGGCGCGCCGTCAGCCGGCGAGCCAAGCGGGAGCGCTCGCATTGCCTCGCGCGCTCTGGCGCTCGGCCTTGTTTGTGCTTGGCGGACTTTGCATCACCTGCGTGGTTGCCGCCTCTGCACCGGCGAAGAACCCGCCGGCTGTGATGCCGCCGGCCCGCAATCGTTACGACAATCACATTGCGGAAGCGGCGAAGCGCTTCCGCCTTCCGCCGACCTGGATCCGCGCCGTGCTTGGCGCCGAAAGTGCCGGCGACCAACGCGCCACATCGCGCAAGGGCGCTATGGGGCTGATGCAGATCGTGCCCAACACCTGGTCCGACCTGCGCGTTCGGTACCGACTCGGCGCCGATCCCTACGACCCGCACGACAATATCATCGCCGGCTCGGCCTATATCCGCGAGTTGGTTGATCGCTACGGATGGCCCGGCTGGATTGCCGCATATAATGCTGGCCCTCGGCGCTACGAAGCGTCGCTGAAAGGCAGGCGGCTGCCTCGGGAAACGCTTGCCTATGTCGCTATCGTTGCGTCTGCCATCGGCAACACTGGTACGATGAAAGCTAACAGCCCGACGTTCTCCGGACGGTATGGCTGGAAGTACGCTCCGCTGTTCGTCGCGCAGCCGAGCGACACCCCGGGCGACCCTTCGACACGGCCGGAGCGCTCCCGCGATGACGCTTCAAAGACTGTGCCCAAGGAAGGATTGGCCGACGCCGCACCTCGATCGACCGGCCTGTTCGTTCCCGAAGCGAGCAAAAAGTCCGCGCCATGAGCCGCCCCGACGCTCTTCGCCCCATCTCGTGGTTCTGCGTGCCATGGCGTACGGACCGGGTAGGTGCAGGCAACCCGACCGAGCGATGGCAGGATAAAAGGGCGCACATTGCGCGCCGGTCGAACGGTAGGATTTGCCAGGTTTTCGGGCCCACGTCGCACATTGCGGCCCCTATGGGCAATGTGCGCGGAGCGCCAGAAGCCTTGTGTTCGCGTCGTCTTTTCCACATTGCCGGACAGCGCCATGGCTGATGAGCGCGCGTTTCGCATTCGGCCAGGTCGCATCCGCTCGACCCGCGCTCAAGCGGCACGGCCCTTCATCGCCCAGGCGCTAGCGGCGGCGAAAAAAGCTGGCGGTGGCGTCTCGCGCTCGGGAAAAGTCATTTCCGGCAGCCGCTCCCGGTTTGGTCACGGACAGCGCGCAAGTATCCAGGCCAATCGCCTTATCACCTCGCGGTCGCGCGGCGCAGTCGTAAAGGCTCGCGTCGTCCGTCGTACCGCAAGCGCTGCCTCACTCGCCACTCATCTCAGTTATTTGCGTCGCGAGGGCGTGACCCGGAACGGAGAGAAGGCGGGGTTGTTCGGGCCGCAGACGGGGGATGCCGACGGCGCGGCCTTCGCCGCGCGCGCCAAGGATGATCGGCATCATTTCCGTTTCATCGTCTCTCCCGACGACGCCCTCGAGATGGAGGACCTCAAATCCTTCAGCCGCAATCTGGTGGGGCAAATGGAGAAGGACCTCGGCACGCGGCTCGACTGGGTCGCGGTCGATCACTGGAACACCGAGCATCCGCACGTTCATCTGATCGTGCGCGGCCTGCGCGACGACGGCCAGGATCTGGTCATCTCGCGCGATTACATCAAGGAAGGCATGCGAGACCGGGCTCGCGACCTGATCACCCAGGAACTGGGGCCGCGAACCGATCTCGACATCCGCCGCTCACTCGAAAGCCAGATCCAGTCCGAGCGCTGGACCCAACTCGATCGCCAGTTGCTTTGCGACAGCCGCGACACCGGGGTCATCGATTTAGCCCAACGCCCTCACAACCAGCCCGACGAATATCATGCGCTCAAGATTGGCCGTCTGCGGAAGCTTGAAGCGCTTGCTCTCGCCGACCAGGTCGGCCCGGGCCAATGGGTCCTCGACGACCAGGCCGAAGCGAGGTTGCGCGAGCTTGGCGAGCGTGGCGACATCATAAAGCGCATGCATCGCGCACTGTCCGCGCGAGGGATCGAGCGGCGTTCGGCCAGGTATGTGTTGGCCGCCGAAAGTCTCGATACACCCATTGTCGGCCGGCTGGTCGAACGCGGACCCGATGATGATCTGGGCAGTGCGGCTTACGCGGTTGTCGATGGTATTGACGGACGTATCCACCACATCAGACTTTGCGCTCTGGACGCCGCTGGCGACGGCCCGCCGGGATCGATTGTCGAGCTGCGCAAGTTCGATGATGGGCGTGGCCAGCGCCGGATCGCGCTTGCCGTGTGCTCCGATCTCGCTGTGGATGAACAGGTTGCCGCACCGGGTGCGACCTGGCTCGACCGCCAGGCAATCGCCGGCGAGCCTGCAGCTCTTGCGGAGGGGGGCTTCGGCGCCGAGGTCGGCGACGCCTTAGACCGCCGGGCCGAACATCTGGTCAATCATGGGCTCGCCGAGAGGCAGGGCAACCGGATCATCTTCACCACTAACCTGATCGATACGCTGCGCCGCCGCGAGCTGGAGATGATTGGCGACAAGCTCGCGTCCGATAGCGGACGGCCCTTCAACCGTGCCGCCAGCGGCGACTACGTCGCCGGCACCTATGGCCAGCGCTTGTCCCTCGCATCCGGCCGTTTCGCCGTGATCGACGACGGCCTTGGGTTCCAACTTGTACCCTGGACGCCCTGCCTCGAAAAACATCTCGGCCAGCATGTCTGCGGTGTCGCTCGTGGTGACGGCGGCATCGACTGGAGCTTTGCCCGCAAGCGCGGGCTCGGTCTCTGACAGTTTTGGAAAGGATCACGCCATGTCCGCCACGAAAATCCTCTGGGGTCAGATCCTCACTGTCTTCGGAATTGTCCTGTTGACGACCTGGACGGCGACGCAATGGACCGCATGGCGGCTTGGGTTCCAGGCGCAACTCGGACCGACCTGGTTCGAAGTCGCCGGCCTGCCTGTCTATTATCCACCCGCCCTGTTCTGGTGGTGGTACTTTTATGATGCCTACGCCCCAACCATTTTCGTGGAAGGCGGACTGATCGCCGTGTCCGGCGGCTTTCTCTCGATCATTGTAGCAATCGGCATGTCGGTGTGGCGCGCACGTGAAGCCAAGGACGTCGTGACTTACGGTTCGGCGCGATGGGCCGTCAGGAGACAGATAGAGGCTGCCGGGCTGCTCGGCGCCGACGGTGTGGTGCTCGGGCGCTATCACCGTCATTACCTTCGCCATGATGGTCCCGAGCATGTGCTGTGCTTCGCCCCGACCCGCTCGGGCAAGGGCGTTGGCCTGGTGGTGCCATCGCTGTTGACCTGGCCGGGCTCGGCGATTGTCCACGACATCAAAGGCGAGAATTGGCAAATCACCGCCGGTTTCCGTTCTCTGCACGGTCGAGTCCTGCTCTTTGATCCCACCAATTCGAAATCGTCGGCCTACAACCCTTTGCTGGAGGTCCGCCGTGGTGAATGGGAGGTCCGCGACGTCCAGAACATCGCCGACATTCTCGTCGATCCGGAAGGCAGCCTGGAAAAAAGAAACCATTGGGAAAAGACCAGTCACGCACTGCTGGTCGGCGCGATCCTTCACGTCCTCTATGCCGAGAAGGACAAGACGCTCGCCGGCGTCGCCGCCTTCCTTTCGGATCCGAAGCGCCCGATCGAGTCCACGCTGGCGGCTATGATGAAGACCGCCCATTTGGGAGAAGCAGGCCCGCACCCGGTCATCGCCAGTGCGGCGCGCGAATTGCTCAACAAATCTGACAATGAGCGGTCGGGCGTGCTCTCCACGGCGATGTCCTTCCTCGGTCTCTATCGCGACCCCGTCGTCGCCGAGGTGACGAGGCGCTGCGATTGGCGCATCAGCGACATCGTCGGCGGCATCAAACCAGCGACACTTTACCTGGTGGTGCCGCCCTCGGACATCAATCGGACCAAGCCGCTCATTCGCCTTATCCTCAACCAGATTGGGCGTCGCCTGACCGAGGACCTTCGGGCGAAAGGTCATCGGCATCGGCTTCTGCTCATGCTCGACGAGTTTCCTGCGCTCGGCCGCCTCGACTTCTTCGAAACTGCCTTGGCTTTCATGGCCGGCTATGGGCTGAAGAGCTTCCTGATCGCGCAATCGCTTAACCAGATCGAGAAGGCTTACGGCCCGAACAACTCCATCCTCGACAATTGTCATGTGCGCGTGAGCTTCGCAACGAATGATGAGAGGACCGCCAAACGTGTGTCTGACGCGCTCGGCACTGCAACCGAGATGCGGGCGATGAAGAACTATGCCGGTCATCGGCTTTCGCCTTGGCTCGGACATTTGATGGTGTCGCGGCAAGAGACCGCCCGCCAACTGTTGACGCCTGGCGAGATCATGCAGCTTCCGCCGACCGACGAGATCGTCATGGTGGCGGGAACCCCACCGATCAGGGCGAACAAGGCACGCTATTACGAGGATGTTCGCTTCCGGGAACGCGTCTTGTCGCCGCCCGAGCTGATCCGAGCCGAGAAGGCTTTTGCTTGTGATTGGAGCAGCCCACCGGTCCTGAAACGCCCCGAGGTCGACGAAGCCCCCGGCGCGCGGGGCGATGAAGATCCGACCGGGTCCGAACGGCGCCTGCAACCCGAACTGAACCGTGCGCGGGCGTTCGAGAAGGCGGCTCCGATCGAAAATGAGTTCGAGATCGGTCCGGTAGACGATAGCGACGACGACGGTGCTGTGCGCAATCGGCGCCTCGCCCGCCTCATGCAGGGCGTGGCACGGCAGGTCTCGCTCGACCGAGATGACGGCATGGAGTTTTAGCCGCCATGATCAGCCGCAAGAAGAAAGCGCAAATCTCCGTCTATCTCGACGGGGCGATCATGAAGATGCTGGCCGAGTATGCGGCCCGGCGCGATCAGCCCCAATCGATGATTGCAGAGGCCGCGATCGCGTCGTTTTTGTCGCCAGATGCTGACGAACGTCGCGAGGCTGCTATCGCCAAACGCCTCGATCAAGTTGATCGCCGCCTCGCCCGGCAGGAGCGCGATATCGGCATCGCGGTCGAGACCCTGGCGGTGTTCGTGCGGTTCTGGCTAGCGACCACGCCAGCGTTGCCGGAACCTGCGGCCCAGGGGGCTCGCGCCAAGGCGATCGAACGCTATGAGGCTTTCGTCTCAGCCTTGGGCAGACGTTTGGCCAAGGGTCCAAAACTGCGGCAGGAGATATCGGAGGATATCGATCCAGTTGACGATAAGGGAATGCCGTCCCCAGCCGGAATGTAGGCTCTTGTTGGCCCATGAGTGCCAGAGATTTTCCTCTGCCGTTTGCCCGCCATTGATACCCAACCAGCGGGGAGTATTGGTTGTCGTCCCCGACATGCCTCGAACTGCCAATTCCCCGACAAAGCGACTGAGCGGCACCATATTGCGTGCTCGAGTGCGGGCATGAATTCGGCGCGGCCTTGCACGGAATGACGGCGCAGGGATAGCCACCGGCCGCAGCCTGACGTTCGATATGGACTACTGCGACCAGAAAAAAGCAAGCACTTGGGCGCTTGTCGCCCCCGCCCTGCGTTAACGTCCAGCACCGAACAATAAGCTTGAATAGCAGTTGCCGATCATTGTGCTGGACGGGGAACCCTTATCTTGGCCTAATGGCGTCTTGCCTGAATAAAAGAGGCGATCGGGGCGGCGAGACAAGGTGGACGTATGAAGTTCGCGCCGACGACTATTTTGCCGCTGACGGCGGTGCTGACTCTCGCAGCAGGCTGCTCCTCGACCGTTGCATCGATCGATCCGGGGAAATACGACAAGATGAGCTGCGCCGAGCTCAACAGCGCGCTCGGCGACACGGCGACCGACATTTCGCGGACGGCGATCAGCCGCGGCAAGGTCGCCAACACCAGCGTGCCGAGCTGGCTGCTCGGCGGCGAGCGCGTCAAGACGGTGGTGGCCAATCGCGATACCGCCCGAATCGAGAAGCTGCAGCAACAGCAGCAGGCCATTGTCGCGGCAAGGAAGCAAAGGTGCCCATCATCGCAATGAGCTAGCAGCGGCCGGTGGCGGTCTTATGCGCTGATCCGGAACCTAGTCGTATCGATCGCGGCGTTCATCAGCGTCCGCGTGTAGGCTTCGCGCGGATCGCCGAAGATCTCCTCGGTCGGCCCTTGCTCGACGATCTTTCCCTGCTTCATCACGATGATGTAGTCAGCCATGGCGCGCACCACCGCGAGGTCGTGGCTGATGAAGAGGTAGGACAGCTCGTTGTCGGCCTGCAGCTTGCGCAGTAATTCGACGATCTGCTTCTGCACGGAGCGGTCGAGCGCCGAGGTAGGCTCGTCGAGCACCACCACTTTCGGCTTCAGGATCATGGCGCGGGCAATGGCGATGCGCTGGCGCTGGCCGCCCGAGAATTCGTGCGGATAGCGGTTGCGGGCGTTGGGGTCGAGGCCGACCTCGCGCAGCGCCTCGACGGCGCGATGGTCGCGCTGCTTGCTGCTCAGCGAGGGCTCGTGCACCAGAAGCCCCTCGGTGATGACTTGGCCCACCGTCATGCGCGGCGACAGCGAGCCGAACGGGTCCTGGAAAACCAATTGCAATTCGCGCCGCAGCGGCCGCATCGCCTGGCGGTCCGCTTCGGAGATGTCGCGGTCGCCGAACCGGATCACGCCATCGCTGGGCAGGAGCCTGAGCAGCGCGCGGCCGAGCGTCGACTTGCCGGACCCTGACTCGCCGACGATGCCGATCGTCTGATTGCGCTTCAGCCGGATCGAGATCTTGTCGACGGCGCGCAGCATCAGCGGCTCGCCGCCGAGGAAGCCGCCGCCGATCTTGAAGACGACCTCGACATTCCTGCCTTCGAGCAGCACCGGCGAATTTGTGGGCGGCGCCGCCTTGGTGCCGGTCGGCTCGGCCGCGAGCAGCATCTTGGTATAGGCATGCTGCGGATTGGCGAAGAGCGATTCCGCATCGCCCTCCTCCACCACCTCGCCCTGGCGCATCACATAGACGCGGTCGGCGAAGCGGCGCACGATGCCGAGATCGTGGGTGATGAAGACGATCGCCATGCCGAGCTTGCGCTGCAATTCGGCAAGCAGCATCAGGATCTGCGCCTGGATGGTGACGTCGAGCGCCGTCGTCGGCTCGTCGGCGATCAGAATGTCGGGATCGTTTGCCAAAGCCATGGCAATCATGACGCGCTGGCGCTGGCCGCCAGACATTTCATGCGGATAGGATTTCATCCGCCGCTCGGGATCGGGGATGTGCACCAGTCTTAGGAGCTTCAGCGCTTCCTCACGCGCGGCCTGCGCGTTCAGGCCGCGATGCCGGCGGATCGGTTCGATGAGCTGATTGCCGATCGTATAGAGTGGATCGAGCGAGGTCATCGGCTCCTGGAAGATCATGCTGATCTTGCGACCGCGAACCTTGTTGAGCTCGCTCTTGGTCATCTCCAGAAGATTGCGGCCGCGATAATCGACTTGGCCGCTCGCCTCGCCATTGGAGGAGAGCAGGCTCATCGCCGCCATCATCGTCTGGCTCTTGCCGGACCCGGACTCGCCGACCACGGCGACGGTCTCTCCTGCCTTCACGTTGATATTGATGCCCTTGACCGCCTCGACCGTGCCGTCGAGGGTCTGGAAGCGGACGCGCAGGTCCTTGACGCTGAGGATCGTTTCGGAAGCCATGTCAGCGATCCCCATCTTTATCGATCTTTCGGGTCGAGCGCGTCGCGCAGACCGTCGCCGACGAAGTTCAGCGCGAACAACGTCGAGACGAGGAAGAAGGCCGGGAACAGGAGCAGCCAGTTGGCGTAGCCGATGTTCTTGGCGCCGACCGAGATCAGCACGCCCCAGCTTGTCATCGGCTCCTGCACGCCGAGGCCAAGGAAGGACAGAAAGCTCTCCAGGATGATCACCTGCGGCACCAGCAGCGTCATGTAGATGACGACCGGGCCGAGCAGGTTCGGAATGACGTGGCGCACGAGGATGCCGCGATGGCCGACGCCCATGGCTTCGGCTGCCTGGACATATTCCTGCCTGCGGATCGACAGCGCCTGGCCGCGCACGATACGCGCCATGTCGAGCCACAGCACCGCGCCCACCGCCAAAAACATCAGCACGAAGTTGCGGCCGAAGAACACCACCAGCATGATGACGAAGAAGATGAACGGCAACGAGTAAAGCACGTCGACGATGCGCATCATCACCTCGTCGACCCTGCCGCCGGCAAAGCCGGACGTCGCGCCGTAGATCACGCCGATGACGCCGGCGACGACGCCGGCAAGCAGGCCGATGGCTAAAGAAATGCGCCCCGCCATCAGCGTGCGCGAGAGCAGGTCGCGCCCGGTGTTGTCGGTGCCGAAGAAGAAATATTGCTGTTTGACCGCGGAGCTCATCGTCAATTCGAGCCCGTCGGGCGACTTGCTTTCGATCCTGGTGTCGTCGAAGGCGTCGGAGCGATCGAGATAGCGGATGTTTCGCTCGTCGACCGGCTTCTTGGACGTGACGGTGACGATGACGCGGCTGCCGTCCTGGTGCCATTCCTTGATGTCGACGCGCATGCGCTTGATCGCATCGCTCAGAGCGCCCTGGATCATGTCCGGCTTGGGATAGGCCGAAAGGCTCGGCGGCGTGCGGACATAGTCGCCGTAGATGGTCGTGTATTCGTGCGGCACGACCATCGGGCCGAACACGCTGATGATGGAGATAAACGCCAGGTAGTAGAGGCTGAACATGGCGGCGCGGTTGCGCTTCAGCCGCGCCCAGGCATTGCCCCAGAGCGAGCGGCCGACGATCGGGTCCGGAACGGCTACGGCGAGCTCAGTCATAGCGCACCCTCGGATCAACGACCGCGTAGAGGAGATCGACGATCAGGTTGAAGACGATGGTGAAGAGCGCGATCACCACCACGGTTCCCATGACCAGCGTGTAGTCGCGGTTGAGCGCGGCATCGACGAAGTAGCGGCCGACTCCCGGGATGGAGAAGATGGTCTCGACGATGATCGAGCCGGTAAGCAGCGCCGCGGCCGCCGGGCCGGTGAAGGAGACGATCGGCAGGACCGCGCCGCGCAATGCGTGCTTGACCACCACCGACCAGTCGGAGAGGCCGAGCGCGCGGGCAGTGCGGATATGGTGCGAGCGCAGGCTCTCGATCATCGAGCCGCGCATCAGGCGGGCGACGATCGCGATCTGCGGCAGAGCGAGCGTCAGCACAGGCCCGACCTTGTTGATTAAGGCGCCATCACCCCAGCCGCCGATCGGCAACAGCTTCCAGGAAAGTCCGAAGACGAGCTGGATCACCGGCGCGGTGACGAAGGTGGGGATCGTGCTGCCGGCGGTGGCTAAAGCGATCACCGAATAGTCGGCGATTTTGTTCTGGTTGAGCGCCGCGATCGTGCCGAGGATGGAACCCAGAATCAGCGCCAGCACCAATGCCGACGTGCCGATCTGCACCGAGATCGGCAGGCCCTTGGCGAAGAGTTCGGTGACGGTGAAATCCGGCAGGTTGTAGCTCGGGCCGAAACTGCCGCGCAAAAGATTGCCGAGATAGTGGACATATTGCAGCCAGAGCGGATCGTTGAGGCCGAACTGGGCTTCGAGATTGGCCCTGATCTCGGGGCTCAGGCCCCGCTCCTGGTTGAACGGGCCGCCCGGCGCGACACGGATCAGGAAGAACGCCACTGTCACGATGACGAACAGCGTCGGGATGGCGGTCAAAAGCCGCCGGAAGACATAACGCAGCATCGGCGCCCCGCTTCAGCCAGGGCGACAGCTCTCCAGACGAGATCGTAGCGCGCTGGCATCTCTGATCTTCGCACCGGGATGCCCGAAAATCCAATCCGACTTTCGGCCCGGCACGACGACAGACCGCGGCCGCCGCTCCCAAAAAAAGAGAGCGGCGGCACGGCCAAGGTTTCTTGTCAGTCCTTGGAGATGAAGCGGGACGGATGAATGTCCATGACATTGTCGTCGAAGCCATGCACCTTCGAGGAAACGATGTCGTGGTAGCTGTAGTAGAGAAGCGGAATCTCGCCGACGTCGTCGACGAGGATGCGCTCGGCTGCGGCGAGCTCCTTCATGCGCTCCTCAGGCTTGCCGCCGGCGGCGGCCGCCTTGTCCATGGCAGCCTCATAGGCCGGGCTGTTGTAGTTCGAGTAGTTGTTGCCGCTCGCCTTGCGTGAGATGCCGAGGAAGGTCTCGGGATCCTTGTAGTCGGCGATCCAGGCGGCGCGGGCGACGTCGTAGTTGCCCTTCTGCTCGAGGAAGCCGTAATGGGTCTTGGTGTCGGTGTTGAGCAGCGTCACCTCGACGCCGAGTGGCTTCAGTTGTTCCTGGATGGCGACCGCCGTGTTCTTATGGTTCTCCGAGGTGTTGTAGCGGATTTCCATCTTCAGCGGATGCTCAGGCGTGTAGCCCAGCTTTTCCAGGATCTTCTTGGCCGCATCCTCGCGGTCGATCTGCGACATGTCGGCGTATTTGGCCAGTGCCGGCGTGTAGCCCTCGATGCCCGGAGGCACCATCGAATAGCCAGGCAGCATCGAGTTCTGCCAGACCTTCTCGGCGAGGAAGTCGCGATCGATCGCCATCGAGATGGCGTTGCGCAGCTCGACATTGTCCCAAGGCGCCTTGTCGGTCTTGACCGCATAATAATAGGTGCCGAGATATGGCCCCACACGGACCTGGTCACCGAATTTGGTTTTGAGATCGGCAAGCTGTTCGGTCGGCAGGTCACCATAGCTGTCGAGTTCACCGGCCTCGAAGCGCTTCATCGCCGACGAGCGATCCTCGGTCGGGATGTAGTTGACCACGTCGAGCTTGACGCTCGCGGCGTCCCAGAACTTCGGGTTCTTGACCAATTTCATATGGTCGTTGGGAACCCACTCCGCCAGCGTATAGGCGCCGTTGGAGACCAGCTTGCCCGGCTTGATCCAGTCGGCGCCGAGCTTGTCGATGGAAGCCTTGTTGACCGGATAGGTCGCCTGGTGGGTCAGCATCTCGAGGAAGTAGGGCGTCGGAGCCTTCAGCGTGACTTCAAGCGTGTTGGCGTCGATCGCCTTCACGCCCATATCCTCCGGCTTGCCTTTCTTGGTGTTGAAGTCCTCGGCGCCCTTCACCGGATAGAGCATCGAGGCGTATTCGGCAGCTGTTGCCGGATCTTCCAGCCGATGGAACGAATAGACGAAGTCGTCCGCCGTCACCGGGTTACCATCTGACCAGAGGCCGTCCTTGCGCAGCTTGAAGGTGTAGACAGTGCCGTCGTCGGATACCGTCCAGCTTTCGGCGGCGCCCGGAATGAGGTTGGTCTTCTGGTCATGCATGACGAGGCCCTGGAACAGGTCGCGTATGATATCGGCTTCGTAGACCGTCGACGTCTTGTGCGGATCGACCGTCTCCGCCTCGGCGGCGGATCCGCGGTTGTAGACGGTTTCGGCGAAGGCCGGCGCGTAGAAGGCGCCGGTCGCCAAGGCCATGGTGGTGGCGAACACAGTCGCCTTCAGCAGATTTTTCAGCATGAAGTTCTCCCTTTGGACGCGGCCCCTCAACCACGCCTTGAGTGTTGACGCTCCGGAACCGTTCAACGGGTTCCTTCTGAGCGTGCCGCCGGTCCCTTCCGGCGGCTGGTGACGGGAGACTAGACAGAGGAATATCTTATTTCAACTGCCCACTGCTTGACGTTGAGTGAGCGGCACCCCGCTAAAACAGCGAAATCTAAAACTAAAACCCGTCATTCAACTTAGTGCACCTTTCGGTTGTTCCAGCCGTTTTCTGTTTTTGCAGGCAGGTCTTGGCATTCTCCGGACCATGCTGAAGAACCGAAAATTCCTTGCTCCTTGGTCTTGTTTCCGGGCTGACGCCACGGGTACGTCAGCGGTCGAATTCGCCATGCTGGCGCCGATCTTCATCCTGCTATTGCTCGGAATGGTTGCATATGGAATCTATTTCGGCGCCAGCCATTCGGTGCAGCAGATCGCCGCCGATGCGGCGCGGACGGCGATTGCCGGTCTCAACCAGACGGAGCGCCAGGCACTGGTCAGCGATTTCATCGCGCATGATGTCGACGGCTATGCTTTCGTCGACCCCAACAAGCTGACGGTCAACGCGCAGGACAGCGCGGCCGACGGCAGCCAGTTCGTCGTCTCGGTCAGCTATGACGCGCGCAACTTGCCGATCTGGAATCTTTTCCCGAAACTGCCGCTGCCGGGCACCACGATCCAGCGTCAATCGACGATCCGGGTCGGGGGCATATGATGCGCAAACGCGCGGGGGGTTTGATGGGCGCGACGCGACGGCTGATCGCCGACCGGCGCGGCAACTTCGCGGTCATGACGGCACTCTGCACGCCGGTGGCGCTGGTGCTGACCGCATTCGCGGTCGATGAGGGCTCGCTCTACAACGAGCGCCGCGCCGCGCAGTCGATCGTCGACCTCGCCGCGATCACCGCCGCCGCCCATATCAACAATGCCGAGCAAGCGGTGCTGACGACGCTGAAGGATAACGGAATCACCTCCGTGGCCGTGCAGCAGCAGGGCGCCGACATCGCGCCGACCGGCAGCAAGGCGGTCGTTCAGGTTGTGCCCGGACGCTATTCCGCGATCAGTTCCATAGCCGCCGGCAGCCGCTTCGAGGCCGGCAAGCTGCCCTACAATGCCGTCCAGGTGTCGCTGAAGAAGCAGGGCACACTCTATTTCGCCGCTTCGATGATGACGCCGCCGGTGATCGGCACGACCGCCACCGCAAGCGCCCAGCCCGAAGCGGCATTCTCGGTCGGGTCGCGGCTCGCCAGCGTCAATGGCGGCATTCTCAACGCGCTGCTCGGCGGACTTCTCGGCGGCAACATCTCGCTCAGCGTGATGGACTACAATTCGCTGATCTCGGCCGATGTCGACGTGCTCTCCTTCACCGACGCGTTGGCGACGCAACTGCATCTGACCGGCGTCACCTATTCGGACGTGCTCGCCTCGAAAGCGACGATCGGCCAGATCGCCACCGCCATGGCCAACGTGCCCGGGCTCGACCGCACCGCCAAGCTCGCGCTGCAGACCATGGCTTCCAGCGCCACGAATAACGTCAAGATCCCGCTCAGCCATCTCGTCGACCTCGGCTCGGTGGGTAGCCTCGGCCTCGGACAGAAACCTGCCGGGCTTTCGGTCGACGCCAGCGCCATGAGCATGCTGAGCGCGGCCGCGGCGCTCGCCAACGGAACCAACCAGGTGTCGGTCAATCTTGGGGCGACAATACCCGGGCTGACATCGACGACGCTCCAGATCGCCATCGGCGAGCCGATGCAGAACTCGCCCTGGCTGGCGGTCGGAGAAATGGGCACGGTTGTGCGCACCGCGCAGACGCGCATCAAGCTCAATGCCAGCGTCACCGTCGGCACGTCCAACCTTGGCGGCGGCATCAAGCTGCTCGCCGTCAACCTGCCGCTCAATGTCGAAGTCGCCTATGCCGAGGCGAAGCTGACCGACATAAGCTGCCCGACTGGCCCCTCCAGCATCAAGGTCTCCATCGCCGCACAGCCCGGCGTCGTCGAAGCGCACCTTGCAAACAGCAATGCCAGCGGCTTTGCCGACTTCACGCACCCGCAGTCCTTCTCTAACGCCGACATCGCGGACCTAAAGCTGTCGCTCATTCCGCTGCTGCAGGTAACCGGCTCCTCGGCTTTTTCGGCCACCAACATGACGCCGACGAACCTCAGCTTCAGCGCCACCGATATCGCCAACAAGGCGGTCAAGACGGTGTCGACGAAGAACTTGACGCAGTCGCTCACCACCTCGCTGGTCAATAACCTGTCGCTGACGGTCAACGCGCTCGGCCTCGGCATCGATGTGACCGCACTGCTCGGCACGGTGAAGCCGGCGGTGACGACGCTGCTCAACGGCGTGACTGCGCCGGTCGACAACCTCGTCTACAACGTGCTTGCAGCACTTGGCGTCCATGTCGGCGAGGCCGATGTGCGCGTCACCGGCGCGGTCTGCGGCCGTTCGGTGCTCGTCCAGTAAGTGGGCTGTCAGCCAATTCTCCCAACGAAGCAACCCACCGGCGGCAGCGCCAGCGCAATCTCTTCAAGAACCCCGCCAAGAACGCCTGCGACATCAAGAGGCGTTATTTCGACATCCCTGATCTCCGCCGGCAGCGTCCAATTCACCGGCTCAACGGCGAAGTTGAAGACGCATAACAATTGCTCGTCTTCGTGCTCGCGTACAAAAGCCAGCACATCGCCCTCGGCATCGAGAAAACGGATCGAGCCGCCGATCAGCGCCGGATGGCGCTTGCGCAAGGCAAGGATCGAGCGATAGGCGGCAAGCACGGAACCATCTTCGCCGTTCTGCACATCGACCGCGCGAGCGCGATGCGCCTGCGGCACCGGCAGCCAGGGCTTGGCCGTGGTGAAGCCGCCATTGACGGCGCCTGCCTCCCAGACCATCGGCGTGCGGCAGCCGTCCCTGCCCTTCACGCCCGGCCAGAAGCGGATGCCCAACGGATCGCGCAGGTCCTCATAGGCGAGCTCGGCTTCCTCTAGCCCAAGCTCTTCACCCTGGTAGATGCAGATCGAGCCGCGCAGAGAGCAAAGCAGCGCGATTGCGAATTTCGCCAGCGCATCCGGATCCTCGCCGGGCCGCGTCCAGCGGCTGACATGGCGCACCACGTCGTGGTTGGAGAAGGCCCAGCAGACCCAGCCGTCGGCAACCGCGTTCTCGAAGGCCTCGACGCAGCCGCGCATGTGAGCGGCCGAGAATTGCGGACCGAGCAGGTCGAAGGTGTAGCACATCTGCAGCTTGTCACCGCCGGACGTGTAGGCGGCGAGCGTCTGCAGCGAGCGCTCCTCGTCGCCCACCTCGCCGACCGCGGCGCGGTCCGGATATTCGTCGAGCAGTGCGCGGAGACGTTTCAGGAAGTCGAGGTTTTCCGGCCGCGTCTTGTCGAACAGATGCTCCTGGAAGGCGTAGGTGGTGGTCGCCATGTTGGTGCCGGCAACGCTCGAAGCCAGCGGCGGGTTGTCGCGCAGCCAGCGGTCGTGGACATAGTAGTTGACCGTATCCAGCCGGAAGCCGTCGACGCCGCGCTCCAGCCAGAAGCGCACCGTATCCAGCAGCGCGTCCTGAACCTGCGGAGTGTGGAAGTTGAGGTCCGGCTGCGCCGCCAGGAAATTGTGCATATAATACTGCCGGCGGGTCGCGTCCCATTCCCAGGCCGGCCCGCCGAACAGCGACAGCCAGTTGTTGGGCGCGCCGCCATCAGGCTTCGCATCGGCCCAGACATACCAGTCGGCCTTGGCGTTGTCGCGGCTGGCGCGGCTCTCGACGAACCATTCATGCCTGTCGGACGAATGCGAGATCACCTGGTCGATGATGAGCTTCAGGCCGAGCCGGTGCGCCTCGGCGACCAGCGCGTCGAAATCGTCCAGGGAGCCGAACATCGGATCGATGTCGCGATAGTCCGACACGTCATAGCCCATGTCGGCCATGGGTGACTTGAAGATGGGCGAAAGCCAGATGGCATCGACGCCAAGCGAGGCGACATGGGCAAGCCGCGACGTGATGCCCTTGAGATCGCCGCTGCCGTTGCCGGTCGTGTCCTGGAAGGAGCGCGGATAGATCTGATAGATCACGCAGCCGCGCCACCACTCGACGCCTCGCTCCGCATTTTCGCTAGCCATCAAGAACCCTTCCTGGCGCGGGTCTTCACCCGGCGCTCGATCATGAAATACACGCCGCGGCCAGGCAGCGGCCGCGCAAGATCGACCGGCTGTGTCTCGATCGCCGGTCGCCACTCGAACCCGTCCCGCGCCGGCAAGGTGAAGACACATTGGCGGCGGTCGCCGTTGACCATGACGGCAAGGCGTCCGTCTCTGCTATCGCCGAGCATCATGACGAAGCGATGTCGACCGGGATCGTTCCACTCGGCCTCGCCGAGCGGCGCGCCCGTCTCTGTCAGCCACTCGACGTCCGGGATGGCTGAGGCATAGGATGACTCCCCGGTGAGGAAATGCGTGTCCGACAGCGCCGGAAAGGCGCGGCGCATCGCGGAGAGAGCCGAAGCGTAGCACTCGAGCGCCTCATCTCGGCCGGCCCAATCGAGCCAGGTGATGGCGTTGTCCTGCGCATAGGCGTTGTTGTTGCCCTGCTGTGTGCGGCCGAACTCGTCGCCGGCGGTCAGCATGATCGTGCCGCGCGAGGCAAAGAGCGTCGCGAGCAGCGCGCATTGGTCGTTGAAGCGGGCCTTGGCGACCGTGGCGTCGTCCGTCTCGCCCTCGACGCCGTTATTCCACGACAGGTTGTCGTCGTGACCGTCGCGGTTCTGCTCGCCATTGGCCGCGTTGTGCTTCTCCTCATAGGCAACGAGGTCGGCCAGCGTCATGCCGTCATGGGCGGCTATGAAATTGACGCTGCGGCTCACCGGCTGCCCTTCCCTGCCGAACACGTCGGACGAACCGGCAAGCCGCGTGGCCAAAGCGCTGATCGCGCCCGCGTCGCCACGCCAGAAGCGCCGGACGTCATCGCGGTAGCGGTCGTTCCATTCCAGATATGGCGGCCGGAAATTGCCGAGCTGGTAGCCGCCCGGCCCGACGTCCCAGGGCTCGGCGATCAGCACCCGGTCGGCGAGCAGGGGATCGCCAGCGATGGCCTGGAGCAGCGGCGCGTCCGGATCGAACGCGCCGTCGACCCGACCGAGCACCGGCGCCAGATCGAAGCGGAAGCCGTCGACGCCCGCGAAGCGTACGAAATGGCGGAGCGTGTCGAGCACCATTTCCCGCACGACCGGATGGTCGCAGGCGACCGCGTTGCCGGTGCCGGTGTCGTTGGCCAGTCGGCCGTCCGGCAGATGCTTGTAATAGGCCTGCGCGTCGAGCCCGCGCAGCGACAGCGTCGGGCCGAGCCGGTCGCTCTCGCCGGTGTGGTTGAAGACGAGGTCGAGGATGGTGCCCATGCCGGCCTCGCGCAGCGCCGCGACCGTGTCGCGCAATTCCATAAGGCCGCCGGGCGCCAGGCGCGGGTCGAGCGTCATGAAGGTGACGGGGTTGTAGCCCCAGACGTTGCTCAGCCCGAGCGGCGGAAGGTGCCGCTCGTCGATCGACGCCGTGACCGGCATCAACTCGACCGCGGAGACGCCGAGACGCTTCAGATGTTCGATGATGGCAGGATGGGCAAGCGCCGCGACGGTGCCGCGCTGCGCTTCGGGAACATCCGGATGCAGCTTGGTGAAGGAGCGGACGTTGAGTTCATAGATGAGGCCGCCGGGCTGGAACAGCGGTGGCTTCGAAGCCAGCGGCTTGGGCAGCGGACGCGCTATCGTCTTCGGCATCAGTGGGGCGGTGTCGACACCTTCGCTGCGTTTGGCTGCAAGCCGCCAGTGGTACTGATAGGGCCGGTCGATCTCGACGGCGTAGGGATCGCTCAGCAGCTTGTCCGGATCGAACCAGAGGCCGCTTTCGGGTGCATAGTCGCCGTCGGCGCGAAAACCGTAACGGGTGTCCGATGCGAGGCCGGAGACAAAGAGCGCATGAACGCCCTCGCCTTCCGGCTTCAGCTCCGGCCTCTCGACCTCGTGCGTGCCGCTGTCATCGAAGATCGAGACCCACAGGCGTCTCGCCGACGACGACCATGCGGCGAAGCGAATGCCTTCGCTGGTAACGGTTGCGCCGAGGTGAATCATGGGCGCGCCTTCCCTTCTCCCCTTTGTTTGGACCGGGGACATCGCGAACAGGTGTGCGAAGACATCGCGAACAGTTTTGCGCGTTTTGCGCGAGGGGGTTCGGGATGCCATTCGAGGCCAGAAGCGTGATGAGCCAGAAAGAAGAGTTCGTGAGATTGGCGCTGGCGCCTGGCGCCAATGTGAGCGCGTTGTGCCGGCGCTTCGGCATTGGCCGGACCTGTGGCCACAAGTTGCTTTCGCGCTATCGGATGGAAGGGGCGGCCGGCCTGGCGGAGCAGTCTCGGCGACCACTGTCGAGCCCGGCACGCAGCGCGCCGGAGGTGGAGGCGGCAGCCGTTTCGGTGCGTGTGGCGCATCCAGCCTGGGGTGGGCGCAAGATCGCGCGGGTGCTTGCCCGCGAAGGCATCGGCACGCCGGCGGCCTCGACGGTCACCGGCATCCTGCGCCGCAACGGTATCGAGCTGGGGGCTTTGGGCGGCGGAGCCCAGCCTTTCATTCGCTTCGAGCATGCCGCCCCCAACCACCTGTGGCAGATGGACTTCAAGGGCCACGTTGCCTTGCGCGCCGGCCGGCTGCATCCGCTTACCGTGCTCGACGACCATTCGCGCTTCTCGATCGCGCTGTCGGCCTGCGCCGACCAGACCACCGAAACCGTAAAAGCCCGGCTGATCGCCGCCTTCCGTCGCTATGGCCTGCCGTGGCGCATCGCCACAGACAATGGTCCGCCTTGGGGCGATGGCGGCCGCAACGACTTCACCTTGCTCACCGTCTGGCTGATCGAGATTGGCATCGCCGTCAGCCACTCCAGGCCTTGCCACCCGCAGACGCTCGGCAAGGACGAGCGCTTCCATCGTTCGCTCAAGGCCGAGGCATTGCAGGGACCGCCCTTCGCCAATCTCGCCGAGGCTCAGGATGCATTCGACCAGTGGCGCCACGTCTACAACGCCCAGCGTCCCCACGATGCCTTGGGCGGCGGCGTGCCGCTCGATCGCTACCAGGCCTCGCCGCGCCAGTATCGCGAAACAGTCGAGCCGTTCGAATATGCCAAGGACGATCTCATCCGCCGCGTTCAGCAGCACGGCTTCGTCTCCATTCTCGGCCGAACCATACGCTTGTGCCGGGCCTTCGCCGGAAAGTCCGTCGCTTTCCGCCCCACCGCCACCGACGGCGTCTTCGACGCCTGGTTCAGACATCAGAAAATAGAAACCATCGACCTCAATGCCCTCGCCCGATAGCATGCAAAACTGTTCGCGATGTCTTCGCACACCTGTTCGCGATGTCCCCGGTCCAAACACCCTTGTGGGAGAAGGTGGATCGGCGCGCAGCACCGAGACGGATGAGGGGTGTTGGACGAAGTGAGGCGTCGGTGTTCTGGGCGCCGGTCTGCGCCAAGCTGGAGCACCCCTCATCCGTCCGAGCTTCGCTCGGCCACCTTCTCCCACAAGTGGAGGAGGAGAAGCCTCCGCCTCCACCCTCAAGTAATCACGCTCGGCTTGTCACGGCCGGTGTGGCTCTTGATGCCGGCGATGTCGTCGGCGGCGGCGATGAGGTCGGCGAGCGCTTCCTGGGTGTCGAGATCGTGCCTCGCCTTGTCGGGTTCGTAGCGCTCGATATAGACGCGCAGCGTGGCGCCCGAAGTGCCCGTGCCGGAAAGGCGGAAGACGACGCGCGAGCCGCCCTCGAACAGTATCCTGATGCCCTGGTTCTTGCTCACCGAGCCGTCGACCGGATCGTGATAGGCGAAGTCATCGGCGCTGGCGATTGTCATGCCGCGCACACTGATGCCCGGCAGCGAGCCGAGCTTGGCGCGCAATTCATCGACCAGCGCATTCGCCCGCTCGGTCTCGACCTCCTCATAGTCGTGGCGCGAATAGTAGTTGCGACCGTAGGTCTCCCAGTGCTTGGTGACGATCTCCTTGCAGCTCTCGCCCCGCACCGCGAGGATGTTGAGCCACAAAAGCACGGCCCACAGCCCGTCCTTCTCGCGCACATGGTTGGAGCCGGTGCCAGCGCTTTCCTCGCCGCAGATCGTCGCCATGCCGGCGTCGAGCAGGTTGCCGAAGAACTTCCAGCCGGTCGGCGTCTCGTAGATGCCGATGCCGAGCTTCTCGGCGACGCGGTCGGCCGCGCCGCTGGTCGGCATCGAGCGGGCGATGCCTTTCAGGCCTTCCTTATAGCCGGGCGCCAGATGCGCGTTGGCGGCAAGCATCGCCACCGAATCCGACGGGGTGACGAAGATGCCCTTGCCGATGATCAGGTTGCGGTCGCCGTCGCCATCGGAGGCGGCGCCGAAATCCGGCGCGTCCGGACCCATCATCTCGTCATAGAGATGTTTGGCGTGCACAAGGTTCGGGTCCGGGTGATGGCCGCCGAAATCAGGCAGCGGCTTGAAGTTGCGGCAGGTGCCGTTCGGCGCGCCGAGCCGGCGTTCGAGGATCTCCTTGGCATAGGGCCCCGTAACCGCATGCATGGCGTCGAAGCGCATGCGGAAGCCATATTTGAAATTGGCGCGGATGGCGTCGAAGTCGAACAGGCTCTCCATCAGCTCGGCATAGTCGGTGACGGGATCGATGATCTCGACCGTCATGCCGCCGGCCTCGACGGTGCCGATCTTGTCGATGTCGATCTGGCCGATGTCGGCGATCTTGAAGCTCGATATCGTCTTGGTTTTCTCGAAGATCGCGTCGGTGATCTTCTCCGGCGCGGGGCCGCCATTTCCGGCGTTGTACTTGATGCCGAAATCCTCGTGCGGACCGCCCGGATTGTGGCTGGCCGAGAGGATGATGCCGCCGAAGGTCTTGTATTTGCGGATGATGTTGGAGGCGGCGGGCGTCGAGAGGATGCCGCCCTGCCCGACCATCACCTTGCCGAAGCCGTTGGCGGCGGCCATGGCGATGGCCTTCTGGATCACCTCGCGGTTGTAGAAGCGGCCGTCGCCGCCGATCACCAGCGTCTTGCCCTCAAAACCTTCGAGCGCGTCGAAGATCGATTGGATGAAGTTCTCGGCATAGTGCTCCTGCTGAAAGACAGGCACCTTCTTGCGCAGGCCGGAGGTGCCGGGCTTCTGGTCGGTGTAGGGTTTAGTGGAGACGGTTTTGATCATGCCTCAGGCAGCCCTTTTCGAAAGCAGCAAGCGATAGAGTTCGATATATTTCTCGGCGCTCTTGTCCCAGGAGACATCGGCCTTCATGCCCTGGCGCTGGATCGATGCCCAGGCGGCGGGCCTGGCATGAACCTCTACCAACTGGCGAATGGCATGCAGCAGCGCGCCGCCATTGTTCGGGGCGAACTGGAAGCCGGTGGCGACGCCCGCCGAAAGCGCCGCCTCATTGGCATCGATGATGGTGTCGGCAAGGCCCCCGGTGCGGGCGACGACCGGCACGCAGCCATAGCGCAGACCGTAGAGCTGGGTCAGCCCGCAGGGCTCGAAACGCGACGGGATGACGATGGCATCGCAGCCGCCCTGCATGATGTGGGAGAGGCCTTCATCATAGCCGACAACGACGCCGACGCGGCCGCGATGGCGGGCGGCGGCGGCAAGCAGCGAGCCCTCGAGGCCGGCATCGCCCGAGCCCAGCACCGCCAGCCGGGCGCCGCGCTGAACGACGCCGTCGACGACCGCGGCCAGGATATCCATGCCCTTCTGCCAGGTCAGCCGGCTGATGACGCAGACAATCGGGCTGTCGTCGCTCTCAAGGTTGAAGCGATCCTCGACGGCCTTGCGGTTGAGGCCGCGGGCCTCAAGCGTATCGGCCGAGTAGTTGGCCACTAGATGCTTGTCGGTCGCCGGGTTCCAGATATCGACATCGATGCCGTTGACGATGCCGTGGAGGTCGACGGCGCGCATGTTGATCAGGCCGTCGAGGCCCATGCCGAATTCCGGCGAGCGGATCTCCTGCGCGTAGGTCGGGCTCACCGTGGTGATCGCCCAGGCGGCCTGCAGGCCGGCCTTGAGATAGCCGACGCCGCCATAGTATTCGACGCCGTCGAGCTGCATCGCCACGCCTGGCAGGCCGAGCTCGCCGAAGATGCCGGCGCCGAACTGGCCCTGGAAGGCAAGGTTGTGCACGGTGATCAGCGACGGCACGCCGACGGCCTTGCCGTAGCGCATATAGGCGAGCGTCATCGCCGACTGCCAGTCATGGGCGTGCACGATGTCGGGCTGGTAGCCGGAGATCGCGCCGCCGGCGATGTCGCCGCCGACCTGGCTCAGCGCCGCGAAGCGCCGCCAGTTGTCGGACCAGTCGGCACCCGAGGAGTTGCCGTAGGGTCCGCCCACGCGGTCGAAGAGATGCGGCGCATCGAGCACGAAAAGGTCGAGCTCGCCGATCTTCACGGCATGGACCGAAGCCTTGCCGCCCTGCAGCAGCGGATACTGGTAAACGGCCTTCTTTTTCTTGAAGGCCTCCATCACCACCGGATAGCCGGGAACCAGCGTGCGCATCGCCACGCCCTTGCCGGCGAGCGCGATCGGCAGCGCGCCGGTCACGTCGGCAAGCCCGCCGGTCTTGATCAGCGGGAAGATTTCGGGCGTGACCGACAGAACCTGCATGCGCCTCACATTCCGACGTTAAAGTGACAGCTTGCTGATCAAATTGACAGCTTGTTGATCGACCTTGTCAGGTCGACAACTTGTTGATCATGTCCTGGGTGATCAGGCAGATGCCCTTTTCCGAAACGCGGAAGCGCTTGGCGTCGAGTGCCGGGTCCTCGCCCACTACCAGTCCCTCCGGAATGTGGACGCCGTGGTCGATGACGACGCGCGTGAGACGCGCTTTGCGGCCGACCTGGACGTCGGGCAGCATTACCACTTCCTCGAGCTTCGAATAGGAATTGATGCGCGCGCCGGTGAAGATCAGGCTGCGGCGCAGCGATGCGCCGGAGACGATGCAGTCGCCGGACACCAGCGAGGATATCGCCTCGCCGCGGCGGCCGTCCTCGTCATGCACGAATTTTGCCGGCGGCTTCAATTCGGCATACGTCCAGATCGGCCAGTCGCGGTCGTAGAGGTCGAGCTCTGGGGTGACGTCGGTGAGGTCGATATTGGCTTCCCAATAGGCGTCCACCGTTCCGACGTCGCGCCAGTAAGGCTCGGCCTCATGCGAGGAGCGCACGCAGGACTTGGCGAAGCGGTGGGCGATCGCCTTACCGTGCTGGACGATATAGGGGATGATGTCCTTGCCGAAGTCGCGGCTGGAGCCGGGTTCGGCGGCGTCGCGGCGCAACTGCTCCATCAGGAACTTGGTCTTGAAGACGTAGATACCCATCGATGCCAGGGCGAACTCCGGCTTGTCGGGGATGCCGGGCGGATCGGCGGGCTTTTCGACGAAAGCGATGATGTTGTCCTTGGCGTCGACATGCATGACGCCGAAACCGGTCGCTTCCATGCGCGGCACTTCGAGACAGCCGACGGTGACATCGGCGCCGGCGTCGACATGCTGGCGCAGCATCAGCTCGTAATCCATCTTGTAGATGTGGTCGCCGGCAAGGATGACCATGTATTCGGGGCCGTAGGCCTCGATGATGTCGATGTTCTGGTAAACGGCGTCGGCCGTGCCTTCATACCATTGGGTTTCGGACACGCGCTGCGAGGCGGGCAGGATGTCGAAGCTCTCGTTTCGCTCCGGCCGCAGGAAGTTCCAGCCGCGCTGCAGATGGCGGATCAGCGAATGCGCCTTGTACTGGGTGGCGACGCCGAGACGGCGGATGCCCGAGTTGAGGGCATTGGACAGCGCGAAATCGATGATGCGCGTCTTGCCGCCGAAATAGACCGCGGGCTTGGCGCGCCGGTCGGTCAGTTCCTTGAGGCGGCTGCCGCGGCCGCCGGCAAGCACATAGGCCATGGCATCGCGCGCCAGCGGCTGGGTTCTCTTGATCTCTGCCATTGTTACCCTCCCAAGTAAGCTGCACGGAACATTGCTGGAGCAACATGAGATATCATCTGCTTCAGTCCGCGACGAATTCCAGCATGATCGTCGAGAGCGGCGGCAACAGCATCGTCGCCGACGTGCCACCCCCTTCCCCGCTGGCTGCGACCCTGCCGCCATTGCCCATGCCGGAGCCGCCATAAACGGCTGCGTCAGTGTTCATGATCTCGCGCCACTCGCCCGCCTTCGGCAGCGGCACGCGATAGTTCTCGCGCGGCACCGGCGTGAAATTGGAGATGACAGCGATCGGGTTGCCGTCCGGCGCGCTGCGCAGCCAGGCAAAGACCGAATTGTCGCGATCATCGACGATCAGCCAGGAGAAGCCTTCCGGCTCGCAGTCGCGCGCATGCAGCGCCGGGCGCGAGCGGTAGAGGTAGTTCAGGTCCCGCACCACCTGCCAGACGCCGCGATGCGGAGCATAGTCGAGCAGGTTCCAGTCGAGCGCGCGCGCCTCGCTCCACTCGCGGCGCTGGGCGAACTCCTGCCCCATGAACAGAAGCTTCTTGCCGGGATAGCCCCACATGAAGGCGTAGTAGGCGCGCAGCGTGGCGAATTTCTGCCAGTCGTCGCCGGCCATCTTGTGAAGCAGCGTGCCCTTGCCGTGCACGACCTCGTCATGGGAGAGCGGCAGCACGAAATTTTCCGAGAAAGCGTAGGTCAGGCCGAAGGTGATGTCGTTGTGATGGTGCTTGCGGAAGATGGGCTCCTTGGAGAGATACTCCAGCGTGTCGTGCATGAAGCCCATGTTCCACTTGAAACCGAAGCCGAGCCCGCCCTCATGCACGGGGCGCGAAACTTTCGGCCATGAGGTCGATTCCTCGGCGATCGTCATCACGCCGGGATGATGGCCGTAAAGCTCCTTGTTCATCTTTTGCAGGAAGCTGACGGCCTGCAGGTTCTCGCGCCCGCCCTTCTCGTTGGGGATCCACTCGCCCGCCTTGCGCGAATAGTCGAGGTAGAGCATCGAGGCGACGGCGTCGACGCGCAGGCCGTCGACATGGTATTTTTCGGCCCAGAACAGCGCATTGTTGACGAGGAACGACACCACCTCGCGGCGGCCGAAATTGTAGATCGCGGTGTTCCAGTCGGGATGGAAGCCCTGGCGCGGATCGGCATGCTCGTAGAGCGCGGTGCCGTCGAATTGAACCAGCCCGTGCTCGTCGACCGGGAAATGTGCCGGCACCCAGTCGAGGATCACGCCGACGCCGGCGCGGTGGGCGCCGTCGACGAAGCGGGCAAAGCCGTCGGGATCACCGAAGCGGGCAGTCGGCGCATAGAGCCCGGTCGTCTGGTAGCCCCAGGACGGGTCATAAGGATGCTCGGAGACAGGCAGGAACTCGATATGGGTGAAGCCGGCGTCCACCACATAAGGGATCAGCCGCGCGGCGAGTTCGTCCCAGGTGAGGAACGTGCCGTCGTCGCGACGCTGCCAAGAGCCTGCATGGACCTCGTAGATCGAGATCGCCTCACGTCTCGGATCGACGTCTTGCCAGAATTTGTGGTGCGCTTCGTCGCCCCATTGATGCGCCATCGGCGGCGCCGTCACCGACGCAGTCGCCGGACGCATCTCGGATTCGAAGGCGAAGGGATCGGCCTTGAGCGGCAGTCTGACGCCGTCGGGGCCGATGATCTCGAACTTGTAGGGCTGGCCGGCGCGGAGATCGGGAATGAACAGCTCCCAGATGCCGGTGTCCTTGCGGTCGCGCATGGTGTGCCGGCGGCCGTCCCAGTCGTTGAAGGCGCCAACCACCGAGACGCGCCTGGCATTCGGCGCCCAAACGGCGAAATGCACGCCGGTCGCGCCCTCATGCTCGATGATATGGGCGCCGAGCTTGTCGAAGAGCCTCAGGTGCGAGCCCTCGGCCATGTAGTAATCGTCCATCGGTCCCAGCACCGGGCCGAAGGAATAGGGGTCGGTCAGCCACCAGTCGCCGCCGGCATTTCTCGCGTGATAGCGCAGCGGCTGACGCTTGCGGATCGAAAGCCTGCCCTCGAAGAAGCCGGCATCGTTGCTGCGTATGAGTTGCCCGACTTCCTTGCCGGTCAGCGTATAGGCGGTGACGAATTCGGCGTTGGGCACAAAGCAGCGGGCGACGAAACCCTTGTCGGCCTCATGCACGCCCAGAACCGCAAAAGGATCGCCATGCGTTCCGGCGACAATCGCCGCGACATCGCCGGCTTGCGCCAGTCCGTCCGGCCCGCTTGTCGCAGCGGTCGCGCGCGGCTTCCTCATCAGGCGGTCGCCCTCCCCGGGCACCTTTTGTTTTGGTGCATGCCGTGATCCCAAAAGCGTTGTGCACTTTTGGGCGGCATGCACCAGTCTTTGTTTTGGCGCATGCCGTGATCCCAAAAGCGCTGTGCACTTTTTGGGCGGCATGCACCGGGGGCCACATCGTTCGTGACCTTATGCAATCACATCAGACAGGTACGTTCCAGATTTCTTTCGCATATTGGCGGATGGTTCGATCGGACGAGAACCAGCCGACGCGGGCGACGTTGCGGATGGCGCGCGCGTACCAGTCGGGACTGTTGCGCCACACGGCGTCGACCTCGCGCTGGCAGGCTGCATAGGAATCGAAATCGGCCGCAACCATGAACCAGTCGCCCTGATAGAGGCCATTCATGAGATCGCGGTAGCGGTTGGGATCGTCGGGCGAGAAGACGCCGGACGAGATCGCCGACACCGCCTGCGACAGCTCCGGCGAAGCCTCGATCACGCCACGCGGATCGTAGCCGTTGGCGCGCCGGTCGGCGACCTCGGCGGTGGTGAGGCCGAAGATGAAAATGTTGTCGTCGCCGACATGCTCCTTGATCTCGACATTGGCGCCGTCGAGCGTGCCTATGGTCAGCGCGCCGTTCAGCGCGAACTTCATGTTGCCGGTGCCGGAGGCCTCCATGCCGGCGGTCGATATCTGCTCGGAAAGATCGGCGGCCGGCATCATCACCTCGGCCAGGCTGACATTGTAGTTCGGCATGAACACCATTTTCAGCAGGCCGCGCACCGAGGGATCGCCGTTGATGACCCTGGCGACGTCGTTGGCCAGTTTGATGATCAGCTTGGCGTTGTGGTAGCTGGGCGCCGCCTTGCCGCCGAAGAATTTCACCCGCGGCATCCACTCCCGCTCCGGATGCGAGCGGATCTGGTCGTAAAGCGCGATCGCCTCCAGGATGTTGAGAAGCTGACGCTTGTATTCGTGGATGCGCTTGACCTGGATGTCGAACAGCGCCGACGGATCGAGCCTGATGCCCAGCCGGTCGGCGACGAGGTTCGCGAGCCTCGCCTTGTTCTGCCGCTTCACGGCGGCGAACTTCTCGCGGAAGGCGGCATCGTCGGCGAGAGGATCGAGATCCTTGATCGCCTCGATGTCGTCCATGAAACGGTCGCCGATCGCCTCGCGCGCAAGCGCGGTCAGGCCGGGATTGCACTGGATCAGCCAGCGCCGCGGCGTGATGCCGTTGGTCTTGTTGTTGATGCGGTCCGGGTAGAGCTTGTGGAGATCGGCGAACACCGTCTCCTTCATCAGCTCGGTGTGGAGGGCAGAGACGCCGTTGATCGAATGCGAGCCGACGAAGGCGAGATTGCCCATGCGCACCCGGCGGTCGCCGTTTTCCTGGATCAGCGAGATGCGGGCGATCTGCTCGCCCGAGAACTGGCTGGTGGCGCGAGCCTCGAGCAGCACCTGCGCGTTGATGGCGTAGACGATCTGCATATGGCGCGGCAGCAGGCGCTCGAAGAGCGGCACCGGCCAGCTTTCCAGCGCCTCCGGCAGCAGCGTGTGGTTGGTGTAGGCGAAGGTGCGCTTGGTGACGTCCCAGGCAAGGTCGAAGTCCACGCCATGGACGTCCATCAGAAGCCGCATCAGCTCCGCCACGGCAATCGCCGGATGGGTATCATTCAAATGGATCGCGGCCTTGTCGGGTAGCGATTTTAGGTCGCCATACTGGCTGAGATGCCGCTGGATGATGTCCTGCAGCGAGGCTGTCGAGAAGAAATACTCCTGTCTCAGCCTGAGCTCTTGGCCGGCCTTGTGGGAATCGGCGGGATAGAGCACGCGCGACAGCGCGTCGGCCTTGTTGCTTTCGGCGAGCGCACCGATGTGGTCGCCGGCGTTGAACTTGTCGAGCAGGATGGGGTCGATCGGCATGCCCGACCACAGGCGCAGCGTGTTGACGCGCCTGGCACGCCAGCCGGCGACCGGTGTGTCATAGGCGACGGCCAGCACATGCTCGGTCGGCTTCCAGACATGGCGCTCCAGCCGGCCGTCCTTGGAAGTGATCGATTCCACCGAACCGCCGAAGCCGACCTCGAAGGAGCGCTCGCGCCGCTCGAACTCCCATGGATTGCCGTGGTCGAGCCAGGTTTCCGGCAATTCGACCTGCCAGCCGTCGTGGATCTCCTGGCGGAACATGCCGTTGGCGTAGCGGATGCCGTAGCCGTGCGCCGGGATATCGACGGTCGCCATGCTTTCCATGAAGCAGGCGGCGAGCCGGCCGAGGCCGCCATTGCCGAGCGCAGCATCCGGCTCGAGCCCGGCGATGAGGTCGAGGTCGACGCCAAGCGAGGCGAGCGCCTCGCGCATGTTCTCCATCAGGTCGAGATTGGAGAAGGCGTCGCGCATCAGGCGCCCGATCAGGAATTCGAGCGAGAGGTAATAAACGCGCTTTTCCTGCTGGTCGTAGGCTTCCTTGGTCGCCTGGATCCAGTGATCGACGATGCGGTCGCGCACGACCTTGATCGAGGCGGTGAGCCAGTCATGGGGCGTGGCAACCGTGGTGTCCTTGCCGAGCCGGTATTTGAGCGACATCAAGACTTCTTCGGCGAGCGTCTTGGGGTCGGGATGGTCGAGAGCGGGAGCTTCGATCGTCATGGCGGGTGTCATGCTGCCTCTCGTTCGGTTGGCCTGATCATACCGGCTTTCACCGCTTCTCCTACCCCACTTTGCCGCGCTGCAGCATACGTTAAATCGATTTAGGCAGTGATGTCCATCTGGCGCCTCTGCGGCTATTTACCGTGGTGCGTGGAGATCAGGCCGCTAGCGCGTCTTCCGGCGGCTTCTTGGCGCCGGTCATGAGCGCGACCGCATCCGACATGGAAATCTGCTTGGGATCGACGACGCAGAGACGCCGTCCAAGCCGGTGGATGTGGATGCGATCGGCCACCTCGAAGACATGCGGCATGTTGTGCGAGATGAGCACGATGGGCAGACCGCGCTTCTTGACGTCGAGGATCAGCTCCAGCACGCGGCGGCTTTCCTTGACGCCAAGTGCTGCCGTCGGCTCGTCCATGATCACCACTTTCGAGCCGAAAGCGGCGGCGCGCGCCACCGCGACGCCCTGGCGCTGACCGCCCGAGAGCGTTTCCACTGCCTGGCTGATGTTCTGGATGGTCATCAGGCCGAGCTCGGTCAGCTTGTCGCGGGCGCGCTTCTCCATCGCCGGACGGTCGAGCATGCGGAACCAGCTGCCGAGCGGCCCGGGCTTGCGGATCTCGCGGCCGAGAAACATGTTGTCGGCGATAGACAGCGCCGGCGACAGCGCGAGGTTCTGATAGACGGTCTCGATGCCCGCCTCGCGGGCTTCGATGGGCGATTTGAATTGGACCTGCTTGCCGTCCAACTCGATCACCCCCTCGTCGGCATGCACGGCGCCAGAGATCGCCTTGATCAGCGTCGACTTGCCGGCGCCGTTGTCGCCGATCACCGCCAGGATTTCGCCGGGGTAGAGATCGAAGTCGCAGTTGTTGAGCGCGGTCACGCGGCCATAGCGCTTGGTGAGACCGCGCGCGGTGAGGACAGCCTTCTCAGTCATGGTTACACCGAAACCTTTCTGATCCACTGGTCGATCGCGACGGCGCCGATGATCAGGACACCGGTGAGCAGCACCTTCCATTGCGGATCGGCACCGAGCATGTTGAGACCCATCGAGACGACACCGACGATCATGGCACCGAACAGCGTGCCGAGGATCGAGCCGCGGCCGCCGAAGAGCGAGATGCCGCCGATCACCGTCGCGGTGATCGCCTGCAGATTGTAGTCGGTGACGGCGGCGGACGGCGAAATCGAACCGTTGCGGCCGATCGAGACCCAGGCCGCGAAGGCGGCGATCAGGCCGGCAAGCGTATAGACGGCCATCAGCACCTTCTTGGTCTGGATGCCGGAGAGCTTGGCCGCTTCCGGATCGTCGCCGACGGCATAGACGTGGCGACCCCAGGCGGTGTGGTTGAGCACGTACCAGAGCAGCATCACCAGCAGGACCATCGCGATGACGCCGGCCGTCAGCACGGCGGAACCGACCCTGAAGCTCAGGGCGAAGAAGTGCAGCAGCGGCGCCTGGGCATCGACGTCGGCGTCGCGGATCGTCTCATTGGCCGAATAGATGAAATTCGTCGCCATGACGATATTCCAGGTGCCGAGCGTGACGATGAAGGGCGGCAGCTTCATGTAGGCGACCAGCAGACCGTTGAGCAGGCCACAGGCGCTGCCGGCGGCAAGCCCAACGATCACCGCGAGAAGGGTCGGCATCCCGTAAGTGAGAGCGCAGTTGCCCATGATCACGGCCGAAATCACCATGATGACGCCAATCGAGAGATCGATGCCGGCGGTCAGGATGACCAATGTCTGGGCAGCGCCCAGAATACCGACGATGGCGATCTGCTGCAGGATCAGCGTCAGCGTGTAGGACGAAAAGAAACGTCCGCCGATCGCGATACCGAAAATGATGATTGACAGCACCAGCACGATCAGCGGGACCGCCGCCGGCGTGGAATGCAAAAAATGCTGGGCGCGCTTGACGAACGACTTGCCGTGCTCCTCGAAGGCTGCGACGCTGCTGTCGCTGCCGGTGAGCACCTTTTCGAATTCCTGCATCTGAGACATGTGACCTCCCGTCTGCGCGGAGCTTGCTCATTGCTCCACGCGCCGTTCACGCATTCCGGTCTATTGCCGGGATTATCAGCGCTTACGAAAGCGCATCGTCCACCCGATGGGGCCGGGGATCAAGCCCCGGCCGCAAGGTTTATGCGCCTGTCAGGCCGGCATCAGCCCCAGCACTTGGCCAGGCCTTCCTTGGTGTCGATGGACTTCACGCCGTTGGCCGGCTTGTCCGTCACGAGATTGACGCCGGTGTCGAAGAAGTTCTTGCCTTCGGTCGGCTTCGGCTTGGTGCCGTCCTTGGCATAGGCGGCGATCGCCTCGATGCCGAGCGCCGCCATCTGCAGCGGATATTGCTGCGAGGTGGCGCCGATCACGCCTTCGGTCACCGACTTCACGCCGGGGCAGCCGCCATCGACCGAGACGATCAGCACCTGCTTTTCGAGACCGACGGCCTTGAGTGCCTGGTAGGCGCCGACAGCGGCGGGCTCGTTGATGGTGTGGATGACGTTGATGGTGTTGTCCTTCTGCAGAAGGTTCTCCATCGCCTTGCGGCCGCCTTCCTCGTTGCCGTTGGTGACATCATGACCGACGATGCGCGGATCGTCCTCGTCGCCGATCTTGTTCGGGTCCTTCACGTCGATGCCGTAGCCCATCATGAAGCCCTGGTCGCGCAGTACGTCGACGGTCGGCTGCGAGGGGGTGAGGTCGAGGAAGCCGATCTTGGCGTCCTTGGCCTTGTCGCCGAGCGTGGCGGCGGCCCAGGCGCCGATCAGCTTGCCGGCCTCCAGATTGTCGGTGGCGAAGGTCGCGTCGGCGGCGTCGATCGGGTCGAGCGGCGTGTCGAGCGCGATCACCAGCAGGCCGGCGTCGCGCGCCTTCTTGACCGTCGGCACGATACCCTTGGTGTCGGAAGCGGTGATCAGGATGCCCTTGGCGCCGTCGGCGATGCAGCTTTCGATCGCCGCGACCTGGCTCTCGCTGTCGCCGTCGATCTTGCCGGCATAGGTCTTAAGATCGACGCCGAGTTCCTTGGCCTTGGCTGTCGCGCCCTCCTTCATCTTGACGAAGAAGGGGTTGGTGTCGGTCTTGGTGATAAGGCAGGCGCCGACGCCCGCGGCCGATGCGGACGAGGCGAACGCCATCAAGCCCAGCCCGGCAGCCGCGAACACGGTAGACTTCAGCAGCGATTTCTTGGTCACGATTTTCCTCCCAGTGGAACCATTCCGGACGCCGGCCTACCCGGCGCCTCGAGCGCATCCAACCATTCTCCCAGCGTGGACGCCACCTCAAAAGACACCAGTCCGAGACGTCTGTCAATAATTAAATCACTCTTATTTATTATTGACAGGCTTGCGCCGTTCACTCATTCTGAACGAAAAGCAATGTGGGGAAACCAACGGGAGGAACAGGGTGGAGACCGGCATTGCGAGGCACGGTTCGCCCGAGGCTCTGGGGAGCCGCCTGCATCGCGGCACCAACCAGAGCGGTATGCGCGACCACAATGAACGGCTCGTGCTGTCGCTGGTGCGCCAGCATGGCAGCCTCGCCAAATCCGACATCGCGCGCATGACCGGGCTGTCGGCCCAGACGGTGTCGGTCATCATGCGCGAGCTCGAAGAGGACAAGCTGCTCCTTCGCCAGGCGCCCTTGCGGGGCAAGATCGGCCAGCCGTCGATCCCGATGGCGCTCAATCCGGAGGGCGCCTTCTTCATCGGGCTCAAGATCGGCCGCCGCAGCGCCGAGCTGGTGCTGATCGACTTCCTCGGCAATGTGCGCTCGATGCTGCGGAATTCCTATCGCTATCCCGCGCCGCGCGAGACGGTCGAGTTTGTCAGCGCCGGCATCAAAAAAATGCGCGGAGAACTGACGCCGGCGCAGGACAAGCGCATTGCCGGCCTCGGCATCGCCATGCCGTTCGAACTTTGGAGTTGGGCCGACACCGCAGGCGCGCCACGCGAGATCATGGACGAATGGCGCCATCGTGACATCCGCTCCGACATCCAGTCGCAATGCGACTTTCCGGTCTATCTGCAGAACGACGCCACCTCCGCTTGCGGGGCAGAGCTCGTCTTCGGCCAAGCGGTAGGCGCGCGCGATTTCGTGTATTTCTATATCGGCGCCTTTGCCGGCGGCGGCATCGTGCTCAACGGCCGCCTGTTCGGCGGTCCGACCGGAAACGCTGGCGCGCTGGGCTCCATGCCGGTGCCGGGGCCGGACGGCAAGCCGACGCAGCTCATCGACGTCGCCTCGATCGCCATGCTGGAAAAGGCGCTCAACGCGAAGGGCATAGACGGCTCGCATCTTTGGACTTCGCCGCAGGAATGGGGCGATATCGGCGCCGAGCTTGACCAATGGATCGCCAGTGCTTCGCAAGCGCTGGCCTATGCCATCGTTGCGGCATCCGCGGTCATCGATTTCGAAGCGGCGGTTATCGACGGCTGGATGCCGCTCGGCGTGCGGCGGCGGCTCGTCGATGCGGTCACGGATGCTATCGCCGGCATCGACGCCGAGGGACTGAAGCTGCCCGTCGTGCGCGAAGGAACCGTGGGCATCCATGCGCGGGCGCTGGGCGGCGCCAGCCTGCCGCTTTCCGAACGTTTCCTGATCGGGCCAACCTCTATCTCCAGGAGCGCCTGACCATGCTGATCGGCATCCCGTCGCTGCTCGGCCCGCAGCTTCTGGCGACGCTCAGGGCCATGGGCCATGGCGACGAGATCGCTATCGTCGACGGCAACTATCCCGCCGAGGAACAGGCGCGCAGGCTGATCCGCGCCGACGGCCATCACATCATTCCGGTGATCGATGCGATCCTCAGCGTGCTGCCGGTGGACGAAACAGTGCCGGAGGCGCTGTTCCGCGCCTCGGTCAGGGGCGATCCGGCGCTCGCCGATCCGGTGCATCACGAGATGGAAGTGGTCTGCGCGGAACGCGCACCGGGCCGCAAGGTGATTGCGCTGGCCGGCGCCGACTTCTATGCACGCGTCAAGGCCGCGCACGCCATCGTCGCGACCAGCGAACCCAGGTTCTACGCCAACATCATCATCCGCAAGGGCGTGATCCATCCGCCGGAGACAAAAACGCAATGATCCTCTGCTGTGGCGAAGCCCTGATCGACATGCTGCCGCGCACCACGACGGAAGGCGAAGCGGCCTTCGCGCCTTATGTCGGCGGCGCCGTTTTCAACACGGCGATCGCGCTCGGACGCCTGGGCGCCCCGGCAGGGTTCTTTTCCGGCCTCTCCTCCGACCTGTTCGGCGGCCAGTTCCGCGAGGCGCTCGGCGCAAGCAAGGTGAGTTCCACCTACGCGCACACCTCGGCGAGACCGACAACGCTTGCCTTCGTGCGGCTCACCAACGGCCAGGCGACCTACACATTCTACGACGAGAACACCGCCGGGCGTATGCTCACCGTCGAGGACCTGCCGAAGCTTGGCGCCGAGATCGAAGCGATGCTGTTCGGCGCTATCAGCCTGATTTCGGAGCCCGCGGGATCGGCCTATGAGGAGTTCATGCGGCGCGAGCACGACAGCCGTGTGATGATGCTCGATCCAAACATCCGGCCGAACTTCATCCCGGACAAGGCCAAGCATCTCAGACGCATCCGCGAGATGATGGCGATGGCCGACATCGTCAAACTATCCGACGAGGACCTCAACTGGTTCGACGAGGCGGGCTCGCATGAGGACGTCGTGCGCAACTGGCTGGATCGCGGCCCCAGCCTGATCGTCGTTACCCATGGCAGCGAAGGCGCGGTCGGCTACAGCAAGGAGCACAAGGTCACGGTCGTGCCGCAGAAGGTGAAGGTGGTCGACACGGTTGGCGCCGGCGACACCTTCAATGCCGGCATCCTCGCCTCACTGCATGAGCAGGGCCTGCTCACCAAGGCGGCGATCGGCAGCCTGTCGGAGGACGCGATCCGCAAAGCGTTGGAACTCGGCTCGAAGGCAGCCGCAGTGACCGTGTCGCGGGCCGGCGCCAACCCGCCCTGGCGGCACGAAATCGCCTGATTGCCTGTCCCAAGCCGGCTGGAGACCCTGCCCGGCGATCACTTTATGTTTCCAACGGCCGGAACAGCGAGATAAATGGCGCTGAAAATGCCGCTTGAAGCCCGGATTTTCCGGCTTCCTCGGGCAATGCGCCGGCAAAGACGGTAACAGGCTGCGACACTTGCGCAATTCGCCCCGGCCGTGGCCGGCTTTTTCAGCCGCGCCAAGTCTGGTACCAGCGGGCCGGTTTATTGATTGGAGCGATGCGCGTCCATCCGGACGCGTAGAGTGCACTCCACCACGTTTGAAGCCATCGAGGCCGACATGCAGTTCATCGATCTTGGCGCGCAGCGCGAACGAATCCGCGACCGGCTGAAGGCCGCGATCGACCGTGTCGTCGAGGATGGCCGCTATATCCTTGGCCCCCAGGTCGCCGAATTCGAGAGCAAGCTCGCGGCTTTTGTCGGCGTCAAGCATGTCGTGGCCTGCGCCAACGGCACCGATGCGCTGCTTCTGCCGTTGTTTGCCGCCGGCATCGGCCCGGGCGATGCGGTGTTCGTGCCGAGCTTCACCTTCGCCGCGACGGCCGAAGTGGTGGCGCTCGCCAAGGCCGAACCCGTCTTTGTCGACGTCGACCCAGATACCTACAACATCGACATCGCCAGCCTCGAGGCGGCGATCGACATGATCAAGAAGGAAGGCCGCCTGAAGCCGAAGGCGATCATCCCGGTCGACCTGTTCGGGCTTGCCGCCGACTATGAAGCGATCATGGCGATAGCCAAGCGCGAGAACCTGCTGGTGATCGAGGACGCCGCCCAGTCGATGGGTGGCTCGGCCGACGGCACCATGTGCGGCGCCTTCGGCCATGTCGGCTCGACCAGCTTTTATCCGGCCAAGCCTCTCGGCTGCTATGGCGATGGCGGCGCGATGTTCACAAATGATGCTGTGCTGGCCGACAAGCTCAGATCCTTCGCCTTTCACGGCAAGGGGGAGACGCAGTACGACAACGTTCGCGTCGGCATCAATTCGCGCCTCGACACGTTGCAGGCGGCGATCCTGATCGAAAAGCTCGCTATCCTGGAGGAAGAGATGCTGGCACGGCAGGCGGTCGCAGACCGCTATGCCAAGGGGCTCGGCGACATCGTGAAAGCATCGCGCAATCTGGGCCACGGCCGCTCGGCCTGGGCTCAATACGCGATCGAGACGCCGAAGCGCGACGGGCTGAAGGCCCATCTCGGCGAAAAGGGCATCCCGTCGGTCATCTATTATGTGAAGCCGCTGCACGAACAGGTCGCCTACAAGGACTATCCGCGCACGCCGACCGGCCTCGGCGTTTCAGAAAAGCTGCCGAAGCAGATCCTCTGCCTGCCGATGCACGCCTATCTCACCGAAGCCGACCAGGACCGCATCATCGAGACGATCCGCAACTATATCGGCTCGAACTCGGCGCACGTAGCGGCGGCTTGACGATCTCCCCCTTGAGGGGGAGATGGCCGGCAGGCAAGAGGGGGTCGGTCCGACCGGGCGCGGCCCTTATCGCAGACGAACGGGGTGGGCGCTCCACGCGAGGCGACCCCCTCTGTCGCCTCCGGCGACATCTCCCCCTCAAGGGGGGAGACTAGAGCACGTCCATTGATCGATGAATCGATTGTGATGTGACAGAAGCCTGCTGGGCTGATTCAACGTCCACTTTGATGAGGTGGATGATGGCAAGGGCACTGAGCGAAGATCTTCGGTCGCGGGTTTTGAAGGCTTCCGACGAGGGTATGTCTGCGCGGCAGGCGGCGGCGCGGTTCGGCGTTGGGATATCGAGTGCGATCCGCTGGGTCGCGCGAGCCAAGCTCGGCGAGCGAACGCCTCGACCCCAGGGTTGGCGGCGCGCCTCCAGTCTGGATGCGCATGAAGCCTTCATCGTCGGGCTGATCGAGGCGCGCAAGGACATCACACTGGACGAGATGGTCGAGCGGCTCGCAGTCGAAGCGTCGGTCCGCATCGGTCGCAGTGCCTTGAGCGCCTGGCTTGGCAAGCGCGGCTGGACGTTCAAAAAAAGTCCGCACATGCACTGGAGCAGACCCGACCAGACGTCCTGAAGCGCCGCCGCGCCTGGTTCGACGGCCAGCTCGATCTCGATCCAGCCCGGCTCGTCTTCATCGATGAGACCGGACTGTCGACCAAGATGGCGCGGCTGCGGGGCCGTGCGCCACGCGGCGAGCGCTGCCGGGCTGGTGTGCCTCATGGCCACTGGAAGACCACCACTTTCACCGATGCGCTGCGGCTGACCGGTATGACCGCGCCGTTCGTCTATGATGGCGCCATGAACGGCACGGTCTTCCGGGCCTATGTCGAACAGGTCCTCGTTCCGACCCTGAAGCCGGGCGACATCGTTATCATGGATAACTTGCCAGCACATAAGGCGGCAGGGGTGCGCGACGCCATCGAGCGGGCCGGCGCGACATTCAGTTTGTTGCCCGATCGAGAACGCCTTCTCAAAGTCGCTTCTGCGCGCTAAAGCAGAGCGAACAATCAGCACCCTGTGGGATGCCGTCGGCTCGATCGTTCAGATGTTCTCCCCGGATGAGTGCGAAAACTACTTCAAGGCCGCTGGATATGACCCGGATTAAACCGGATCTGCTCTAGGCGCCTGCACTCTTGCCCGTCGCAATGAAATGCGGGTTGGCGAAATCGGTGTCGCTCGCCTGGTTGCGCTTACCGTAGACCAGCGGCTGGCCATCCAGGGAGCGCGTCATGCCACCCGCGGCGCGCAGCACAGCATCGCCCGCCGCCGTGTCCCATTCCATGGTGCGGCCGAAGCGCGGATAGATATCAGCCTCGGCGGCGGCGACCAGACAGAATTTCAGCGAGGAGCCGACCGAGACGATCTCGGCGGCGCCAAGATCGCGGATGAAAGCGTCCGTTTCCGGCGTGTTGTGCGAGCGGCTGGCGACGACGGCGAGCGGGGCGCCCGCTTCGCGCACGCCAATCGGCTGGCGACCGACGATGCCATAGTCCTTATCTACTTCTATGGATTCCGCCCTGCCCGGCCGTCCTGAGAAAAAACGTCCGGTGCAGGGCGCGAAGACGACGCCGACTTCCGGCGCGCCATGGCGCACCAGCGCGATGTTGACGGTGAAATCGGTGCGGCGATTGACGAATTCCTTGGTGCCGTCGAGCGGATCGACCAGGAAGAAGGCGCCATCGAGGTCGGGCGTGGCGACGCCTGCCGCGACCTCCTCCTCGGCCACGCAAGGGATGTCCGGGTAAGCAGCGCGCAGGCCGGCCAGAATGATCTTCTCGCTCTCGCGGTCGGCCTCCGTCACCGGCGAGTTGTCCACCTTGCTGTCGACCGCGCAGCCTTCGTGAAAAACGCGCATCACCTCGCGCCCGGCGGCCAGCGCCAGGCGCTCGAACACGCCGAGCATGGCCTCGTCGTCAGATACCGCCGCCATTGTCATACTGCTCTTGGGCAATGTCGCGCTCGGTCAGCCAGTGTTCCAGGGCTTCCGCCATCTCCTCAGGCGTCCTGCCGAGAGTCTCGAGGTGGATTTCGGGGTTCTCCGGCGCCTCGTAGGGAGAATCGACGCCGGTGAAATTCTTGATCTCGCCGCTCAGCGCTCGCGCGTAAAGACCCTTCGGATCGCGCCGGGCGCATTCCTCGAACGGCGTGTCGACGAACACCTCGACGAACTCGCCCTCGGCCATCAATTCGCGCGCCATGCGCCGCTCCGCGCTGAACGGCGAGATGAAGGATACGATGACGATCAGGCCGGCATCGGCCATCAGCTTAGCCACCTCGGCGACACGGCGGATGTTCTCCACGCGATCCGCGTCGGTGAAGCCGAGGTCGCGGTTGAGACCGTGGCGGACATTGTCGCCGTCGAGGATATAAGTGTGGCGGCCGGATGCGAACAGCTTCTTCTCGAACAGGTTGGCGATGGTCGACTTGCCCGAGCCGGACAGACCGGTGAACCAGAACACCGCCGGGCGCTGGTTCTTCAGGTCGCTGCGGCCGCGCTTGCCGACATCGAGCGACTGCCAGTGGATGTTTTCGGCGCGACGCAGCGAATGCAGGATCATGCCGGCGCCGACGGTGGCGTTTGTGATGCGGTCGATCAGGATGAAAGCGCCGGTCGTGCGGTTCTCGGCGAAGGGATCGAAGGCGATCGGCGCCCGCGTCGAGATGTTGCAGACACCGACCCCGTTGATCTCGAGCGATTTCGCAGCCTCATGCGCAAAATCGTTGACGTTGACCCGGTACTTCAGATCGGTGACGGTCGCGCTCACCTGGTCGGTTTCAGTACGCAAAACGTAGGAGCGTCCAGGCAGCAGCGCCTGCTCGTCGAACCAGACGATGTTGGCGGTGAACTGGTCGGCAACCTGCGGTCTAGCTGCCGGCGACACCAGCATGTTGCCGCGCGAGACCTCGACCTCGTCCTCGAGGACGAGCGTGATGGCCTGGCCGGCAACCGCCAGCTCGAGATCGCCGCCATGCGCGACGATGCGCTTGACGCGAGAGGCCCTGCCCGACTTCGCGACGACCACCTCATCGCCTTGCGAAACCGTGCCAGAAGCGATGGTGCCGGCAAAGCCGCGGAAATCGAGGTTGGGACGGTTCACATACTGGACCGGGAACCGGAACGGCAGCTCGACGACGGCCTCGTCGACCGACACGGTTTCCAGATGCTCGATCAGCGACGGCCCGCAGTACCAGGGCGTGCGCTCCGAGCCACTGGTGACGTTATCGCCAAAACGCGCCGACATCGGGATCGGCACGATGCTGGTGAAGCCCAGGTTCTGCGCAAACTCGCTATAGTCCTCGACGATCTGGTCGAACACGGCCTTGTCGAAGCCGACGAGGTCGATCTTGTTGACGGCGAGCACGATATGCCGGATGCCGAGCAGCGAGGCGATGATGGAATGGCGCCTGGTCTGGCGCAGCACGCCCTGGCGGGCATCGATGAGCACGATGGCGAGATCGGCGGTCGAGGCGCCGGTCGCCATGTTGCGCGTGTACTGCTCGTGGCCGGGCGTGTCGGCGACGATGAACTTGCGCTTCGGTGTGGCGAAGAAGCGATAGGCGACATCGATGGTGATGCCCTGCTCGCGTTCCGCCTCCAGCCCATCGACGAGCAGCGCGAAGTCGACGTCGTCGCCGGTGGTGCCGTGCTTGCGCGAATCGCGCTCGAGGGCCGCGAGCTGGTCCTCGAAAATCTGTTTGGTGTCGGAAAGCAGCCGGCCGATCAACGTCGACTTGCCGTCGTCGACCGAGCCGCAGGTGAGGAAGCGCAACAATGACTTCTTTTCCTGCGCGGCCATGTAGTCGCGGATCGAGTCGGTCGGGGCAAGGCTCTTGGCCATGATGTGGCGCATGCTCAGAAATACCCTTCGCGCTTCTTCTTTTCCATGGAGCCGGCCTCGTCGCGATCGATGAGGCGGCCCTGGCGCTCGGAAGTGCGGGCGGTCAGCATCTCGCCGACGATGGCTTCCAGCGTATCCGCATCCGATTCGATGGCCCCTGTCAGCGGATAGCAGCCCAGCGTGCGGAAGCGCACGAGACGGTTCTCGGCCGTCTCGCCGGGACGCAACTGCATACGGTCGTCGTCCTTCATGATGAGCATGCCGTCGCGTTCAACGACCGGCCGCTCCTTGGCAAAGTAAAGCGGCACGATCGGGATGTTTTCCTGCAAAATGTACTGCCAGATGTCGAGCTCGGTCCAGTTCGACAGCGGAAAGACGCGGATCGATTCGCCCGGCGCGATGCGGGTGTTGAAGATTTTCCACATTTCCGGCCGCTGGTTCTTCGGATCCCAGGCGTGCTGGGCGTTGCGGAAGGAGAAGATGCGCTCCTTGGCGCGCGACTTCTCCTCGTCGCGGCGGGCGCCGCCGAAGGCCGCGTCGAAACCGTATTTGTCGAGCGCCTGGCGCAGCGCCACCGTCTTCATCACATGGGTGTGGGTGTTGGAGCCGTGGTCGAAGGGATTGATGTTGTCGCGCACGCCGTCTTGATTGACGTGGACGAGCAGGTCGAAGCCGAGCTTCTGCGCCATCTGATCGCGAAAGGCGATCATCTCGCGGAACTTCCAGGTCGTATCGACATGCAGGAACGGGAAAGGCGGTTTGGCGGGATAGAATGCCTTCATCGCCAGATGCATCAGCACCGAGGAATCCTTGCCGACCGAATAGAGCATCACCGGCTTGGAGAAAGAGGCCGCGACCTCACGGAAGATGTGGATGGATTCAGCTTCGAGCCGCTGCAGATGGGTGAGCGCGATGTTCATGGACTTTTCGAGCGTTCTTTCGTGCCGGCCAGGAGCAGCAGGCGATTGGCGCGGTTTCCCCTCAAACTGCCCGTCAAGCCCTGGACACTTCTCGCGGGCGTTCTAGCAGATCGGCGTTGCGCATAACAATGCAAGACGCGCGCCGAATGGCATGGTTCGCGAATGAATTTTCCAAGCAAGCCCTATAAAGCGGAAAATCCTGCCAGACAAAAGGACCGTTTAAAAGTGCGATGAAAAAGCTATTGCCCCGATCAGGCGAGCTGGACCTCCAAGGTCTTTCATCTCCACCGGCGATTTTTAGCTGGACATGCTTCGGCCGCCCCCTATCAGAAACCAGGGCCAGCCGCTATACCGGCGCGGGAAACGGGGCGAGACGCGACAGAACGGGGTTGAGGGCAGATGTTTGCCCGCCACCACGGATCCGCGTGCAACCTGGAAGATTGCGAAGCAAGGCATTGAACCCGTTCTCATCGCTCCGGCGCCATCTCACGCCGACACAGATCAATATCTACTTCTCGATCGTCTGCTTCTTCTCGCCGCCCGTGCTGGGATCGCTGGTGAGCTTCGTCTTCAATGGCGGCGCGCTCTGGTCGGTGTTTCTGCTCGCGCTGCGGCGTCGGCAGTTCAACATCGACCGCCCCATGCTTGCCATGACGGTGGCAATCTACGCTTATTGCGGAGCCATGGTGCTGGCCTCGATCGTCAACGGTACGCTCGGGCCGGATCTGCGGCTGCTCCTGCCGCTGATCACTCTGCTGTTCTTCCCGATCTCCTATTCAACCTGGAGCATCACGGAGAAGGCCACCCTCGCGCGCGTAGCCGTGCTGGCAAGCACAGCAGCGTGTTTCGGCGCGTTGTTGCTCGCTATCATTCAGTATTACTGGATCGGTACCAGGGCCGAAGGCGGTGCCGGAAACGCGATCGTGTTCGCGGCAGTGACGTGCCTTGCCGTGATGATGTGCCTCGTGGGCGCTCTTTCGGGGATCGAGAGGCGCTGGAAGCTCTTGGCCGTCGCCGCGCTCGCCGGAACGGCTGCCATCCTCTACTCAGGCTCGCGTATCATCTGGGTGGCCATGCCGAGCGCCGCCATCGTCATTTTTCTGATCAATCGCCGCAGGATCACCAGCGCCAATCTGACGCGTCTGGCGCTGATCGCGGGCGCGGCCTGCCTAGTGGTCGCGGCCATCGGCTTGCCCGTGATTATTGACCGTGCCGATTTCCTTTTCAGCGACCTGGATGCACTGACCACCAAGAACGACCACACGACGGCGCTCGGACTGCGGGTGGCGATGTGGGAGATTGGCGCGACGGGTTTTCACGATGCTCCGATTTTCGGGTATGGCATTAGCGGCAGCCGGGCGCTGATGAAACAGGGTTTTCGCGCTCAATTCGGCATGGACGCAGGTTACAATCACTATCACAACGGCTTTCTGACCGCAGTGGTGCAGGCTGGTTTGTTGGGGGCTCTCGCGCTGGCCGCTATCTTCGTCGTTGCTGCCTGGAACGCGGCAAGGACGCTGCGCCGCAGCGCTGATCCGGTGGAGCGGTTCGGTGCGACAATGATCATTGTTACCGTCATCACCTATCTCGTCGCCGGGCTGACCGGCATTCTGGTCGGCCATGACATCCTTGACGCGACGCTGATGGTGTTCCTCGTTTCCGGAACCTATCTGGCTTGCGGCCGAACGGTGTCGCCGACCGGCAAGAGCGCCGCCGCCATCCCATCGGGCGCCGACCAGCGATCATGAAGGTCCTGGTTACCGGCGCCACGGGGCTGATCGGACGACAGGTCGTCGGCCGGCTGCGCAAGGCCAATTTCGACATATGTGTTGTTTCCCGCCAACCAGAAAGGCTGTCGGCTATCGGCAAGCCGCTTCCGCTGCCCGGCGCCGACGCCCCGGACGAAGCCTTCCTGGTGCTGATGCGTGATGTGACCCATGTCGTCCACTGCGCGGCGCTCAACAACGACCGCGACGCCGGCGAGGCCGGCTACCGGGCCGCCAATGCAACGCTGACCGGGCGGCTGGCCAAGACGGCAGCCGCAGGTGCCAGCGGGCGCTTCATCTACCTTTCCTCGATCCGCGCTGTGGCCGGTCCCGGCTTCAGCGGTATAATCAATGAGGCGACGCCCCCTGCCCCGCAATGCGCCTATGGCCGCTCCAAGCGCGAAGGCGAGATCGTGATGCTCAATGCTTACGCGTCGGCAGGACGCACGGACGCCACGGCGCTGCGCCTGCCGCCCGTCTACGGCGAGGGCATGAAGGGCAATATGGCGGCGGTGATGCGGCTTGCCGACACCGCCCTGCCGCTGCCGGCCGGCGCCCTGACAGGTTTGCGCTCGCTGATCTCGTCCGAGACAGCCGCGGACGCGGTGCTGCACCTTCTCAGCCATCCGGGACCGCTTCGCCCGGCCTATGTCGCGGGCAACGCCACACCCCTTGCGCTGTCCGAGATCATCACCGCGTTCCGGCAGGGTTTCGGCCGTCCGCCGCGCCTTCTGCCCGTGCCGGCCCTGCCGCTACGGATCGCGGCGACGCTGCTCGGCAGGCTGGCGTCATGGCAGGCCCTGACCGCGACACAGATCTGCGATCCGTCGCTGCTGGCCTCGGAAGACTGGACGCCGGAGACAGACACGCCCGGCCGGCTCCGCGAATTGGCGCGTCGGAGCTCTCAAGCCCGGTAGAAAGTGCCCACCAATATGCGCAGATCGAGGCCGATCGAAGCGACTTTCTGATAGGCGGCGTCGGTCTCGGCGCAGAGCCTTGGGTCGGACATGTCGATGCCCTTGATCTGCGCGAGCCCGGTGATGCCCGGCAGTGCCGAGAGCACGCCAAGCCGCTGCCGGTGTCCGATCAACTCCGCCTGCGTCGGCAGGCATGGGCGGGGGCCGACAAGGCTCATCTCGCCTTTGAGCACGTTCCAGAGCTGCGGCAGCTCGTCGATCTTGGTTCGGCGCAGCAGCTGGCCGACCGCGGTGACCGAAGCGGCCGGCGCCTCGTGGGTGGGCAAAGACGGCGTGTCCCGGTGCATCGTGCGCAGCTTGTGGCAGGCAAAGAGGACGCCTCCCCTGCCGACGCGGACCTGCGAGAAGATGGCCGGTCCCGGCGACGTTGCCCTAATCGCCAGCATGGCGGCCAGCACGACGGGCGACGTCATGGCGAGCATCACGGCCGCGATCATCAGGTCGAAGGCGCGCTTTGCCGTCACGGCTCAGATCCGCCGCCAGAGGAAGGCGAGATAGAGTCCCAGCGTTCCCATGAGAGTCTGCCGGTAGACGCCGCTCTTGCCGAGCAGGCTGAAGCGCCTGAAGATACTGCCCTTGCGCGCCCTGATGAACAGGCGAAGGCAAAGTGCGGCATCGCGCGTGATGAGGTCGCGGTTGACGGCAAGGCCCCTGAGATTGCTGTCGGTCCAAGTGGCGAACTGGCCCTGGAACAGACGCCCGAGCCTTGAAAGCCTCGCCCTCCATGAGACATTGGCGCCGACGAGGTTTGCCCCGTGCTGCCGGTACCGGACCAGCGGCCGCGGCTCGTAGCGGACCTTGCCGCCGGCGGCGGTGACGATGAGATAGGCCCACCAGTCGTGGCTGACGAATTCGGTTCGCGCGGACGCCTTCGCCAGAAGGTCGCGCGCCGCGCGGTTGAACAACATGGTGTTGCCGCCGGCGATGCTTTGCACCAGCGCATTGCGGAATGAAGGCGGCCGCCCGAACAGCGGCGAATAGCCGGCCGGATCGCCGGTCTCCGAAATGGTCGCCGTGCGCGAGCAGAACAGGAGCGGCGTTTCCGGGCTCTGCCCCTCCATCCAGCGGATGGCGCTCTCCAGCCGGTCCGGCTCCCAAACATCGTCCTGATCGCAGAAGGCATAGTAGTCGGCATCGATGCGCGGATCGACAATCATCGAGCGGAAGTTGGCGGCGAAGCCCTTTCGCGGGCCTTCCACCAGCGTAAGGGAACCCTTGTTCCAGCCGGACCGCCACGCCTCGATGATGGAGACCGTGGCGTCCGTCGAGCCGTCGTCGGATACCCAGAGATCGATGCGAGGCCAGGACTGCGCAAGCAAGGATTCCAATTGCTCACCGATGAATGCCGCGCCATCCATCGTGCCCATGAGAACGGCCACGCGCTGATCTTGTCTTATCACGGCCTCAGAACCTGCAGGGCATTCGAATAGGCTTCAATGGCCAATCATCAGCGGACAGCACGGGTCTAACCGATCTGTTCGGCCGTTTCCGACACTGCCTGCTCGGGCACGCCACCGGCGCTTTCCTCCGCCCGGCACAGTCCCGCCAAGATGGCAAGCGCGGCTGCCTTGTCGCGATCCCGCATCGCGGCTTGCAGTGCCGCCAGCGCGGCCTCGATCCTCGGCCATTCCACGACGTCGGTCCTGAGGCCGAAGATCTTGGCGGTTTCGAGCTTGACCACCTCTTCGTTCTCGCCGTGCAGGGTCTCGTGCAGCTTCTCGCCGGGCCTGATGCCGGTAAAGCGGACGGGAATCTCGGTGTAAGGGCTTTTGCCTGCCATGCGGATCATGGTTTCGGCGACTTCGAGGATCGGCACGGGCTTGCCCATGTCGAGCATATAGATGGCGTAGTCGTCGCTCCCTTGGCGTTGCCCGGCATCGGCGGCCGACATGATGACGAGATCGACAGCCTCGGCCACCGTCATGAAATAGCGGGTCATGCGCCGGTCGGTGATGGTGACCGGGCCGCCGGCCTCGATCTGCTTCTGGAAGATGGTCGCCACCGAGCCATTGGAGCCAAAGACGTTGCCGAAGCGCACGGCGATGAATTTTGTGCCCGGGACGCCGGCGCGATGGCCGTTCACCGCGCCTCTATATTGATCGGGCGGCTCGGCATGGGTCTCATGCAGCGAGGAGACGATCTGCTCGGCCGCCCGCTTGGTGACGCCGAGCACCGAAGTCGGGTCGACGGCCTTGTCGCTGGAAATCAGCAGGAACTGGGGCACCCCGCATTTGGCGGCGACCTCGGCGCAGGCGAGTGTGCCGAAAATATTCGTCTCGATCGCCGCTTCCCAGTTTTGTTCCAGCAGCGGCACGTGTTTCAGCGCCGCCGCATGGAAGACGATCGAGGGTTTGAACTCGCTGACGAGGCGCATCATGTGAGGCCGGTCGGTGACGTCGACGATGCGGCTTGTCAGCCGGTCGCGGTGCTCTTCGTCGATCAGTTGATCGAGCTGGAAAATGCCGAACTCGGAATTGTCGGCCACTAGCACCGCCTCGGCGCCGAGCTCCAGCGCGCGCTTGACCAGGATGCGGCCGATAGACCCGGCGCCGCCGGTGACCAGCACGCGCTTGCCGCCGACGAAGGCGCCGATGCGCTTGACGTCGGTGGCCACGGCCGAACGGCGCATGATGGTTTCCATCTCGACGGCGTCGAGAACCAGCTTGCCGCCCTGCCCCAGTTCCGACAGACCGGAGAACTGGACGACGGCGATGCCGCTGTGGCGGGCGACGCGCACCAGTTCGGCATAGTCCTCGATCTCGCGCTCGGCGCCGTTGCCGAAAATCAGCAGATCGAGGCTTTGCGTGCCCCTGACATAGTCCTCCAGCACCTCGATCAGACGCGGACGGAGCGCCACCACGGGAACGCCCTGGATCTGCGTGCCGAGCGGCGCGTCGGCCTCGGTCGCCATGATGCCTGCAATGGCATACTCGGCCGGCGCGGCGGTGCGGGTGAAGCGGACGATCACATCGGCCTCGCTCAGCCGGCCGATGAACAACGCCTGCTTGACCGGCGCGTCGCCGGACGCGCGGCGCAGGATGCGCCAGCTCGCGCCGTCGCGAAGGAACCGATAGTAGAGCCTGGGCGCGGAAATGATGGTGAAGGAGACCAGGAAAAAGACGATGAACTGGCGTTCGTTGAGACCCGAGACGGGCTGGAAGAAGGAACGGAAGGCAAGCGAGGCCAGGTAGAGCACCATCGTCAGACTGCCGCAGCCCTTGAGGATGTTGAAGAAATCGGGCGTGGAGGCGAAGCGCCAGACGGTGCTGTAGAGGCCGCAATAGCGAAACAGCATATGGGCGAAGAGCACGATGATCGCCCAGCAGGCCAGCCCGCCGTAGGAGAACGCGTCGAAGGAAAGCCGCGACTGCGACAGGGTGAGACTGAGAGCCACCGCGACCAGGACCATGACAAGGTCCTGAACCATGATGATGGCGCGCCGCATCTTCGGTCGGAGGTCCGATACGGCTTCTACATAGGCGGTCATTGGGTAGTACTGAACTCCAGGCGCGGGAATACTATCAGAACGGCGCAGGACCGACCATTGTCCGCAACCGCTCCGAATTGCAAAAATCCCCGACCCCGTCACCCGTCTACCGCATTAGCGCGGAGTTGCGGGGACTGCCAGCGGTTTTTTCAGCCTGTTGTGGGACACGCAGGGCTACGCTTCTGTTGCCGACGGACAGGGGGCTCGAAAGTATAAGCTAACCTGCACGGCTTCGGTGAACGATTGAATCGTCTAGGCGAGGATAGGTGCCCCGTACAGGGTTGAGGCTATAGAAAAGTTCGTGACTGCCGATAATTCAGGGTTGTTCTCTGTGGACCCCCCATGCGAGTGTGTCTGCCATTATTATCTGCAGGAGGATTCTGTTTGCTTCGGGACTTCAGGATAGCACTGGCACAACAGACGTTATGGCAGACGAACGAAAGCACGCCGCCTTGGCACGTCGCTTTCCAAGATCATGTTCGAAAATCCCTAAGCCGTCGACAGCGGATTACCCTCAATCTTTCGCTATTATGCCGACTTGAGATCAGAGATTTTTTTGCGCGCCGTTTGGCAGGCAGCGGCATCGAAATAGGCGCCCAATACGTTCCAACAGAAGTCGCCCCCGGCGTCGATGTCGAATATGTAGACGTTCTGTCCAACGACGAACTGGTTTCGCGCTACAAATTGCCGGCCGATGGTCTAGTACCGCTGGCTCATGTCGTCGACGGACACCACCTCACCGCTTACGTTGATGATGCCAAGGATTTCCTGATCGCCAACCACGTTTTGGAGCATTTCGATGATCCGGTGGGCGGTGTCATCGAATGGCTCCGTGTCATCCGTGCAGGCGGTCTGCTGTTCCTGACGCTGCCGAACTATCGGAGCAATGCCTTCGACTATAAGCGCACCCCGGAGCGAGCGCCCCATTTCGCTCTTGATTATGTCGACCCCGACAATCGACCGCAGCGAAACCGCACCCATTACGAAGACATGGCAATGAGCCTGCGTGACCAAGATCGCCAATCGGCAGCTGTCCAATCCATGGTCGACGAATGGATCAGCCGAGGCGACCGACATCATTATCACGTCTACGACGAAGCCGCGCTTAAGGATGTCCTTTCAGAGGCCGGGAAAGCTTCAGGAAATGACCTACAGCTTGTTGATGCCTTCATGCCCCGTGACGGATTTGAGATACTTGCCATCGTAAGAAAACTAGGCAAGGGATCGGGTCGGCTCAGATGGTTGCCGAAAATGGTGATTGCCTCGCGCACAGTCGAGATCGCAGCAATCATGGCCATGAGGCAGGTCAGAGCGCACCGCGCTAGTTGAGCGATACCGGACTGATAGGGCGCGAAAAGATACGCATCCAACTTGGAGCGAGATCAGATGGGTGCCACCGCGACCAGCACGAGATCATCATGATAACAGCGCACCCATCTTCGATCGGATTCCCGATACGACTTCTAGCTATTCGGCGAGACCAATCCTTGCAAACTTTACGGCCTCTGAGCGAATGGGTCCAAGATATATGGCGTCAAAGAACGGCTGAAGATATCCGCGCTTGAAAATTGAACGATACTCTTCATCAAGCGTGGGGAACTGAGCCTTCCCTGACGTGGCTACACCGCCATGGACTTGATGGAATGTCATGTCTGACAGCAAGCATACGTTTTTTGCGCCAGGACGTTGAACATATCGAGCGAAAATCTCGAGATTGGCTAAGCCTCCTCCTGGAGAAATAAAGCCTGTGTGATAACCACCTATGGCATCCAGGAGGCGGCGCGATACCGAGAACGCATTGCTCTCCAGGATCGGCTTCCAGAAGCCGTTGCAGGAAGACCCCGCAAATACGGAAATGTTATAGATAGCGGATGGCGTTGAAGGCCAACCACTGTCGGCGATAAGTTTGTCCTCTACTTCCTCATTGTACCCCTGAGTTGTCGAGATCATCTGTACGCTCGACCCGAGGTGGCAGCCGAGCGTGTAGACAAACGCATCGGTACACATTGAGTGTGCCCTCAACATGTTCGCGATCAGTTGGTCCGAGAAGATACGAGCTCCATCGATTGCAAAGAGAATATGAGTGCCCCTGGCCACATGCGTTGCTGCCCAATTGAGTGCAAAGACAGGTGACGGTTGCGGGTTAGGCACCCTTATGATCCGCGGCTTCGGCGAAAACTCCTCGCTATCGCGCAACGTAAAAGGATGCGCGGAACCATTGTCGACTACAATGACTTCATAGTCCTCAGGCGAAACATTCTTTTGATAAGGGCAGCAAGCGGACAGAATTGTACGCGGAGCCTCCCGCGCCATATCATGGATACAAATGATTACAGACAGGAAGGTTCGACGCTTTCGAAAAAAAAAGCTCATATCTTTCGTAGGTATCCGTTGGGATTGTAGGTCATATTCTGACCAAACATATCGCAGTAAGCGATGTCTATCTCAAAAGACTGAGGCGCTCTTGCAAGGAATTCGGAGATTGCTCTGTTGGGCCCCCCCTGATAACGTGCCGACCATCCGAGATCGTCGAGCACACCATCCTCCATAACAAGATATTCGCCAGTGCGGAGATGCTCCTCGAAAAACTCCAAAACCGAAGTACAGACGGCGTAGCTATGAGCCGAATCCTCGATAACCAGCCAAGGCCGCGGTAGGTCAAAAAGCCTCTGCTGACGAAACAGAACCTCGAGGTTGGCTGCGTCACCTCGGAGGAAACGAATCCCTTCCGAAACAGACAGACTTGGCGGATCTAGATCGATCGAGACAATTTCGGTTGGAATTTCCATCGCGCGACACATATCGCGGAGCAACAAGGCGCTGCCTCCGTGCTTGGAACCGATTTCAATAATCGAAGCAGGCGGTCGCTCGTTGAGCAATTGCAAATAGATTGCAATGTCTATGGGGCTTTTCAGACATGGAACGTTGCGGTAACGATACTTCATCGTCCCGGCTTGGTAGCTAAGGAGATTGACGCGAGCGAGCCCAGTTTTGTAGCTTCGTTTCGATCGGCATCTTTCCAGTCGCAGAAGATCAGCCTCCAAAGATGCAGTGGGGTGCGGAGCAACAATCCGCGCGATCTCCTCCACGGTTTCCAGTTGATAGTCTTCGCGTAAGATGCTGTCTTCGATGTCGCGATAGGCTTCCGTCAACGTAGTGTCGCCTGGTCTTAATCCGGAGACAATGCATAATCCTTTCATCTCGACATCGTATGTTTCTACGATCAAGTCGGGTCGGAATTTCCGCAAGATTGCAACCAACTTATAAACATCGCCGGTCCAAACTTGAGTGTTCCGTACCCGACTCGCGTGAGCAATGTCCCGCGGCAACACATCATCGATTACAATGACACCCTGGGCGTGACTCGCACGTTCACAATTGATGAAATCACGCAGCGCGAACTCCGCGTTGTGCATGCCATCGATAAAGGCAAGATCGACCGGGCCACCCACAAGCGAAGCGACATCTCGCTTGAAGAAATCGTCACTTGTTTCAGCGAACAAACGGGTTGGCGCCTGTAACGGTGCCCTAATCTCATAATTCGGGTCGACCCCGATCGATGGCGCTTCTGACAAAGCAAGGCTATGACCGAAGCGACACCCAATTTCGAGATAGTTCCGGGGTTGCAATATCCTGTGTATCAACGATAAGGCTGCAAGATAATCCATTACGCCGCCTTACGGAACCAAACGCCCGTCCAATCAACCTTGTTCATCTGCGGAAGATCCCACGACTTTCGCGCGAAATAGTCTTCAACTGCAAGACGGCACTGCTCAATTGCGTAGTCATCGATAATTACGATTCCACCTGGCGAAACTTTTTCATACAACGCTTCAAGAGAGTCCATCGTCGACTCATAAAGATCGCCATCCAGGCGCAGCAGCGCAATTTCGCATGTCTGGAGCTGAGGAAGTGTGTCTTTGAACCATCCCTTCACAAACACGACAGCGTTGGAATCCAGGTCGTAAACTCTAAAGTTCTCGCGGACAGTTTCATCATCCACCGCGAGTTCCGGGTAGACCACTTTACTCAGATCAAGTCCAATATCCTGCTCAAAGCTGGGAGCAGGTAACCCATCGAAACTATCCGCGACGAAAATCCGGCGTTTCTCGGCTGGATTTACTTTCAGATACCCCGCCATAAAAATACAGCTTCCACCACGCCACACGCCGCACTCGACGAAATCTCCAGGAACGCCATCGACAACCACCTTGTCGAGACATTTATGGAGCATGTCCAAACGCGCTCGCCCGATCATCGTATGTGAATACCCAGCGTTGCGGATATCCCGGCCAAGGAACCTGCCATCAGCGCGCCCAGCCGTCATCTCAGCATAAGTTTCGGCCCGCTCACGACGGATATCGTGTAGAACTCGACTGTCAAACAGCTCGGACCCGCCAATACAGTTGCGCAGATAGATGATACGAAGCTCATTATCGAGATACACGCAGTTAAGCAGCGAGCGCTTTAGAAGATCGAGATAAAGGTCGTCACGGGCCGTCATGCAGAAAACTCCTGTCTACCTTCATCGAAGGCCTCCAACGTGATCGACTGCATCGGAATGCCAACCAAGCCCTTCGCCACGTGCGATGAAACAACGTGGAAGAAAATGGCATCATCGACACGATGCTGCTTGATGTGTTCTGCCTGACTTCCGGTCGCCAACGCGACCGTGATCCCATAATCGCCAGTTGGAAGGTAGGGCATCTGGAATGCGAACCGGGCAATGATCGCCTCGCTAGCGCGTGCAACGACGCCGTCGTGACGATAGGTCAGAAACGTATTATCCGCAAAGACAACCTGGCCGTGTCGGTCACGCACACTAAATCCCACGATTGGATGTTCAAGGTCCACGTGCGCCTTTGCTTTGACCTCAAAGACCACATTTTCTCCACCCGAGAGATTGACGACCGGCGAACCTGTCGCGCTTTTTAACCCTGCAGAAACGATCGACCCCGACCTCGCACCGATCCAAGCGGCGTCATCATCAAAATCGAAAACCTGGATGTCATTGGTAAGTGCCGACGAACGCAACATTTCCGCGCGGTGGTCTGGAGGCGGCGGACTTTCGAGAGGGCGCTCGCCGCGGCGGCCACCGAATTTTAACTCCGCGGTGCTGTCCCCTTCGAGTTCGATCGCACGGCGGTACTCGTCGCAAACTTCTTTCGTTGGTCCAATCATGCGGACTTTCCCACCGTCGATCCAAACAACGCGGGAACATAAGGCCATAACCGAACCTAGGTCGTGCGCACATAAGAGCAGAGTCCCGCGCGATTTGAACTCATGGATGAAACGCATACATTTCTGCGAAAAGGCGAGATCACCAACAGCCAAGACTTCGTCTACGAGCAGGATATCTGCGGGCAGATGCGCGGCAACGGCAAAGGCAAGGCGAGCATACATGCCACTTGAATAGGTTTTCACTGGCTGGTCGATGAAATCACCTATGCCGGCAAAATCCAGAATGGAATCCATCCTCGCGTTCGCTTCGGATTTCGACATTCCGATGATCTCGGCTCCAAGATAGGCATTCTCACGTCCAGTAAATTCCGGATTAAAGCCAGTTCCAAGCTGGAGGGAATACAGCTTGCCCTTCTGATCGATGGTACCAGATGTCGGGTACAACCCGCCGCCAATCATTTGAAGAAGTGTCGACTTTCCGCTCCCATTGCGCCCAATAATACCGATCGTTTCTCCCCGAAGCACCTCAAACGACACTCCGTGTATGGCTGGATACTCTCGAAACCGCCGAACACGGCCGAGCGTTACCATTTGGATTAGTCGATCCTTGGGGTGCGTGTAGATTCGATAAACCTTCGTCACATCCTGCAAGCGGATGGCAACATCACCGCTGGTCATGACTGATGATCTATCCAATAAGCGAAATCCGATTTACTAGAGGACATCGGCGAATCCCTTGCGAGTCTTCTGGAAAAACTGATAGCCGATAAATGCGACTGCAATCGCGACGACCGAATAATTACCAAGCGACGTCCAATCTGGTTGCACGCCGAAGATGACTACATTGCGGAAACTCTCGACCGGGACCGCAAGCGGGTTGAGTGAAAGCCAAGGCTGCAGCCAGATTGGCAATGATGTTCGTTGGAAGAATACAGGAGACAGGAACAGAGTCGCGGTGACCAACGGCGCCACGATTTGGCCCATGTCACGAAAATAGACGCCGATCGATGCCAATGCCCAAGCGATACCGAGCACCATGACAATCAGGGGCGCGAACATCACTGGGGCGAGTACCACCGTAAATGGAATATGGCCGAAGACGATGTAGGCGAAGACCAGCAGCACCATCAGGCTAACCCCCGCATGAAACAGTGCCGCTCCGGCCGAAACCGCGGGTAGTATCTGGATCGGGAAGACAACCTTTTTGACGTAGCTTGCATTGGCCACCACCAATCCCGGGGCCAACGACACCACCTCAGCAAAGAACTGATAGACGATTAGCCCGCAAAATAAAATCACCGCGAACTCGCCAGTCGAATGTTGAGCGTTCTGCTGGTCAGGCATCTGCCATCGTGATTTCATCACGAAGCCGAAAACGAACGTGTAGACGGCTAGCATGAACAGCGGATTTAGCAGAGACCAAAATAATCCAAATGCCGACCCTCGATAGCGACCAACTACCTCGCGACGTATCAAGGATATGGTCAACGGAAAAAGAGAGAGAAGTTCTACCATCCTGGCAACTGTTCTATCACGCCCACGATTTTATACCGACGTATAGCACAACGTCAGATCTAACTTGCCATAAAGATCAAACAACAGAAGTGCGACCCGCGCTATAACCGGGAATCAAGGCAATCGTATGGGTGAACTCAGATTCTATGGAGGACCAAACATCAAATTTCGGTTTCCAATTCAGATCACGCATCGCCTTATCAATGCTTAGCTTAACGTCCTTAACTAGAAAGCTCTTTTGGGATATATAGTTCTTCTTTATTTCAGTTCGAGATACAGAAGAGCATATTTCTACTATCTCATTTATGCTGTACACGCTCCCAGAGCCAACATTATATATCTCATTCTTCACAACTTCAGCAGTTAGAGAGCGCGCTATGACATCACACAGATCCCTGACATCGATATAGTCCCGCAAGCTGGTTCCATCGCCCCAAATATCCAAAGCAGTATTTGAAACGGCGGCGTCAAGCGCGCGCGCGACAAGGCCTTGCCCCTTTTCCGATGATTGATAGCGTCCGATTGGATTGGACGCCCGGAGAATCGTATAGGTCCACCCCCCTTCAGTCGACATCGTCCGGATCATTTCCTCGATCATCAGCTTGGCACATCCATAAGGGCTTATGGGGTTCGTGGGGTGCTCTTCGGTAATGATCGGTGCAATAGGCTGTCCGTAGACGGCTCCTCCCGATGAGACGTAGACGATATGGCGAATCCCAGTGGATCGGGCAGCGCGCAGAAAGCGCGAATATGGGAGCACGTTTCTTTCGACTTCAGATGCGATATCGTTGGCAAAGGTACTGGGCACCGATGCACTGACGAGAAGGATGACCGTCTCCAGCCCCTTCAAATACTCCCGATAACTTTCTGGCTGCTCAAAATCGATGATTTTGGTTTCGGCATGCAGACCAACGACTTTCCGCCTGGAAAAAACCCGGAAACTTCGTTGCTCCTCGTTGAGACAGTCAACCAGATTGCGGCCGATGAAGCCTGATCCTCCAAAAACTCCGATCATGCTATCTCTCTCAGAAACGCAGAAATCTTCTCAGCCTCTACCTTCCAGCTGGCGCCCTGGGCCCTCTTTAGCGCTAGCGATGCACGCCTTGCCGCCCCCTCAGGATCCTCAAGCGCTTCCATGAGTCGGGCCGCAATCGAATCCACGTCCATGTCGCAATAATAGGCCTCCTCTTCCGGCAACAACCAACTCGCATTTGCTCCACGATTTATGACAAGCGGGCAGCCACAAGCGGCCATCTCCAGCGGAAGGAGGGACAGGTTTGTAGACGACAGAATCAACGCGACGTCGCATTGCGAATAGAGATCAGGAAGGCTCGACACAGCCAAAGTGCCGGCATTTAAATGATGAAAGGGAATCTCATAACCGCTGACATCCCAGCCGGCAAAGATCACCGCTGCCTCCGGCATCCGGTCGCAAACCTTTTTTAGCGCGAGAAGCCCGAGTTCAAAACATCTACGAGGCGTGACAGGCCTGGCATAGAAAAAATATGCTTTGTCTTTGAGGGACGTTTCGGTTGACGCTGATAAAGTTCCAAATCACAGGCAAAATCGAAAGCCATGGTTCTCATCCCATAGTCTTCGTGTAATTTATCAGCTAGCCAGCGTCCAGCGGTGATGCCTGTTAATCCCAGTCTATAGGTATTTTCGGCAAGCGTATACTCCGTTCCATGGGCGTAAAACGCCGGCTCGAAGTCCTGAATGAAATAAAGCTTTCGAGCGGCGTCTCTGTATTTTGAGACCCAATAGGCGGTCTGCCAGCCAGTTGCTACGAGATACTGGCACGGCTCAATCGATCGCGCACCCAGCGAAACAACTACACCATGATCGCCGAAAGCTGCATCCAGCGCAGCTTGAGCCTCTGCGTTCGAGTTCCATCGATGGGGCTCGATAACGACTAGGCGCTGCTCTGGAAAACCATTCTGCTTGAGCAAGGCCATGAAACGAAGAATGTTTATGTGCCCTCCGGATGAAGCATTGAAATCCGGCACGACCCAGGTCATCGAACCCTCGGGCACATTTTCCGATGAAATTTTAATTCCAAACCCCTGCTCTTCGCCCAGCAAGCTCTCGTAGTGGCGGAAGATATCTATCTTACCCTGAAGCACGCTGGGAACGCTGCCAACCGCTCTAGTCAGCGCCTTTCGAGTGGCCACTCTAATTCCATCACGCGCTGCGACGGTCCTGAATCGCCTCAGATTGTTCAGCATAACTGCTCAGCGCTCCATCAGCCGTTTGTCGCGTGAAAACGTCGCTTCATTTCTATTCACAAGCGATAGATTCGCCGTGCCAAGATAGTAACCGACTTGGCGCGCGATATTGTCAAATGGCTGTCTTATCACCGCGCCAAAGTCGGAGAAAATCCAGCCGTTCTCGATGGCATTTTTCATATCCCGAACTGTAGTTCTGACTATTTGTCTTATTAATTCCTTTTTTGACGATGACATCTTGTATCCAAATAGGCTATTTAACGCCTTTGACTCATCGTAACTTCTTGATAACCTACCCCAGAATGAATACTCGTGAGAATGATGTACCACAGAATTCCAAGAAAAGGCCTTTTTGTAACCAGCCTCTATAATCATTTTTGCCCAAAGTTGATCCTCCGCATAGGAAACATCTGGGTAAGGATAGCTCCTCCAAACAGATTTCCTCAGGCACGATGAATTGTCAGAATAGAAATGGAAAACCTGCCGCAGGCCCTGGTTTCTCGAATACTCTCGCGCATCTGATATCCAAACAACCGGCCACTGCTTCAGCCCGTTGAAGTGCGTCTCCAGCTCCCAGGTCGTGAATGGGGAGGCACCCTGGTGTGCAATATGCCTTCCGAATGACGCAGCAATGTTTTCGTCTTCGCGCAGCGGCCTCACAAGCTCTCGCAGCCACAGGGAATCAGCCGGCACCGCGTCATGCGTCAAGAACGCACACAGTTCTCCACGAGCGGACTCCACGCCAAAATTTCTTGTTCGCCCGTGGCCAAACGAAGAGGATGGGATTTGAACCAGCCTAAATCGCTCATCACCTCCAGGAAAAACGCTTAACGATTCATCAGTAGAACCGGAATCAATAACAATTACCTCGAACTCAAAATCTACCTCTTGGCACTTAAGCATTTTATACAGATCAGCGACATAAGGCATGCCGTTCTTGACAGGTATAATAATCGATACAAGCGGTTGACCACTAGACATCACTTGTCACCCGGCCCCCCGCTTAATCAGTGACTTTGCGTACCTGAACGGATAAGTAATCTTCCACGAAGAGCTATCTTTTATTTCTTTAATTTCCGCTCTAAGAATTTCCGACTCTTGGAGCAAACGAGCCGCGCCTCGTCGTTCGTGCTCAATCTCCGCGATTAACTCAGCCTCACGCGCTGAGCTCTCGGCAATTAGTCGCTGAAGCGCGTCCCGTTTCTCGGCCAGTTCTGTGTCTTTTGCTGCCGCTTCCAACTGAAGTTTTTCGAGTCCTGCGGCGTGTTCACCGGCCAAGCGCTGCTGGGTTTCCTGCTGCTCCGTCAGATATTTATCTTTGGCTTCAATCTCCTGATGAAGCTTTGCCAGTTCTGCTGCCTGGCTATCAATTTCCGCAGCCCGCTCATCCGCCAGGCGCTGTAACTGCGAGCCCGCCTGGGCCGATTTTCGGGCGCGTGAGTCGACCTCACGGAAGAAGGCCTCACCAAACACCGGAGCGACACTGTCGAAGGAAATCCGCACGGCATCGAGCCTTGCCATCGCCACGACATCGGAGGGATCTTTTTCAAGATCTTCCAACGCCGAGTACGCCTGCTTGACCCAATCAGCGATCCGTGGGTCGGCATACAGCAGGTCGGCGCTTGCAGTATGATGCTGATGATCCATCGAAAAATGTGTTGAGATGGCTTCGACTGACGGCTGCGGCCACTTAACCTGCAAAGCTTCGGTAATTTTGTCGACACCGGCTCGCCAGTCGTCAAGCATCGCTTCATACGACACGAATACACGCGACTTGCCTCGCGTTGCGCGTTCTGCCTCCAACTCGTGCCGCAGCCATAAGAGAGCACTGAAGCCGAATGTGAACCCATCGCGCTTTTCGAGCGAAGCAATCACTGCCAAGGGGTTGCGTTGGGTCAGGACGTAGCGAACCTCAACGTTCATTCGCTTCAGGATTTCTGCATAAAGCGGCACGAAACGAGAAATGCGCGGCTCCTTGAGGACAAAAAGTGGCGCGCTGCCATATTCCTCATCAATCAGCTTTGCGATCTCGGCTTTGTAGAAGCGCAGCCGCGCTGCCCCGAGATCGGTTTGCTCGAAGGACCGCCAATCGTCCCACCGGCTGCCTGCCTCCGCCAGCATCTGCTCATGAAGTTCGATCAAGGGACTCGGTTCCCAATGACCAGCAGGATTGGTCGGATTGGCGCCGAGTGTATTCCTCGGCAGTTCCGCGCCCAGCAGGCTGATCGCCCTCGTCAGGGCACTCGTCCCCGAGCGATGCATGCCGAGCACCATAATGCAGGTGCGCTTGGCCAGTTTTGGCTTGGCGCGTGTCTCCGGCGCTGCCTGAGCCGCAACTTGCTGGTCGGATGCTGCACCTCGCAGGTTTTCCGATAGCGGACGCTTGTTCATGCGCTCAATGCCTGTTTCGTCTCGCTCCCCACCAGCCGGCGCACAACTGCTTCCACTGACTCCTGCCACTCCGGCCCTGTCCATCCGAACGCAGACGCAAACTTCGCGCTCGAAAGCCGCGAGTTGGCCGGGCGCTTCGCCTTGGTCGGATAGTCCGCCGTAGCGATATCGCGCACGCTCGCATGCGGGCCACCAAACGCCCTGCTTGTGTCGAGGATGTGACGGGCAAAGCCGCTCCAATTGGTCTCACCGCCGCCAGCCACATGGTAGACACCAAAGGCGGCGAAATTCTTTTCGTCTTGCAGCCTCGCCGCCGCATGCAGGATCGCGTCGGCGATGTCGAGCGCTGAGGTCGGAGTGCCCCATTGGTCCGCCACAACCGAAATCTCGTCGCGGTCGGCGGCAAGCCTCAGCATCGTCTTGACGAAGTTCTTGCCGAAGGGGCTGTAGACCCAGGCGGTGCGCAGGATGAGGTGGCGTGGGTTGGCTGCGGCCACGGCTTGCTCGCCGGCAAACTTGGAGGCGCCGTAGACGCCGAGCGGCGCGGTGGCGTCGGTCTCGACATAGGCGCCGTCCTTGGTGCCGTCAAAGACATAGTCGGTCGACAGATGGATGACGGGTACGCCGAGCTTCGTGGCCGCCTCGGCCACCTTGCCGGCGCCGGTTGCGTTCACCGCGAAGGCCAGGTCCTTCTCGTCCTCGGCCTGGTCGACGGCGGTGTAGGCGGCTGCCGAAACGACGATGTCCGGCCTTGCCGCCTCGAGCGCTGCAAACACCGTGTCGGCCCGCGCCAAGTCGAGCACTGGGCGGCCGACGGCGACGACTTCGACATCGCTATAGGCCCGCTCCAGCAGGCTAGCGGCAACCTGGCCCTCGCGTCCGGTGACGGCAAGCCTCACGTGGCCACCCTCCTGCTCCCGGTGCTCTCGATCGGGCTGCTTTCGATGGGGCTGTCTTGGATTGGACCGTTTCCGATCGAACTGTTTCCGATCGAACCCTGGCCCAGCCGCTCGCCATTGTAGCGCTGCTCGCGGATCGGCCCCCACCACCATTTGTTGTCGAGAAACCAGTCCACCGTCCTTGCCAGGCCGCTGTCGAAATTCTCCTTCGGCGCCCAGCCGAGGTCGCGTGCGATCTTGGAGGCGTCGATCGCATAGCGGCGATCGTGGCCGGGGCGGTCGGTGACGAAGGTGATCAGGTCGCGGTAGCTCGCGCCACCGGCGCGCGGCCGCCTCAGGTCGAGAAGATCGCAGATCGTCTCGACGACGCCGAGATTGGTGCGCTCGGAATTGCCGCCGACATTGTAGCTCTCGCCCGGCCGGCCCTTGGTCGCGACCAGCTCCAGCGCCCGCGCGTGATCCTCGACGAACAGCCAGTCGCGCACATTGGCGCCGGCGCCGTAGACCGGCAGCGGCTTCTCGTCGAGCGCGTTGAGGATGACCAGCGGGATCAGTTTTTCCGGGAAATGATAGGGGCCGTAATTGTTCGAGCAATTGGAAAGCACGACCGGCAGGCCGTAGGTCTCGTGCCAGGCCCGCACCAGATGGTCGGAGGCGGCCTTCGATGCCGAATAGGGCGAGGACGGCGCATAGGGCGTCTCCTCGACGAACATGCCGCTGTCGAAGGGCAGGTCGCCGAACACCTCGTCGGTCGAGACATGGTGGAAGCGGAAGCGGCCTTGGCGAGCCTCGGACAGGCCGCGCCAGTAGTCGAGCGCGACGTTCAGGATGCGGTAAGTGCCGACGATGTTGGTCTCGATGAAGGCGCCGGGGCCATCGATCGAGCGGTCGACATGGCTCTCGGCGGCGAGGTTCATGACGATGTCGATGTCGTCGCGGTGCAATATCTCCAGCACCGCACGCTCGTCGCAGATGTCGGCCTGCTCGAAGCGGTAGTTGTGCGCGTTCTCGATCGGCCTGAGCGATGCGAGGTTTCCGGCATAGGTGAGCTTGTCGAGATTGGTGACGCGGTAGGCCGGGTTGGCGCACAGATGCCGGCAGACGGCGGAGCCGATGAAGCCGGCGCCGCCGGTGACCAGGAAATTCATGCGGCCGTCCCTCCTCACGCAAACACCTCGGCCATGGCAAGCAATGGCGCCTTGCGATCCTTGTCCGAAAGCTGGAAGCCACCGGCAATAGCCGGCCATTCGATGCCGATTGCCGGATCGTCGAAACGGATCGAGCGGTCATGCTCGGGCGAATAGGTGTCGGTCACCTTGTACAGCACCTCGGTATCCGGCACGAGCGTAGCGAAGCCGTGCGCGAAGCCTTTCGGCACCAGGATCTGGTTGCCCTTCTCAGCCGATATCTCCAGCGCCACCCATTTGCCGAAGGTCGGCGAGGCGCGACGGATGTCGACCGCGACATCGAACACACTGCCCCGGATAACGCGCAGCAGCTTGTCCTGGGCGCGCGGCGGCAACTGGTAGTGCAGGCCGCGCAGCACGCCGGCCGCGGCTGAATAGGAATGATTGTCCTGCACGAAGACGAGATCGATGCCGGCCTCGGCGAAACGGGCGGCGTTCCAGGTTTCGCTGAAAAAACCGCGTGCGTCGCCGTGCCGCTTCGGGACGATCTCCAGCACGCCTTCGAGGCCGAGCGGCCTGACCTCAAGCACCTCGTTCCTCCGTCAGATCGGCGACGCGCTTGCGCAGATAGGCAGCATACTCATTCTTGCCCAGGCGCGCGGCGCGTTCCAGAACTTTGTCCGCATCGAGCCAGCCCTGCTCGAAGGCGATTTCCTCCGGGCAAGCGACCTTGATGCCCTGGCGATGCTCGATGGTGCGCACGAAGGATGAAGCTTCATGCAGGCTGTCATGCGTGCCGGTATCGAGCCAGGCATAGCCGCGGCCGAGCTGATGCACCTGCAGCTCGCCGCGTTCGAGATAGACATTGTTGACCGCCGTGATCTCGAGCTCGCCGCGCGCCGAAGGGCGTATCGTCGAGGCGATGTCGACGACATCGTTGTCGTAGAAATAGAGACCTGTGACGGCCCAGTTCGACTTCGGCTTCTGCGGCTTCTCCTCGATCGTCAAAGCCCTGCCGGTGGCCTTGTCGAACGAAACCACGCCGTAACGCTCCGGATCGTCGACATGGTAGGCGAACACCGAGGCGCCGCTTTCACATGCCGCCGCGGTGCGACAGAGCTGCGACAGGCCTTCGCCGAAATAGATGTTGTCGCCGAGAATCATCGAAACGCTGTCCTTGCCGATGAAGTCACGGCCGATGATGAAAGCCTCGGCCAGACCGTTCGGCTGAGGCTGCTCGGCGTAGGAAAGCTCCACACCGAATTCGGAACCGTCGCCCAACAGCTCACGGAAGACCGGCAAGTCGCGTGGCGTTGAAATGACCAAAATCTCGCGGATTCCCGCGAGCATCAACACGCTCAGCGGGTAGTAGATCATCGGCTTGTCGTAGATCGGCAGTATTTGCTTAGATACTGCTAATGTTAGCGGATAGAGACGTGTTCCGCTGCCGCCCGCAAGGACAATTCCTTTCAACAAGCTCTCCTTGAACTACCGCGGCCCCCGCCTCGACGTCAAGTTGCCCGTGCTTAGGTTTCGTGCACTGGCTTGTCAATTGTCGGTTTTGAATTCTTCGACGCTGTTGCTTGCTGTCATCCGCCATGCAGCGGTCTCGCACGAACCCTGCGTCACAAAATGGCGATATTGCCAGAGGCTTCGGAACATATGTTCGACCTTTGCGGGCTTGTAGCGTCAGCGGGTGCTGCATATCCGGCGCCAATATCCCAAAACATCGGCTAATGTTTGTTCGAACGGCACCAGAGGCGTCCAATTCAGCCTTTCCCGTGCCCTGGATGCATCACCACAGGCAGCGGGGATCTCGTTCGGTCGAAGTCTTTCCAGGTCCGCACGCACTTCGATGTCGATGCCCGACTGTGCAATAAGCGCATCCAGGATCGCTCGAATTCTGCGAGGTCGTCCGGACGCGACGTTATAGACGCAGTCAGGTCCGGCCTCTGAGTCCTGGATCGCGGCGATCGCATAGGCGAGCACGACGTCGCGAACGTCGAGAAAGTCGCGCTCGGCTTCCAGATTTCCGACATGAATGACCGGCTCGCGCTTGCCCGACAAGATCTCGGCGACCTGGCGTGCGAAATCGGAGACCACATAGGTGTCGGACTGGCCAGGGCCGGTGTGATTGAACGGACGAAAACGAATGGCACGCAGGCCATCATAGGACATTTGCCCGATCATAAGGTCCGCGGCGGCTTTGGTGGCACCGTAGACGTTCAGCGGCCGGAGCGGCGTGTCTTCCGTCACGGGGCCAGTCGCGCTCTGGAAAGAGGCCCCATAGGCTTCCGAGCTGCCAACGTAGACGAACCTGGCCCCCGGAGCATGGCGCATCACGGATTCGGCCAGATTCATCGTTCCCGTCACATTGACGTCCCAGGCATGCCGCGGCGCGTTGCGTGCATCGGAAGGAGCGGCGACCGCCGCCAAATGGACAAGCGCGGTGGGTTGGATTTCGCGGACGGCGTCATCGACCGCCTCCCGGTCCCGCAAATCGATCGGGTTTCGCCGTCCTTCGCCGTGACCGAGAACGAACACCTCGCAGCCAGCGTGCTCCCGCTCCAGCAACTGCAACAAGGCCGTGCCGACAAACCCACTGGCTCCGGTTACCAGGATGCGATGCTTCAACGTACCGACCATTTTGACAAAAAGGGCTTTCCGATCACCAGCGTCTCGGCGGGTTGGAATGACGTTCGAGGTCGGCATCCACCATTTCGCGGATCATCTCCTCCAGCGAGATCGCAGCCTCCCATCCCAGCTTTGCCTTGGCCTTGGCCGGATTTCCCAGCAGCACCGCGACTTCCGCCGGCCTGAACAGATCGGGATCTATCACAAGGTGGTCGTCCATCTTCAACCCCACATGCTCGAACGCAATCCGGCACATGTCGCGCACGGTCGTCGTCCTGCCGGTGGCGACGACATAGTCGTCCGGCTGGTCCTGCTGCAACATCAGCCACATGGCGCGGACATAGTCCCTCGAATGACCCCAGTCGCGCTTGGCATCAATGTTGCCGAGCCGCAATTCCGTGGCCATGCCTTTCTTGATGCGCGCAACCGCGTCGGTGACCTTGCGGGTCACGAACTCGATGCCGCGAAGCGGCGATTCGTGATTGAACAGGATGCCGCTCGACGCATGCAGGCCAAAGCTCTCGCGATAATTAACGGTGATCCAGTGGCCATAGAGCTTCGCGACCGCATAAGGGGAGCGCGGGTAGAAGGGTGTGGCCTCCGACTGCATCGGCTCGCGGATAAGACCGTACATTTCCGACGACGAGGCCTGATAGAAATGAGCTTCGGGGATTTCGAGGCGCAGCGCCTCGAGCACGTTGGTCACGCCCATGCCGGTGACGTTGCCCGTCAGGATCGGCTGCTGCCATGAGGATTTGACGAAGGACTGAGCCGCAAGATTGTAGACTTCGTCCGGCCTTATGTCGCGCATCGTGCGCGCCAGACCGGACAGGTCCGTCAGATTTCCGTCGACGATCCGGACATCCTTCTCGATGCCCAGCCATTTCAGTCGCGTGGTGTTGACGTCGGCCGTGCTCGATCGCCGTGCAAGCCCGTGAACCTCGTAACCCTTGGCGAGCAGGAGCTCCGCCAGATACGCGCCGTCCTGCCCGGTGATGCCGGTTATCAATGCTGTCTTTTTCATCAATGCTCTCAATATATCTGATGATTGCTCGGCCCGGGCCCTGCAGGCCCAGTCAGTAATCAGGTTCGACCAAAGACGTCGATGCGTACTGCGCAGGCGTAGCTCTTGCCGATGAGTGTCCCACCCTCCGGCAGCGGGATGAAGGACTTCGGATGCAACGCGCGCGAAATCGGCCAGAGCCGGGAACCGACGCCGCCGCTTATGATGACGGGAACGATGTTGATCAAACTTCAACTTTCCAAGATTTGAGTTCGGCCGAGAGCGAGGCCCCAGTCAAGCAATTCGTCCGCGCGGGTTTCCGCTTTTGCTTCGACATAGCAACGCAATTCGGGCGCATTGCCTGACGCGCGGAAGTGCACAACTTCTCCGTTGCGGGCGGTGATGCGCACACCATCATTGTTGTCAACATTCGCGATACCCCCGAGAACCGTGAAGATCCTGTCGGCATAGGCTGCATCGGTTGCCAACCTTCCGAGAAAGGACGCGCTGCTCTCGGTCGGCACTCCTTCAAGCCGACCGCTTGCCCCGGCAAGAAAGCGAAAGTCGGCTGCGATCTCCGCGAGCGGGCGGCCGTTCGTTGCAATCGCTGAAAGCGCACAAAGAATTGGCAATAGCGAATCCCGCGTATGCAAGGCCGGTAGGATGCGCCCATCTTTCTCGACAGCCGAACCGAGGAGAACACCGCCATTGGCCTCGAACCCCACGACACCTCTTGCGCCCTCGGCGAGAGCCGTGCCGATACCCTCGATGACGTAGGGCGATCCAACGCGCGTGCGAAGGACCCTTGCGAAATACCCGCAACGCTCCAAAGCCGAGTTAGAACTGACCGGTGTGACGACCCAGTCGGCACCCAGGACATTTGCGGTGATTGCGCCCACCAGATCGCCGCGCACGAAAATGCCGCTGCTATCCGCCACGAGCGGCCTGTCGCCATCGCCATCGGTGGACACGATCGCATCGAACCGCTCTGCCGCCGCCCAATCCTTCAGAAGCGCCACATCCTCCCGCCTGAGCGCCTCGGTATCGACTGGAATGAAATGTTCGGCCCTGCCCAGAGGTATCGTTTCGGCCCCAAGCCCGCGAAGAATGTCGACGATGATGTCTCTGGCCACGGATGAATGCTGGTAGATGCCGATGCGCAGACCGGAAAGGCTATCCTTCTCAAAGAAACTAAGAAACCTTTCGGCATAGCGGCGGGACGGCTCGCTGCCCGCCCGAACTGGTTCGACCGGCGGCGGTGACGGTACCCTATCCTTGATGCCCGCCTGGATTTCGACAATGTCGCCCTCATCGCGCTTGTCGATCTCACCATCCGCCCGGTAGAATTTGAGCCCGTTTCTGTCTTCGGGAATGTGACTGCCGGTGACCATTATGGCCGGAGCGTTCTCGCCGTTGGCGTAAAGCGCGAGTGCGGGCGTAGGCAAGGCTCCGCAATCCACCGGCACCAAGCCGGCCTCGGCGATCGCCGCATGAACAAGTTGCGCGATCTCGGGACTGGACGCGCGAAGATCACGTCCGACATAAACCTTCGAGCCTTCCTTCAACGAGCCCCGACCCTGGAGTGTTTGCACGAACGCGGCCGTGTATGTGAATGCCGGCGGTCCTCGAAGCTCGCTGACGAGACCGCGCAGTCCACTGGTTCCAAACTTCAAAGTCACCTCTGCCGTCCTTTCCGAAGAAACTTGGTCCGGCGCAAGTTAGGGAAATCGACATCACTTTACCCAGCCTGCGACAGCGTGATGGGTGGACCATTGAACAACGCGCCTCTATAGAGCGAGCCACATAAGCGGCCTGCCAGGCGATTCGTTAGATTTCGCTTATGTTACTAGACAAATGAGTGTTCTTTGTCTCCGGCGACGATAGTGAGCTGCCGGGCCCCGGCCTGCAAGCAGCGCGTGCCTAGGTTTCGCGAAGTGGCTTGTCAATCTCCGGCTTGACTAGCGCACAGCCGCCTCGCCGATTTCGGTCAAATGGCAGACATCGAAGCGCGGCAACCGTCCAAACAAAAAAGCCGGCGGGTGAGCGCCGGCTTTGTTGGCTTTGTTCGAACGGATTTTTCAGGGCCGCTTTGGCAGCAACGCCCAGACGGCCGGCACCAGGCTGGCGGCTAAAGCCACCTTGATCAGGTCGCCGGCAATAAACGGCAAGACGCCGAATTGCCACGACTTTTCCGGTCCGATCAGGGCCGCCAGCCAGGCGAAGCCCATCGCCATCATGATGACCTCGGCGGCAAGCATCGCGCCGAAGAGCTTGAACGGATGGCGGTCCCACCCGCGATCGGCGGCCCAGCCGGCGATCGCCGCCATCACCACGAAGCCGGCGAGATAGCCGCCGGTGGAACCCAGCATATAGGCGATGCCGATGCCCTTTTCCGGCGTGCCCTGAAAAACGGGCAAGCCAAACGCGCCTTCGGCGAGGTAGAGAATGAGCGTCGCGACAGCAAGGCGCATGCCGAAGGCGGCGGCGATCAGCAGGACGGCAAGCGTCTGCAGCGAGATGTCGACCGGGCCGAGAACGACCTTGGTCTTGGCCGAGAGCGTCAGCAGGAGGGTTCCGGCAAGCGCCAGAAAGAGCTGCGTTGCCAGCCGCGCGGCGCCCTGGTCGGGCAGAGCGAGAGAAACAAGCGGACGCATCGTAGTTGCAGTTGCCATGGTCTTCCCCGTTGTGGCTGATTTGCTGGCTTTAATTTTCCTATATTGGCTTCCTTATCAGGCGGCAATCATTTTGCCGCGTCGCAGCGGAGCCCGGCATGGCGCTTGAATTCGACACACGCTTCGATCCGGCCTATGGCCGTGCAGTCACGGTTGCGCCCGACGTGCTGCGCATCACCGCCAACAACCCAAGTCCGTTCACTTTTCACGGCACCAACAGCTATATCGTCGGCCGCGAGACGCTCGCAGTGGTCGATCCCGGACCGGATGACGACACGCATCTCCAGACCTTGCTCGCCGCGATCGGCGGCAGGCCCGTCAGCCACGTCTTCGTCAGCCACACCCACCGCGACCACTCTCCCCTGACGGCGCGGCTGAAGCAGCGAACGGGCGCCACCGTGCTTGCCGAAGGTCCGCATCGGCCGGCACGGCCGCTGCGCATCGGCGAGGTTAACCCGCTCGATGCCAGCGCCGACTTGGACTTCGTGCCCGATCTCGCGCTGGCCGACGGTTCCCTCACCCACGGCGACGGCTGGACGATCCGAACGGTGCTGACGCCGGGTCACGCCGCCAACCACGCGGCCTTTGCGCTCGAGGGAACCGGCGTCCTGTTTTCGGCCGACCATGTCATGGCCTGGGCGACCTCCATCGTCGCGCCCCCGGATGGCGCGATGGCCGATTATATGGGGTCGCTCGATAAATTGATCGAGCGCGGCGACCGACTGCTGCTGCCCGGTCATGGCGGGCCGGTCACCGCGCCGCGAAAGTTCATGCGCGGGCTGAAAACGCACCGCAAGATGCGCGAACGGGCGATCCTGGAGCGCATCCGCAACGGCGACCGGACGATCAAGGACATGGTCGCGGCGATCTATCGCGACACCGACCCGCGGCTGCACGGCGCCGCCGGCCTTTCAGTGCTTGCCCATCTGGAGGACCTGGTGGTCCGCGGCCTGGTCGCCACCGAAGGCGATCCGGCGATCGACGGTATATTCACGCCGCCGCGCTAGATTTTCACTCGGCCGGCGCCGCGCCGACCTGGCCGGCGACCTCCTGATCGAGCTCGCCGAGGAAATCGGTGATGCGGGCGGCATTGTCGCCCAGGTCATAACGTCCGTAGCGCGAGGCCGAGCGCATGTCGACGATGACCGATTCGCCATCGTCGGTGACGCGGATGGCGACGTCGGCGGGCAGCCCGATCACGAAGCCCCTGGCGACCGCGTTGATCGTCGCCTCGCTTTGCCCGTTGATATCGGGATAAGGCGCGGTCAGTTGCCAGTCCCGCCGGTCGAGCACGGTTTCGACGGCGTCGACCACGGTTTCGAAAGGAAGGTTGTAGCTGCGCCCGGTGACTAGCGGGTAGGCCTCCGCCTGCAGGCTCTGTTCGCCGGGCGTCGGCGGCGACAGCGCGTTCATGTCGCTGGTCCGGTCGCTGGTGTCCAGCACCGGCGGGTCGTCGAGGTCGGTTGAGACATCGCGCAGCGGCGGATAAATCGTCGCCCAGTAGGCGGCGATGCCGAAGGGGGCAAGCACCAGGAGCGCCAGCAGCGCGCCGACGCTGAGATCGCGGCCGCCGCGATCGCCGAAATTCCACAGTCTCGACAGCGCAAGTCCGGCGAGCAGCAGCGCGAGCGCTGCAAGCAGCGCGACGATCGCCAGCACCCAGAGAAAAGGCAGTGTGTCGATAAGGTCGAGCCGATAACCCGCAAGCGCGGTCAGCAGAAGCACGGGCGAGAATGCCCCGATCCGCCGCGACCAGCCGGCCGCCTTCGACGTCTGCCGTTCAGGAATTGTAACCATCGTCTGCCGCATTACCCCAGCCCGAGCCGAGACTTAGCGCAGTTCAGCGTCTGGTGGAATCGCTGATTGAACAATCCTCAATCCGTCGGCAGCCGGTAATCCTTGAATTGCTGACGCAAGCTGACCTTCTGAATCTTGCCGGTGGCCGTATGGGGAATTTCGCCGACGAAGGTGACGTCGTCGGGCATCCACCATTTGGCCACCTTGCCGCTCATGAAGGCGAGGATATCGCTCTTGCTCGGCTCCTTGCCCGGCTTGCGCACGACAACCAGCAGGGGCCGCTCGCCCCATTTGGAATGCGGCACGCCGATGGCCGCGGCCTCCGCCACATCGGGATGGCCGACGGCAAGGTTCTCGAGGTCGATCGTCGAGATCCACTCGCCGCCCGACTTGATGACATCCTTGGCGCGATCGGTGATCTGCATGTAGCCACTGGCGTCGATATGCGCGACGTCGCCGGTGTCGAACCAGCCGTCGGCGTCGAACTGCTCGGAACCGACGCCGCCGTAATAGGCGCGGGCAATCGCCGGACCGCGCACCTTGAGATGCCCAAAGGTCTTGCCGTCCCAGGGCAGCGCGTTGTTGTCGTCGTCGGTCACCTTCATTTCGACGCCGAAGGGCGGGAAACCCTGCTTGCCTTGCAGATCAAGGCGGGCCTCCCCTTCGAGGTTCTCGTGTTCCGGCTTCATCGTGCACAGCGTGCCGAGCGGCGACATTTCGGTCATGCCCCAGGCGTGCACGACCTGGACGTCGTAATTGTCCTGGAATTTCTTGGTGATGGCGCGCGGGCAGGATGAGCCGCCGATGACGACCTTGTTGAGATAAGGCAGCTTCCTGCCGGTCTCCTCGAGATATTGCAGCAGCATCATCCAGACCGTCGGCACGGCGGCGCTGAACGTGACCTTTTCGGTGTCGAGCAGTTCGTAGATCGAAGCGCCGTCCATCTTGCAGCCCGGCATGACCAGCTTGGCGCCGATCATCGGCGCGCTCTGGCCAAGGCCCCAGGCGTTGGCGTGGAACATCGGCACCACGGGCAAGATCACATCCCGCGCGGATATGCCCATGGCGTCCGGCATTGCGGCGATCATGGCGTGAAGGACGTTGGAACGATGGCTGTAGACCACGCCCTTCGGGTCGCCAGTGGTGCCCGAGGTATAGCACATGCCGGCGGCGGTATTCTCGTCGAAGATCTTCCAGGCGAAGGTGCCATCGGCCTCGGCCAGCCATTCCTCGAAGGCAACGGCGTTCGGCAACGACGTTTGCGGCAAATGCGCCCTGTCGGTCAGCACGATCACTTTTCTCAGGGATTTTACCTGGCCGGCGATCTTTTCGAGCAGCGGCACGAAGGTCAGGTCGACGAAGATCGCTTTATCCTCGGCATTGTTCATGATCCAGGCGATCTGCTCGGGAAAGAGGCGCGGATTGAGCGTGTGGTAGATCGCGCCGATGCCCATGATGCCGTACCAGGCCTCGATATGCCGGGCCGTGTTCCAGGCAAGCGTGGCGATACGGTCGCCCAGCCCGAAGCCATCCCGCTCCAGCCGCTCGGCGACCTGGAGCGCCCGGCGATGGATGTCGGCATAGGTGGTGCGCACGATCGGCCCCTCGATCGAACGCGACACGATCTCGCGTCCGCCATGTTGCCGTTCGGCATTGTCGATGAGCTTGTGGCAGAGCAGCGGCCATTCCTGCATCAGTCCGAGCATCTCGGTTCCTCCCCTTCGCGCTTTTGCGTCGTTGTTTCACGCATTGTGGAATGATCCGGCGGATTGTCCAGCCATAAGTCCAAAGCGGTGGATCGATCGAACGACCCGTGAAACCCGCCATAATCCGGCCATCGTCGCCGTTAAGTTTCATTAATGGGCTGGGTGAGATTGGCGAATGGAGAGATTCGCATGGACGCGCAGCTCGAAGACAAAGCCCTCGAAAGCACGCTTGCCGAAAGTCTGGACGATCTGACGCCGGACTCCAAAACCGTTTCCGACGACGAATTTGCCGAAGTCGTCGGTGGCGCGCTGGAGGCTGTCGGCGGAACGCTGCTGTTCAAGATGTGCGTCGAGAATGACGGCGAAAGCCAGCATGTGGCATGCGTCGGCGACGGCGGCAACCGCCAGTTCCTGCTGCTGACGCTGCCGACCATGGGCGGGGCGCTGAGCTGAAAGTCGAGACCGCGGCGAGAAGCACCAATCCGGTGGCTGGCATCGCCGCCGCCTATGCCGGGCTCATGGACGCGTTCAAGACCGCCGCCTGAGGGTTGGACGGCAAACGTTCAATCAATGGTGATGACGGCGCATATGGCGCGAGCTTGCGCCGTGGCTGTGCTCGACACATCTAAGTCTCCCCAGAGGAGATCCGCATGGACGACCTTGCCAATCCCGCCCCCGGCTTTCAGCGCAACCCAGACAAGGTAATAACAGTCGAGCCATATCGCGGCAGCGTCGCGGTGCGCGCAGGCGATACGGTCATCGCCAGGTCGACCCGAGCCAGGCTGTTGTCGGAACCGCCCTACCCGGCCGTTTTCTACATCCCTTTCGACGACATCGATTTCAGCAAGCTCGCCAGGACCGGGCATTCGACGCATTGTCCCTACAAGGGCGACGCGAGCTACTGGAGTGTCTTGCCGGCCGGCGAAGGCGGAAAGGACGCTATGTGGGCTTATGAGCACCCCTACGACGAAATGGCCGAAATCCGCGATCACGGCGCGTTCTACACGAGCAAGGTCACGGTCGAAGCCACGCCGGGCTGAGGCTGTATTGATATTCAGGTGATGCCGGCCTGCAAACGGCAAGTCCTGCGCTTCCGGTGCTCAGCTTTATTAAACCCGGTCAGTCCGTCGTGCCGTCGTTGCCCACATCCTCGGTATCGTCGAGCCGAACGAAGGTCATGCCCTTCTGCTTCAGGGCCAGCAGGCCTTGAACGACCCCCTCGCCCGCCGCATGGGTCGGCTGGTTGATGTGGGCAATGATGACGTCGCCGTCCTTGGCGGCGGCGATGCGCCGGGCGGTCTCCTTCGCCCCAAGCAGCGAGCCGCTGTCGCCATTGATGGAGAAGCCGGCGATCTTGAAGCCCAGCTTGCGGATCATCGCGATCGCCGACGGGCTGTATTCGGCGGTGGCGCCGCGAAACCATTTCGGCGCCGGGCCGCCGGCTCTGCCAAGCGCAGCGGCGCCGGACTCGACTTCCGCCAGAACGGCATCGGGACTGCCGGCGCTGCTGATGCCGTAGACCTTGCGCGGCGTGTCGACCGCAGGGATGTGGCGACCGCCGTGATTTTCCAGTTCGAACAGGTCCGGATGCGCCCGCATGATCTCGACGGCGGCACCGTTGCGCTTCAGCCAGATGCCGGTGACGAAGATGGTCGCGGGGATCCTGTTCTCCACAAGCGCCGAAAGAATGCGCGTATCGGTCTTCCCGCCGCAGGCGTCCAGCGTAAGCGCGACCCGCCCGCCGCCGCCCTGCGGCTTCACGTGCAGGGTCGGCTCGACCAGCGTCGCGGCACTGCCTACCGACACGACCGCGACCGACAGCGCGATCGCGCACAGATATCTCTGAAGCAGACCCGTCATTCTTTCCAAGCCCCGGCCCGTTGAGTCGTTCACTGCAAGACGGCGCCAACAAGACCCGCATCTAGGCGAAAATCGGGACGGCTCGCGTCGGAGAAGGAACAACGCGACAATTTGCGTGGACCATTCATTTTCATGCTTGTCGTTATCCCCAAAAACCGCGATGCGGCGTGCACTGCAGCGCCGCGCGTCCTCTCCGACGCGCAAAGGGCGCTGCGGCACCTTGATTTTGCGCATGATCCTTTTCGAGCCGAAGGTCAGCGAGGCAAGATCGATTCCGATTTTTGGAAAGGACCATGTGCTGGACCGGGTGCTCCAGGGGCCGCTTCAGTCCGCGACAGAAGTTCCCGCACCGCTGCGACGACGGAATCCACCTCCAGGCGCCAGACGCAGCATGCCTTGCTCGGGTCGGTGCGGCGGCACAGGTCGCCGCCGACACAGTCACAGGGCATGGACGGCCGCAACGAGATGCTGGGCACGCCGACCGGTCCCCACCGGACGGGATTGGTCAGGCCGAACAGGCCGACCACCGGAGTGCCGGCCGCCGCCGCCATATGCATCGGGCCGCTCTCGTTGCCGACGAACAGCCGAGCCTCCTTGAGCAGCGCCAGCAGCGCTTCGAGCGAGAGCGCGCCGACCAGATTGACGACCGGCGTTTTCGCGGCCGCCATTATCTTGTCCGTCGCCTCGTTCTCGTCGGGTCCGCCGACCAGGACGACGTTCAAGCCGGTCTCGGTCGATATTCGGTCGATCGCGGCGGCAAAGCGCTCGGGCTGCCAGCGGCGACCGGGGAAGCTGGCTCCGGCATGAACGGCCACGAAGCCATTCTGCCGAAGGTGGAACTTGTCCAGCAACGTCACCGCTCGTGTCGTCTCAAATGGCAGTGGCCGTATGGCGGGGACCCGCACGCGCAGATCCACGCCGAGCGCCTCCAGCGGTGAAAGGTAGCGATAGAGAAAGTGTCGTTCGCCGTAGCCGAACGGCTTTGCCCTGACATTGGCGGGTTGGCGCTCAAGCCAGCGTAACGGCTTTTCGGTCGGATGATATCCGACGCGGGTCCTTGCATTGACCAGCCCCGAAACGATCCGCGAAGTCTTCGAATCGGCGAGATCGATGGTCATGTCGAAGCGATAGCGACGCAGTTTTCGCACCGTCTGAACGAGTTCTCGCCCGCGCTGCAAGGGCGTGCCGCGCATATGGGAGCGACGGAAGGTCACGGCCTCCGAAGCGATGCCGTGCGCGGTGAGGAAATCGGCGAACCGGGCCTCGCAAAGGAAGACGATCCTGGCGCCTGGATATTGGAGCTGCAGGTTCTTCGACAATGTCGAGGCAAGCACGATATCGCCGATGAACTTGGTCTGCAGGATAAGGATGGACTGGAATGTGGCGGGGGAAATCTGCAACATCTGTTTCTCTTCACCAGCGGGTTCGAGACCGCGAAACTGGGTGGAAACAGTGTTGAGATTGGGGGCCGTCACGCGCACGTTCGCGTGACTTTGCTTACAAAAGCGTAAGCTCGCGGCGGGCTCTCAGGCACGCGGTGCGGACTTCGCAATCTGCACGGCAGCTTGCGCTGCAGCCAGCCTGGCGATCGGCACGCGGTAGGGGGAGCATGACACATAGTCGAGGCCTACCTCTTCGCAAAAACGGATCGAGGCCGGATCACCGCCATGCTCGCCGCAGATGCCGAGCTTGATGTCCGACCGTGTCTGCCTGCCCTTCTTCGCAGCGATCCGCACGAGTTCTCCGACGCCTTCAACGTCCAGCGAAACGAAAGGATCCTGCTCGATGATACCTTTCTGCCGATAGGTTTCAAGGAAAGAGGCCGCATCGTCGCGCGAGATGCCGAAAGTGGTCTGGGTCAAGTCGTTGGTGCCGAAGGAGAAGAATTCGGCCGCCTCGGCGATGACATGGGCGCGGATCGCCGCGCGCGGCAGCTCGATCATCGTGCCCGTCAGGTATTCGATCTTGGTGCCGGTCTCCTGCATGACGCTTTGCGCGACCGCATCGACGCGCGCCTTGACGTATTCGAGCTCCTTCACCAGGCCAACCAGCGGCACCATGATTTCCGGCACCACCAGCGCGCCGGCCTTGCGGCCGGCCTCGACCGCCGCCTCGAAAATGGCGCGCGCCTGCATTTCGGCGATCTCCGGATAGGAGACGGCGAGCCGGCAGCCGCGATGGCCGAGCATCGGGTTGAATTCGTGCAGAGTCTCGGTGCGCTGCTTGAGTTTGTCGGCCGAAACGTTCATGGCCGCCGCGACCTCGGCGAGCTCGGCCTCGGTCTTGGGCAGGAACTCGTGCAGCGGCGGGTCGAGCAGACGGATCGTCACCGGCAGGCCGGCCATGATCTCGAACAGTTCGAGGAAATCCGAGCGCTGCATCGGCAGGAGCTTGTCGAGTGCCGAGCGCCGGTCCTTCTCGGTATCGGCCAGGATCATCTCGCGCATGGCGACGATGCGGTCGCCCTCGAAGAACATGTGCTCGGTGCGGCAAAGCCCTATGCCTTCGGCGCCGAAGGAGCGCGCCATGCGCGCGTCGAGCGGCGTTTCGGCGTTGGTGCGCACCTTCATGCGGCGCGCGGCGTCCGCCCAATCCATGATGGCGGCGAAATCGCCCGACAGTTCGGGCTGCAGCATGGCGACGGCGCCCTTCAGCACCTGGCCATTGCCACCATCGATGGTGATGATGTCGCCCTTGCGGAAGGTCTGGCCCATCGAGATCAGCGTGCCGGCCTTGTAGTCGACGCGCAGTGAGCCGGCGCCCGACACACAGGGCTTGCCCATGCCGCGCGCCACTACCGCAGCATGGCTGGTCATGCCGCCGCGCGTGGTGAGGATGCCTTCGGCGGCATGCATGCCGTGGATATCCTCTGGGCTGGTCTCGATGCGCACAAGAATCGCCTTGCGGCCTTGCAACTTGGCATCCTCGGCATCGCTGGACGAAAAGACGATCTCGCCGGTGGCTGCGCCCGGCGAGGCGGGCAGGCCCATGCCTATGACATCACGCGCGGCCTTCGGATCGATGGTCGGGTGCAGAAGCTGGTCGAGCGAAGCAGGATCGATGCGGGCGACCGCCTCCTCCTTGGTGATCAGCCCGTCCTTGGCCATCTCGACGGCGATCTTGAGCGCCGCCTTGGCGGTGCGCTTGCCCGAGCGGGTCTGCAGCATCCACAATTTGCCGCGCTCGATGGTGAATTCGAGGTCCTGCATATCGCGGTAGTGCTTCTCCAGCCGGTCGGAAATGTCGACGAAAGCCTGGAAAGCCTCCGGCATCAGCTTCTGCAGCGACGGCTTGTCTGAGCCGGCGGCGATGCGCGCCGCCTCGGTTATGTTCTGCGGCGTGCGGATGCCGGCCACCACGTCCTCGCCCTGGGCGTTGACGAGGAATTCGCCATAGAGGTGCTTTTCGCCGGTCGAAGGATTGCGGGTAAAGGCGACGCCGGTGGCCGAGGTGTCGCCCATATTGCCGAACACCATGGCCTGGACGTTCACCGCCGTGCCCCAGCTTTCCGGGATGTCGTGCAGGCGTCGGTAGGTGATGGCACGGTTGTTCATCCAGCTCGAGAACACGGCGCCGATCGCACCCCAGAGCTGTTCGCGCGGATCCTGCGGGAACGGCTTGCCGAGCTCCTCCTCGACCTTGGCCTTGTAGAGTGCGATCACACCCTGCCATTCGACGGCCGAAAGTCCAGTGTCGAGTTCATGGCCGAGGCTCGCTTTCTGGTCCTCGAGGATTTCCTCGAAAACCTCATGGTCGAGGCCCATGACGACGTCGGAATACATCTGGATGAAGCGGCGGTAGCTGTCATAGGCGAAGCGGGCATCGCCGGATTCAGTGGCTAAAGCCTCGACCGTCTCGTCGTTGAGACCGAGATTGAGCACGGTGTCCATCATGCCGGGCATCGACGCGCGGGCGCCGGAGCGCACTGAGACCAGAAGCAGCTTGGACGGATCGCCGAAACGGCGGCCGGTGAGCGCGCCGATATGGTCGAGCGCCGACAGGACATTGGCCTCGAGCGCGGCCGGATAGGTGCGACCATTGGCATAATAGGCGTTGCAGACTTCCGTGGTGATGGTGAAGCCCGGCGGCACCGGGAGGCCGAGGCTGCACATCTCGGCCAGATTGGCGCCCTTGCCGCCGAGAAGATTGCGGTCGCCGGCACGGCCTTCGGCGGCGCCGTCGCCGAAGGTGTAAACCCATTTGGTCATGCTCGCCCTCCAAGTCGTTGGAAGATAGACAACACCCGGACCACGGCCCGGTTCCCCGCCCTTCCGATCCGAGCGATAGGATGCTGCAGTGCGAAAGGCAAGGTGTCGGCAAAGCAAGCGCCGCCGCTACAATCGATTAAGCAAAAGCTGCGTCAAAAAGACTTGCTGCTATCCGCTCCACGATATAGAACACAACAAGAACGGAGTGGAGTAGCGTGATGAAACTCAACGGGAAACTCGACTATCTGGAATTGCCGGCGACCGGCGGCACGCTGGACAGCGTCAAGTCGTTCTACAGCGCGGCGTTTTCATGGTCGTTCACCGATTATGGGCCGACCTACTCCGCTTTTGCCGAGGGGCTCGACGGCGGCTTCCAGGCCGATGCCGGCGAAGCGACCGCCCGGCCGCTGCCTGTGCTCTATTCCGAAAACCTGGAAGATACGCTGGAGGCGGTCGAGAATGCCGGCGGCGCCATCGTCAAGCCGATCTTTTCCTTCCCCGGCGGCAGGCGGTTCCATTTCACCGATCCGGCAGGCAACGAGCTCGCCGTCTGGGGCGAATAGCCAACCCGAAGAACGCCGCGGCGGAGAAGCGACATTCTGACCCGTGGATCAGCCCGGTTCAGTTGCCATCATGGCATTGAGCTTTCTCCCGCCTCGTCCTATAAGGCCGCGCGCAGCGGGCACGGCCCGGCTGCTGGGGCGTCGCCAAGTGGTAAGGCATCGGTTTTTGGTACCGACATTCCCAGGTTCGAATCCTGGCGCCCCAGCCATCATTTGCTTATTTTTCAAGCCTTTGATTTCCAAGGGAAATCTTCCCGGCTGGGAATCCCTTCGAATTGGCCCCGCCACCGTTTGTGCCCAAAACTGAGGCACAAAGCTGATGCACGGTTCCGGCGCATCGGCTTGCGGAAATGGGCTATTTGCGATGGCGATCCGACATGAAATTCAGAACCTGACACGGCGCGAGAACGTCTATTACTGGCGGCCACGCGTCCCCACCACCTTTTCAGGAGGCGGCTGGCCATTTGTCACTCAGTCTGAACCAGTCCGATCGCGGCCGCGCGGCCTATATCGCGCGTAAGCTCAACACACTCCTGCATGACCTGAAATTGCGGTCCACTTCCCGAAATCGGGAGCGCGCGCTCATTGAAGTTTTCCGCGCCAAGGCGGACGTTCTTCTCGATGTCGAAGGGCGATATCCGTTCACCGACCGGAAATTGAGCGCTCTCACTAGAAAGGCCGAAACCCAAACAGCCGATCCGGCCACCGATCCTAGAACGGTCTCGCAAGCTGCCGATCCCGCGATCCCGATAAGACTAGCCGACAAATTGGCAGCGATCATCTCACGGACGTTCGAGAGAAAGTGACCTTGTTTTGAGGTGGCTTCCGATTCTAGTTTCGTCGTCCGCCGATCGTATGAGTTTCGTCGCCGACGGCTTGCGGCCTTGATGTTGTCGGCGATCCCTGAGGGAATAGAATTCCGATCCTTCTTCAGTAGGCGATCTAAGAAAGTCCTGTAGATGATGCCCATTGTTTTGAGGGGTTCGGCCATCGCCAACCTTGTCGGATGAAGCGTCCGCTTCGGGTCGATTCACGCCTTCGGTGCAAGAGCGCCTTCCGGAGTGTCTTAGTTCCGCGCTCCACAAATCCTGGACGATCGGCAGATTGTGCATGAGCGGACACCTCCGCTATACCCGCCGGTTCGCTTATCATCGTCGATACTGACCAAACTTTGAATGCAAATTTTGGTCAGTAACAGGCTTTGAGGTTGCTACTGACCAATTTTTATATATAATCTTCGGACAGCCGATGGTGACCGATGCCAGACCCCACGTCCGACACTCTCGATCGCATTCATGACAGAATCGCCAAGGCAGCGCCCTCGGGTGTGTGGTCACGCGCCGATTTTCTCGACATCGGAACGCCCAACGCCGTCGAGAAGGCGCTGCAAAGGCTGACCCTGCGCGGTGACATCCGCCGTCCCTATCGCGGTTTGTATGACAAGCCGGGCATCAGCAAGCTGACCGGCAAGATGGTATTTCCGCCGCGCGCCTCCTTCATCGACGCCATTGCCCGACGCGACAAGCTGCGCGTGCTGGTCGACGGCATGACCGCGGCGAACGACCTCGGCTTGACCACGGCCGTCCCGGCCCGCTCGACGATCTATGCCGACACCTACCCACGAACGATCGAGATCGAGGCCAGCGCCGGCGATCCGAACGCTGCACGGCCGGTCATCTATAAGCTCGACTTCAAGCGCGTTTCGGCCAAGACGGCGTTCTGGGCCGGCCGGCCGGCGATGCGCGTGATCCAGGCGCTGACGTGGTTTCGTGATGAGCGATCAAGCCTCGACGCGGCCGTGAACGGCATCGTCCGGCATCTGTCGCGCGATCCGAACCGCGAAGAGATCGTGCAGGACCTGCGCGACAACATTCATGCCGTCCCTGCATGGATGTATCCGCTGCTCGAGACGATCGCCCGAAAGCTCGCCGAAAGCGAGCCAGACCCGGATCGGGCGAAGGAGGACCATGCAACAGACGTTCATTGAAATCCTTCGCTCGAGCGTCGACGACCGTCGAGCGCTCTTCTCGACCGTTGCCGCGCATCTGGAAACACGAGCGGAGAACGTCGAGAAGGACCTCTATGTCTGCTGGGTGCTCGACTTTCTGTTCAACCGGCGCCCGAACGATCCGGTAGGTCTTTATTTCAAGGGCGGCACCAGCCTCAGCAAGGCATATGGACTCATTAGTCGGTTCTCCGAGGACATCGACATCGGAATCTACAAGGCCGACCTGAAGGTGCCGCTGGAAGCCGACATCGCTGCCCTCCCCTCCGTCAATCAGCAACAGCGCGCTCTCGCCGAGAAGGTTGACGAGGCAGCACGGCAATATATTTCTGGTCCCCTCAAGGAGCTGTTGGCCAAGGAGACCGCGGCCATCGAAGAAGCGGCCGGGCAGGATGGTTTCTCCCTCGCTTTCGGCTTCGATGCTTATCGAAACAAGGATGCGCTCGATATTCTCGTGGTCGGCTACAAGAGCGTGTTCGATTCCGGCAACGGATATGTTCAGGCCGCCGTCCGCATCGAAGGCGGCGCGCGTCCCGATCCCGAGCCGGCCGAGCTGTGCGAGATCGTGCCCTACATCGCTTCGGAAATGCCAGCCGGCGCGGACCTATCAGTGCCGAATGTAATGACGGTGAAGCCGGAACGGACCTTCTGGGAGAAGGTGCTGATCCTGCACGCAATGACCGAAATGACCGAGAAGCGAAGCGCGGGAGCGCAGCCCGATCGGCCGGTGCCGGATCTCAATCGTTATTCGCGGCACTACTACGACGTCCATCAGATCTGGACGCATCCCGACTACGGAGTGGCCACGGCGTCGATGCTCGATCTCGCCGAAGCCTGCCGGCAGCACAAGGAACTGATGTTTCGCGCACCCGATCATCGTTACGATCGTGCGGTGCCAGGAAGCTATCGTCTTGTCCCGACCGCCGACATGCGCGCCAAGCTCTCGGCCGACTACGAACGCATGTCGGCGATGATTTTCGGCACGCCGCCGGCGTTTGCCGACGTCATGACGAGCATCGAAGCGCTCGAGCATCACCTCAACGCGGCGCCGGCCGACGCACCTGACATCACCGGCAGCGCGGTGGAGATGGGAAAAGACCAGATGGGGTCGGACTGATAAGATCGTCCGATGGCGCAGATTTCGGAGAATGCGCCTCAATCGAGGCTGTTCTGGCCGCTCTTCCGGCCGGTGCAGACGAGGCAGCGCTTACGGCCGCGTTGACGAAGAAATTTCCGGGCTTCACTTTCACCGCGGCCAGTATCGACGACGCCTATTGGCGCGACGTGCGATCAGTGCTCGCCCCCGACGGCAGCCGAGTCGCTGAGTTGCGGCCCTGGATGACGGAAGCCCTCGCTCGCCGCGGCGGGGACGTAAAGGCGCTGTGGGTGGAACTGCGGGGCAGCGAGTTCCAGATTTCGGAATGGCATGGCAAAGCGCCTTCGCCTTTGTGCCGACAGGCGCAGGCGCCGCGGACTATGTACAGATCTCGCTTGGCCGCGAGATCGAATGGCGCGCCGGGCCGATCGTCGATCCGAACATCGCCGCCCTGGAGAGCGAATGATCTGCTCGATCCGGCATGGATCAAGCACGGCGAGACGACCGACGAGAAGATCGTAGCAGGCCCGCTCTGCCGATTGCTCGGCCGAGCCGGGAATGGCATCGTGCATGTCCGCAACTTTCTCACGCGGTGCGCCCGGATCGAACGCGACAGGCGCGAAGCGCGCCGGCCGGAGATGAAACGGCGCGTTTGGGTCGGCTCCGATGCTCCGATGGACAGACGCCGTTTCTTGAACTGCAGCCCAACTGGTTCGATTTCGTGCCGCGCGAGGTGCGCTTCTTTCAGGATTGGGAAGAATCGAGCGCCCGCACGGAGCGCGTCTATGACCACTGGGCGCTCGAAATCACTACGAGCATCGCGGCCAGCGGGAGATCGGATACATCACCCGGCCGCTACGGCCTGCCGAACAGCTTTCCGCCGGCAGCTCGTCCGTGCACATCCTCATGGATCGCATCGAGGCGATCAACCGTGAGGTTGGCCTCCCCTTCGCTAGAGCCGACGGCCGTGGTGTTTTCCGGATATTCGAGGCCGACATGGATCGCAAGCTGCGCGAACGCCGTGCCCTCGAACAAGACTTGCGGTCTGCGCTGGCAGGTGGCGAATTATTCCTGCACTACCAGCCGCAGGCGGGCATGTCCGGCGAAATCGTCGGCTTCGAGGCTCTGATCCGGTGGTCCCACAAGGACCGAGGGATGATCCCACCCGCCGAATTCATTGCGGTGGCCGAAGAGAGCGGACTGATCGTGCCTATCGGCGAATGGGTGCTGCGGGAGGCATGCCGCGAGGCGGCTTCGTGGGTGAAACTGGTCCAGGTGGCGTCAACCTGTCTCCAGTGCAGTTTCGCCAGGGCGATCTTCCTGACTTGGTGCACTCGGTTCTGCTTGAGACGGGGCTCGACCCAAAGCGGCTAGAGCTGGAAGTAACCGAGAGTGTGCTGTTCGACGACTTCTCGCGGGCAAGTTCGATCCTCAGGCGGCTGAAATCGCCCGGCGTGAAGATCGCCCTGGACGACTTCGGAACCGGCTACTCGTCGCTTTCCTATCTCCAGTCTTTCCCCTTCGACAAGATCAAGATCGACAAGTCCTTTGTCTGGATGATTCAGAAGAACCCGCAATCGGCCGCCATCATTCGTGCGATCGTCGGGCTGGGCCGAGGCCTATCAATGCATATCATTGCAGAGGGCGTCGAGACGTTGGAGCAGTTGACCTTCCTTAGCGAGGAAGGCTGCAATGCTCTGCAAGGATATTTGATCGGACGCCCCCATCCGATTGAGGCGTACGCAAATAGGTCGGCAGACCTGAAGCTATGGCGAGCAGCGCGCGTCCTCGCCGTAGACGGCGGTAGCCGCCGCACGGAGCCTGCAGCACAACACAAACAGAGCCCGCCTCCGCATAGACTGTGATCAGGCTGCGTCGTGGAATGAAACCAGCCTCCGGCGCCGGTCGTCCCAAAGCACGAGCCTGACGCATTTGAGGCTGTCCCAGAGGGTGATACGTCCAATGCAGGCAAGTTGCGGATGGTCGCGCAGCACTTCCGGCAAGCGGTAGTAGGGAATCCGGCTGGACAGATGATGGACGTGATGGATGCCGATGTTGCCGGTGAGCCACCGCAGCACCGGCGGAAGATCGTAGTGCGAGGCGCCATGCAGCGCCGCTTGGGGAAACCGCCAATCCTCGCCCCCCGACCAATGCGTCTCCTCGAATTGGTGCTGTACATAGAAGAGCCAAACGCCAGCCGCACCTGCCAGCAGTGCGACCGGCAGGTGGATTAGGAGAAAGGTAGCCAAACCGACGGTCCATACCATCAAGGCAGACAGCGTGACGATCGCAATATTCGTCAGCATGGTCGAAATCCAAGGCAGCGCACCCGAGCTCATCATCCCAAACGGTAGGCGCTGCTTGAATAGGAATAGCCAAGCTGGCCCGATCCCGAACATCACAAGCGGGTGCCGGTACAGCCGGTAACCGACCCGCTTTATCGGCGAAAGGGCACGGTATTCGGCAATCGTCAGCGTGGTGATGTCACCGACTCCGCGTTCGTCGAGATTGCCTGCAGTCGCATGATGGGCGGCGTGAGCGCGCCTCCAATAGTCATATGGGGTCAGAGTCAGGACCCCAAGCAGGCGGCCGGTCCAGTCATCGAGTCCGCGACGGGCGAAGAACGAGCCGTGGCCGCAATCGTGCTGGATCATGAACAGCCTAAGCAGGAAGCCGCTGGCAGGAAGGATCGCGATCAGCCCGGGCCAGAAGCTGTTGGTCAGCGAAAGACAAGCAGCCGCCCAGAAGATGGCGAAAGGGACAAGAGTGATGAACAGTTCGAAGGCGCTACGCCCTAGACGCGGCTGTCGGTATTTCGCCAGCTTCTTCAACCACGCTCCGGCATTGTCTTCAACAAGTGAAGCGGGTGGATAGACATGTGCGCTCATTATAACCAGTCCGTTTTTTTCGCCACCCTGCGATCATCTGCTAGGGCAATGGCCGCGCCCGTGGGATTGGGCGCAGGTGTTGAAGTATTAGGCCTGACGGGCCTTGCGGGGCGCCTCGTCGGCCACGACGCGCGAGACCCGATTGCCCATTTCTGTCTGACGGGCTCCGGCTTCCGCCCTTACCTCAGCCTTGGCAGCCGCAGCTTCCGCCAAAACCCGCTCATTGTCGGCGACCTTCAGCGCTTCGCGCTCGGCGCGATGGGCATCGCAGCGCGTTCCCGGCAGGGAGTCGGTCAATTGCCCATGCCACCGCCGGGGGATGGCGCGGCATCCTTGGCTGGAACGTCGGTGATCATGGCCTCGGCGGTGATCAACAGGGCGGCGATCGAACCGGCGTCCTGGAGTGCGGTCCGCACCACCTTTGCCGGGTCGACGATGCCAGCCTTGATCATATCGACATAAATCTCGTTCTGGGCGTCGAAGCCCTGATTGTAGTCCTTGCCCTTGGAGAGCTTGCCGACGACGATCGAACCTTCGACGCCTGCATTTTCTGCGATCTGGCGGACCGGCGCCTCAAGCGCCCTCAGCACGATCGAGATACCCGCCGTCACATCGGCATTGGCGCCATTCAAGCCGGCAAGCGCCGATCTGGCGCGCAAGAGCGCCACGCCACCGCCTGCAACGATGCCTTCTTCCACAGCGGCACGCGTAGCATTCAGCGCGTCGTCGATGCGATCCTTCTTTTCCTTGACTTCGGACTCGGTGGCGCCGCCGACGCGAATGACTGCAACGCCGCCGGCGAGCTTCGCCAGTCGCTCCTGCAGCTTTTCCTTGTCGTAGTCGGAAGTGGTTTCCTCGATCTGACTTTTGATCTGCTGTATGCGCGCCTGAATGGTCGCCTTGGTGCCGGCGCCGTCTATGATCGTGGTCGTGTCCTTCTCGATCAGCACGCGCTTGGCGCGGCCGAGCATGTCAATGGCAATGTTCTCCAGTTTGATGCCGAGATCCTCGGAAATCATCTGGCCGGCGGTGAGCACGGCGATGTCTTCCAGCATCGCCTTGCGGCGATCGCCGAAGCCAGGCGCCTTGACGGCCGCGACCTTGAGGCCGCCGCGCAGCTTGTTGACGACGAGCGTCGCCAGCGCCTCGCCCTCGACATCCTCGGCGATGATCAACAATGGCTTGCCACTTTGCACCACGGCTTCGAGGATCGGCAGCAGCGTTTGCAGATTGCCGAGCTTCTTTTCATGGATGAGGACGTAGGCGTCCTCCAGCTCGGCGCGCATCTTCTCGGCATTGGTGACGAAATAGGGCGAGAGATAGCCGCGGTCGAACTGCATGCCTTCGACGACGTCGAGTTCGGTCTCGGCGGTCTTTGCTTCCTCGACGGTGATGACGCCGTCGTTGCCGACCTTGTCCATCGCCTTGGCGATCATGTCGCCGACGGTGGCATCGCCATTGGCGGCGATGGTGCCGACCTGCGCGATCTCACCGGCCGATTTGACCTTCTTGGACCGCGCCTGGACTTCCTTGACCACCGCGGTAACGGCCTGGTCGATGCCACGCTTCAGGTCCATCGGGTTCATGCCGGCGGCGACGAGCTTGGCGCCTTCGCGCAGGATCGATGCGGCCAGCACCGTGGCGGTGGTTGTGCCGTCACCGGCAAGGTCGTTGGTCTTCGAGGCCACTTCGCGCACCATTTGCGCGCCCATGTTCTCGAACTTGTCGGCAAGCTCGATTTCCTTGGCGACGGCGACGCCGTCCTTGGTGATGCGTGGCGCGCCATAGGCCTTGTCGATGACGACATTGCGGCCCTTGGGGCCTAGTGTCACCTTGACGGCGCTGTTGAGAAGCTCGACGCCGCGCAGCATGCGGTCGCGGGCATCGGTGGAGAATTTGATTTCCTTGGGGGGCATGATTTTTCCAGTTCGGTTGGGACGGCAAGACGCCGACGGCGTCGCCCGGAGACTCAGAATCGGGAGCGTCCTATGCGCGTCCGGTGAATACGCGCGGCGCGCACGTCAGGCTGCCCTCTTGGCAGCCACGGTCTTGTTGAAGATGATGCCCATGATGTCGGCTTTCTTCATGATCAGAAGGTCATCGCCGTCGATCTTGACCTCGGTGCCCGAGCATTTGCCGAACAGGATCAGGTGGCCCGCCTTGACCTTGAGCTCGACCAGCGCGCCGTCTTCGTCGCGTGCGCCCTGGCCGACGGCGATGACTTCGCCTTCCTGCGGCTTTTCCTTGGCATTGTCGGGAACAATGATGCGGCCCTTGGATTTGGTGTCACTTTCCGCGCGCCTGATGACGACGCGGTCTTGGAGTGGCCGGAATTTCATGGAAGCTTCTTTCTGAGGCCGGCATAGCGGCCACGCCCATATATATAGCCCGGTTGGCACTCGTTAGATAGAAGTGCCAAACTTAATTCTCGAGCGCCCCAAAATAGTGGAAATCGAGATAGGGGTAATCAAAAACAGTTCCGCCATCTCGGCAGCTTCCCAGGCCTTGGCCCAGTGGTCCTTGTGGAGACGAAAAGCGCCGCTGCCGTAGCGGGGGCAGCGCCGGCACCGACTTCCCAATTATCCCATCCGCGAGACGAACGTGCACCTTAAGCACCCTGATCAAATCATCGATCGCCCAAACCGGTCCACAGGAATGCGAGATCGGTCAGGGGCAAGGACGACTGGCGGTAATAGGGACTTACTCCGCCGCTTCGGCGTAGCGCGCCGGCACATAGTTGAGGATCGGCCCAAGCCAGCGCTCGACCTCCGCCAGCGGCATGGCCTTGCGCCGCGCATAGTCCTCGACCTGATCGCGCTCGACCTTAGCGACGCCGAAATAATAGCTTTCGGGATGCGACAGGTAGATGCCGGAGACGGAGGAGCCGGGCCACATGGCGAAGCTTTCGGTCAGGCTGACGGCCGCATTGCGTTCGCCGTCGAGCAGACGAAACAGCGTCGCCTTTTCCGTATGGTCGGGTTGCGCCGGATAGCCAGGTGCCGGGCGGATGCCGCGATAGGGTTCGCCGATCAGGTCGTCCGGGGCCAGGTTCTCATCGGGCGCGTAACCCCAGAACTCCTTGCGCACCTTCTCGTGCATGCGCTCTGCGAAGGCTTCGGCGAAACGGTCGGCCAGCGCCTTGACCATGATCGAGGAATAGTCGTCGTTGGCCCGCACGAAGCGCTCGGCGATCGTCACTTCCTCGATGCCCGCGGTGACTATGAAGCCGCCCACATAGTCGGCCTTGCCGCTGTCCACAGGCGCCACGAAATCCGACAATGCGACATTGGCCTTGCCGTCGTGCTTGGCCAGCTGCTGGCGCAGCGTGAAGAATGTCGCCAGTTCGTGCGAGCGGGCCTCATCCGTGAACAGTCTGATATCGTCGCCGGCGGTATTGGCCGGCCAGAAGCCGATCACGCCCTTGGGCGCAAACCATTTTTCCGCGATGATCTTCGCCAGCATCGCCTGGGCGTCCTCGAAGAGCTGGCGTGCCGCCGGCCCCTGGTCCTCGTCGTCGAGGATTTTGGGATAGCGGCCCTTCAACTCCCAGGTTTGGAAGAATGGCGTCCAGTCGATATAGCGGGCAAGCTCGGCCAGATCCCAGCCTTCGAAGACCTTTAGGCCAAGGAAGGACGGTTTTGGCGGCTCGTAGCCCGTCCAGTCGACCTTGTGGGCATTGGCCCGCGCCCTGGCGAGCGGCAGCCGCTGCTTGTCGGCTTCGCTGCGCGCATGCGCGTCGGCAACCTTCTTGTACTCCGCGCGAACGTTCTCGACATAGCCGGCCTTGGCCTCGTTCGACAGCAGTGCCGACACCACGCCGACGGCGCGGCTGGCGTCGGCGACATACACCGTCTGGCCTTTCGCATAGCGCGGATGGATCTTGACCGCCGTATGCACGCGGCTGGTCGTCGCACCGCCGATCAGCAGCGGAATGTCGAAGCCTTCACGTTCCATCTCGGCCGCCATATGCGCCATCTCGTCGAGCGAGGGCGTGATCAGGCCGGACAGGCCGATGACGTCGACCTTTAGCTCACGCGCCGTCTGCAGGATCTTCGCCGCAGGCACCATGACGCCAAGATCGATGATCTCATAATTGTTGCAGGCAAGGACCACGCCGACGATGTTCTTGCCGATGTCGTGGACATCGCCCTTTACCGTCGCCATCAGGATCTTGCCGGCGGTCTGGCGCTCGCCATTGTCGATCCCGCTGGCGGCGTTCGCCAGCTTCTCCGCCTCCATGTGCGGCAGCAGGCCGGCCACCGCCTGCTTCATCACGCGGGCCGACTTCACCACTTGCGGCAGGAACATCTTGCCGGCGCCGAACAGGTCGCCGACGACATTCATGCCCGCCATCAGCGGGCCTTCGATGACATGCAGCGGCCGCTCGGCGGCGCGCCGCGCGTCGTCCGTGTCCGCGTCGATGAATTCGGTGATGCCATTGACCAGCGCGTGCGAAATGCGCTGCTCGACCGGCCAGTCGCGCCAGGCGAGAACGCGTTCCTGCGCCTCCTTGCCCGCCGTGCCCTTGAAGCGTCCGGCGAGTTCCAGCATGCGCTCGGTCGCCGTGCCGCCGCCCTTTGGCTCACGGTTGTTGACAACATCCTCGCAGGCTTCGCGCAGTTCCGGGTCGATGGTGTCGTAGACGGCAAGCTGCCCGGCATTGACGATGCCCATGTCCATGCCCGCCTGGATGGCGTGGTAGAGGAACACGGCATGCATGGCCTCGCGCACCGGTTCGTTGCCGCGGAACGAAAAGGAGAGGTTCGACACGCCGCCCGAAATATGGACATGAGGAAGCGTCGCGGTGATCTCGCGCGCAGCGTCGATGAAATCGACACCGTAATTGTTGTGTTCATCGATGCCGGTGGCGATGGCGAACACGTTCGGATCGAAGACGATATCCTCGGGCGGGAAGCCTGCCTGTTCAGTCAGGAGCTTGTAGGCGCGGGTGCAGATCTCGACCTTGCGCGCCCTGGTGTCGGCCTGGCCGTCCTCGTCGAAGGCCATGACGACCACCGCAGCGCCATAGGCGCGCACCAGCCTGGCATGATGCAGGAACGCTTTCTCGCCTTCCTTCATGGAGATGGAGTTGACCAGCGGCTTGCCCTGGACGCATTTGAGGCCGGCCTCGATGACTTCCCACTTGGAACTGTCGATCATCACGGGAACGCGGGCAATGTCCGGCTCGGCCGCGATCAGGTTGAGATATTCGACCATCGCCTTCTTCGAATCGATCAGGCCCTCGTCCATGTTGATGTCGATGATCTGGGCGCCGTTGGCGACCTGGTCGCGCGCGACATCGAGCGCGGCGACATAGTCGCCCGCCGTGATCAGCTTCCTGAACCTGGCGGAGCCCGTGACATTGGTGCGCTCGCCGACATTGACGAACGGAATCTCGTCGGTCAGCGTGAACGGCTCGAGGCCCGACAGGCGCATCTTCGGCTCGATCTTCGGGATGGCGCGCGGCGGATATTTCTTAACCGCCGCCGCGATGGCGCGGATATGGTCCGGCGTCGAGCCGCAGCAGCCGCCGACGACATTGACCAATCCGTCGCGCGCAAAACCCTCGATCTGTTCAGCCATGAATTCCGGGCTCTCGTCATACCGGCCGAATTCATTAGGCAGGCCGGCATTCGGATAGGCGCAGACAAAGGTGCCGGCTACGCCCGAAAGCTCATCCAGATGCGCGCGCATGGCGTTGGCGCCGAGCGCGCAATTGAGGCCGATCGTGAACGGGCTGGCGTGACGGACCGAATGCCAGAACGCCGTCGGCGTCTGGCCGGAGAGCGTGCGGCCGGACAGGTCGGTGATCGTGCCGGAGATCATGACCGGCAGATGAATGCCCTTTTCGACAAAGATCTCGTTGCAGGCGAAGATCGCCGCCTTGGCGTTCAGCGTGTCGAAGATGGTCTCGATCAGGATGATGTCGGCGCCGCCATCGAGCAGCCCGCGCAGCTGCTCGCCATAGGCATAGCGCAATTTGTCGAAAGTCACGGCGCGGTAACCGGGATTGTTGACATCCGGCGACATCGAGGCGGTGCGGTTGGTCGGCCCGAGAGCGCCGGCGACAAACCGCCGCTTGCCGTCTTCCTGTTGTGCCCGGATCAAAGCACGGCGGACAAGCCGAGCGCCGTCGCGATTGAGGTCGTAGACGGCATTCTCCATGCCGTAATCGGCCTGCGCTATGGAGGTTGATGAGAAGGTGTTGGTCTCGATGATGTCCGCGCCGGCAATAGCGTACTGATAATGAATGTCCTCGATCGCCTTGGGCTGGCTCAGGATCAAAAGATCGTTGTTGCCCTTCTGGTGACAGGCGCAACCGACGAACCTGTCGCCGCGGAAATGGTCCTCGTCGAAACCAAGACCCTGGATCTGGGTGCCCATGGCACCGTCAAGGATCAGGATGCGTTCGCGCGCAGTAGCTTGAAGCGTAGCCAGGATTTCCGACCCGTCTCGCTTCTCGCCGGCCGGACCAAACAGATCGTCCAGTGAGAACGGACTTTGCGACATTCTTTGTCCTTGTAGCGACTGTTCAGCCAGTAGTCACATAAAGATATCTTTATGTCAACGTGCCTTTGGCGAGGCAATCCGTTACCGCTAAAGCTTCCCGGAGTTAGATGCGGGTAAGACGCAGCGCCGCAACGCGATTGCATCGAGCTCGTCAGTCAAGGCGAGGTCAGAGGGTAAGGGCGAGCATTGAACTCTGCCTCGCGTCCCTCCACTGGATTGGTCAGCACGGCAAAGATATGTCTGCTCATCGGGATATCCCTTCCGTTCGGCAGCGGCCTTATTTTAGCAATATCTGGAGAAACGGCCAGCCAAAGGACGTCCCGCCAGCGCGCGTTTCCTCTCGAAATGGGCAATGCCCAGCGCATCGGCCTTGTCGGTTACTGTGACGAGACGAACAGGATATAAGCTATTTGGCAGCAGCTGGTCGAGGAAAGCCTCACCGTCATGAAACCCATGAACGAAGAGCATCTTGCGGTCCTACGCAGGCACATGGTCGAGATGATTGCAATCCATGCCGATCTTGCAAGCGAAGAACTCGGCAAGGCAACGCTCGATGAGCGGGTGATGGCATCGATGCGGCGGGTCCCGCGACATCTCTTCGTGCCAGCTGCAGTCGCGCCTTATGCCTATCAGGACATGCCGCTGCCGATCGGCTTCGATAAGACCGTGTCGCAGCCCTTCATTGTCGCTCTGATGACCGATCTCCTTGCTCCCCAACCACACGAAACGGTGCTCGAGATCGGGACCGGCCTGGGCTATCAATCCGCGATCCTCGCGGAACTCGCCGGACAAGTTTGGAGCGTCGAAATCATCGAGGAATTTGCAAGCCATGCCGAGGCTCTGCTGCAGGGCCTTGGCTTCTCGAATGTCGCCATTCGTGTCGGAGACGGGTCTCGCGGCTGGCCCGAGCACGCCCCATTCGACAAGATCCTGGTTAGCGTGGCGGCTGAGCGGACGCCGCCGGCATTGCTCAATCAGCTCAAGCCAGGGGGACGCCTTGTTCTGCCTTTGGCGTCTGAAGAAGTTCAGTTTCTGACTATCATCGACAAGGATGCTGCTGGGCAACTCGAGACTCGGAAACTCATCCCGGTTCGGTTCAGCCGGCTTGAAACCATCTAACGAGGTGCGCACAACTGGCGCGACTTCGCCTTTCCGACCGTCAGCCGGGTGCCGGCAGCTCCGCACTCTTCTCGCAGCAAGTCGGGTGGCTCTGGGAATTGTGATCCGACTGCGCCGGCGCCAAAAGGAATCGGCGGCAGCTATGGCGGCGGCCGCCGCTGAAAGAAAGTCATCCAGCCAGTCCAAGGTTTGGCACTCCTTCGACTACGGGGCTTTGTGTGAAATGAAGCTAGGAAGGAACATCAAGCTTACCCCTGAAGATGAGGAATTTATCAAGCATCTCTATATCGAACCGGACCTCGCCAATTATTCTGAGCTTCAGTTCATGCCAAGGTTTATTTTGGTGATAGTTTACAATGACGCCGATTGAAGGATAATAAAAGGAGTGATCGTAGGCTAAGAGCTATCTAGATCGCTGGTATACTTCCTAGCTGATTCGGTGATCTCTTCATTTGACAGCGGTCGCAAATTCTTCGCTGTTGAATTCAACGCGGATGGCGAAAATACGATGCCGACGCGCATTATACGATCGAACATTTCGACGATATTAACTACATCATCAAGCTGCCTAGCGAGGCGAACGAACGCAACGCCTAAGTGGATTTCACTGCGATGACGCTGCCAGCCAAGCGCGGCCGCCACTGGAACAAGGCCGTGCAAGCTTGCCTAGCCGCCCTGGCCGGCGATTTCTCGCCCGATGACGTGCGCATCGCTATTCGAGGCTGCCGCAAGGGAAGAAGGTATGTTGCTCGATTGACTGAAGCTAGCCTTGGTGTGCTCTCAGTCTTCCGCCACACCTTTCCACGCATCGCCCGGCAAACGGCGGATGAGAGCGACGTTGACCGCTTCTGCCGCTGTTTCGAGATTCCAGGAATAGCCGGGAGCCAGAAGCGGACCGATATCCGCCGTGAACAACGGATCGGACAATTTCTGGTGCATGTTCTGTTCGAAGAGAGCGCGAGTCACGTTGTGTCCGCCGTGATCCATATAGGTCGTAAAGGCGTCGATGATCCGGTCGGAGTCGATGCCGTCCTGTTTGAGCGTGACAGCGAGGTCGAACAGGTCACGCCCCTTCTTGCGCTGATAGAGCGCCCGTAGCTTCGTGCCGAGAAGCTCGTCGAGCGCGTAGGTCGGGACATTGCATGCACCTTCGTACCAGCGCGACGATACACCGAACGGCTGACGGATAAAGCCGTGAACGGCGAAATGCTCCCGCGAATTGATTTCGACTTTGAGCCGCATGTTGATCGGCGGCGTATCTTCGGAGCCGAACCGATAGACGAAGGTCAGGCGACCCTCCGTCTGTTTCCAGCGGGGGGCGCCGAGCCAGGGATCGAGCGCCGACCGTAAGGCGTCCATTACGGCTCCGGCGGACTCCGCGCGCATCTGCACGAGGTCGATATCCTCGGAATAGCGGGCGGCTGGCTTGAGATAGAGCTTGTAGAGCGCCGTCCCGCCACGAAATGCCAGGGCGTCGGCCAGCACCGGGTTGGAGAATATCTCCACCAGCGCTCGGCTGATGACGAGGTCTTGCTCGACCTGGATGTCCTGAACCCACGGCGCCTGCGCGCGCCATTCAGTGATGTAGTCGCGCGGGATCATAGCTCGGACTCCACAGTGACATTGATGGAAAGCCGCCAGCCGTCATCACGAACGGCGTCTTGTTGCGAGGCGGCCGGCAATAGGACAGCCGTGCTGCGCGCGTGCTTGCGCACATAGGCTTTGAGCGGTCCCGTCCGGTCGTCCGCACCGGCCTGATCCATCAGGTAGCCAAGCCTCTGCGCCCACGGCACGGGAGCGGTTTCGGCCGCGGCAACCAGTTTTTCGGGATCGATGCTGTCGACGAGTTCTCCCAGGATCGTCGCGACCTGGTCGAAGCCGCCGACATGGTCGTGATAGCCGACGAGGTCGATCGCCGTGGCCTCGGGGGTTGAGACAAGGACAGTCCCGCGCGGCGTGTTGAAGCTCTGGGTGGCCACAGACGCGATTTTTTTGCGAACGACGAATCCCACGCGTACCACGCCGCAAACGATAGGACGGCGCGCCCTGGCCACCATCACCTGAAATTCCTGGGGCCGATGATGGGCCGCGCCGTGGAACTGGGCGGCGGACAGCAAGCCCGCATAGTAGGGCTGGCCTAGCCGTTCCATCAGGGCCGGAATGAACTGCTCGGCGGGCAGGCTGCCGAGAGACTGGTACTCCGGGGGCACTATGACGTAAAAACCTCGTGCCGGGGATGCGATCAGGCCCTGTTTACTCAAGCGATGCAGGGCCAGCTTCGTCGCAGCCGCCGAGACGCCAAGCGCGTCCTGGGCGTCGGACGAGTTGAAGTGATAGCGCCCGCTGGCGGCGGAGCGGGAAATGAAGTCACGGGCGTGCAGGCGGGATGCTGATTTCATGTGCGCAAAGTATCATTTTTCGATACTTTGCGCAATCAATTCTAGCCCCAACCTCTGTTCAGGAACGAGTCCCCGGCCAATGCGGATAACGTCATCAAGTGCCGAGCGTATCTGCGGCCGGGGAAACTCGGCATCGTCCCCCGAACCCTCCCCTACCTTAAGCACCGCATCAAGCTTGACTACCACGCCGGCAAGGGAAGCAGGGGGCGTTTCGGACAATAGCTCAAGCAGTTCCTCCGCTCGGTCGGCAGCCTCGCGCTCGGCCCGCAACGTTGCCGAATAGCCAATTTCCCTATCGGCAGCATCCCAGCGCGCCTGATGAGCCGCGAAGTCTGCTTCACCCCGCGCGCGCATTTCCGTATCTTCCGGACGATGATCGAGCACTTCGCGAAGCGCTCTAAGTGAATGCAGCGTCAAGCTCTCCCCCTCGCGCAGCATAATGGTTGCGCAAGGAAAGCCAACGGTCTCGGCGAGTATCCGCTCAAGGCGCTGCAGCTGACGGCACAGCCGTTCGGTGTGCTCGTGGGCCGCCTGCCATTTGCGCCACACTGCCACTGCGGGATCCGCGGATTGGTCTGTTTCCAAATCATTGCGGGCAAACGCATTTCGCTTTGATCCAACAATTGCAATTGCCGTTCCCGCAAGTACCCTCCTCCGAGTGACGAGAGGCCGAGTCGTGGTATTGTCGGAATCACCCATGATCCGAGCTCCTCAACAGCTTGGTTGTGGCGAGGTCGAATAGGGTGTTGCACCACCCTGTTCGGCCGCTTTGCACCCAAAAGTCTTAAATGATGCCAAGGGTATTTTCAATACCTTAGGCATCATATGATGCCAATAGGATCATATTTAATGATAACAAGTGAGCAGCTGAGGGCGGCACGGGCTCTGCTGCAATGGGATCAGAAGAAGCTAGCGGCAGCATCAAAAGTTTCGACGGCAACAATCAAGCGCTTGGAGCCGCTCGCAGGGCCCTTACGGGCAAACCAAGTTACTGTCGAAGCTCTTCGTCGCGCGCTTGAAACAGCTGGCGTCGAATTTATCCCAGAAAATGGCGGCGGACCAGGCGTCCGGCTTTCCCGTCCCTATGACGGCAAATGACGCCCGGCGGAAGCCACGGCGCCTCTGGCCCTCGACCATAGACGCACCGGCATTGGCCATGAGCGCCTTAAACTATGCAGAGCTAGCCGGCCTTCATTAGGCGACGATACCTATTCGGCGCCGTCCGGCGAAAGGTTCCGGCCCATCTCCACACCTCGCCGAACATCCGCTTGTGCACGCCAGCACGAAGCCGATGTTCAGCAGGGCGCCCGGCCGGACCCGTCCGCCGCGCGCCCAGGCCGCGCCCTTGATGATATTCTCCTGCTCGGCTTCGTTGAGATCGGCGCGGTGTCTGATCCAGCTTTGTAGGTGCATTTGGCGACTAGCAATGATGGAGGGGGCTTGCCGCGGGCGGCGAGGTCGAGATCGGCCGAGGCTCCTCCGACGCCACCTCCCCGGTCGTGGCACCCGACAACCTGGCTGAAGTTGGCTCGGGTTGGCCAATGGCCCGTTGTTCCTGCGGGTGATTGGGCAAGGCAAGGCTGTCGGCGCCGAGCGATTGAACGAACAGGAGGTGGCCCGGCTGATCAAGCGTGCAGCAGTCACCGGCCGCGTCCGTGGCGACCTGTCGGAAGGCGAACGCGGCCAAATGTTTGCCGGCCATTCACTGCAGGACTCGCCTCCTCGGCCGAGGTCGACGAGCGCTAGGTGCAAAAGCAGGTCGGCCACGCCTCGGCCGAAATGACGCGAAAATGTCAGCGCCGGCCCGATCGGTTCCGAGTCAACCTAGCCAAGGCGAGCGGACTGTAGGAACAAAAGGCTTCCTCCCTCCCCTGCCTGACCACAAGACTGTGTGTCCGAACAAATCGCTCAGCTGTTCGGGGTGATCAGTTTCAATGATGGAAAATAGGTGCGGTAGCGGCCGACGTCGCGGGTGAGCAGCGGCAGCCCGTTGACGGCAGCATGGGCTCCAATGAAGAAGTCGGGTAACACGCCGGTGCGTGATCCGCCCGACTTGCGATACTGCGTAAAGACCTTTCCAGCGAGAAACAGGGCGTCTCGCGGCATCGGGGCGATCTCCAGCCCCGCCTCAACTACAAACGCCTCGAGATCCTCGATGCGTTCATATCGAACGCCAAGCTCGGCATAGACAGCATCGTTGATCAGCAGAGGTCCATTGAGGCTCGCCGCCTCCAGCTGAGCGATCGACCAATCCGCCCAATTCGGATCATCAGTGACAAGGTCGAGCAGAACGTTGGTGTCGACCAGTGTCACGCTTCGCCACGCGTCAGTGCCATGATCGCGTCGGTACCGAGCCCCTTGCCGGCATGACCACGCAATTTCGCGAAGCGGCTCGCCGGCGGCTCCTTGTCGGCGCGTGCAAGCACCACGCTACCATCGGCAGCGCGGCGGAAATCAACCTTGCTGCCCGGACCGATGCCGAGGAGATCGCGGACCGGTTTCGGGATGGTCACCTGTCCCTTGGCTGTGACTGTAGTGGTCATGGTCGCCTTCCGTAATACCAGATTTACAGAAGGTATTACCTTAGGGTCAAATTTTCAACCAGGTCCGATCGTTCGCTCGTAGCTCCGCTTTTTGTACGGCGCCCTTGAGCCAATCCGCATATGTCGAAAGATTGCGATTTTCATCGATCTGGTGACGGCATGTCGATCGAACAGCTCGGTGGAGAAGCGACCAGCCCGGTCCTGCGGAACCCGCAGTTCGAGCTTGCCGACACGGGTGACAAGGGTGCGGCCGTAATAGCCAGAGCGATAGCCGAGCCGCTCCGGCGTTCGCTCGCTCTTCGAAGCATCCAGCGCCTCGTCCATCTCGGCCTCGAGCACCTCCTGCATCACCGCGCGGATCACCTCGTGCAATCCATCCGGGTTCGAAAGCAGAATGTCTTTGACGGCGGCTATGGCGGATTTATCTTCAGTCTTGGTCATGGTGGCGTTCCTTCGCGGGAATCGGTGACGTGAACAATCACCAGCCTGCCATGACCGCCCTCTCGCAGCGAATTTGCAGAACTCTCAGCACACTACCATCCTCCGGCTCCAGCGGAGTTGCGTCTTCCGGCTCCCGAAAAAGGTCTGTCACGGCTCGTTCCACAAGTCGCGATCCAGGACATCGCGGATATATAAGCCTCGATGCGCGCTTCGTTCCGGCATCGTCGGTCTCCTGCGCCTTTAGGGACGCCCGACCGAGACCGGACGATCAGCCCTACCCTGCCTTGAAGCTCCAGCGAGTCGGTCGGAAACCCGGCCGGACATCAGGCGCCTTGGATGGCAATTGCCGTGGTCAGCAGGATCAGGCTCAGCATCGCCAACACCGCGCGCAGAACGTGCGAGAGTTCCCACCGGTCACGAAACGCCGTCCACTCTTGCGTCGGCACAAGTGCGTCCCTGTCGCTGCCCTGGGTTGCGAAGAAATGCTTCGCCGGCGCGGGTCAATTCCACCTCTTGCAGCCAGTGCTCGTTGATCGGCTGGGTCATGAACCAGAAGACAAGCTGCATAATCAGGAGCCCGGTCAACGCGCAGGCAATCAGCCAGAGCTCGACAGAGCCGCTCGACGTCAGCATCAACGCAAATGTCGCGACGATCCCGCCGACCTCGGCGATACCGCCTCCGATCGTGAAGCCCGGATAGTAGATCCGCTGGACAACAAAATACTCTTGCCTGCCGAGCCGCATTTTGCCCGGCAGCTCCAGCGCGTGGGCGAGCGCCATGGCCATCGCGCTCGCCACGAGGATGACGGTCAGGACCTCCCCGAAAACATACATCGATGGACCTCTCACTCCGGCCTGACTGCTTCGTAAAAGCAGCTTCGATGAATTCGAGTGACGCTCAGATCGAACGTGACGGTCCAGACCGGGTTCCATCGAGCAAGAAGGGCGTGCCGACTAACAATGATGAAGGGGGCTTGCCGTGGGCTTCCTCACACCAGTCGCACATGGCGCGCTGGATGCGTCGTCACCTGGGCGGAACGCCCGGTCGTTGCGAAGCAAGGCGTCGACCTAAACCTTTTCCGCCGACAGACGTTGTTCCTTCTAGACGGACCGAGCGACGGCCAGCGGAGAGACCACCCGATGTATTTCATGGCATTGGCCACCGACTACGATGGCACGCTGGCGCAAGACGGCTTGGTTGCCGCAAGCACGCTCTCGGCGCTGGAGAAGCTGAAGGAGTCCGGCCGCAAGCTCATCCTGGTCACCGGCCGCGAATTGCCCGACCTCAAGGAGGTTTTTCCAGAGATCGGCCTGTTCGACAAGGTGGTCGCGGAAAACGGCGCGCTAATCTACACCCCGGCCAGCGAGGAGGAGCGCACGATCTCGCCCTCCCCTTCCGCCAACCTCGTCGACAAACTGAAAAAGCGCGGCGTCAAGCCGCTCTCAGTCGGGCGCTCGATCGTCGCCACCTGGGAACCGCACCAGGCAACGGTGCTCGACGTCATCAAGAAGCTCGGCCTGGAGCTGGAGATCATCTTCAACAAGGGCGCAGTGATGATCCTGCCCAGCGGCATCAACAAGGCGACGGGACTGGCAGCCGCGCTCGCGGACCTCCGGCTTTCGCCACACAATGTGGTCGCAGTCGGCGATGCCGAGAACGACCACGCCTTCCTCAGGGCCTCGGGCTGCAGCGTTGCCGTCGCCAACGCATTGCCGGCGGTAAAGGAAACCGCAGATCTCGTCACGAAAGAGGCGCGCGGCAAGGGCGTCGAGGAACTGATTCGCAAGCTGACCCAGCGCGACCATCTGGTGGCGCGAAAGCGCTCGCGAGGTGTCCTGCTTGGCACTGCCCGCGGCAAGGAGGTCTATCTGTCGCCGGTCGACACGGTTCTGATTGCTGGAAGCTCCGGTATCGGTAAGTCCACATTGGCCACGGCGCTGACCGAACGGCTTATCGAAAAAGGGTTGCAGTTCTGCATCTTTGACCCGGAAGGCGACTATGGCGGGCTGCAGGGCGCGGTGCCCCTCGGCGATGCTTCGAGCGCGCCGAGCAAGGACCAACTACTGGAGCTGATCGACAGGCCGGGCACCAATGTCGTGGTCAACGGGCTGGCGCTGAAGGTCGACGAGCGGCCCGATTTCTTTGCCGAACTGTTGCCCGGGCTTGGGAGCGTCCGCTACCGCACGGCAAGGCCGCATTGGCTGATCATCGACGAGGCGCACCATCTCCTGCCCAAGAAGCGCGAAGACACGCGCGCGGTGCTTTCGCTCGAGCTACCCGGCACGGTGCTGATCACAGTGCATCCGGAAGCGATCTCGACGGGTGTCTTGCGCCTGGTTACGGCAGTGATCGCGCTCGGCCCGAAAGCCAAGGGCGTCATCAAGACCTTCTGCAAGGAGATCGGATTGGAGGCGCCGAAGAATATTCCGACGCCGAAGGGCGACCGCGTGCTGTTGTGGCGGCCGCAGAAAGGCAAGAAATCTTTCACCGTCAAGGCGATCGAACCCGACCAATCGCTGAAGCGGCACAGCCGAAAATATGCCGAAGGCGAGCTCAACGAGGCAGGCAGCTTCTATTTCACCGGACCGAAGAAGGCGATGAATCTGCGGGCCCACAATCTGATCATTTTCGCCCGGATGGCGGAAGGCATCGACGACAAGACCTGGGAATATCACCTGCACGCCGGCGACTATTCCAAATGGTTCCGCCAACAGATCCGGGACAAGGAGCTGGCCCGCGAGACGGCCAAGGCCGAGAGGGACAAGCGTCTATCGCCCGAGGAGAGCCGCAAGCTCGTGCTGGAGGCGGTGCGCCGCCGCTACACGGCGCCTGCCACGGCTCCGGAAAATTAAAATTGGAACTCGCCGATCCGGCCGAGCCGCCTCAGCTCGCCTCGCGCATCGCCTCGGCCGCCTGCAGGTCGACCGAGACAAGCTGGCTGACGCCCTGCTCGGCCATGGTGACGCCGAACAGCCGGTCCATGCGCGCCATGGTGATGGGGTTGTGGGTGATGATGACGAAACGCGTCTCGGTGGTCTTCGCCATCTCATCCATCAGATTGCAGAAGCGCTCGACATTGTGATCGTCGAGCGGCGCGTCGACCTCGTCGAGGACGCAGATCGGCGCCGGGTTGGTGAGGAAGACGGCAAAGATCAGCGACATCGCCGTCAGCGCCTGCTCGCCGCCGGACAGCAGCGTCATGGTCTGCGGCTTCTTGCCGGGAGGACGGGCAAGGATTTCGAGCCCCGCCTCCAGCGGATCTTCCGACTCGATGAGCTGCAGCTCGGCGGTGCCGCCGCCGAACAGATGCGAGAACAGCCGCTGGAAATGGCCGTTGACCACCTCGAAGGCCGACAGCAGCCGTTCGCGGCCTTCGCGGTTGAGGCTCTGGATCGCCTGACGCAGCTTGCGGATCGCCTCGATAATGTCCTCGCGCTCGGAAACGATGGTCTCCAAACGCTCGGACAGCTCCCGCTGCTCCTCCTCGGCGCGCAGATTGACGGCGCCGAGGCGCTCGCGCTCGATCTTCAGCCGGTCGAGCTGGCGCTCGACCTCGGCCATGTCGGGCATCGGATCGTCGGCTTCGAGACCGGTATGCTTGATGACGAGATGCGGCGGCGTGTTCAGCGCTTCCTGGATGCGCGCCTCGACCTCGGCGCGCCGCTCGTCGGCCGCCGTCAGCCGCTCCTCGGCGCGGACGCGGGTTTCGCGCGCTTCGGCGAGCGACTGGATGGCGGCAGTCGCCGCCTTGTCGAGCTCGGCCTGCTTGTTTTCCGCTTCTTGCAAGCGGTCGCCGGCGGCCTGGCGCAGCGTCTCGGCCTCGGAAAGCTGCGACAGCAGCGCGCGGCGCTTGGTGTCGATCTCATCGGGCGCGTCGGCCAGCCTCTCGCGCTCGGCTTCGGCCTCGGCCTTGCGCTCACCGAGAGCGGCGATCTGCGTCGAGGCATTCTCGGCGCGCTCCAGCCAGTTCTTGCGCTCCGTGCCGATGGCGTCGAGCCTGCGCATCCGCGCCTCGGCCTCGCGCCGCAATCCTTCATGCACGGCGCGGGCATCGGCAAGCGTGGCACGGTCGCGCGCGACGTTGGCGGAGACCTGTTCGAGCTGCAATTGGAGATCGCCGAGATCGGGCGCGTCCTTCAGCATCTCCTCGGCTTCGAGGAAGGCCGCTTGCGTCTCTTCATGGCTGTCGACGATGCGGGCACGCGCCTCCTCCTGCGCGGCACGCCGGCTCGCCAGCTCGCCGCCGGCCCTTTCGGCCTCGGCCAGCGCATTGCGCGCGGCATCCAGCCCGTGCTGGGCATCGCGGCCGGCCTGGCGCGCGTTGCGCTCGGCCTCGCTCGCCTGGCGCATCGCCTGCTCGGCGCGCGCCAGTGCTTCCTCGGCCTCGCGCACGACGCGTGTCGCCTGCACGGCTTCGGCATCGAGCTCGGCCAGACGGTTCTTCTGCGCCAGCCGCTGCGCGGCCGCAGTCGGGGCATCGGCGCTGGCGGTGAGCCCGTCCCAGCGCCAGAGCGCGCCGTCGCGGCTGACCAGCCGCTGGCCCGGCGCCAGAAGCGCCTGCAGACGGCGGCCATCGGCGGCATCGACGATGCCGATCTGAGCCAGCCGGCGGGCAAGCTGCGCCGGAGCGCGCACCACACTCGCTAGGCTCTTCACGCCTTCGGGCAGCGCCGCATCGCCGGGCTGGACCGCGCTCTCGCCCCAGTGCACCGGGGCGCTGCGGTCGAGCGGGACATCGAGGTCCTCGCCCAGCGCCGCACCAAGCGCGGTCTCGTAGCCGCGCTCAACGCTGATCTGCTCGAGCACCGAAGGGAAGAGGTCGCCGCTTGCGGCATTGAGGATCTTGGCCAGCGTGCGCGCTTCGGTCTCGATGCGCTGCAATTCGGCCTTGGCGTCCTGCAGCGGCGGACGGGCGGCGCTTTCAGCAGCGCGCGCTTCGGCGACCGCCTGCTCGGCGGCAATGGCACCTAGCTCGCTCTCCTCTAGGCGGGCGAGCGCGTCCTCGACCAGAAGCCGCTTCTCGGCGGGATCGGGCAGACCGGAAATGCGCGCGACGATGTCGGAGAGCTCGCGGTCGACCTCGGCAAGCTGGCGGGCGAAGCGGTCGCGGCGCTCAGCAGTCTCGCGCAAAGTGCGCTCAATCTGGTGGCGCGAGGCGGCCGCCTCGGCCCGTTCGGCGGTCAGCGCGGCAAGCCGCGCTTCGCTTTGCGATAGCGTCGCGCCGGCCTGCTCGAAAGCGGCGCGCGTGGTGGCCTCGCGTTCGGCCGCACCGGCGTTTTCGGAATTAAGCTCGGCTTCCTCGGTGCGCAGGCGCTCCAGGATGTCGGCATTGTCGCGCACCATCCGCTCCTCGCGGGCGATGTCGGCGTCGAGTTGCTGCAGCCGGCGTACCAGCTCGACCTGGCGCGAGCGGATGCGGCCGGCTTCCTCTTCGATCTGCGTCTTGGCGATCGACAGGCGCTGGAAGGCAGCAGCGGCGGCGGCTTCGGCGTCGCGCAGGTCCGGCAGCCGGTGCGCGGCGATGCCCTGCTCCCTGGCGGCCGCCATCTGGGCGGCGGCGCGGTCGCCGACCAGCGTGGTTGCTACGGCAAGCGCCGAGCGCGCCTCGCCTTCCTGGGTCTTGGCCAGCGTCCAGCGCAGATGCAGCAGCGTCGCCTCGGCCTTGCGGATATCGGCCGACAGGTTCTTGAAGCGCGAGGCCTGGCGCGCCTGGCGCTTCAGGCTCTCGATCTGGCTTTCCAACTCGCCGACGACGTCGTCCAGCCGCTCGAGGTTCTGCTCGGCCGCCTTCAGTCTCAGTTCGGCCTCGTGCCGGCGCGTGTGCAGGCCGGAAATGCCGGCGGCCTCTTCGAGAAGCGCGCGGCGGGCCTGGGGTTTGGCCTGGATCAGCTCACCGATACGGCCCTGTCCGACCATTGAGGGCGAGCGCGCGCCGGTCGACTGGTCGGCGAAGAGCAGTTGCACGTCCTTGGCGCGGGCTTCCTTGCCGTTGATGCGGTAGAGCGAGCCCGCCTCGCGCTCGATGCGGCGCGACACCTGCAATTCATCGGCATCGTTGAAGGCGGCGGGCGCCGTGCGGTCGCTATTGTCGAGGAAAAGCGTGACTTCGGCGGTGTTGCGCGCCGGCCGCGCGCCGGAACCGGAAAAGATCACATCGTCCATGCCGGACGCGCGCATGTTCTTGTAGGAGCTTTCGCCCATCACCCAGCGCAGCGCCTCGACAAGGTTCGACTTGCCGCAGCCGTTCGGCCCGACGATGCCGGTCAGCCCGCGTTCGATGACGAACTCGCCGGGCTCGACGAAGGACTTGAAACCGAGGAGGCGAAGGCGCGAAAACTTCATTCGCCCCGCCCCGTGAGCGGGTTCCGCAAAAGTGTTCCGCGGTTTTGCGACGAGATCCCGCGGCCAGACAAATGGGCCAGAACGCCGAGGCGCGACCGCTTCGGCGCGGCCCGGACGTCAGAGCAGAGGGTCGATGATGGCCGACATTTCCTCAATCGACATCGCCCCTTTGTAGGTCTTTCCGTTGATGAAGAAGGTCGGCGTCGAGTCGACCTTGAACTCGTCCGCTCCGCGTTTCTGGACTGCTCTCACATCGTCCAGAAGCTTCTGGTCCGTCAAGCAGGCCTCAAAGGACTCCTGTGTAAAACCGGCAAGCTTGGAGATCTGCAGCAGTGCTTCCTTGGTGTTGCTGACGCCAACCCAGCTCGGCTGCTGCTTGAACAGCACGTCGACCATCGGGAAATAGTTGTCCTTGGCGCAGCGCGCCAGCATGAAGCCTGCCTCGGCGCTGGGATCGAACGGGAATTCGCGCAGGATGTAGCGGGCCTTGCCGGTATCGATGTACTTGGTCTTCAATTCGGGGAAGGTGGTCATGGCGAAATGTGCGCAATGCGGGCAGGTCATCGACGCATATTCGACGATGGTGACCTTGGCGTCGTCCTTGCCGAGCTGCTTGTCGGGCAACGCGCCGGCCTTCAACAGTTCCGCCATGTCGACCGTGCCCTGAGCCTCCGGCGCCTGAGCGGCGGCGGCCGGCGTGGCCGGCTTGGCTGGCGTCGACGGGTTGGCGGGCTTCGCATCGGCCGCCTTCGCGTCCTCGCCGGAGTCGCTGCACGCGGCAAGCAGCGCCACAGCCGGAACGGCGGCCAGCGTGGTCAAAAGGTTCCTGCGGGACAAAGAACGGTTCATGCGAATCACCTGATATCGGTTGGATTTTGCAATGCAAGGGCTAGAAAAGGCGAGAGTTGGCGCGAATTAAGGCATCGCCGTCCCCAATCCAATCGCCAAATTTTTCGGCCGCGATCACGAATACGCGATATTGACGACGATTTTGCAGCACGCCGAATGTCTTTTCCCGAAACCGCCGCACACTTTCGGGAGACATGCTCATGGCCTTTTTTGTCCCAGGATGGTCGCTCCGAGCCGTTCGAGCGAAGCGCGCAAGCCATCGTCCTCGATCTTGCCGACCGTGCGCGCCAGCTTCGATTTCTCGGCCTCGCTGAGCGGCCTCGGCGCCGGTTTCGGACGGGCTTTTGCCGAAAGAACCGGCTTCTGCAAAATCTTGATGCGGCCGATGGCGTTGAAGCCCAGAAAAGCGTTGACGCGGTTGATGACCTCCCCGGCCTCATGCTGCAAGTGCAGCGCCGCCATGCCTTCGCAGGCGATGATAAGCATCGCCGGCTCGAACGGATCGTCCTCGTGCAGGCGGCGCGGCCACTGGATCTTTTCCGGGCGCGAATGAGCGGCAAGCCGCGGGCCGGCGATCTCTTCCCACGATTGCACCAGCCCGATCGAGATGCCGGCGCGCTTCCTCAGCACCGGGTCGAGGATCTCGGTCGCGAGATCGCTCACCGGAACGGGATTGCCGAAGGGCCTTTTCCCTGCCATGTGCGTTCTCCGATCCCAAACCCACCCGATCAATGGCACCGCAAGACCAGACCCGCAAGGCCGCGAAGGCCATATCCGGAGATAGCAGCATCGCCGCCCGCCTGCTTACCTGGTACGACGCGCATCACCGCGACCTGCCCTGGCGCGTGACGCCGGGGGCATTCGCGCGCGGGACAAGGCCCGATCCCTACCGCGTCTGGCTCTCCGAAGTGATGCTGCAACAGACTACCGTCGAGGCGGTGAAAGCCTATTTCCGCAGCTTCTTGGAGAAATGGCCGAGCGTCGAGGCGCTGGCCGCCGCGCCCGCCGAGGACGTCATGAAGGCCTGGGCCGGGCTCGGCTATTATTCCCGGGCGCGCAACCTGAAGGCTTGCGCCGATCTCGTGGCGCGGCAGGGCGGCCGCTTTCCCGACACCGAAGCCGGCTTGAGGCAATTGCCGGGAATCGGCGCCTATACGGCGGCGGCGATCGCGGCGATCGCTTTCGACCGGCCGGCCGCCGTCGTCGACGGCAATGTCGAGCGCGTCATCTCGCGGCTCTATTCGATCGAAGCGCCGCTCAGCGAGGCCAAGCCCGAAATCCGCGCCCTGGTCGAAAAACTGGTGCCGCATAAACGGCCCGGCGATTTCGCCCAGGCGATGATGGACCTCGGCGCGACGATCTGCACGCCGCGGCGGCCGCGCTGCATGCTGTGCCCGGTGCGGGAAGATTGCAGCGCTATCCTCACAGGCGATCCTGAACGCCTCCCGGTCCGCCTGCCGAAGGACGACAAGCCGCTCAGGCGGGGTGCTGCCTTTGTCGCCCAACGCAATGATGGCGCCGTCCTGCTGCGCAAGCGACCCGACAAGGGCCTGCTCGGCGGCATGACCGAGGTGCCCACCACTGCCTGGACGGCGCGGATCGATGGCGCGACCACCCAGGATGCAGCACCCTTTCCGGCCGACTGGCGGCGCGCCGGGCGGATCGGCCATGTCTTCACGCATTTCGCGCTCGAACTCGAAGTCTTTCATGCCCACATCAAAGGTGATGTGCCGGATGGGCATTTCTGGTCGTTGGCCCATGAAATTTCCGGGGAAGCGCTGCCCACCGTCATGAAAAAGGTAATCGAGGCGGCGATACCCGGCGCGACCAAAGCGCGTCGCGTGTGAAACAATCCCTCGCGAAGCGCTTCGGTTGTTTGTTTTGTGCAAGTCGTTATCCCAAAACCGCTGCGCACTTTTGGGCGACATGCATCAGAAAGCGTCCACATTGAAAGGCAGGCAATGACTGAAATCCGTCACATCGTGTTCGACATCGGCAGGGTGCTGATCCATTACGATCCGGACCTTGCGTTCAGCCGCCTGATTCCCGATGCGGAAGAGCGGAAGTGGTTCTTCGCCAATATCTGCACCAGCGAATGGAACCTCGAGCAGGATCGCGGCCGCACGTGGGAAGAGGCCGAGGCGCTGCTGATCGCCGAGCATCCCGATCATGCCGAGAACATCCGCAATTTCCGCCGTCACTGGCACGAGATGGTGCCGCATGCCTATGACGACAGCGTCGCCCTCATGATCGAACTGATCGAAGGCGGCCATGACGTGACCATGCTGACCAACTTTGCCGTCGACACACTTGCTGAAGCCCGCCAGCGCTTCGATTTTCTCAGCCGGCCGCGCGGCGTCACCGTCTCGGGCGAGATCGGCCTGATCAAGCCGGACCGCGCCATCTACGATCATCACATCGCGGCCTTCGGGCTCGAACCATCGGCGACGCTGTTCATCGACGACAGCCAGAAGAATGTCGACGGCGCCAAGGCCGCCGGCTGGCAGGCGGTGCTGTTCACCGACGCCAAGACGCTTAAAGCAGACCTTGAGCGGTTTGGGATTGCGGCTTGATCTGAATCGCTTGCGGCGATCCGTTCACGTCTTGATTCAAGTGCGGTTCGACGATTCCATGGGATCGCCGAACCGCTCTTGAATATTGTTCTTCCGCAATTCCGGACAGAAAACCGCTGCGCACTTTTCCTGGAATTGCTCTGGCGGATCAGCCGCCTGCCCGCTCCATGCCGAGGCGCGCGATGCGCCGCAGTTCGTCGATCGGGGTGAGGCCGCCGCTGCGCTCATAGTGCCAGAAGGTCCAGCCGTTGCAGGCATCCAGCCCCTGCACTTCGGCGCCGATCTTGTGGATCGAGCCGGCGCTGTCGCCGATGGCCAGCGTGCCGTCGGCGCGCACCTTGGCCGCCCAGCGCTTCTTGGCGTCGTAGAGCGTGGCGCCCGGCGTCACCAGGCCGGTGTCGATCAGGCTGATGAAGGCGACGCGCGGCTCGGCGCGCTTGCCGGAAAGCACGGTGAGGTCGGCGCCATCAAGCGGGCGAACGGATGCGATGCGCTCATTGGCGGCATCGATATAGGCCTGCTCGCGCTCGATGCCGACGAAGTGGCGGCCGAGGCGCCTGGCGACGGCGCCGGTAGTGCCCGAGCCGAAGAAGGGATCGAGCACGACGTCGCCCGGCTTGGTCGAGGCCATCATGATGCGGGCAAGCAATGCCTCCGGCTTCTGCGTCGGATGCAGCTTGTTGCCGTTGTCGTCCTTCAGGCGCTCGCCACCGGTGCAGATCGGGAACAGCCAGTCGGAGCGCATCTGCAGGTCGTCGTTCGACGCTTTCAGCGCTTCGTAGTTGAAGGTGTAGCCCTTGCCCTTCTGGTCGCGCGAGGCCCAGATCATCGTCTCATGCGCGTTCTGGAAGCGGCGGCCGCGGAAGTTCGGCATCGGGTTGGTCTTGCGCCAGACGACGTCGTTGAGGATCCAGAAGCCAAGGTCCTGCATCCTCGCGCCGACGCGGAAGATGTTGTGGTAGGAGCCGATGACCCAGATGGTGCCGTTGGGCTTCAGCACGCGGCGCGCCGCGAGCAGCCAGGCGCGGGTGAAGGCATCATAGGCCTCGAAGCTCTCGAACTGGTCCCAGTCGTCGTCGACGGCGTCGACCTTGGACTGGTCGGGCCGGTGCAGATCGCCGTCGAGCTGCAGATTGTAGGGTGGGTCGGCGAAGATGACGTCGATCGACTTTTCCGGCAGCCGGTCAAGCGCGGCGACGCAGTCGCCTTTCAGGATCGTGTCCAGCCATTCGGACTGCTGGGGAGCATGGGAAAGCTCGTCGAGAAGACGCACGGCAGACATCAAAACACCCAAAGGCACGCGTTACGGTTTACTGCCTGTTATGGTTACCGATCAGCGTAAACATTCGGTGAAGGCTGAAGAGCCTCGCGCGATTTGCGAAGACCGGCCCATTGGTGTATGCCGCGCCGCTTGGGCCGGTCAGGCCATTTTCCTCCCACGCTTCGGATTGCCATGCCCCAGCCAGACCTTGTCATCTTCGATTGCGACGGCGTACTCGTCGATTCCGAAATCGTCGCCGCGCGCGTCGAGGCAGAGCTTCTGACTTCGGCCGGATTCGAGATCTCGGCGGAGGAGATTTTCGAGACCTATGCCGGGCTGACCTTCAAGGACATCATGCTGCGGCTCGAGGAGAAATCGCACATCCCGTTCCAGGCCTCGCTGATCGACCGCGCCGAGGAACTGGTCGACCGTAAGCTGCGCAGCGACGTGCGCGTCATCGACGGCGCCCGTGAGGCGGTGGCGGCCGTAACGGCACCGCGCGCCGTCTGCTCCAATTCGCGCAAGGAGCGGATCGAGTTCATGCTGGAGAAGGTGCGCCTGCTACCGTTCTTCGCCGGCCACATCTTCTCGGGGCTCGACATCCCCAGCAAGAAGACCAAGCCGGCGCCGGACGTGTTCCTCTACGCCGCCGAACAGCTCGGCGCGAACCCGAAGAACACCTTCGTCATCGAGGATTCGGTGCACGGCGTCACCGGCGCCAGGGCGGCGGGCATGCGCGTCATCGGCTTCACCGGCGCCGGCCACAGCTATCCCGGCCACGCCGACGCGCTGACCGAAGCCGGCGCCGAAACGGTCATCCGCCGCTGGGCGGAACTGAACAGCACGATTGCGGCATTGTCGGAGTGGTCGGAAGACGCTTGAGATTCGCTGTACACACTCCTGCGGCCATCTGGCGGCGTCTTCTGTGCTTCCGGTAGCTAACCCTCGGTTAGTTCGTCGCCGCGACGCGCTTCTTCCTCTTGCCCTTCGACTTGTCCGCGGCAGGCGCCGGCGTGTTCTCGTCGTAGCCGGCATAGGCCTGGTAGTCGCGCGCGGTCGGCTCCGGCACTATGACATTGGCGTCCGTGAAGACGAATTGCGTCGCGGCCGACGGATCGGTGACCTGCACCTGATACTGATGAAGCTGCGAATAGAGCACGTCGGGTCCATGCTGGACCGCGACGCGGATCGGCATGGTGACGGTGCCTGGCGCGAACAGCGGCCCCGGCACCACCTTACCGGCGACTGCGATCTTCATCGTCAGTTGGCCGTTCTCGTGGGTGCAGTCGCGTGTCACGTCGGTGATCGAGGCCTGGTAGATGATCTTGGCGGGGTCGCGATTGGGATCGATCGGCGCCCCGTTGGGGCCGGCCTGCGCGGCCGCGGCGGCTGCCCCGGCTTCGGCGTCCGCCGTGGCGTCGCCCTTCTTTTTCTTCGGCTTGGCGGCGGCGCCCTTGGCATAGGTGTTGAAGAAGGCGGTGCCGTCACGCAGCGTCACCTTCGGGCAGTAGGCGCGCAGTTGGCTGGCGAGCACCTGAGGGTCCTGCGGCGGCGGCGGCGCGGTCGGATCCTTCTTGCCGAAACCGAAGTCGAGAATGCCATTGTCGCTCGATTGGCAGCCGGCGGCGGCAAGCATAAAGCCGGCAAGCGCCAGACCCGCGACAAAACGACGGTTGACCGAATAAAACGCCATGAACTGCACTTCCCTCTCACAAAGCCGGTGACGTATATCAACGCCACGGCAAAAATGCGACTGAGCCGGCTCGGAAAATTAACCAAATTGCCGTGGATGACGCGACCGGCAGCAATGGGTCTTTGACGATGCAATATGTGAGTACCCGCGGGGATGCGCCCGTGCTTGGATTTTCCGACGCGGTGCTGGCCGGGCTGGCGCGCGACGGCGGGCTTTACGTGCCGCGCGAATGGCCGCAGTTTTCGGCCGCCGACATCCGCGCCATGCGCGGCCTTGCCTATCCCGACCTTGCCATTCGCGTCCTGACGCCGTTCCTCGGCGGCGAGATCGCGGCACCCGTCTTCGAAAAGCTGGTGCGCGAAGCCTATGCGACTTTCCGCCATGAGGCGGTGTGCCCGCTGGTGCAAACCGGCGCAAACACCTTCGTCCTCGAGCTCTTCCACGGCCCGACGCTCGCCTTCAAGGACGTGGCGATGCAGCTGCTGGCGCGGCTGATGGACCATGTGCTCGCCGAGCGTGGCCAGCGCGCGACCATCGTCGGCGCCACCTCCGGCGACACCGGCGGCGCGGCAATAGATGCTTTCGCCGGCCGCGACCGCACCGACATCTTCATCCTTTTCCCCAACGGCAAGGTCTCGCCGGTGCAGCAGCGGCAAATGACGACGTCGGCTGCTGCGAACGTCCATGCACTGTCGATCGAAGGCAATTTCGACGATTGCCAGGGCCTGGTGAAGGACATGTTCAACGACCACGGCTTCCGCGACAGGGTGTCGCTGTCGGGCGTGAACTCGATCAACTGGGCCCGCATCATGGCCCAGATCGTCTACTATTTCTCCTCGGCGCTGTCGCTCGGCGCGCCCGACCGGCCAGTGTCCTTCACCGTGCCGACCGGCAATTTCGGCGACATTTTCGCAGGCTACGCCGCCAAGCGCATGGGGCTGCCGGTCGAGCGGCTGATTATCGCCACCAACGACAACGACATCCTGGCGCGCACATTATCGAGCGGCGAATACCGCACCAAGGGCGTGTTCGCCACCACCTCGCCGTCGATGGATATCCAGGTGTCGTCGAACTTCGAGCGCCTGCTGTTCGAGGCCGCGGGCCGCGATGCCGCGACGGTCAGGCGCTACATGAACGGGCTGAAGCAGTCCGGTGCCTTCACCATCGAGGCGGACGAAATGACGCGGATCCGCGCCGAGTTCGACGCCGGCCGCGCCAGCGTCGACGAGGTCGCCGCAACCATCCGTTCGACGCTTGAAGCGAGCAGCTACCTGCTCGATCCGCACACCGCCGCCGCCGTGCATGTAGCGGCGGCCCACGCGTCGGGCGCCGTCCCCATGGTGGTGCTCGGCACCGCGCATCCGGCGAAATTTCCCGCGGCGGTCGAGGCCGCCAGCGGCATTGCCCCAGCCCTGCCCGCATGGCTAGGCGGCTTGATGACAGCCGACGAAAAATACACGATACTTCCATCTGAGCTAAAAATGGTGGAAGATTACGTGAGCCGCCACACGCGGGCGGCCCGTTAGGGAGTAGTTGCCATATGGGTGTTGAGGTAAGCCGTCTGTCGAACGGCCTGACAGTCGCCACCGAAACCCTTCCAAGCCTCGAATCTGTTGCCCTTGGCGCCTGGGTGAAGTCGGGCGCCCGCAATGAACGCGACGAAGAGCATGGCATGGCCCATCTGCTCGAGCATATGGCGTTCAAGGGAACGAAGCGGCGCAGTGCCTTCCAGATCGCCTCGGAAATCGAGAATGTCGGCGGCGAGATCAACGCCGCGACCAGTGTCGAGACGACCTCCTATTATGCCAGGGTGCTCTCCGGCGACGTGCCGCTGGCGGTCGATATCCTGGCCGACATCCTGCAGGAGTCCGAATTCGATCCGGAGGAGCTGGAGCGCGAGCAGCATGTGATCCTGCAGGAGATCGGCGCCGCGCACGACACGCCCGACGACATCGTCTTCGACCGCTTCACCGAAACCGCCTTCCGCCACCAGACGATCGGCCGCTCGATCCTCGGCACGCCAGAGACGGTCAAATCCTTCACCTCCAGGCAACTGCACGATTTCATCGAGCGCCAATACGGCGCCGAGCGCATGGTGATCGTGGCCGCCGGCGACATCAAGCATGACAATTTCGTGCGCGAGGTCGAAAAGCAGCTCGGCGGCTTCCGCGCCAAGGCCGTGAGCAACATTCCGCAATACGCGCAATATGTCGGCGGCGACTTCCGCGAGGACCGCGACCTGATGGACGCGCAGATCGTGCTCGGCTTCGAGGGCCGCGCCTACCATGTGCGCGACTTCTACGCCTCGCAGGTGCTGTCGATGATCCTTGGCGGCGGCATGTCGTCGAGGCTGTTCCAGGAGGTGCGCGAGAAACGCGGCCTGTGCTATTCGGTCTATGCCTTCCACTGGGGATTTTCCGACACCGGCATTTTCGGCGTGCATGCCGCGACCGGTCAGAGCGATATCGCCAAGCTGGTGCCAGTCATCATCGACGAGCTGCAGAAGGCCGGCGAGAGCATACAGCAGGATGAGCTCGACCGGGCGCGCGCGCAATATCGGGCCGGCCTCATCATGTCGGCCGAAAGCCCGGCAAGCCGCGCCTCGCAGATCGCCAGGCAGTTGCTCCTGTTCGGGCGGCCGATCGCCAAGGAGGAGTTGATGGAACGGCTGGCGGCGCTGACCGTCGACCGGCTGACCGACCTCTCGTCGCGGCTGTTCTCGACCAAGCCGACGCTGACGGCGGTCGGCCCCGTGGGCACGCTGGCGCCCTATGAGACGATCCTCGATTCACTTTCGGGTCCGCAGACAACGGCCCGCAAGCTCGCCGTCTAAATTTCGTCACGCGCCATGTTCGCGCTCCCTTTCTTTCGCCGCGACCTGCCGGCACTGAAGGGTGACAAGGTCACGCTGCGCGTGCCGCTGACCAACGACTACCGTGAGTGGTCGACGCTGCGCGGCGAAAGCCGCGCCTTCCTGGAGCCATGGGAGCCGCGCTGGCAGCCTGACGAGCTCGACCGCACCGCCTGGCGGCTGCGCATCAGCCGCTACCGCGAGGATTATGCGCAAGGTACGGCAATCGCCTTCTTCATCTTCGAGAAGTCGAGCGGCAAGCTTGCCGGCGGCATCACGCTCGGCAACATCCGCCACGGCGTCGCGCAAAGCGGCCATATCGGCTACTGGATCGGCGAGCGTTTCGGCGGCCGCGGGCTGATGACCGACGCGGTCAAGGTGGTGTCCCGATTTGCCTTCGATACGCTGAGGTTGCACCGGATCGAGGCTGCCTGTATTCCCGACAACGCCCGGTCGATCCGCGTGCTTGAAAAAGCCGGATTCCGGCGCGAAGGACTGCTGCGATCCTATCTCAGGATCAATGGCATCTGGCAGGATCACTACCTCTACGCCCGGATCGCGGACGATCCGCCGGGTGATGGAACGAAGGGCTGATATGTGACGAATTTTTCGCGAATCGCGTCGCTGTTCGCCCTCATCCTGGCGGTTATCGTCACGCTCTCGGCAGCCGCGCCCGCGCTTGCCGTCGAGCCGATCAAGATCGCCCGCGACGACAAGGCGCTCGACCTTTCGGGCGCCGTCGAGATCTACCGGAACCAGGGCGAGAATTTTCAGGTCTCGACCGCGCCCGGCCCCGACGGCATCGTGCGGCGCATCGAGGTCGAAGCCAACGACGCGCGTTCGACCGGCGACTGGGCGGTGTTCGCGCTCGCCAACACCACCGACCAGCAGCTCGACCGGCTGATCGTCGCGCCGCATTTCCGCCTGGTGAACTCCGGCATCTTCTGGCCGGATCTCGGCTCGACCCGCATCGCTGCGATCACGCCCAGCGAAGGCTTCGCGCTCGACCGCCAGACCAGCCCCGACGCCGACGTCTTCCGGGTGACGCTGAACCCCGGGACGGTCGTCACCTTCATCGCCGAGCTCGCCTCGCCCAAGCTGCCGCAGGTCTATCTATGGGATCCCGAATCCTACAAGGACTCGGTCAATTCCTACACGCTGTTCCGCGGCATCGTCATCGGCATTGCCGGGCTTCTGGCGCTGTTCCTGACCATCCTGTTCGTGGTCAAGGGGACCTCGATGTTCCCGGCGACCGCCGCGCTCGCCTGGGCGGTGCTCGCCTATATCTGCGTCGATTTCGGCTTCCTCAACAAGATCATCGAAATCTCGCCCGGCAACGAGCAGATGTGGCGGGCCGGCACCGAGGTGGCTTTGGCCGCGACCTTCGTGGTGTTCCTGTTCGCCTATCTCAACCTCAACCGATGGCACGGCCATTTCAGCTATGGCGCGCTGGTCTGGATCCTCGGGCTGCTGCTCATCGCAGGCGTGGCAATCGTCGATCCGGCCGTCGCCGCCGGCATCGCCCGCATCTCCTTTGCCGCCACCGCGCTCACCGGGCTCGGTCTCATCATCTTCCTCGGTATTCGTGGTTATGACCGCGCGATCATGCTGGTGCCGAGCTGGGTCATGGTGCTCTTATGGCTATGCGGCTCATGGATGGCGATCACCGGCATGCTGGACAACGACATCGCCCAGCCGGCGCTGGGCGGCGGCCTGATCCTGATCATCCTGCTCATCGGCTTCACCGTCATGCAGCACGCCTTTGCCGGTGGCGCGCTGCACCAGGGCCTGTTCTCCGACCTCGAGCGACAGGCGCTCGCCGTCGCCGGATCGGGCGACATCGTGTGGGACTGGGACGTGCTGCGCGATCGCGTGGTGACCAAGCCGGATGTCAGCCTGCAGCTTGGCCTTGCCCCCAACAGCCTCGGCGGCGCTGCCCGCAACTGGCTGCCGGTTTTGCATGCCGACGACCGCGACACGTTCCGCACCACGCTCGACGTGGTGCTGGAACATCGACGTGGCCGGGTGGCGCAGAATTTCCGCCTGCGCGGCGCCGACAGCCACTATCACTGGTTTTCGCTGAGGGCGCGCCCGGTGATCGGATCGGACGGCGAGGTGATCCGCTGCGTCGGCACGATGGTCGACGTGACCGAGCAGAAGAAGTCCGAGGAGAGGCTGCTGCACGACGCCGTGCACGACAATTTGACCGGCCTGCCGAACCGCGAGCTGTTCATGAACCGGCTGGAGGCGGTCATCTCGATCGCCCGCACCGAGGACAAGGTGCGCCCGACCGTCTTCGTCATCGACATCGACCGCTTCAAGCAGGTCAATGACGGCCTCGGCATCTCGGCCGGCGACACCATTCTTCTCACCATTGCGCGCCGGCTGCACCGTTTGCTGAAGCCGAAGGATTCGCTGTCGCGCTTTGCCGGCGACCAGTTCGCGCTGATGCTGCTCTCCGAGCAGGAACCGGCCCGCATCGCCGCGATGGCGGACGCCATCAAGCATGCGATCAACAACCCGATCACCTTCGCCAAGCGCGAGATCGTGCTCACCGCCTCGATCGGCCTGATCACCTGGACGACGGCGCCGACCTCGTCCGAGGACATGGTCAAGGACGCCGAGCTTGCCATGCACCAGGCCAAACGCTTCGGCGGCGATAGAATCGAGCCGTTCCGGCCGGCCTTCCGCACCGTGGGCACCGACCGGCTGCAGTTCGAATCCGATCTTCGCCGCGCCATCGAGCGGCGCGAATTCACCCTTGCCTACCAGCCGATCGTGCGGCTGGAGGACGGCAGCGTCGCCGGCTTCGAGGCGTTGCTGCGCTGGGATCATCCGCGGCGCGGCATGATCCCGCCGGCCGATTTCATCCCGGTGGCCGAGAATTGCGGACTGATCGTTCAACTCGGGCTGTTTGCCATGCAGCAGGCGGCCGAGGACCTGGCGACCTGGCAGAAGCAGATCGGCGACGCGCCGCTGTCGGTCTCTGTAAACCTTTCCAGCCGGCAGCTCATCCGCCGCGACCTCGTCAGCGACGTCCGCTCCGTCATCGCGCGCGCCAATTTGAAGCCGCGCTGCTTCCGGCTGGAGCTCACCGAATCGCTGGTGATGGACAATCCCGAGCAGACCGCGCATGTGCTGACCAAGCTGAAACAGCTCGGTATCGGACTGTCGCTCGACGATTTCGGCACCGGCTATTCGTCGCTCTCCTATCTGACGCGCTTCCCCTTCGACACGATCAAGATCGACAGGAGCTTCGTCGACGACGCGACGCCAAAACGGGCGGTGCTGCTCAAATCCATGGTCAATATGGCGCATGAGCTCGGCTTGTCGGTCGTTGCCGAAGGCATCTCCGACGAAAGCGACGCGCTGGAGCTGCGTCAGATGGGCTGCGAATACGTCCAGAGCTTCATGTTCGGCGCGCCGATGCCCGGCGACCAGGTGCTGAAGACGCTGAGGGAGCAGTACCCGCTAACGCAGGCCTAGAGCCCGTTTGGAAACTCTACTCCTGCGGCCATCTGATGGCGCTTTCTGCGCTTCCGGTACTCATTCTCGAAAGCACCATCTGACTCGCATTAGCGAGTGTCGAAACGGCCTCTGGATGTTTTGCGTGACGCTCAGGCGTGGCCGGCGGCGGCGCTGAGATGGGCGAGATCGATGCCGATCGCGGCAAGGATGCGGTCGTACTTGCGCTCGATATCGGCGTCGAACAGAAGTTCCTGCGTAGCCGGACAGGTCAGCCAGCCATTTTCCGCGATCTCGCTTTCGAGCTGGCCGGCGCCCCAGCCGGAATAGCCGAGCGCCATCAGCGCGTGACGCGGCCCGCGCCCCGTGGAGATGGCGCGCAGAATGTCGACCGTGGCGGTCAGGCAGATGTCGTCGGAGACGTTGAGCGAGGATTCCACGCGATAGTCGCCGGAGTGAAGCACGAAGCCGCGGCTGCGATCGACCGGCCCGCCATTGCGCACGACGAAGTCGCGGGCATGCGCCGGCAGGCGGATCGCCTCCTGCTCGTTCATGATGCCGAGCTGCACCAGGAGGTCCGGGAACAGCATCTGCTGCGTCTGGTTGATGATCAGGCCCATCGCACCCTCGTCGCTGTGGGCGCAGACATAGATCACCGAGCGCGTGAAGCGGTCGTCCTTCATGCCGGGCATGGCAATCAGGAACTGATCATCGAGAAAGCCGCGCCCGGCGGCACTCTTTTTGTGGCGCAACAAGTCCATGGGTTAAGCGTAACGCGTTTCGGCGGCGCCGAAAAGATGCTGAGGCTGCCGGATGTCACGCAAATATGATACCGGCAGGACCATGAAATCATTGCGCGGCCAAGAACGGGCGATCAAATCACCGCCATGCGATACCTGAACATTGTGGCGCTCGGCGCCGTCATCGGCCTAGGAGCGGGCCTGCCGGCCGAGGCGTCCTCCTCGGCCTGGTACAACAGCGAAGGCGGCAAGGTGCGGCTGGTGACCAGCGGCAAGCCGGACGAGGCCGGCAAGCTCCACGGCGTGCTCGACATCGCGCTCAAGCCCGGCTGGAAAACCTATTGGCGCGATCCTGGCGATGCCGGCGTGCCGCCGCAGATCGATGTGTCGGCCAGCACCAACATCGCCGATGCAAGACTGTCGTTTCCGCCGCCGCAGCGCCACGATGACGGCTATGGCAAATGGGCCGGCTACGATCGCCCGGTCTCGCTGCCGGTGACCTTCACGGTGGCGGCGCCCGACCAGCCGGCGGCCATCGATGCCAACATCTTCCTCGGCATCTGCGAGACGATCTGCATTCCGGTGCAGACGCGGCTCAGCGTCGACCCCGCCTCCGATCCGGACAACGCCACGGACACGGCGCTGGTGAAGACGGCGCTTGCAACGCTCCCCTCACCGGCGCGGCCTGATTTCGGCATCAGCGTGCTGCCCGGCGACCACGAGACCCTCGTCGTCGAGGCGCAGTCGCCAGGCGATCCGGATTCCGTCGATTTCTTCATCGCCGGCGAGCGCGATTACATGTTCGGCGCGCCGGTGCGCAGCGAAAAGGACGGCAAGCTCGTCTTCACGGTGCCGATCCTCGACCGGCCGTCGGCGACGCCCACGGATGGCGGACTGTACTACACACTGACAAGCGCCGAGGGTTCGGTGGACGGCTTGCTGCCTTTCCCTTGAGCCAGGCCCTTTTGGAGCCGCAATTCCGGACGGAAAACCGCTGCGCACTTTTCCTGGCATTGCTCCGAACGGTTGCGGGAAGCCGTCCAGTCCGATATCGCAGAGATCGATCCTTCCCAATCTCCCAAGCGAGGACCCCATGACCATTTCGGTTGGCGAAAAACTGCCCGAAGCGACCTTCAAGGTGATGACCGACGACGGCGCCAAGCCGATGACCAGCGCCGAAATCTTTGCGGGCAAGAAGGTCGTGCTGTTCGGCGTTCCCGGCGCCTTCACGCCGACTTGCAGCAACAACCACCTGCCGGGCTATCTGGAGAACCACGACGCCATCCTGGCGCGTGGCGTCGACACCATCGCGGTCGTCTCGGTCAACGACGTCCATGTGATGGGCGCCTGGGCGCGCTTCACCGGCGGCGAAGGCAAGATCCTCTTTCTGGCCGACGGCAGCGGCGACTTCGCCAAGTCGGTCGGGCTAGACAACGATCTTTCCGCAAACGGCATGGGTCTGCGCTCGAAGCGCTTTTCGATGATCGTCGACGACAGCACGGTCAAGGCGATCAATGTCGAAGCCAAGCCGGGCGTCGACGAGAGCGGCGCGGCCAAGATCCTCGAGCAGCTCTGATGCCCGACATCGTCTGGCGCGCCGTCGCGATCGGCATCGGCGCCACGGTCTTCATGGATGTCTGGGCGATTTTCCTCAACAAGGCGTTCGGCCTGCCCCGGCCGAATTGGGGTCTGGTCGGCCGCTGGGTCCGGCGCCTGCCCGAGAAGGTTTTCCACGACGACATCGGCAAGGCCGCGCCCTTTGCGCATGAAAAGGCGCTGGGCTGGGCGTTCCATTATCTCGTCGGCATCCTCTATGGCGTGATCCTGGTGGTGCTCGCGGGAGCCGGCTGGCTGGCGGCGCCGACCTTCCTGCCGGCCTTCATCCTCGGCATCGTCACCGTCGGCGCCGGCTGGTTCCTTTTGGCGCCCGGCATGGGCGCCGGATGGGCGGCGTCCAAACTGCCCAATCCGATGCTGGTGCGCGCGCTCAACCTCGTCTCGCACACGGTGTTCGCGCTCGGCATGTTCTCGACGGCGCTGGCGATCCGCTAGGCGGGTCAAAGCGACGGCCTGTCGATCGGTAACCATCCGTGGATGATCCGTCGCGCGCCGATATCGTAGGCGAAATAGTTGCCGCCGCCCGCCGGTTGATCCGCTTCGCGGCTGATCTCACGTCCGGCGAGATGGAGCAGCAAGAGCGTTCCCACGCCTCCATGGCCGATGAAAGCGATGTCGTTGCCGTCATTGGTTGCGAGCGCCGCCTCGACTTCGCTCACAATACGACTTTGCGCATCGACAGCTCGCTCCCATCCGCGGATGCTTTCATGCGGGTTCGCGAAAAATCGGTCAGCGACCGCTTCGAATTCTGTTGGGGGCAGGAAGCCGGTTGCCGACCGGTCATTCTCGTGCATGCGTTCCCTCACTTCGACGGCCACACGGAGATGTCTTGCCAAGATTTCGGCGGTTTCGATTGCCTTGCGTTCACCCGACGACACGATACGCCGGATCGATCCGACCCAGGGCTGATCGAGCATTGCCGATGCTCTCGCTCTGCCGATATCGGACAACCCCCACTCCGGCACCGGAATGCTGGCGTCGACCTGAACCTGGGGATGCGTGATGTAGTAGGCGATCGGCACGACGGAACTCCTCCGGTCAGAGAGATGGCCCGCTAGAACGGTTCCGCGTTTCACGGAACGCAGAACCATTCTATCTCTTTGTTTTGACGCAATTCCGGACGGAAAACCGTTTCACACTTTTCCTGGAATTGTTCTCTAGCGGAGATCAATAGCTCTGGGTCGAGCGCCGCGCCTTGGCGACCGACGGCTGTTTTGGCTGCGAAGCAGCAACAGGTTTGACCGGCCCTTTCTTGAACGGCGCCATGCCTTGCCTCGCCAGTTCGTCGGCGCGCTCGTTTTCCGGATGGCCGGCATGGCCCTTCACCCAGTGCCAGGTGACCTTGTGGCGCCTGTTGGCCTCGTCGAGCGCCTGCCAGAGCTCGCCATTCTTGACCGGCTTCTTGTCGCCGGTCTTCCAGCCGTTCTTCTTCCAGCCATGGATCCATTTGGAGATGCCGTCCATGACGTATTTGCTGTCGGTGTAGAGGTCGACCGCGCAGGGCTCCTTCAGCGCGTTGAGCGCCGTGATGGCGGCAAGCAGTTCCATGCGGTTGTTGGTGGTCTCGGCCTCGCCGCCCGACAGCTCCTTGGTGACACCGTTGTAGCGCAGCACGGCGCCCCAGCCGCCAGGCCCGGGATTGCCGGAGCAGGCGCCATCGGTGAAGATCTCGACTTCCTTGTTCATGTCAGTCCGTATTCGGATGGAGACTTGATCGCGCGGTGGAAACGCATGCGGCGGATATATTCGGTCGGATCGCGTTTCATCACCAGGCCGCCATCGGGAACGGTCAGCCAGTCATAGAGCCTGGTCAGCATGAAGCGCAGCGCCGAGCCGCGCGCCAGCATCGGCAGCGCCGCTTTTTCCTCCGCCTCAAGCGGCCGCACCGACTGGTAGCCGGCAAGGAGTGCGGTGCCCTTGGTGAGGTTGAAGGAGAAATCCTTTTCGAAGCACCAGGCGTTGAGGCAGGTGGCGACGTCATAGGCGTAAAGGTCGTCGCAGGCGAAATAGAAGTCGATCAGGCCGGACAGCTTCTCGCCAAGGAAGAAGACATTGTCCGGGAACAGATCGGCATGGATGATGCCTTGCGGCAGGTCTTTCGGCCAGTTGCGCTCGAAATCGAGGAAGTCGGCATCGACCTCGGCCGCCAGCCCCGGCTCGACCTCGTCGGCGCGGGCGCGCGACGCGGCCCAGAGCTTGCGCCAGCCGTCGATGGCAAGCGCGTTCGGCCGCTTCATCGGAAAATTCCGGCCGGCGAGATGGAGCGCAGCCAGCGCCTTGCCGACCTCGCCGCAATGGGCCGCCGTCGGGCGCCTGAGCGACAGGCCTTCGAGGAAGGTGATGATGACGGCGGGGCGGCCGGCGAGCATGCCGATGACGGTGCCGTCATGCGCGGTGACCGGAAGCGGGCAGGAAATGCCCTTTCGCGCGAGATGGCCCATCAGGCCGAGGAAGAACGGCAGATCGTCCTTGTCGACGCGCTTCTCGTAGAGCGTCAGGATGTAGGAGCCGGTGGAGGCATGGACCAGGAAATTCGTATTCTCGGTGCCCTCGGCGATGCCCTTGTAGGACAGGAGCTCGCCCACCGGATAGGCTTTCAGGAAGGTGGTGAGCTCGCCTTCGTTGACGTCGGTGTAGACGGCCATCTGGGTTCACGCGGCTCCGTTGACGAAGGCCATGTCGGCCGCCGTCAGTTCGACATCGCGCAACACCCGCATCACCGGAAAATCCTCCGTTTCCGTGGCTGTAATGGCCAGATCGATGGTGACGTCGAAGCGTTGCCGGAACGCGTCGATGATCTCGTCGACGATGATTTCCGGCGCCGAAGCGCCGGCCGACAGACCGAGCGTCGAAATCCCGCCGATCTCATCCCACGGAATTTCGGAAGCCCGCTGCACGAGAAGCGACATGCGGGCGCCGGCCCGCTCCGCCACTTCGACAAGCCGCCGCGAGTTGGACGAGTTGGGAGCGCCGACGATGAGGAAAAGGTCGGCGCCGGCGGCCGTTTCCTTCACCGCTTCCTGGCGGTTGGTGGTGGCATAGCAGATCGATTCGGCAGCAGCAGCGTGCAATTCGGGAAACCGCTGCTCAAGCGCCCGGATGATGCCGGCCGTATCCTCGACCGACAGCGTGGTCTGGGTGACGAAGCCAAGCGCCGCCGGGTCCGCCGGCACGAAGCGCGCGGCATCCGCCTCGGTCTCGATCAAGGTGACCGCGCCGTCCGGCAACTGGCCCATCGTGCCGATCACTTCCGGGTGGCCGGCATGACCGATCAGCAGCACGTGGCGGCCGAGCCGCTGGTGGCGCATCGCCTGCTTGTGCACCTTCGACACCAGCGGACAGGTGGCGTCGAGATAGAAGAGGTCGCGCGCCTCGGCGTCGGCCGGCACCGATTTCGGCACGCCATGCGCGGAAAAGACGACGGGCGACTTCCGATGCTCGGGCGGGATCTCGGACAGTTCCTCGATGAACACCGCGCCCAGGCTTTGCAGCCCCTCGACGACATAGCGGTTGTGCACGATTTCGTGGCGGACATAGACCGGCGCGCCGTATTTCTTCAGCGCCAGCACGACGATCTGGATGGCGCGGTCGACGCCGGCGCAAAAGCCGCGCGGCTGGCAGAGCCTGATCGTCAGCGGTGGCTTTTTCTCAATCATCAAAACGAGCCGGTTCAGTCGGAAAGCTGGAGGCGAAATGAGGCGTGCACCCCTGCCCTGTCAAGAGCGGCGGCGTTCACCCTTCTTTCGGCGGGCGGCGAAGCCTGAGGATCAGCACGACCGCAAGGGTCGCCGCCAGGCCATACCAGGTGACGGCATACTGCAAATGATTGTTCGGCAGATCGATGATGGTGACGCCGCCAACCGGCAGGCCGCCGGGGTTCGGCGCCTTGTCGGCATCGATGAAGAACGGTACCAGCACGGCGCCTGCCGGAAGGCCGGCGCTGGCGGCCATGACGTCGCGGTCCTTCCAGTAGAAGATGTTCTTGGCGACATCGTTGTCGGGCAGCATCTTCGAGGGTTTTTCCGGCAGCGGATTGCGGGCAAGCCCGGTCACGGTCACCGTGCCGGCGACCTCGCCCTGCCGGCGTTTGGCCGGATCCTTGAGATCGTAGGGAACGAAGCCGCGATTGACGAGCACGAAGCGGCCGTCGTCGAGCCGCAAGGGCGTGTAGACGTTGAAGCCGGTATCGCCTTCCCAGGTGGAGAAGAAATGCCGCTCGCCCTGGTGCAGGAAGGTGCCGCTCACCGTCACCGGGGTGTAGTCGACATCATGGGTGGCGGCGAATTCCTTTTCGACATCCGCCAGCGGCAGGGGTGCCGCATGGATGCGCCTGTCGATGGTCTCGAGCAGCCCTTCCTTCCAATGCAGGCGCTGGACCTGCCAGGTGCCGAGTCCTATGAGAATGGCGAATAGGACAAGGCCGAACCCAAGCAGCAACGCCTTGCGCGGCCGCGGACGGCCGGCAGTCGAGCCGGTTGCGCCGCTCATTGACCGGCGTCCAGCCTGCCTTCGGAAGCCTTTTTGCTATATTGCATGGTGATCAGCACGCCCTTGATCAGGCGCAGCGCCGTCAGGCAAAGCACCAGCGCCAGCGGGATCCACAATATGAAATGCAGCCAGAGCGGCGGGCTGAGCGTCACCTCCATCCACAGCGCCAGGCCGACGACGATGAAGCCGATGATCAGGATGACGAACACAGCCGGACCGTCGCCGGCATCGGCGAAGGAATAGTCGAGGCCGCAATTGTGGCAGCGTTTGCCGACGGTGAGGAAGCCGGAGAACAGCTTACCCTCGCCGCAGCGCGGGCAGCGACCATGCAGGCCGGCCGAAACCGGGTCGATGGGTGGCCAGATCGCCTTGTCTTCGCTCATGTCAGCACCGTAGACCCTTTCGCTCAAAAAGATAAGGCGGCCACGTCGCCGCAGCCGCCTTCTGGAATTCGGGAAGCCTCGATCGTTGAAGCAATTCAGGACGGAAAACCGCTAACGCACTTTTCCTTGGATTGCCCAGATCAGTGAGCTTCGATCAACGCCCCATTCGAAGCCCAGACATAGATGCAGCTGAACAGGAACAGCCAGACCACGTCGACGAAGTGCCAGTACCAGGCGGCCGCCTCGAAGCCGAAATGCTGCTTCGGGGTGAAGTCGCCCCGCATCGCGCGCACCAGGCAGACGAGCAGGAAGATGGTGCCGATGATGACGTGAAAGCCATGGAAGCCCGTCGCCATGAAGAAAGTGGCGCCGTAGATCGAGTCCTTGAACGCGAAGGGCGCGTGCATGTACTCGTAGGCCTGCACCATGGTGAACAGCATGCCGAGGCCGACGGTCAGCGCCAGGCCGTTGATCAGACCCTTGCGGTCGCCGTGCAGCAGCGCGTGGTGCGCCCAGGTTACCGTCGTGCCCGACGTGAGCAGGATGATGGTATTGTAGAGCGGCAGATGGAAGGGATCGAGGACCTCGAGGCCCTTCGGCGGCCACACTCCGCCGGTGAAGGTGGTGCGGGCATATTGCGTCGCCTCGCCGGGGAACAGGCTGGCATCGAAGAAGGCCCAGAACCAGGCGACGAAGAACATCACCTCGGAGGCGATGAACATGATCATGCCGTAGCGCAGGTGCAGCGACACGACGCGCGTGTGGTAGCCCTCATGCGCCTCCTTGATGGTGTCCGACCACCAGGCGAACATCGTGTAGAGCACGATGATGAGGCCGATGAAGAACAGCCACGGATTGGCGATGTTGTGGCCGAAGACCGGGAAGGTGTCGGCCTTGAGATACCGCATCAGGCAGACGCCGCCGACGGCGGTCACCAGCGCGCCGATCGAGCCCAGGAAAGGCCAGGGGCTCGGATTGACGAGATGGTAGTCGTGGTTCGGTTTTGCGTGCGCGTCTGCCATATCAACCCCCGAGGCTTGCTTCGGAATCTGGAACTTTGTTGCTGCTGCCAGCGGCCGGCGCGGACGACGCGACCGGCTGTTTCTTTTCGACCGGGAACATCGTGTAGGACAAGGTGATGGTCTTCAAGTCCTTCAGTTCCGGCACGTTGACGATGTCTGGATCGACATAGAACACGACCGGCATGTCCAGCGTCTCGCCGGGCTTCAGCGTCGTGTCGGTGAAGCAGAAGCACTCCACCTTGTTGAAATAGGCGCCGGCCATTTCCGGCTGCACGTTGAAGGAGGCGCGGCCGGTGATGGGGCGATCGAACTTGTTGGTCGCGCTGTAATGCGCCTGCGTCGTTTCGCCGATCTTGATGGTGACCTGGCGCGCGACGGGCTCGAACTGCCACGGAATGCCGTTGGTGTTGGCGTCGAAGCGGATGGCGATGTCGCGGTCAAGCACGCGGCCGGCATACTGCTTCTCGGCGCGCTGCGTCGTGCCGCCATAGCCGGTGGCCTGGCAGAACATCTTGTAAAGCGGCACCGCCGCGTAGGCCATGCCGACCATGCCGGTGAAGAAGGCAAGGCAGACCGCCACGACGATGCGGTTGCTGTTCTTCCTGCCGGGTCTGGTGATGATCTCGCCACTCATCGCCGCCTCACATCAAGTTCGTCGGCGTCAGGCCAGCAGCATGGTGGCCGAACTTCACGATGGTGGCGACGTAGAAGATGACGACGAGCGCGGCCAGCGCCACGCCGATGGCGACGGAACGGTTGCGCCGCGCCTTCCGCTGACGCTCGGTCAAGGCGACCAGTTCGAGGTTCTTGTCGGCCACGATCATGCTCCCCCCAAGACGAGGGCGCGCCCGACCACGCTGTCGACGAGATAGGCGGCGAAGATGGCGAACAGATAGAGCAGCGAATAGCCGAACAGCGCCTTGGCCGGCTTCATAGCGCGGTCATCGTCGCTCATGCCCAGTACCTTCCAGGCATACCAGATGAAGCCCAGGCCGAGCAGGATGGAAACCGCGCCATAAGCGACGGTGGTGTAGCCGAGTCCCCAGGGCAGCACGCCGACCGGCGCCAGGATCAGCGCATAGGCAAAGATCTGGCGGCGGGTCGAGGCATGGCCGGCGACGTTCGGCATCATCGGGATGCCCGCGCGGGCATAGTCGTCCGACTTGAACAGCGCCAGCGCCCAGAAATGCGGTGGCGTCCAGAGGAAGATGATCAGGAACAGGATCAGGCTTTCGAGGCCGACCGATCCGGTCACAGCAGCCCAGCCGATCACCGGCGGGATGGCGCCGGCCGCGCCGCCGATGACGATGTTCTGCGGCGTCCAGCGCTTCAGCCACATCGTATAGATGACGGCATAGAAGAATATGGTGAAGGCGAGCAGCGCCGCCGACAGCCAGTTGACCAGCACGCCCAGCGTCATCACCGACAGCACGGAGAGCACGAGGCCGAAGCTCAGCGCCTCGCCGGGCGTGACGCGGCCGGCCGGCACCGGGCGGCCGGCCGTCCTGGTCATCACCGCGTCGATATCGGCGTCGTACCACATGTTGAGCGCGCCGGAGGCGCCGGCTCCAATCGCAATCGACAGGATGGCGATCACCGCCAGCAGCGGATTGATGGCGACGGGCGCCGCGACCATGCCGACAAAGGCCGTGAAGACGACCAGCGACATGACGCGCGGCTTCAGGAGGGCGAAGAAATCGCCCGCGGTCGCTTCCGACATGCGAAAGCCCGCTTCCTCCATCAATTTGTGGTCGGCAAGAGCCATGCGTACCTAAAGTCCATCATTCCGTTGGCCAAGACCGCCGGCTCACCGGCGGCCTCGCATGCATCGGGAAGCTGCCTTTACTTGATCTTCGGCAGCTGTTCCCACTGGTGGAACGGCGGCGGCGAAGGCAGCTGCCATTCGAGCGTGGTGGCACCCTCGCCCCACGGATTGGCGCCGGCGACACGCTTCTTCTGGAAGGCCTCGAACACGCCGTAGAGGAAGATCGCAACGCCGACGGCCGCGATGTAGGAGCCGTAGGACGAGACCATGTTCCAGCCGGCGAACGCATCCGGATAGTCGACGGTGCGGCGCGGCATGCCGGCGAGGCCGAGGAAGTGCTGCGGGAAGAAGATCAGGTTGACGCCGACGAAGGTGACCCAGAAGTGGGTGTTGGCGATCACCGGCGAGTACATGTAGCCGGTCATCTTCGGGAACCAGTAGTACCAGCCGGCGAAGATGGCAAACACCGCACCCAGCGACAGCACGTAGTGGAAGTGGGCGATCACGAAATAGGTGTCGTGCAGAGAGCGGTCGAGGCCGGCATTGGCCAATTGGACGCCGGTGACGCCACCGATCGTGAACAGGAAGATGAAGCCCAGCGCCCACAGCATCGGCGGCTTGAAGGAGATCGAGCCGCCCCACATGGTGGCGATCCACGAGAAGATCTTCACGCCGGTCGGCACCGCGATGACCATGGTGGCGAACACGAAATAGCGCTGCGTGTCGAGCGACAGACCGGTCGTGTACATATGGTGCGCCCAGACGATGAAGCCGACGGCGCCGATCGCGACCATGGCGTAAGCCATGCCGAGATAGCCGAAGACCGGCTTCTTCGAGAAGGTCGAGACGATGTGGCTGATGATGCCGAAGCCCGGCAGGATCAGGATGTAGACCTCCGGATGACCGAAGAACCAGAACAGGTGCTGGAAGAGCAGCGGATCACCGCCATTGTCCGGCACGAAGAAGGAGGTGCCGAAGTTGCGGTCGGTGAGAAGCATGGTGATGCCGCCGGCCAGAACCGGCAGCGACAAGAGCAGCAGGAAGGCCGTGATCAGCACCGCCCAGGCGAACAGCGGCATCTTGTGCATCGTCATGCCGGGGGCGCGCATGTTGAAGATGGTGGTGATGAAATTGATCGCGCCGAGGATCGAGGAGGCGCCGGCGATGTGGATCGAGAGAATCGCAAGGTCCATCGCAGGGCCCGGCGATCCGGCCGTCGAAAGCGGCGGATAGATCGTCCAGCCGCCGCCGGGGCCGAAGGCGCCGGGCGAGCTCGGCATAAACATCGAGCTAAGCAGCAGGATGAAGGCCGGCGGCAACAGCCAGAAGGAGATGTTGTTCATGCGCGGGAAGGCCATGTCCGGCGCACCGATCATGATCGGCACCATCCAGTTGGCGAAGCCGCCGATCAAGGCCGGCATCACCATGAAGAAGATCATGATCAGGCCGTGCGCGGCGCCGAAGGCGTTGTACATGCTCTTGCCGCCGTCGATGGCGGCATCGCCCTGCATGCCATAGACCATCTGCGCCAGACCGCTGAAGATCTGGATGCCCGGCTCCTGCAGCTCCATGCGGATGGCAACCGAAAGCGCGCCGCCGATAATGCCGGCGATGATCGCGAAGATCAGGTAGAGCGTGCCGATGTCCTTGTGGTTGGTCGAGTACACCCAGCGGACCCAGCCATGCGGCCTGTGGTCGTGGTGGTCGTGAGCTGCAGCCTCTGCCATATTCCGCTCCGTTCCCTAAATCTTGCTAACCCGCGGCGTCAGTTGCCGGCGGCCGCTACCTTGTTGGTACCATCGATCTCGGCCATCAGCGCCTTGTTGGCAGCCGGCACGTCGGTCTTGGCCGTCTCCAGCCAGGTCTTGAACTGCGCGTCGGACACGACGCGAACCGCGATCGGCATGAAGGCGTGATCCTTGCCGCAGAGCTGCGAGCACTGGCCGTAATAGAGGCCTTCCTTCTCCGCCTTGAACCAGGTCTCGTTGGTGCGGCCGGGCACGGCGTCCATCTTGATGCCGAAGGACGGCACCGCGAAGGAGTGAATGACGTCGGTGGCCGTGATCAGCACGCGGGTCGTGGTGTTGACCGGCACCACCAGTTCGTTGTCGACGGCGAGCAGGCGCGGGTAGAGGTTGCGGTCTTCCTTGCCGGCCTTGGCGCGGTCAGCATCCTGAAGAACCGCCGAGTTGAAGGAGAAGCTCTTGTCGACCTGGTATTCGTAATCCCAGTTCCACTGGTTGCCGGTCGCCTTGACGGTGAGATTGGCTTCTTCCGGCGGCGTGTACTGCGCGGTGAGCAACTGGAACGAGGGAATGGCGATGAGCAACAGCACGACGACCGGCCCGACAGTCCAGATCACCTCGATCAGCGTGTTGTGGCTGGTCCTCGAAGGCACAGGGTTGGCGCTCGCGCGGAACCGCAGGATGCAATAGGCCAGCAGAAACAGCACCAGAAGGGTGATCACCACGATGAAGACGAAGGTGTAGTTCCCGAACCATTCGATCTGCCGCATCATATCGGTCGCGGGCGCCTGGAAGCTGGTCTCCCATGGCTTGGGCTGATCCGCGTGGGCGGATGTGCCGGAGAGGAGCGCGCCCGCGGCCGCAGCACCTGCCAGAAACCTGGCGCCTGCCATGAATTTTCTCATCGCCCTCTCGTCTCCCACTTCCTGCGATTGGATCGCACCAATAACGAACGACGCCGGGATTGGGAATCCCGGTCTGTCCTAAGGTGGTTCAAACCATACTCTATTTCCCTCCGCAAGGAAGGAGCGGGCGAAACCGTGCGGCATTTTTGCGCGCAACCCGAGGGGCATCCTCGGCCATCGCCGCGCCGCGCGCCGGACGGTCGCAATTCGGGCGAATTTGCTCTGGAAAAGCGCGTAATTGCCGGTATCGGGACGGGCCGGCGACGGTCTCGTCCTTTACTTGGCCTTGGCGCGGCTTAAAGTGCCGTGATTCGCAATGGAGCCGTCATGACTTCCTGGCTTTCGAGACCCCTGACGAAGGTCGTCTTCCTTGCCGCCTTGCTTGGCGCCAGCCTGACCGGCGCGGCCAACGCCGCGGCACCTCAGACCGCCGCGCCGCCGAGCGGCACGGTCAAGTCGACGCATGGCGCGTGGTCAATCATTTGCGACACGCCGGCCGGCGCGACTTCCGAGCAATGCGTGATGATGCAGAACGTCGTCGCCGAGGACCGTCCGGAAATGGGGCTTTCGGTGGTCGTGCTGCGCACGGCTGACAACAAGGCCGAGATTCTGCGGGTGCTGGCGCCACTCGGCGTGCTCTTGCCTAACGGGCTTGGCCTCAATGTCGACGGCAAGGATATCGGCCGCGCCTATTTCGTGCGCTGCTTCCAGGACGGCTGCTATGCCGAGGTGATCCTGGAGAAGCCGCTGCTCGACACGCTGAAGACCGGCACGTCGGCCACCTTCATCGTCTTCCAGACGCCCGAGGAAGGCATCGGCATTCCGGTCGATCTCAAGGGGTTCGCCGAAGGCTTCGCCGCCCTGCCCTGAGCCGTGGCGGCGGTTGCCCGCGACCCGCGGCGATGACGATCCCGTGTGAACGCCGCCGATTGTCTTGACCTGTCTTCGCCCCTACATCGGGGAGATGACGAAACCGCCAGCGGACAGCCCTGCCATGAACAGCCTGATCGGCCAATTCGACATTTCCGACGATCGCGTCAAAGAGATCGTCGCCGACACGATCAAAGGCGCCGACGACGGCGAGCTTTTCCTCGAATACAGCGAGAGCGAAGCGCTGATGTTCGACAACGGCCGGCTGAAGACGGCCAATTTCAACACCGACCAGGGTTTCGGCTTACGCGCCGTCGCGGGCGAGGCCAGCGGCTATGCCCACTCAAGCGATCTTTCCGAAGTCTCGCTGCTGCGCGCGGCCGACGCCGTCTCGGCGGTCAAGGGCGGCTATTCCGGAACACTCGCCGCTGCGCCTGCCCGTACCAACCGCCACCTCTATGGCGACGAGAACCCCATCCCCTCGCCTTCCTTCGAGGCCAAGGCGAAGCTTTTGCAGGAGATCGACGCCTGGCTGCGCGCCGCCGATCCTCGCGTGCGCCAAGTGACTGCCTCGCTCGCCGCCTCCTGGCAGCATGTCGAGATCATGCGCGGCGACGGCCAGATGGTGCGAGACATCCGCCCGCTGGTCAGGGTCAACGTCTCGGTGGTGGTCGGCGATGGCGATCGCCAGGAGAGCGGCTCCTACGGCATGGGCGGCCGCAAGAGTTTTGGCGAGTTCCTGACCGAGGAAAGCTGGAAGCATGCCGCAAGCGAGGCGCTCAGGCAGGCGCTGGTCAATCTCGAGGCGGTTCCGGCGCCCGCCGGCACCTTCGATATCGTGCTTTCCAGCGGCTGGCCGGGCGTGATGCTGCACGAGGCGGTCGGCCACGGGCTGGAAGGCGACTTCAACCGCAAGAAGACGTCGGCCTTTGCCGGCCTGATGGGCCAGCAGGTTGCGGCAAAGGGTGTCACCGTGGTCGATGACGGCACGATCGCCGAGCGGCGCGGCTCGCTGACCGTCGACGACGAAGGCACGCCTTCGGCGCGCAACGTGCTGATCGAAGACGGCATACTGGTCGGCTACATGCAGGACCGCCAGAACGCCCGCCTGATGGGCATGAAGGCGACCGGCAACGGCCGGCGCGAGGGCTATGCGCATCAGCCGATGCCGCGCATGACCAACACCTACATGACCTCGGGCGACACGCCGCCGGAAGAGATCATCGCCTCGGTCAAGAACGGCATCTATGCCGTCTCCTTCGGCGGCGGCCAGGTCGACATCACGTCGGGCAAATTCGTGTTCGGCTGCACCGAGGCCTACATGATCGAGAACGGCAAGGTGACGCAGCCGATCAAGGGCGCGATGCTGATCGGCAACGGCCCCGACGCCATGCACCGCGTCAGCATGATCGGCAACGACATGAAGCTCGACAACGGCATCGGCATGTGCGGCAAGGCCGGACAGGGCGTGCCGGTCGGCGTCGGCCAGCCGCATCTGAGGATGAACCAGATGACGGTGGGCGGCACAAGGGTTTGAGGACGCCCAATCCGGCAGGCTTGAACAGCACCCGCAGCTAGAGTATCTTACCTTTATCTTACACACGGTAAGCTACGATGGCTGGCGCCGAAAAACTCATAACCACCGTCTCGACCAAGGGACAAGTGATCCTCCCCAGCGCGATCCGGAAACGGAGGGACTGGGGCGCCGGCACGCGTCTGCAGGTCGAAGACACACCCGAGGGTGTTCTTCTGAAACCAGCGCCGGCCTTTACCCCGACGCGGCCGGAAGACGTGTTTGGTGTGCTGCCGCACAGCGGCAAGCCGAAGACACTGGAAGAGATGGACGCGAGCGTCCTTGCTGAAGCGCGGCGGCGCCATGCTCGCGATTGATACCAACCTTGTCGTCAGATACCTGACGAACGACCATCCCGAACAGTCCCCGCGATCCCGGCGGCTGATCGATGGTCAAGCTGTGTTTGTCGCCGTCACCGTGATCCTGGAGGCTGAGTGGGTGCTGCGCAGCGCCTATGGCTACGGCCAGGCCGAAGTCGTCAGGGCGCTGCGGGCGTTCGGCGGGCTTTCCACAGTGGAGATGGAAGAGGCCGCGCTTGTCTCCTCCGCGCTTGACCTGGCTGAGGCAGGGATGGACTTCGCGGATGCGCTGCATCTCGGCAAGTCTGCGCATTGCTCGGGGTTTGCGACCTTCGACCGCAAACTCATCAAAGCTGCTCGGGCTGCGGGGCATAGTGGCGTGCAAGAGGCGTAGCTACCCGCCGGATGCGAACACGATCGTGTTAGCAAATTATTAAATGTTCAATTGCTTGGGCCGCCGTTTCCGCATTAACTTGGCAGCAATCTTCTCGTTGCGGTGGTGTTGGCAGTGCAGCGTTCCCTTGGCGTCCTGACCTCTTCTTTCCTGCTTGGCCTTTTCTCGTTGATCGGCGCGGCATCGCTGTGCGTCGACACAGCGGCGGCGCAGTCGACCTTGTTCAAGCGGCCATCGACGCAGCCCTCCGCGGACGGGGTTCGCTCCGTCTCGGTTGGAGGGCGCACCAGCGTTCCCTACGGCTGGCTCGATTTCTGCCATCGCAGGCCGAAAGAGTGCAAGGTGCCTGCCCTGCAGGCCGCGAACGTCAAGCTGACCGCGCAGAACATGCGCACCCTCAAGCGCATAAACCAGAAGGCGAACCGCGCCATCAAGCCCGTCAGCAACTACGATCACTGGGGCACGATGATGGACCACTGGGACTATCCGGTGGATGGCAAGGGCGACTGCAAGATCTACGCGCTCTACAAGCGCAAGCTTCTCCTGGAGGCGGGATTTCCGCGGCAAGCGCTGCTGATGACGGTGGTGCGCGACCTGAACAATGGAGGGCACACCATCCTGACGGTGAAGACCGACAAGGGCGATCTCGTCCTCGACAATCTGGTCGACGAAGTCCGGCCCTGGAACGCGACCGGCTATTATTTCCTGAAGCGTCAGTCGCAGCAGAACCCGAATATCTGGGTGTCGATCAACCAGCGCGGCGGCACGCCGAAGACCTGACGAATGCCGCCAGGCTCGTAGGCTGAGCGGCCCGCATAGCCTGGAGCGGACCAGCCTTTACGGGTCTGTCCACAGATACCCCTGCCTTACCAATTCATGGGCCGGAAGTCCGGCCCATGAATAGCTGCTCGACGCCTATTGCTGGCAAGCCGGTTCGTCCGGCTGTCCGCAAGACCGCTTCTTCTTGAACTGCGGCTGCGGCTGCTCCTGCGGGACACGCCGCTCTTGCATCTGCGGTCTCGGCTCAGCGCGGAATTCCGGCTTCGGCTCCGATCTCTGCGGCCGGAGCATCTGCTCGCTCGGCCTTTCCTGCCTGAACTGGCGCTGCGCATTCTCGTTCGGCCTGTTGACCTTGAAGTTGCGCTGGACGTCGACCCCCGCGCCGCCGGAACCTTCTTCGTTCTGCAGCCTGCGGAACTTCCTGCTCCGGTCGTTCCCGCCGGCCGAGCCCTGATTTTCGTCGGAGAACACGGACGGATTGTTCCTCCTTAGCCGCTTCTGAATGCTCGGCCCGTTGTCGGCCGGCTCACCGTTGACGGTCGGCAGCCTGCGGAACTTCCTGTTCTTCACGTTCCCGTCGACCGAGCCCTGGCTCTGGTCGAAGAACATGTCCGGATTGTTCCTCCTAAGCCGCTTCTGCACGCTCGGCCCGTTGTCGGCCGGCTCGCCGTTGACGGTCGGCAGTCTGCGGAACTTCCTGCTCTTATTGTCGCGGTTGGCCGAGCCCTGATCGCCCGGTTCGACAATGGACTGGCCGGCGGACAAATCCCTGCGCGTCAGCTTCTTGGGTTTGCCGGACGGTATGTTCGGATTGTTCTTCCCGAATCTCTGCTGGGCGCTCTGGCCATTGTCGGCCGGCATGCCGTTGACGGTGGGCAGCCTGCGCAATTTCTTGCCCTTCTGCTGACCGCTGCCCTGCTCTCCGGTCGCGGCGCCGGGATTTCCCGTCGCCTCCTGGTTGCCGCCTACAATGCCTTGCTTGCCGAACTGCTTCCTGGACTTGTTGCCTGGCAAATTCCGGCCGTCGAGCACCGGTTTGCCGTTGACGAGCGGCAGCGTTTTGCCATCGGCTCCCGGCAAGGCGTGGTCGGTTGAGAGCTTGCGGGTTGTGGAGGGGACCTCCGACTGCGGAGTCGTGGCACCAGGCTGCTGACCCTGGATAGCGCGCTGGCCGGGCTTCAGCGGCAAGCCGCTCTGCTCCTGATTGAACTGGGCGCGACCGGTCGCGGCCGCCCTCTTTTTCAGCACCGGCGGTAGCGCGACCCTGGCCGCCAGCGCCGCACCGGTGCCGACGGCAGCTCCAGTCATTTTCTGGCGAGTGGTGAGGCCGCCCTCGGCATTGCCGCTTGGCTGTACGGCCTGATTGGTGATCTCGTTGTTGATCACCGTGTTATTTATGACCGTCGCGTTGTGGATGTTGTTGAAGATGATGTTGTCCCGCGGCGGCACGATGTCATGCGGCGGCCTGACCCATACGGGCACGGGCACGAAGACCGGCACCGGCAAAACAAAGACCTCGACCGGCGGCCGCGGCGGCGGCAGCACGATGAAATCCGGCGGCGGTGGCGGCAGGAAGATGATTGTGACCGGCGGCGGCGGTTCGAAGTCGAAATCGGGGTCGTCGAAATAGAGCACCGGGCGATCGACATAGACGATCTCCTCCGGCGGTGGCGGTGGCACATCGTAGATGATAACGGTGAAGCTCAGCGGCGGCTCGAGCTCGGCATCGAAATGTCTCAGCCGGCGCCGCGCGTCCCAGGCATGCGGCCCGTGCGGATAGCGCTCGAGGTAGGACCAGTAGGCTTCCGGCGTGTCCTGCATCCAGGTCTCACGCCAGGTGATCGCCTCCCGCCGCGCGGCGATGATGGCGCGCACCCGCTTGGCCATCGGATCGTGCGGATAAGCGACCAGGAAATCCTGGTAGCCGCGCAGCGTGTCGCGGTCGAGCGCCGCGACATAGGCGTCGCGGGCATCAAAGTCGCGAATTTCCCTTGTCCGGTTGGCTTGGGATTCGGCCTCGGAAACCTTGGGTGCCGGCGCATCCGGCGCGCGGTCGAAGAAGACGAAGGGCGCGCTGATCTTCGAGGCGTCCCAAGGCACCTCGGCGCCTTCCGTCACCTCGTTGACGCGCAGGCGCGTGCGGTCGAACACATCCTCGAGCGGCAGGCCGCCCTCGCGCATCATCTCGGCCAGCGCCTGGGCATAGGCGCCGTAAGGTCCCTTGCCCTCCGGCGCGACGGTACCCGGCGCGGCATTGAAGGCAATCAGCATGTTCGGGTCGGGATCGACCAGCGCGAGGCCGCCGGCCAGCGGCTGTTTCGTCTGCGGGAAGGCATTCGGCCGCGCCGCGTCGAGCACCACGATGTTGACCTTCGTCGGCAGCGCGGCAAGCGGCCGGGTGAGGTCGGAGACCCGAATGGCCTGGATCGGCACATCGGCGGGATTGGCGATGTTGGCGTCGACCGGCAGGAAATAGTTCTCGCCTTCGAACTGGGCGCCGTGGCCGGCAAGGTAGACGAAAACGACCGCGTCGGGGCCGGCGGCCGAAACCTTGGCAAGGAAATCGCGGAAGGCGCCGCGCAGCGATTCCTGGTCGACATCGCGCGCCCCGACCACGTCGAACCCGGCCGCTTGCAAGGTCTGTCCGATCAGCCCGGCGTCATTCGCCGGGATCGCCAGTTCGCCTGACGAATACGCGGCATTGCCGATGACGAAGGCGAGGCGTTTTTGCTCTTGCGCAAGCACTCCCGTCGCGGACGCGACGGTTAACACGACAAGAACGACGATGAGGCCGATAAATTTCTGAAGCGTTTGCATCGCAATGCGCCGTCCGTTGTCCGCCATCCGTTCGGAACATTAACGCCGGGGAGGCAGGAATGTTTCCCTACAGCGCGAAATTAAGGCCCCGCAAAAAGGCGGCTTTAGGGCGCAATTTCGTCGAAAGAACAGAGGCTTCACAAAACGTCCTGCGGACCCGGTTGTGGACTACCGGCGTCGTCTCGGCTTCTCCAGCAGCGCGACCGCCTCGACATGCGGCGACCACAGGAACTGGTCGATCGGCGTCACGCTCCTCAACTGATAGCCGCCGTCGAGGAGGATGCGCAGGTCCCGCGCCAGCGTCACCGGATTGCAGGACACGGCAGCGACAAGCGGCACGTCCGAGCGGGCGATCTGCTTCGACTGGTCCTCGGCGCCGGCGCGCGGCGGGTCGAAGACGAGTCCGTCGAAGCCGTTCAGTTCCTTGAAGGTCAGCGGCCGGCGGAAGAGGTCGCGGCGCTCGCTGGTCACCCGCTTCAGGCCGCTGGCGAAGCGGAAGGCGCGGTCGAGCGCCGCAAGCGCCGGCGCGTCGCCCTCCACGGCATGAACCTCGGACCTAGCCGCGAGCCTGAGCGCGAAGCTGCCGCAGCCGGCGAAGAGGTCGGCGACCTTTTTGGCCCGCGACAGATGCTGGCCGACGAGACCAGCCATCGTCTGCTCGGCTGCCTCCGTCGCCTGCAGGAAGGCGCCGGACGGCACGGCGACGGCGACCGGCCCGAATTGCACCACCGGCTTTTTCGGCTCGACGATGACCTCGCCGTCGACGGAAAGCCTCGCCAAACCCTCGGCCATCACGAAATTGGAGGCGATGCGGCGCTGGTTCTCGCCGAGCGTGCCGGCATCCTGGACGGCGACGTCCAGTCCGGACGCGGTGACGGTGACCGTCATGTGGAAGGCTTTGGGTGTGGCGCAAACCAGATCGGCCAGCCTCCGCAAGCGATCGAGCGACGCAACGACCACCGGCAGCGAGATCGGGCATTCCTCGATCGGGATGATTTCGGAGGAATGTGCGCGCACGAAGCCGAGCAGCATGCCGGCCTCGCTACGCCTTGCGCTGAAGACAACGCGGCGGCGGGTCTGCGGCGAGCAAGGCACCAGCGCGTCGATCTCGCCGGCGATGCCCTTGGCCTTCAGCGCCTGCACTACCCGCTCGCGCTTCCACTGGCGATAGGCCCCGGCCTCGAAATGCTGCAGCGCGCAGCCGCCGCATTCGGTGAAATGGCGGCAGGCCGGATCGACCCGGAGCGGCGAGGCCTCCAGAACCGACATAAGCGTCGCGCGGTCCTTTTGGCGTGCCGCGGTGACCGTCTCGCCCGGCAGCGTGAACGGGATGAACACCTCGCCTCCATCGGCGCCGGCGATGCCGTCGCCCTGAGCGCCAAGCCTGGTGATGGTGAAGCGCGCGCTCATTTCGATCCCGCATCCTTGATCGCGGCGAGCAGGAACTCGCGATTGCCGTCGCCGCCTTCGATCGGCGACGGATGCAGCCCAAGCACGCGCCAGCCCGGTATGCCGGAAAGCCAGTCGCGCAGACTTGCGGCAATGCGTTCGGCATCGCTTGGATCCCTGAGCAGCCCGCCCTTGCCGATCGCCTCGCGGCCGGCCTCGAACTGCGGCTTGACCAGAAGCAGCGCCCTAGCGCCCTCGCCCGCCAACGCAAGCGCCGGCGGCAGCGCCAGTTTCAGAGAAATGAAGCTGACATCGCAGACCAGGAAATCCGGGATACGGCCGCCGAGATCGGCAGTCGTCAAATCGCGGGCGTTCAGCCCCTCGATCATCATCACGCGCGAATCTCCGGCAATATCGGGATGCATCTGGCCATGGCCGACATCGATCGCCGTGACATGGGCGGCGCCGCGTTCGAGCAGCACCTGAGTGAAGCCGCCGGTCGAGGCGCCTATATCGAGCGCCTCGCTCCCCGAAGGATCGAGCCCGAAACGGTCGAGGCCGGCAATCAGCTTCAGCGCCGCGCGCGACACATAGGCCTGCGCCGGATCGTCGATGGCGACGCGGCAGTCCGGCGCGACGGACTGTCCGGGCTTGCGGGCAGCGCTGCCGTCAACGCTGACCGTGCCGCGCTCGATCGCGTCGCGGGCGCGCGAACGGCTGGCGAACAGGCCGCGCCCGACGAGCAGTTCGTCGAGCCGGAGGCGCGCGCCGGCTGGCAAAGGAGAGTTCATTGGCCTTCATTGGCGAAAGCCGGACGCGAAGGCAATGGGAGCCTGTTGAATATGGCGCGCGGCGCGGCAGAATGCGGGCCTTCATCCAACCTGAGGAGGAGGCAATGCTCAAGGGAACCTGCCATTGCGGCGCCGCGCACTGGACCCTGGAAGGCGATCCGGGATCGATCACGGCCTGCAATTGCACGCTTTGCCGCCGCTACGGCACGCTCTGGGCCTACGATTATGCCGACGAGCGCATCCACATCACAGGTCCGATGCGTTCCTATACGCGCGCCGAAGTGGCCGAACCCGCGCTCGAGATATTGTTCTGTCCGAAATGTGCCTGCGTACTTGCCTGGCGCGGCTTGCGGTCCAGTTCGAGCGGCCGTACGCGCATCGCCGTCAATGTCAGGCTGGCGCCGCCGGAGGCCGTCGCCGATCTGCCGATCAACCATTTCGACGGTCTCGACACGTTCGACGATCTGCCACGCGACAGCCGCTGCGTGCGCGATATGTGGTTTTAGAAGACCGTCTGCGAGACCGGGCGCTCGACGGCCGGCATCAGGCCGTCATTGTTGGAGGCCTGCTTGCGCGGCTCGACCGGAGCGGGCGCAGCCGGCGCCGCTTCCGGCAGCACAACCAGTTGAGCGACCTGCTTATAGGAGAAACCGCCCCGGATATCGCCCATCTTGCCGGCAACGATCTCGACCACCGCTTTCTCGAGGTTGCGATCGTAACGCGTTTCGGCTGCCGCCGGCGCGGCCATGGCCATCGCAAGGGCCATGCCACTTAGGAACGATTTCATTGTTCTTATCCCCGCCTAAGGACCAAGGTCTTAGCAGGGCGCCGTTGAAAATCGACCAAAAGACAGGGTAACCGAACCGCCAAACGGAAGCGTTAACAATGAGTTACGATTTCTGGTTTAACGCAATTCCGGACGCAAAACCGCCGTGCACTTTCGCTGGGATTGCTTCCAAAGCCGGCAAACAGATTCAGCGCGTTGAGAATTAGATTCAGGCGCGCTGCGCCTGCACGCCGTGGCCGAGCGCGGCAAAGACCGTGCCCACGATGCCGGCCGCGTCGAGGCCCGCGTCGGCATACATTTTTTCCGGCTTGGCGTGATCGGTGAACTCGTCGGGCAAGATCAGCGGGCGGACCTTGAGGCCATTTTCCAGCAGGCCTTCATGGGCGAGGAAATGCAGCACATGGCTGGCGAAGCCGCCGACAGCGCCCTCCTCCACCGTCACCAGAACCTCATGCGAGCGCGCGAGGCGGCGGATGAGATCCTCGTCCAGCGGCTTGGCGAAGCGGGCGTCGGCAACGGTGGTGGAGAGGCCGGCCGCGCCGAGCTCCTCCGCTGCCATCAGGCAATCCTGCAGCCGCGTGCCGAAGGAAAGCAGCGCCACCTTGGTCCCTTCCTTCAGGATCCGTCCCTTGCCGATTTCGAGCACCGAGCCGCGCTCCGGCATGTCGACGCCGACGCCGTTGCCGCGCGGATAGCGGAAAGCGATCGGGCCGCCGTCATAAGAAGCGGCGGTGCGCACCATATGGCGCAGTTCCGCTTCGTCGGCGGCGGCCATGACGACGAAGCCGGGCAGAGAAGCCAGGAAGGTCGTGTCGAAGGCGCCGCAATGGGTGGCGCCGTCGGCGCCGACGAAGCCGGCGCGGTCGATCGGGAAGCGCACCGGCAGTTTCTGGATCGCCACGTCATGCACGACCTGGTCGTAGGCGCGCTGCAGGAAGGTTGAATAGATGGCAGCGAAGGGCTTGTAGCCCTCGGTGGCCAAGCCGGCGGCGAAGGTCACCGCATGCTGCTCGGCGATGCCGACATCGAAGGTTCTGGCCGGGAACACCTCGCCGAAGAGGTCGAGGCCGGTGCCGCTCGGCATGGCGGCGGTGATCGCCACGATGCGGTCGTCCTCGCGGGCCTCCTGGATCAGGCTTTCGGCGAAGACCTTGGTGTAGCTCGGCGCGTTGGCCGGCGCCTTGGCCTGCGCGCCGGTGATGACGTCGAACTTGTTGACGCCGTGATATTTGTCGGCGGCGGCTTCCGCCGGCGCGTAGCCCTTGCCCTTCTGGGTCACGACATGGATCAGCACCGGGCCGTCGGCATTGTCGCGAACATTCTTCAGCACCGGGATCAGATGCTCCAGATTGTGTCCGTCGATCGGGCCGATGTGGAAAAATCCCATCTCCTCGAACAGCGTGCCGCCGGTGACGTAACCGCGCGCGTGCTCGACCGCCCGGGTGATGGCACTGTCGGCGCGCTTGCCGAAATAGGAGGTCAGCTTCTTGCCGAAATCGCGCAGGCCGAGATAGGTCTTGCCGGAGGCGAGCCTCGCCAGATAGGCGCTCATCGCGCCGGTCGGCGGCGCGATCGACATGTCGTTGTCGTTGAGGATGACGATCAGACGGGCGTCGAGCGCGCCGGCGTTGTTCATCGCCTCATAGGCCATGCCGGCCGACATCGCTCCGTCGCCAATCACCGCGATGACATTGTTGCGGCCGCCCGACAGATCGCGGCCCATGGCCATGCCGAGACCGGCGGAAATCGAGGTCGAGGAGTGTGCGGCGCCGAAGGGGTCGTATTCGCTCTCGGCTCGCCGCGTAAAGCCGGAGAGGCCACCCTCCTGGCGCAGCGTGCGGATGCGGTCGCGGCGGCCGGTCAGGATCTTGTGCGGATAAGCCTGGTGGCCGACATCCCAGATCAGCCGGTCTTCCGGCGTGTTGAAGACATAGTGCAGCGCGACCGTCAGCTCGACCACGCCAAGGCCGGCGCCGAGATGGCCGCCGGTGTGCGAAACGGCGTCGATCAGTTCGGCGCGCAGCTCGGTCGCCAGCTGCGGCAGCTCGCTTTCGTCGAGCGCCCGCAAATCCGCAGGGATGCGGACCTTGTCGAGAAGTGGCGTATCGGGCTTCGGGTTCACTCTTTGGCGGCCTGCTGAGATCTTTGGGAGCGGTTAACCGTTTCACGGGACCGCTCTGTCTTTTCTGTTTCACGCAATTCCGGACGGAAAACCGCTTCACACTTTTCCTGGAATTGCTCCCTGTTCCACGCAATTCCGGACGGAAAACCGTTTCACATTTTTCCTGGAATTGCTCCAACTTTCACAAATATGCGCCTTGATCATGCGCGAAATATGCCGCTGGCGAGCGAATGTAAATGCGTGTCAGTGACGCGGTTGGCGCAGGATGTCCATCCAGTTCTAACCTTCCGGCAACGGGATGAATTCTTCCTCATCGCCAGGAACGATATCGAAGCGGCCTGTCTTCCATTCTTCCTTGGCCTGCTCGATGCGTTCTTTCGAGGACGAAACGAAATTCCACCATATATAACGCTTGGAGCCCAGCGACGCTCCGCCGAACAGCATGAAATGCGCGCCCCGTTCGGACGAAACGACGATCTCCTCGCCCGGTTTGAACACCAGAAGCCGCTCCGCCGGAAAATGATCGCCGGCAATCGAGACCTCGCCCTCCAGCGTATAGATGGCGCGTTCCTCGGCATCGGCGGGGATTTTCACGCTGGCGCCCGCCGCCAGCCGCAGATCGGCATAAAGCGTGTCCGATGCGGTCGCGACCGGCGAGCGCAGCCCGGAAAATTCGCCGATGACGACGCGGCCGCTGACGCCTTCGGCGTCGATCTCGGGCAGGCGGATCACCGATGTGTTGGCGAAGACCGGGGCGATCTCCTCCTTGCCGTCGGGCAAGGCGAGCCAGGTCTGCAAGCCGGAGACCGACATCGGCGCGCCGCGCAGCTCTTCCGGCGTGCGCTCGGAGTGGACGATGCCGCGGCCGGCGGTCATCAGGTTCACATCGCCTGGCGCGATCACCATTTCGGTGCCGAGCGAGTCGCGGTGCCGGATCTTGCCGTCGAACAGATAGGTGACGGTGGAAAGCCCGATATGCGGATGCGGGCGCACGTCGATCGCATGGCCGGCGCGCAGGATGGCCGGCCCCATGCGGTCGAAGAAGATGAACGGTCCGACCAGCCTGCGTTTTGCGGTCGGCAAGGCGCGGCGGACCTCGAAGCCGCCGATGTCCTTGGCGTTGGGGATCACCATCAATTCGATCTGGTCGCAGGCGAAGGCGTCGCCGGCCTCGGGATCGTTGCCTGGAAAGAAGCTCATGGCAGGTCTCAGGCGAAGCGGAGCGCGGATCTGGCTTTCGCCTTGGCCGCCTCTTCCTCGCGATTGCGCGGATGCTGGGTGGTTTCCATCGAATCGAGCAGTTCGCGCGCCGCGGCGGCAATCGCCTCGACGGCATGGTGGAAGGCGTGCTCGTTGCGCTTGGAGGGCTTGGTCGAGCCGCTCAGCTTGCGCACGAACTGCAGGGCTGCATCATGGACCTCGTCGTCGGTTGCCGGCGGTTCGAAGTTGAACAGGGTCTTGATGTTTCGGCACATGCTTGAACTCCTTGCAACACACCTTACTCGGCGTCGAGCGGCTCCGTTCCAACCGGCTTGCCGTCGCGCGAAAGCCTGATCTTCTCGACTTTGTCCTCGGCCGCCTTGAGCAACCGGTCGCAATGCGCCTTCAGCGCCTCGCCGCGCTCGTAGATCCGGATGGACTGGTCGAGCGGGACGTCGCCGCGCTCCAGATCATCGACGATCTTCTCCAGCGCGTCGAGCGCCTGTTCGAAGCTCATCGTTTTGACGTCTTGGTTAGCTTCATCAGCCATCATTTATCCTTTCATCAGCCGCCCGACATGGGCGGCGACCGAAAATGCCAGTCCCTGCAGATCGTAGCCGCCCTCCAGCAGGCTGACGAGCCGGTTGCCGCTATGGCGCCCGGCGCGCTCCATCAACTGGCCGGTTGCCCAATCGAAATCGTCCTCGGTCAGGTTGATCTCGGCGAGCGGATCGCGATGGTGCGCATCGAAGCCGGCGGAAATGATGATCAGGTCCGGCGCGAACGCGTCGATCGACGGCAGCACGCGCGAAAGGAAGGCGTCGCGGAACAGCTCGCTGCCGGTGCGGGGTGCCAGCGGCGCGTTGACGATGTTGCCGGCGCCGGTTTCGCTTTTCGCGCCGGTGCCCGGATAGAGCGGCATCTGGTGCGTCGAGCAATAAAGCACCGACGGATCGTCCCAGAAGATGTCCTGCGTGCCGTTGCCGTGGTGGACGTCCCAATCGACGATGGCGACGCGCTCGGCCTGATGCTTCTTCTGTGCATGACGGGCGGCGATCGCCGCGGTGTTGAACAGGCAAAAGCCCATCGCGGTGGTCTTTTCGGCGTGGTGGCCGGGCGGGCGCGCGGCGACGAAGGCATTGGCGGCGCGGCCTTCGAAGACATCGTCTATCGCCGCGTTGGCGGCACCGATCGCCGTCACCGCGGCCTGCCAGCTCTTCGGGCTGGCGCTGGTGTCGGCGTCGATGGAGACGATACCGCTTGCGGGAATGGCCGCGCGGATGCGGGCAACAAAATCTTCCGGATGCGCGTAGAGGATGGTCGCCTCGTCGCCTTCCGGCGCCTTGACGCGGTCGAGAGCCGAAAAAGCCTCGTCATCCAGCACGCGCTCGATGGCGCGCAAACGGTCCGGCCTTTCAGGGTGGCCGGGCGGCGTGAGGTGTTCCAAGAATACCGGATGGGTGTAGAGACGGGTGGTCATGGCGCCTAATCTAGGCACGCGTGGCCCGGATGACCATGTTTGATGGCCGAATGGCTGGGGAAAATTGCGCCCGATAGTGTCGCTGGCGGCATTGGCGCGGCCTCTGCTTCGCGATAAGGTCGGACTGCTGCCTGGTGCCCGCGAGGCGGGAGAATCGGGAACACGGTTGAACTCCGTGGCGTGCCCAACGCTGTGAGGGGGACCGCGCCGGCAAAAGCCACTGTCCTAGACGGGAAGGCGCCGGACGTGGGTCGATCCCGAGCCAGAAGACCGGCCCGGCAGACATGGTCTTCCGCATGGTCAGGCGGAGGACTGCTGTCGCAAGGGACAAGCGATGCAGGCACAAGCGGCCGCCATGGGCGGCGATGACTTTGACCAATTGGCGCGCGATGCCGTCTATCGGGCGATGTTCACCCGGCGCGACGTGCGCAGCCATTTCGTTGCCGACGGTATCGACGATGCCGTTCTGGCGCGGCTGCTGACGGCCGCCCATCACGCGCCGTCGGTCGGCTACATGCAGCCCTGGAATTTCATCGTTATCCGCGATGTGACAAGGCGGCGGCAGGTGCGCGACCTGTTCCTTGCCGCGCGCGAGCAGGAATTGCCGGCGATCGAGGCGGAGCGGCAGGCCCTCTACCGCAAGCTGAAGCTCGAGGGCATCTGCGAAAGCGCGCTCAATCTCTGCATCACCTGCGACCGGCAGCGTTCAAGGAACTCGCCGCTCGGGCGCTGGCACAACCCGGAAATGGACCTCTACAGCACCGTCTGCGCGGTGCAGAACTTCTGGCTGGCGGCGCGGGCGGAAGGTGTCGGCGTCGGCTGGGTGAGCATCATCGAAACGGAAGCGCTGAAGCGGCTCCTGTCGATCCCCGAGCACGTCACGCCGGTTGCCTATCTCTGCGTCGGCCGTGTTTCGGAATTCGCGCCGAGGCCGGACCTCGAGGCGCATGGCTGGGGCAAGCGCCTGCCGCTGGCCGAGCTGGTGATGAGCGAGACCTTTTGCGGCGCCGGCGAGGCGCCGCTCAAGTCGGCGATTGCCCGCCTCGGAGAGCAGCCGAAGCCGTGATCGGGCTGCCGTCGTGATCAAGGGGCTGCCGATCAAGCAGCCCGGGGCGAATCCCAGCGCGAGCCGCCGAAGGAGCCGAGCGCCTTGTCGCGAAGCTCTCTGAATTTCGATGACGCTTCGGCCAGCCGCTGATCCCATTCCGGGTTCGGAACCTGGCCTTCGATGGCGTCGAAATAGACCTGCATCAGCGAGACGATGGCGAAGGGTTCGATGAAGGCCGCCTTGAAGGCCCAGGCAAAGACGATTGCCAGCACGAAGGCCCAGCCGGCAAGCTGGCCCGGCATGACCCACAGGATCGCGCCTGCCGGCGCCAGCATCAAAAGAAAGATGACGAAGGACACGCCCCACATGATCACCGCCAGCCAGACGGCGTTCTTGACCATGTGCTTGCCGTTCTGCGCGTAGAGCACGACGCCTTGCCTGGCGGTTTCGAACGGAGAGTTCGAATTGATGCGGATGTTGTAGCCGAGGATGATCTCGTCGACATAGGTCAGCGACAGGCGGATGACGGTGTTGATGAAGCTGACGAGGCCGTTCAAGCCCGGAATGGGCAAGAACGCCGCGATGCCGCCGATCAGGCCGGTGATGGCGCGGATGGCGCCCTTCACCAATTGGTCGACGACGAAAAGAATGTTGGCCTCGGCGAAGCGCTGGGTCACCACTTCCTTCGCATAGGCGATCTGGCGCTGGCCGTCGGGGACGTCGTGGCCATCGATCAGGTGGACCATGACGGCGATGTGACCGGCCTTGAGCACATAGAGGATATATTCGCGGATCCAGTAGACGGCGATCGAGACGACGCCGAAGCCGACAACCCCGCCCCACAAGGCAAAGGACATCGGTCCATCGGGATCGGTGGAGATGTGGCCGACACCGTAGCCGACGCTGGCGCCGGTGCCGGTCGCCATGATGTAGGCCAACGTGATGCCGAAATAGACGATCATGCGAAAGACGATGAACGGCCATGTCCGCATCATGATGGACACCGACCGGCCGATGCTGAAGTCCCACATGGCCCCGACTCTCCCGCCTCGCGCATGACCCCGAAAATCGGAATCGATTTTCGGAAAGGATCATGCGGCATAGTCAAAGTGTTACAGCGTCCTTTGCGCGTTCGAAGAACGCGCGGCGCTGTAAGAGAATGGTCGAGGAGGATGCGCTCGCGCCTGTCATTGTCAATTGCGACGGCGCCGCGCCAGTCCCAAAACCGGTGCACAAACCGGCGATATCCTTACCCGATCGTGCAGTCAGGGCTTTTTGCGCAGTCCTTCCAGTAGCTGCTTGAACGCCGCTATCGCCTTCTTCGACGTCGCCTCGGGGTCGTTCGAATTGGCAATGCGTTGCGAGGCCTGGCTGCTGGCGCCGTTGATCAGCCGCGCGGCGGTCTCGGGGTCGAGATCGGGCACGACGACGCCCTCTTCCTGCAGTCTCGTCAGATGATCCGTCATCGACGCGGTGCAGGCATTGGCGTTCGACCACTGCGCCGGATCGCCCAGCACCGCCGGGCCGTCGCGGAACATGATGCGCTGGATTTCCGGCTCCAACGCCATCTCGATATAGGTGGTGCATTCGTCGACGAAGCGCTGCCAGCGGGTCGGCGCTCTCGCCGCCACCTCGTTCACCCGCGCAGCCATCTCGCCGTCGATCTCGGCGATCACCGCCTGCAGCAGTCCCCTCTTGTCGCCGAAATGGTGGTAGAGCGCGCCGCGCGTCAGGCCCGCTGAAGCGGTGAAATCGTCCATCGAGGCCTCGGCATAGCCGATCGTGCCGAAGGCATGGCGCGCGGCCGCGATCAGCTTGGCGCGCGTCTCGGCGATCATCTCCTTGCGGGGTCTGTGCACGGTTTCTGGCTCTATTCACATACGTCTCGTATGCCGATTGACATACGCGACGTATGAACTATCTGACATTCATACGCTGCGTATGTAATTGCGGCGCCCTTCCTTGTCGAGGAGCAGGACCATGCGAAACCCCTATTCGGAAATCTTTCGGGCTCCCGGAACGAAAGGCTTCGCCGCGGCCGCCTTCATGGCGCGGCTGCCGATCGCCATGGCGCCGATCGGCATCGTGGCGATGCTGTCGCAGACGCATGGCGAATACTGGCTGGCCGGCGCCGTCTCGGCCACTTACGCGCTGGTCAACGCTTTCCTGTCGCCGCAGATCTCGCGGCTGGTGGACCGGCTCGGCCAGACCAGCATAGCCGTCCCGACGACGCTCGTTTCGGCGCTTTCCTTCGCGGCCTTGATCGCGGCGGCCAATCAGCACTGGCCGGTATGGACCCTGTTCTTGTCCGCGCTGCTTGCCGCCTTGATGCCGAGCATTCCGGCGCTGGTCAGGGCGCGCTGGACCGAGATTTTCCGCAACCGGCCCGAGCTCAACACCGCCTTCGCCTTCGAATCGGCGGCGGACGAGCTGGTCTACGTCGCCGGCGCCTCGCTGTCGGTGGGCTTGAGCGCCGCGCTGTTCCCGGAAGCGGGCATGGTCGCCAGCACGTTGCTGCTCGCTCTCGGCTCGGCGGCATTCCTGCTGCAGCGCTCGACGGAGCCGCCGGTGCGACCGGCGGAACAGGCGGCGACCGGCTCCGCGATCCGCTTGCGGCCGGTCCAGATCATCACCTTCGCGCTGATCTTCGTCGGCGCGACCTTCGCCACCACGGAAGTCACCACCGTCGCCATCACCAAGGCGCTCGGCCAGCCCGAGGCGGCGAGCCTGGTCATCGGCGTCTATGCGCTGGGATCCTTCGTGCTCGGCATCATTGTCGGAGCGCTCAGCCTGAAGACGCCGCTGCAGCGGCAACTGGCGGTCGCGGTCACCGTGATCGCGCTCACCACGCTGCCGCTGCTTTTCGTCGACACCGTGCCGACGCTGGCGCTCGCCGTCTTCGTCAGCGGCGTGGCGATCTCGCCGACCTTCATCACTGCCTTCGGGTTGATCGAGCGCCATGTGCCGGCGGCAATGCTCACTGAAGGCGTCACCTGGGTGACGACCGGGATCGGCATCGGCATGGCGCTGGGCTCCTTCGCCGCCGGCTGGATGGTCGACACGTTTGAACCGCAGAACGGGTTCTGGGTGTCCGTAGCGGCAGGCTCGATCGCCTTGGCCACCGTGCTCGCCGGCCAATGCCGGCTGGCGACGGACGAGTGCGACGTGGACAGGGGCGAAGCGGTAATGCCGGCGGAGTGACAAGAAGAAGCGTTCCGGCCGTGCAACGATTATCGAAGACGTTGGAAGTTACGCGACATCGTCATCCACGGGCGGAGCAAGGAGCGAAGCGTCGCGCGAAGACCCGAGGATCCATTCCGTGACTTCTAAGCGTTGCGACGGTTCGGAATTCTGCTCCGCTGCGCTCTACGATCAAGGTAACGGAATGGATCCTCGGGTCTGCGCTCCGCTTCGCGTCGCTCCGCCCGTGGATGACGACGTCGCGGAGGCTCCGGTCAATCGCCTACGTCGCGGAGGCTTCAGTCAGCCAGCAACGCCGGCGAGCTGCCTGGAGGAACTTCCGGCGCGTCCCCCGACAGCCTAAAGGATTTCCGTCTTGGCGATATGGATGCCAAAACCTTCGAGGCCGACATAGTGGCGCTCGCGCGAGGCGATCAGGTTGATCGAGGAGATGCCGAGATCCTTCAGGATCTGAGCGCCGAGACCGATCTCGCGCCACTCGTTCTCGCGCCGGCGCGCTTCCTCATGATCCTCGCGCTCACCGCTCGCTGGCCGCTTGCGCTCCTGGTGGGCGACGCCGACCGAGCCCTCGCGCAGATAAACGATGACGCCGCGCCTGCGCTCGCCCATCGCCTTCATGATGCCTTCCAGACGATGGCTGGTGCCGAAGACGTCGGTAACGACATCCTCGGAATGGAGGCGCACCGGCACCTCCTCGCCGTCGCGGATGTCGCCAAAGACGACCGCGACGTGATGCATGGAATCCCAGGGCAGCGTGTAGGTGAAGACCTGCGCCTTGCCGCCGGGCGTGTCGATGTCGGAGCAGGCGACGCGCTCGACCAGCGTTTCCTTGCGCTGCCGGTAGGCGATGAGATCGGCGACCGAAACCTGCTTCAGGCCATGTTCTTTGGCGAAAGCCTGAACCTCGGGCCCGCGCTTGACGGTGCCGTCGTCGTTGACCAGCTCGGAAATGACGCCGACCGGCGGCAGGCCGGCGAGCTTGCAGAGATCGACAGCGGCTTCCGTATGGCCCGAGCGCATCAAGACGCCGCCTTCGCGCGCGATGAGAGGGAAGATGTGACCTGGACGGACGAAGTCTGAGGCGCCGACATTGCCGTTGGCGAGATTGCGCACTGTGAGCGTGCGGTCGTCGGCGGAAATGCCGGTCGTGGTGCCGTGCTTGAAGTCGACACTGACGGTGAATGCCGTGGTGTGGGCCGAATCATTGTCGGCCACCATCGGCGCGAGGTTGAGCCTCCTCGCCTCCTCGCGCGGCATCGGCGTGCAGACGATGCCGGAGGTGTTGCGGACGATAAAGGCCATCTTTTCCGGCGTGCAGTGCACGGCGGCGACGATCAGGTCGCCCTCGTTCTCGCGTCCGTCATCGTCCATGACGACGACGATCTCGCCGCGCTCGAAAGCACGGATCGCTTCGACGATCTTCTTCTGGTCGTAAGGCATAGGTGCTCGCTTCGCTCGCAGGGAATAGGAATTAGGCAATGGGCAGTAGGGAAGGAAAAAGGCTGTGTCGGGCTGGCCTACTGCCTACTGCCTACTCCCTACTGCCTACTCCCTTCCCTGTTTGTCCTCTATGCCGCAGATAATGATCCGCGATCGCGCAGGCAACCATGGCCTCGCCGATCGGCACGGCGCGGATGCCGACGCAGGGGTCGTGGCGGCCCTTGGTCATGACATCGACGTCCCTGCCGTCCTTGTCGATCGACTTGCGCGGGGTCAGGATCGAGGAGGTCGGCTTGACGGCGAAGCGGGCGACGATCGCCTGCCCGGTCGAGATGCCGCCGAGGATGCCGCCGGCATTGTTGGAGAGGAACACCGGCTTGCCGTCATTGCCGATGCGCATCTCGTCGGCGTTCTGCTCGCCGGTGATGCGGGCGGCCTCGAAGCCGTTGCCGATCTCGACGCCCTTGACGGCGTTGATCGACATCAGGCCCGAGGCGATGTCCTGGTCGAGCTTGGCGTAGATCGGCGCGCCGAGGCCAGCAGGCACGCCTTCGGCGACGATCTCAATCACCGCGCCGACCGAGGACCCGGCCTTGCGGATGCCGTCGAGATAGGCGGCGAAGACGGGGACCGAGGCCGGATCCGGCGTGAAGAAAGGGTTTTCGGCATCACCGACGAAATTCCAGTTCCAGTTGGCGCGGTCGATCGATTTTTCACCCATCGACACCAGGGCGCCGCGCACCACCATGCCCGGCACCACCTTGCGGGCGAGCGCGCCGGCCGCCACCCGGGCAGCGGTCTCACGCGCCGAGGAACGGCCGCCGCCGCGATGATCGCGCAATCCGTATTTGACCTCATAGGTATAGTCGGCATGGCCCGGCCGGTACTGGCGGGCGATCTCGCCGTAATCCTTGGAGCGCTGGTCGACATTCTCGATCAACATCGACACCGGCGTGCCGGTGGTGATCATCGTCTCGCCGTCCTCGTCGAGGATGAAGCCGGAGAGGATCTTCACCTCGTCCGGCTCGCGGCGCTGAGTGACGAAACGCGACTGGCCCGGGCGGCGCCGGTCGAGCTCGGCCTGGATATCCTCGCGCTTGAAACGGATGCCCGGCGGGCAGCCGTCGACAACGCAGCCGAGCGCGGCGCCATGGCTCTCACCCCAGGTGGTGACGCGGAAAAGATGGCCGAAGGTGTTGTGCGACATGGAAAAACGCCCTGCCCGGCGGCGGAGCCGGTTCGCCGGTTCAAGGGTGCCTTCTATTGGCGTTTTCCACAGCGGTCAAACGATGATCGGATGCATCAATCTGTGATCTAGCCGATTTAGTTTTGACACATTCGGTTGGTTTCTGCTCTCTTCCATCCGCCGTTGAGGACCCGCCGCTGACCAGCCGGCGCAATGACCAAAGAGGACGACGATGCGTACCCTGATTGGCGCTGTTGGCGCCATGCTCATGATTTCAACCGCCGCGTTCGCCGGGCAGACCGAAGGCCTGATCAAGAAGGTCGACAAGGACACGCTGACGCTGACGCTGGACGACGGCAAGTCCTACAAGCTCAACGCCGAGACCGATCTCGATGCGCTGAAGCCCGGCATGGACATCGTCATCGCCTTTGACGTGACGAACGGCGAGAATATCGTGACCGATATGCAACTGCCGGACAGCGACCAGAACTAAATTCAGGTGAGGCCGGCCCGATCTGAATTCGCCGCGCCGTAAGCTCTACAACCACTCCAAGCTGCGGCCCTCCAGCCGGAGCAGGCGATCCTGCTGGATATCCAGGCGGGCCGCGTCCTTCTTGGACATGCCTTCGACGAAGCGGAACAGGCACCGCATGACGCCGCCATGGGTGACGCATACCGTCTGCCGGTCAAGCGCGTCAAACCACGGCTTTATCCGTTCGAGTAGCATTTCGTAGCTTTCCGCGCCCTCACCCGGCGGCTGGAAATCCCATTTGTCGAAACGGCGACGGTGCGTCGAGCCGGGAAGCCTCGCTTCGAGTTCGGCAAAGGTGAAACCCTGCCAATCGCCGAAGCTCAATTCCACAAGGCGCGGATCGGTGCGGTAAGCGAACGGATCGAGTCCCATCGCCGCGCGCATCAGCTCCATCGTCTCACGCGTGCGGCGCATCGGGCTGGCGACGAAGTCGAACTCCGCGGGATTGGTTACGAATTCAGCCAGCCGGCGACCGTTTCGGGTCGCCTGCGCGCGGCCGAACGCGTTGATGTCGGTGTCCGCCTGCCCCTGCAGCCGACCCTCGGCATTCCACTGCGTCTGGCCGTGGCGTGCGATGTAGACGAGCGGATACATCAGGTCTTCCGAGGTCGGGCCAGGGCCTGGTGGAAGGGTAGGCGGAGAGATCTAATCCTTGACGGTCGAGATATCCGGCGCGTCGACCGCTTTCATGCCGACGACGTGGTAGCCGGAATCGACATGGTGAACCTCGCCGGTTACGCCGCGCGACAGGTCCGACAGGAAATAGACGGCGGAATCGCCGACTTCTTCCTGCGTCACCGTCTGCTTCAGCGGGGCGTTGTACTCGTTCCACTTCAGGATATAGCGGAAGTCGCCGATACCGGAGGCGGCCAGCGTCTTGATCGGGCCGGCCGAAATCGCGTTGACGCGGATTTTCTTGGCGCCGAGGTCGACGGCGAGATAGCGCACACTGGCTTCAAGCGCCGCCTTGGCCACACCCATGACGTTGTAGTGCGGCATCACCTTCTCGGCGCCGTAGTAGGTCAGCGTCAAAAGCGAACCGCCCTCGCTCATCAGCGGCTCTGCGCGCTTGGCGATGGTGGTGAAGGAAAACACCGAAATGTCCATGGTGCGCAGGAAATTGTCGCGCGTCGTCTCGACATAACGGCCGGTGAGCTCGTCCTTGTCGGAAAAAGCGATGGCATGGACGAGGAAATCCAGCTTGCCCCAATGCTTGGCGATGTCGGCAAAGACGGCGTCGAGGCTTTCCGGGTCGGTGACGTCGCAATGGCCGGCGACATGCGCATTGAGTTCCGCCGCCAGCGGCTCGACGCGCTTCTTGAAGGCCTCGCCCTGATAGGTCAGCGCGATTTCGGCGCCGTGATCGACGCAGGCCTTGGCGATGCCGAAAGCGATCGACCGATTGTTCGCGACGCCGAGAATAAGGCCCCGCTTACCTGCCATCAGGCCCTGTCCACCCGCCATGTGCGCGTTCTCCGCAAGAGTGTCTGTTTTGTGTGGAGCCCTATCGCACAGGCACAGAGCCCCTTCAAGCGTCGAAAACAGACTGGCTTGCGGAGAAAATTGCCTCGATCAGCCTTTTCGGCGGCGAATCAGGGCTTCGAGATCGGCGTCTCCGCCCTCCGGCAGCATCAGCCGCACATGCGCGTAGAGGTCGCCGTGACCGCCTGCTTTTTCCGGCAAACCTCTGCCCTTCAGGCGCAGCACCTTGTCCGAACTCGACCATGCCGGGACGTTGACCGCGAGCTTGCCGGTCGGCGTCTCGACCGCCACCTTGGCGCCGAGCACCGCGTCGGCCAGGTCGACGGGCAGGTCGACATGCAGGTCGCGGCCTTCGATGCGGTAGCGCGGATGGCGGCGGATGTGGATCTTGACCAGCGCGTCGCCCGGCTGGCCAGGCCCTTGCTCGCCCTGGCCCTTGAGGCGGATGGTCTGGCCGTCTTCGACATAGGCCGGAAGCTTGACCGCCATCTTGCGGCCGTCGGGGAACATCGCCGTCACCTTCTCGGCAGTAGCTGCCTCTTCGACGGTGATATCGAGCGTGACGTTGAGGTCCGCCGCCTGCACCGGCTGGCGACGGTCGCCGCGGCCTGCGCCGCGCGCGCCCGAGAAGGCATCGCCGAAGATCTGGCTGAAGATATCGCTGTTGCCGTCGAACGGATCGCCGCCGGGCCGTCCCGTGCGAAATTCGAAATGCTGCGCGCCGCCGGGGCCCTGCTGACGACGGAACCCGGCGAACGGATCGCCACCGCCGGCCGCACCCTCGAAACCCTGGAATCGCGGCTTGCCGTCGGCGTCGATCTCGCCGCGATCGTAGGCGGCGCGCGACTTCTCGTCGCCGACGATCTCGTAGGCCTGGTTCGCGGCGGCAAAACGGTCCTTCGCCTTCGGATCATTCGGATTCTGGTCCGGATGATGCTTCTTGGCGAGCTTGCGGTACGCCGATTTTATTTCCTTGGCCGATGCGTTCTTGGCAACGCCCAGCACCTCATAGGGGTCGCGCATGCTTCCTGCCTGAACGAGAGGATGAGTCCACAATTGTCCCCTATATGCGCTCGGATAGGAAGAAATTCCAGTGGCGCAACAACGATCCGTGACCGAAAATCAGCGCCCCGAGCGAAATTCAGAGCGCCTTGAACTCCTGCATGCGCCAGCCGCCGGCGCCGGCCATGCAGAGCTCGCCCTTGTACAAGGCGACGCCATCGAAGCTCTCCCTGGTGGCGGTGAAGCGGCGGCAGGTCAGGGCGCCATCATTCAACTCGACAAGTTCGGTGATCGCGCCGCGCGAACCGGTGCCGGCATTGGCCCACGGCACGGCCTGGCCGCCGAGTTCCTGGATGTCGGCGGAGGAGACCGCGTTGCCGATGGTGGTCTGGTCCGAATCGGTGTCGCTGCTTGCCGGCGGGGCGGGAGAGGAAGGCGTGCTGGAAGTGACGATCGAGCGGTCGACCTCCGCTTTCTCCAGGCTGAAGCCGCCGGCGCCGCAGCCTGCAAGGGGAAGCGCCAACGTCAGCAGCGCAGCCTTGGCGCTGGCCGAAGCGATAACGCTCCATTGCCCGCTGTCAAAAGCTTGCGCAATACGCGACAATCGGCGAACTCCTCCCGCAGTGTTAAAAATTTGGAAAACTATGAACGAAACCGAGTTAACAAGCAGTGACTTCACCGAGGCGGCGGAGCCGTTCCGGCTCTTTGCCGCATGGCTGGAGGACGCCACCAAGAGCGAGCCCAACGACGCCAACGGCGTGGCGCTGGCAACCGTCGATGCCGACGGCATGCCGGACGTACGGATGGTGCTGCTCAAGGGGTTCGATGAAAAGGGATTTGTCTTCTACACGAATTTCGAGAGCGCCAAGGGCCGCGAGATTCTTGGCAGCATGAAGGCAGCGATGTGCTTCCACTGGAAATCGCTACGCCGCCAGGTGCGCGTGCGCGGGCCGGTGGAGATCGTCAGCGACGCCGAGGCCGACGCCTATTATGCGACGCGGCCGCGCGGCAGCCGCATCGGCGCATGGGCCTCGAAACAGTCGCGGCCGCTGGAAAGCCGCTTCGCGCTGGAAAAGGCGGTGGCCGAATACACGGCACGCTACGCGATCGGCGAAATCCCGCGGCCGAAGCACTGGTCGGGCTTTCGCATCGTGCCGCAGACGATCGAGTTCTGGCACGACCGCCCATTCCGGCTGCATGACCGCATCATGTTCTCGCGCAACGCCAAAGGCGGTTGGGACAAGACGCGGCTGTACCCTTAACCTTCGAATGCCCGCTGGAAAATCAATCCTTCTCCAGTTGGAACAGCAGGAAATGCGGCCGCTCGCTGGCGACGCCGACGGCCGGGCGTATGGACTTGGTCGCTTCCTTCGGCACCAGGAACGTCTCGCGCAGGTTGAGCGTGTCGCCGCTCTTGGCGCCGGAGAAGATCGCCGAAATGCAGGTCTGCACATCGTCCGTGGTTTTCGGCGACGCGATGGATGTCGGCGACCAGCGCCGGCCGTGCTTGTCGATGAGCATCACCTTGCAGCCGAGCCATCGGTTCTGCAGATCGGGATCGCCGATCTTCACTGAGAAGTCGGCCAGCACCGGCACCGAATCCGGCGGCAGGTTCGACATGCCGAAAGCGCCGCGCAGATCGGTCAATTTCCAGTCGCTGCCGCCGAAACGGGCGCTTTCGCCCCAGGCGACGCGGCGCGGGAAGAGGTCGTTGCCGCCAAGCAGCGCTTTGACGCTGTCATAGGACCCGATGGCCAGACCCAGCGGGACGAGCAGGACGAGCGACCAGAGGCTGCGCCGGCGCCGTTTCCGCTCGATCGTCCCGCTCTCTCGATCCAGACCCTGTGCCGTCATTCGATACCCCTCAGATCGGCTGCGTCATATCCAGCGTGTCGACCGTGCCGGGCGGCAAGCCGTCGGGCCCGATGGCGACCGCCCCGAGCGATATCACGGCCTGGGAGTCGAGCGCGGACATCAGCTTTTCCGAAATCAGCAAAGTGGCATCGCTGACCTCGTCCGGCCGCAGCTCGAAGATCAGCCTCGCCTTTTTTGGCAGGCCGGGGTCGATGGCCACGGGAAGCAGTCCATCGGTGAAGGACAGCCGCTCGGTCTGGTCATAGGTGAGGCCTGTCGTTCCGCGCCACGATGCGACCGCCACCGTCGTCGATTGCGCCCGCGCCGCGAACTCCACGGTGACCACGGCCCAGATGCCGCCGGTGGTCAGAACCATGCTGTCGCCGAACCTGTCCGCTTTCAGCTTGCGGGCGAACTCCACCTTTTCGGCGCGGACCTCGAAGCTTCGCCCGACGACCGTGTCGCCGAGCTCGCCCCGCGCGGGGATCGGCCCGATCAGGTCGCCATAATGCGGCTTCGATACTTGCAGGCCGTAGCAGAGCGACACTGCGGCGAGCAGCAGGACGACGTTGGCAAGCTTGCGCATCATGGCCGGATATCCGCGATGTCGGGCCCGCTTCCAATGGGCAGCTTCAGCGTCCCGATCGGCGTCGGATTGAACCAGCCGGGCAGGCCGTGGAGATTGTCGCGCTGCTTGTAGGTCTCGCGGATGACCGTCAGTTCGAGGCTCGCCGGCGGAGCCGCGCCGTCCGGCAATTGCCAGATGTAGGCCATGCGCTCCGGCATGCCGGGGTGCAGTTCCGGCGACAGCGTGGAATCTCGCGTGAGGACGATGAACGGTTTCGTCGCCGGATCGATCGTTGCCCGGTTCGCCTGCAGGACATCGAAATAGTCCTTTGTCGATTTGGCCGTCCGGTTGGTCATTTCGAGCTCGAGGACCAGCGCCTTCGCGCCAGGCTTGAGCGGTACGCCGTAGAGGTTCCCGCCTTCGGCGGCATACGCTTTGAGCGGCCTCAGCAGCCATTGACCCGTTTCGATCGGGCTGGCGGGCGCCAGAACGGAAAGAGGCTCGTGCCTTGCGCCGAAAGCGCCCATGACACCGGCGACTGCAATCGCCGCTGCGGTGCCGATGCCAGCGACCAACAAAGCTTTCAGGCGAGAGCGGGCGTCTTCAAGCATTCTGGGCACCGACTTCCGCGCCGTCCGGGGAGCCGGCTGGTTGAGCATCTTCACTGGTCCGGCGCTTCGGCAGCGCGAATGCCGTTTCGAGGATCGCGGCGAGGAAGCAGATCCTGAGCGGTTCGACAAGAATGCCGGTCGAAGAGTCCTGGAACGGGCTGCCGAAGAGCAGCGAGACGCCATCGGAAAGCACCTGCCAGGTATCGAGCTCATGCGGACCGAATAGCCGTGTCATGCCGAGCCAGGCCCAGGCCGCCAGCCAGTCGATCAGGCGATAGCCGACGATCAGCGTGACGACGAGCACCAAGCCCGAGCTCAGCGTGATGCGCACGCTGTTGGCGATCGGCAAATAGCGCGAGCGGTAGCCGGAGATGAAGTGCTCGACGAAGTCGCGCAGGAATCTCGGAATGGCGCGATAACGCTCGCCGAAATGTTCGGCGCGCCGGTGCATGCGCATCAGTTCCTTGTCGTCGCGCACGTCGTAGCCGTAGATCAGCGCGGCGAGCACCAGCCAGATCACCGGCAGGAGCATGTAGAAGAACAGGTCGACCAGCCTTTTGGTCGTGTCGATGGAAGTGACCTCCACGGGAACCATCGGATCGGCAAAGGCGCTTGCGATCGGATTGGCCATGCCGTCCGCCGCTGCCTGCAGCAAGGAAAAGATATTGCGGCTCATGATCCAGTCGACGACCTCGTCCTTCCAGCGCGAGATCACATAGAGACCGATGAAGATCCAGTTGGTCTCGCAGATGACCACGACGATCTGCCAGAAGGAGCGCGATCGGCCGCGCGTCTGCATGCCGGTGGCGAAGCGCCGGATCAGCCAGGAGATGACGACCGAAAAGACCAGCCAGCGCGAATCGAGCACATCGAGAACGTTGCCCTCCCCTCCGCCGAAAGGAGCCATGTCGAGCGCGACGCGCGAATACTGCCGCACCGTGTCGCCGAGAAAGCCCCAGGCGGCGTAGTAGGCGAAAAAGGGCAGCAGCGCGACCGTGATCATGCGCGCCAGCGGCGTGCCGCCGATGCGTCCCTCGCCCGAGCTTTCGCCTTGAGCCACCTGCTGCGCGGCGCGCGTTGCCGGCAAGGCCGGCAGCAGCGTCTGGAACATGGCGACGGTGACGATGAGCTGCGTCAGCGCGACCAGCGTCAGCAAGGCGAGCCCCGCCATATGGTTGACGAGGGCGGTGCGCGCGGCGATTTGCATGAACAGGTCGCCGAACACGATGCCCAGTAGCACCATGGCGATCAGTTGCGGCCAGAAGCGCCACCAGAGCTTGAAGGTCAGCGCCAGCGGCTTTGCGGCATCGGCAAGCATGTCGAGGCGTTCAATGCGTCAATGAACGCCCTCCAATCGCTCCGGCAGATCGATGGCTGCGTTTCGGGTCATGTCCTCTCCATTTCACGAGCCCCCGCCAAGTATAATCGGGACATAGAGCGGATCGGATCGGTTTGACACCCCTGCACCAACCTTTAGGTGAAATTGGCCGGCTACCTCGTCTTACGCTTGAAGCCATTTCCGGCCATACTATTGGAAAGACTTCAGGTCTTGGGAGAGACTGCATGGCAATCTTCCTGGCATTCCTTGGCGTCTCGATCATGGTGATCGTGACACCCGGTCCGGATACCGCGATCACCATCCGCAACACCTTGCTCGGCGGCCGCTCCGCAGGAATTTTGACTGCGCTCGGTGTCGGCTGCGGGCTGACGATCTGGGCGCTGGCGACGAGCGTCGGCCTTGTCGCGCTGCTCACTGCTTCCGAACCGCTTTTCCTGGCCGTCAAATATGCCGGCGCCGCCTATCTGATCTATCTCGGCATGCAAGCCCTGCGCGAAGCCATTTGGCCGGTGCAAAGCCATCATGCGCAGGCGCCGACCGTACCGCATACCCGGCTTGCCCCGGTCGCCGCGTTCCGGCAGGGCTTCATCAGCGATCTCGGCAATCCGAAAATAGCCGTGTTCTTTCCGAGCCTGTTGCCTCAATTCGTGCCGGCGGGACAGCCGTCCTTTCTGTCGCTGCTGCTGCTTGGCGTCGTCTTCGCACTAATCACCTTCAGCTGGCTGACCATCTATGCAACGGTTGTCGCCAAGGCCGGCGACTGGCTGCGCCGACCGAATGTGCGCCGGATCGTCGAAGCGGTCAGCGGCACGCTACTGATCGGCCTCGGCATCCGCATCGCGGCCGAGCAGCGATAGCTCGGTCAGCTCGCCTTTTTTCGCGTCATGAAAGAGGTGAGCGCGGCGCGCGCCTCATCCGACTTCAGCCGCTCGCGGAAATGCTCGCTCTCCACCTTGATGCGGGCGACGAGTTCCTCGCGCGGCTCACGCATCAGGTCGCGGGCGATCTTCAGCGCCTGCGGCGGCTTGGCCGCGATGTCGTTGGCGGCGGCCAGCACCGCGCCTTCCAGCGCGTCTTCCGCGACCACGTCGTAGATCAGGCCGGCGGCATTGGCGCGCTCGGCCGAAAAACCTTCACCGAGACCAAGCAGCGCGAAGGCGCCCTGCCGGCCGAGGATCCGCGGCGCCAGCAGGCTGGAGCCGGCCTCCGGCACGAGGCCGAGATCGACGAACGGCGTGCGGAAGAGCGTGCGCGGCGTGGCGAAGGTCAGGTCGCAATGCAGGTTGAGCGTGGTGCCGATGCCGACCGCGATGCCGTCGACGCCCGACACCATCGGCTTCTCCGCCTTGGCCAGCGCCATCAGAAAATCCCAGACCTCGTTGCCACCCTCGCCGCCGGTAGCGACGACGAGGAAGTCGGCAAGATCGTTGCCGGAAGAAAAGGCGCCGGGCACGCCGAGGAAGACGTGGACGCGAACCGCCGGATCGGCGTCACCCTCGACAAGGGCGGCCGACATTTTCGCGTACATGGCGCGCGTCAGCGCGTTCTTCTTGTCAGGGCGGTTCATGCGGATGATCTGCACTGCGCCCTGGCGCTCGATGAGGATATGGTCGGTCACGATGGTTCCTTCGAATGACAGGCTGTTCAGGCGATCAGCGCCTTGCCGGCGGCGGCGAGGCTGTCGGCGCCGTCGATGATGCGTTCCTTCAGAGCGCGCGTCTCGCCAAGCAGGTTCTCGGCAAAGAAGCGGCAAAGCGGAACCCGGCCACGGTCGGCAAGGCCGCCCTGCGCCAGATAGGCGCCGCCGGCGGCAAGTGAGATCAGCCGAAGGTAGGGCGTGGCGCCGGCCATTGCGGCATCGGCCTTGCCGTCGGCCATCAGCCTCTGCAGGAAACGCGTTGCTTCGTCGAGATCGGCGAGCGCCCGATCAAGGTTGTCGGCGGTGCGGCCGAAGCCTTCGATGTTTGAGGTGCGCACTCCATCGGCCACCGCCTTCAGTTCGCCGATATAGCGATGCACATGCTCGCCGCCGCCGAGCGGCAGTTTTCGCGAGACGAGGTCGATCGCCTGGATGCCGTTGGTGCCTTCATAGATCGGCGCGATGCGTGCATCGCGATAGAGCGCTGCCGCGCCCGTCTCCTCGATGAAACCCATGCCGCCATGCACCTGGACGCCGAGCGAAGCGACCTCGACGCCGACATCGGTGGAAAAGGCTTTGGCAAGCGGCGTCAGCAGATTGGCGCGGTCGCGCCAGGTGGCGGCGGCCTCGCCCTCGGCAACGCGGGCGCGGTCGATGGCATGTGCGCAGGAATAGCTGATGGCCCGCGCGATCTGGGTCAGCGCCCGCATGGTGAGAAGATTGCGCTGCACGTCGGGGTGATGAACGATCGGCGCCATGCCGGACCCCGAATAGTCCGACGCCTTGCCCTGGCGGCGCTCGTTAGCATAGGCGATCGCCTTCTGCGTCGCCGTCTCGGCCACCGCCACGCCCTGCATGCCGACGGCAAGGCGGGCGTTGTTCATCATCGTGAACATGCAGGCGAGACCCTTGTTCTCTTCGCCGATCAGCCAGCCGATGGCGCCAGGCGTCATGCCCTCAAAACCGTCGCCATAGATCATCGTGCAGGTCGGCGAGGCATGGATGCCGAGCTTGTGCTCGAGGCCGGAGCAGAAGACGTCGTTGCGGGCGCCGAGCGAGCCGTCCTCGTTGACCAGGAATTTCGGCACCAGGAACAGCGAGATGCCGCGCGTCCCGGCCGGCGCGTCGGGAAGTCGCGCCAGCACCAGATGGACGATGTTGTCGGTGAAATCGTGCTCGCCGTAGGTGATGAAAATCTTCTGGCCGAAGATGCGGTAGGTGCCGCCGCCGGCGGGCTCGGCGCGGCTGCGCAGGGCCGCGAGGTCAGAGCCTGCCTGCGGCTCGGTCAGGTTCATCGTGCCCATCCACTCGCCGGAGACGAGCTTGGCGAGGTACTTTTCCTTCAGCGCGTTGGAAGCGTGCTTGTCGAGCGCTTCCACCGCGCCCATGGTCAGCGTCGGGCCGATGCCGAAGGCCATGGCGGCGGAATTCCACATTTCGAGCGCGGCGACGGCGAGCATTGTGGGCAGGCCCTGGCCGCCGAATTCCTCCGGCCCCGACAGCGCGTTCCAGCCACCTTCGATCCAGCGCCGGTAAAGCTCCTTCCAGCCGGGTGGCGTGGTGACGGCCGCATCCTTCAGCACCGCGCCATGCTCGTCGCCGATCTTGTAGAGCGGCGCGACTTCCTCGCTGGCGAAACGGCCGGCCTCGGCCAGGATCGCGTCGACCAGGTCTTCGCCGAGATCGCCGAAGGTGCCGGCATCCAGCGCTGGCTTCAGCCCGGCCACATGCTTCAGCGTGAAGGCTATGTCCTCGACCGGTGCGCGATACATGACTGCTCCTCCTCCGTTTCGGCCAACCGTAGTCGCGTGGCCGAAGCGAGGCCATCCACCTTTGGGCCGGCCCGCATCTTCTTTTTACGTAAACGTCAAACTTTGTCACGCGGATTTTGCGGAGGTGGGACTTCGTCATCCACGGGCGGAGCGGGAGCGAAGCGGACGCGCAGACCCGAGGATCCATTCCGTGACCTCGTGCAAGGGCTCAGCGGAGCAGAATTCCGGATCGTCGAAACGCCTCAACGTCACGGAATGGATTCTATGGTCTACGCGCGTCGCTTCGCTCCTTGCTCCGCCATAGAATGACGACGTCGCGAAGGCCATGACCAATTTTCAAGGCTGCAATTGCCGCTCAAAATTTCTACGACGAATTACATCCGGCTGGTATGATCCGCGAGTTGTCGACCAAAGCGCACCGGAATATCCCATGCTTGCCAGACCTGACGCCTATCGCTGCATCGAATGCGGCCTCCCCTATCGGGCCACGGGCTTCTGGTACCATGAGGGCAAGATGGAGCATGGACCGGCCTACTGGTCGGACCTCGGCATATTCTGCTCGCCGCAATGCTCGCTGGCACATCACAAGAAGCGCGCGGCCGAAGGCACGCTCTCGCAGGAACCGGCACCCGATCCGTTCGAGGTGCATTCGCTGTTTCGGCGCTGAACGCCGGCCGGCCTTGAAAGCACTTCCTTAACCATAGCGGTTCAGGATCGTCCCCTGGTCAGTGGGGACACCCTGATTGAAACAGCCGGCGCGCCCTCTTCGCCGCCTGGCGCTTCTCGCGGCGGCGGTTGCGCTGGGCACGGCGGCACAGGCCTCGGATTTCTCCGAGCCTTGGAAGAACGCCGACCGCGCGCTGGTGATCGACGCCTACGAATACAATTCCATCGACTGGGCTGAGCTCGCTACCGACAAGCGCGTCGTCGGCTTCATCAACAAGGCCTCCGACGGGCTGCCGCCGCCCTATTTCTGCTTCGGCGGCGAAACCGACGTCAAGCTCTGCAAGGCGCTGTGGAAGCGCTACGCGGTGACGCGCGAGCTGTTCCAGACGCGCAAGGTGGTGGCCAAGGCGCTCGGCCTGAAATGGGGCGCCTATCATCTTGCCCGGCCCGGCAACCCGGTCGAGCAGGCCAACAATTTCATCGATTTCGCCGAGCCCGCGCCGGACGATCTCATTGCCCTCGATCTCGAGGGCAACGATCCCGCGCAATGGATGTCGCTCGAGGACGCGGAAGAATTCGTGCGCCAGGTGCACCGCCGCCTCGGCCGTTTCCCTGTGCTCTACTCGAATGGCAAGACCGCCCAGTACATCGCCGACAACCGCTACACCTATCGGCTCTTGTCGCGGCTGCCGCTCTGGTACGCCCGCTACAAGCCGGACATCGGCGTGCATTTCCCGATGGGCAACTGGCAGGGCTACGCGCTCTGGCAGTTCTCGGCGCAGGCGAATTGCGGCCGTTTCCGCTGCCCCTATCGCGTGCCCGGCACGCCGAACGACATCGACGTCAGCGTCGCGCCGATGAAAGCCGACGAATTGCGCCAGCAATGGGCCTTCGGCGGGCTGATCGACGTGCCGGCGGATTACCTCGCCTCGATCCCGGTGCCGGTCCCGCGCGCAGCGGCGCTGGCCGGCAAGGTCACCATCACCTATGCCGACGTCGCGACGCCACCGACTTTCGAGGAGATGGTGGCGGTGCTCGGCGCGCGCTGGGATAAATTCCGCGACGGCTTCCGCATGCCGGTGGTGAAGACCGTGCCGCAGCGCCCGAGCTTCGGCATCGTCCAGTATGTTGCGTGGATGCGAGCCGGGCAGCGAACGCCCGAACAGATCGACGCAGCCTTCGCGGCAGCCGACCCGGTCAGCACCGCATCGACGACACTCGATCGACCCCGCCACTGACCATTCGAGGTCAACTGCCCTTCAGCGATGGTTGCCGCGACTGGCATACATGCCGGTGGTGCGAAACTGCGTCGGGTTGATGCCGTAGCAGCGGCGAAAGACCTTGGAGAAGTAGTTCGCGTCTTCGAAGCCGCAGAGGACCGCAACCTCCTTGACCGGCAGGAAATCCGCTTTGGTGAGCAGCTTCGCCGCACGTTGCAGCCGTTGCTGCAGCACGAATTCGGCCGGCGGCAATCCTTCGCTTTCGGCAAAGCAGCGCGAGAAATGGGCACGACTGAGGCCGCTGATTTCTACCAGATCCGCCACCGGTAGCGGCTTGTCGAGATTGGCGTTGATGTGGTCGATGACAGGCTGCATGGCGCTCTGCTTTTCGGTGAAGGCATGCGAGCCGAAGATATCGTCATAGAGCGCCATCGCCGCTTCATAGGCGATCGCCGAAGCCGCGCCGGGCGAAGCGGCTCCCTTGATGAGGCGCAGACTGCAATCGGCAAGGTGATCGATGGTCGCCGGCTGCAGCCGGAATACCGGCCCCGAGACACTGAGGATCGACTTGTGGATGCGCAGCGCCTCCTCGCCGTTCATCGAGATCCAGAAATATTCCCAGCGGTCGCCCTTGGCCAGCCAGTAGCGATGGTTGTGCGGCACCAGCACCAGCAGCGTGTCGTTCGCCTGCAGGCGGTAATTGCGGCTCTCGTAGCGCAACTGACCGGTGCCGCTGATCGTATGCTGGAGAACCGTGAATGGCGTCTGGCCGCGCTTGCGGCCGTCCCAATCGTAGGTCTCGTCCTCGCGCAGCTCGTAGCCCGTGCTGGTCGGCATGGCATGCAGACGCTGGCGGCCGCGCGGCAGCGAAATCGTCCGCATCAACTTTCCGTTGGCGATCAGGTCCTGCAGCACAAAATTACCCTCGAAAGCATAATCCTTCTCTGGCCGCGCCTGCGAATAAGCGCATAATCCGGCTCCTCAAGAACGGGAAAGACCCGCGGTCGAGGAGCGGGCGGGAGGAGAAAAGCCGGATTTCCGGCTTTGAATAGCATGCGCGCGCTGGCGTGCGGCCATATCCTCCCTTGCTGCTCCTTGCCTAACATTCGATTGCATCGAGGTGAAGGTGATGAGTTTCAAAATCGCTATCATTGGCGCCGGCAGCGTCGGTTTCACCAAGAAGCTGTTCACCGACATTCTGTGCGTGCCCGAATTCAAGGACATCGAATTCGCGCTGACCGACATCAGCGAGCACAATCTCGGGATGATCAAGGCGATCCTCGACCGGATCGTGGAAGCAAACAAGCTGCCGACCAGGGTGACAGCGACGACCGACCGCCGCAAGGCGCTGGAGGGCGCACGCTACGTCATCAGCTGCGTGCGCGTCGGCGGCCTCGAAGCCTATGCCGACGACATCCGTATTCCGCTGAAATATGGCATCGACCAGTGCGTCGGCGACACGATCTGCGCCGGCGGCATCCTCTATGGCCAGCGCAACATCCCGGTGATCCTCGACTTCTGCAAGGACATCCGCGCGGTCGCCGAGACCGACGCCAAGTTCCTCAACTACGCCAACCCGATGGCGATGAACACATGGGCCGCGATCGAATATGGCAAGGTCGACACGGTCGGCCTCTGCCACGGCGTTCAGCACGGCGCCGAGCAGATCGCCGAAGTGCTCGGCGCGAAATCGCCCAAGGAACTCGACTATGTCTGTTCCGGCATCAACCACCAGACCTGGTTCATCGAATTGCGGCTGAACGGCCGGCCGATCGGCAAGGACGAATTGATCGCCGCTTTCGAAGCGCATCCAGTCTATTCGAAGCAGGAGAAGCTGCGCATCGACGTGCTGAAGCGCTTCGGCGTCTATTCGACCGAGAGCAACGGGCATCTGTCGGAATATCTGCCCTGGTACCGCAAGCGCCCCGACGAGATCACGCGCTGGATCGACATGTCCGACTGGATCCACGGCGAGACCGGCGGCTACCTCCGCTACTCGACCGAGACCCGCAACTGGTTCGAGACGGAATATCCGCAGTTCCTCGAAGCAGCGTCGAAGCCGATCGACCCAGCCAAACGCTCCAACGAGCATGCCAGTCACATTCTGGAGGCGCTGGAGACCAACCGCGTCTATCGCGGCCATTTCAACGTGAAGAACAACGGCGTGATCACCAACCTGCCGCAGGACGCCATCATCGAGTCGCCCGGCTTCGTCGACCGCTTCGGCATCAACATGGCCGCCGGCATCACGCTGCCGGAGGCATGCGCGGCCACCTGCATATCCTCGATCAACGTCCAGCGCATGTCGGTGCATGCGGCGATCGCCGGCGACATCGACCTCTTGAAGCTCGCCGTGCTGCACGACCCGCTGGTCGGCGCGGTGTCGACGCCGGAGGAGGTCTGGCAGATGGTGGACGAGATGGTCGTCGCCCAGGCCGCATGGCTGCCGCAATACGCCAATGCTGTTCCGGCGGCAAAGGAGCGGCTTTCGAAGTCCAGGGTCAAGACCCGCGAATGGGCGGGGGCTGCGCGGCGCAGCGTGCGCTCGATCGAGGAATTGCGCGCCGAAAAGGCGGCACTCAAACAGGCCGGCTGAAGCTCGTGCATGGAGGCGGCCCCGGGAGGCGGGTCTGCCAGTTCAGCCGTCTGGAATAACGGGCCGAAAGCAGAACAAGTCCTGATCATGTGGGAGGAGACAATGAGGACCTTACGCAGAATTGGCATTGCCGCCGGATTGATGCTCGGCGTTTCAGTTCCGGCACTCACCGCTATCGCTTCCGAGCCGACGGTGCCGCCGCAGCCGGCAACGTTCCCGGCCGAAGGCAAAATCAAGTATGTGGCGCGCGACTCCATCCTGAAGTTCAAAGCGCTGCCCGAATATCGTGAGCCCGACTGGGTGACCGAGAAATACGTCAAGACCGGCAAGCTGCCGCCGCTCAAGGACCGGCTGCCCAAGGAGCCGCTGGTCTTCAAGACGGCCAACATGCCGGACGGCATCGGCGTCTATGGCGACACGATGCGCCATGTCATCGGCGGCAGGCCGGAAGGCTGGAACTACGGCGCCGGCCAGACGCAAGGCTGGGGCGGCATCGACATCGCGCTTTCCGAATGCCTGACACGCACCGCGCCACTGTTCCAGGTCGATGCAAAGGACACCGAGCCTCTGCCGAACCTCGCCAGGAGCTGGGAATGGTCGAAGGACGGCCACAAGCTCACCATGCATCTCGTCGAAGGCGCCAAATGGTCGGACGGCGTGCCCTTCAACGCCGATGATGTCATGTTCTACTGGGATGACGAGGTCGTCGACCCGAACGTCTCGCCGCTGAACGGCGCGACGCCCGAAACCTTCGGCGTCGGTACGACGCTGAAGAAGGTCGACGACTACACGGTGGAATGGACTTTCAAGGAGGCGTTCCCGAGGCAATATCTCTATGCGATGGCCTACGGCACCTTCTGCCCCGGCCCCTCGCACATATTGAAGCCGCAGCATCCGAAATATTCGAAGAATACCTACGACCAGTTCAAGAACGCCTTCCCGCCCGAATTCATGAACATGCCGGTGATGGGGGCCTGGGTGCCGGTCGAATACCGGCCTGACGACATCATCGTCATGCGGCGCAACCCTTACTATTGGAAGGTCGACGAGAAGGGCAACCAGCTGCCTTACCTCAACGAGCTGCAATACAAGCTGTCGACCTGGGCCGACCGTGATGTCCAGGCGGTCGCGGGCTCGGGCGACTTTTCCAATCTCGAGCAGCCGGAGAACTTCGTCGCCTCGCTGAAGCGTGCCGCTGAGAAGAACGCGCCCGCGCGCCTTGCCTTCGGCCCGCGCCTCATCGGCTACAATCTGCGCTTCAACTTCTCCGCCAATGGCTGGGGCAACCCGGACGAGCGCGGCCAGGCGTTGCGCGAACTGAACCGCAACGAGGACTTCCGCAAGGCCGTCACCATGGCGTTCGATCGCAAGGCGCTCGGCGATTCCCTGGTCAAGGGACCGTTCACCGCCATCTATCCCGGCGGCTTTTCATCCGGCACCAGCTTCTATGACCGCAAGTCGACCGTCTACTATCCCTTCGATCTCGAAGGCGCCAAGGCCGAGCTTGCCAAGGCCGGCCTCAAGGACACGGACGGCGACGGCTTCGTGAACTTCCCGGCAGGCACCGCCGGCGGCAAGAATGTCGAGATCGTGATGCTGGTCAACAACGACTACACGACCGACAAGAGCCTCGCCGAGGGCGTGGTCGCCCAGATGGAAAAGCTTGGGCTACGGGTCGTGCTCAACGGGCTCAACGGCACCCAGCGCGACGCCGCCGAATATTCCGGCCGCTTCGACTGGCTGATCCGGCGCAACGACACCGAGCTGACGTCGGTGGTACAGAACACCGAGCAACTCGCGCCGGTCGGCCCCAAGACCAGCTGGAACCATCGCGCGCCGGAAAACGGCGAGGTCGACCTGATGCCCTTCGAGAAAGACCTCGTCGACATAGTCAACAAGTTCGTTTCGACGCAGGACAACGATCAGCGCGCCGACCTGATGAAGAAGTTCCAGAAGATCTCGACGGAAAATGTCTACAATGTCGGCCTGACGGAATATCCAGGCGCGCTGATCGTCAACAAGCGCTTCTCCAACATCCCGCAGGGAACACCGATCTTCATGTTCAACTGGGCCGAGGATTCGATCATACGCGAACGCGTCTTCGTCGCGGCCGACAAGCAGGGGAAATATGAGCTCTTCCCCGAGGAGCTTCCCGGCAAGCCCGGAGACAAGGGGCCGATGAACTAGTTAACCTCCCTGACGAAGAGAACTCCGGTCGCGCCAGCTGGCGCGGCCGGACAAAGCCAAATCTCCGGTGACGCCCAGGGAGCGACCGGGCAGAAAGGAAGCGGACGATCCGATGTTGCGATTCCTGCTCATGCGCATAGCGTCGGCGCTTCCCGTCCTCGCCATCTTGAGCCTCGTCACCTTCGCCATCATCCAGGCGCCGCCGGGCGACTACGCCGACTATATCCGCTCGCAGTTGATCAACCAGGGCGGCGCCTCATACGCCGAGGCTGAAGCGCAGGCTCAGGCTTACCGTGTCGAACACGGCCTCGATAAGCCATTGCCCGTCCAGTATCTCAACTGGATCGGCGGCATCGTCACGCGCGGCGATTTCGGCTACAGCCTCTACTACAACAAGCCGGTGGCCGACGTGGTGGGCGAGCGGCTGCCGCGCACGCTGCTTTTGGCACTGGTCTGCCATCTGCTCGCTTCGGTGCTGGGCATAAGTTTCGGCATATGGGCGGCGACCCGGCAGTATTCCTGGATCGACTCCACGCTTTCGGCCATCTCGTTCCTCGGCATGACGGTGCCGCGCTTCCTGATGGCGCTGATCATCGTCTATCTCCTGGTCTTCCAGTTCAACGTCTCGGAGATCGGCTCGTTCTTCTCGCCGCAATATGGCGGCGCGCCATGGTCGTGGGCGAAGTTCGTCGACCTGGTGAAACATGTCTGGCCGGTTGTGGCGATCGCGACCTTCGGCGGCCTCGCCTACAACATGCGCGTCATGCGCGGCAACCTGCTCGACACGCTCAACGCGCAATATATCGAGACGGCGAAAGCCAAGGGCCTGACCGGCGGCGCGGTCGTGATGCGCCATGCCGTGCCCAACGCGCTGCATCCTTTGGTCATGTATCAGGGCGTGGTGCTGCCCTACATGCTGACCGGCGAGATCGAGACGGCGATCATCTTCGCGCTGCCGACCGTCGGCCCGGCGATCGTCGGCTCGATGGCGGTGGGCGACGTCTATGTGACGGCGACCTTCATGATGGTGCTGTCGGCAACGCTGATCGTCGGCAACATCATCGCCGACATGCTGCTCGCCCTTCTCGACCCGCGCGTGCGCCAGTTCGGGGAACATTAGATGCTGGCGCGCGACCCTTCACCCCCACCGCCGGCCGAAGGAGCGGTGAGCCAGCCCGCACACGGCAATGAAAGCTACATCGCGCTGGTCTGGCGCCGGCTGAGGCGCTCCTGGACCGGTATGGCCGGGCTTTGCCTTGTCGTGCTGTTGCTGATGATGGCGGTCTTCGCGGAATTCCTGGCGCCTCTGGACCCCAAGGCGACCGATATCGCCTTCGCGCCGCCGGAGGTGCCAAGCTTCCACGACAAGGACGGCAATTTCGTCGCCCGGCCGAGGATCTATGCGCTGGCCGAATCGGCCGACCTCGATCCGGTCACCTTCCAGCCGATCGTCGGCCCGGATTACGACCATCCGCGGCTGCTCGGCTTCTTCGTCGAGAGCGCGCCCTACCGGCTTTTCGGCCTCATCCCGGCGAACCGGCATTTTTTCGGCTCGATGGATGGCCAGCCGGTCCATTTCCTCGGCACCGACAAGTTCGGCCGCGACGTGCTGTCGCGCGCCATCCACGGCTCGCGCGTCTCGCTGATGATCGCGCTCACCGTCGTCTTCATCGTCACCGTCATCGGCACCACCGTCGGCATGGTCTCGGGCTATTTCGGCGGCAAGTTCGACGTCTGGATGCAGCGCTTCGTCGAGCTTGTGCTCGCCTTCCCGCAATTGCCGCTTTATCTCGCGCTGACGACGCTGATTCCGGTCACCGCGCCGACCAATGTCTTCCTCGCCTTCGTCATCATCGTCATGTCGGCGCTGGGCTGGGCGCAGATGTCGCGCGAGGTGCGGGGCAAGACGCTGGCGCTGGCGCGGATCGACTATGTGCGCGCCGCCATGGCGGTCGGCGCCACCGACCGGCGCATTATCATGCAGCATATTTTCCCCAATGTGATGAGCCATGTGATCGTCGCCGTGACGCTGGCGATCCCGACGGTGGTGCTTCTGGAATCTTTCCTCGGCTTCCTCGGCTTCGCGGTGAAGCCGCCGCTGATCTCCTGGGGCCTGATGCTGCAGGACACCGCGACCTATTCGGTCATCGGCACCTATCCGTGGATCCTGTCGCCGGTCGGCTTCGTGCTGATCACCGTTTTTGCGTTCAACGCGCTGGGCGACGGCCTGCGCGACGCCGTCGATCCCTATTGAGGTGCAAGGAATGACGACGATCGCGCTCGCCGACAGCTTCGCACCAGCCGTCCGGCTCGACCACAACGGCCGCCATGACCAGCCCGTCATCGACGCCCGCAACATCGAGGTCGCCTTCAAGGTCGAGCACGGCATCGTCGAGGCGGTGAAGGACGTCTCTTTCCAGCTCTATCGCGGCGAGACGATCGCGATCGTCGGCGAATCCGGCTCCGGCAAATCGGTGACGGCGCGCACCGTCATGGGGCTGCTGTCGCGGCGGGCGACCGTGTCGCCGAGGTCGAGCGTCGACTATCTCGGGCAGAACATCCTGAAATTTCCGGAGCGCGCCCGGCGCAAGCTGCGCGGCAACCGCATCTCGATGATCTTCCAGGAGCCGATGAGCTCGCTCAACCCGATCTACACGGTCGGCAGCCAGATCGTCGAAGCGATCAGGGTGCACCGCAAGGTGAGCCGCAGGCAAGCCTGGGCGCGGGCGCTCGAGCTTCTCAAGCATGTGCAGATCCCCGAACCGGAAGCGCGGCTCAAGCAGTATCCGCACCAGCTCTCGGGCGGCCAACGGCAGCGCGTGATGATCGCCATGGCTCTGGCCAACGATCCCGACGTGCTGATCGCCGACGAGCCGACCACAGCGCTCGACGTCACGGTGCAAGCGCAGATCCTCAATCTGATCCGCAATCTGCAGAAAGAATTGCGGATGGCGGTGATCCTGATCACCCACGACCTCACGGTGGTGCGCAAGTTCTCCGACTATGTCTATGTGATGCAGCATGGCGAGATGCGCGAGCACAATGTCACCGAGCGGCTCTTCGCCGACCCGCAACATCCCTACACAAAGCGGCTGCTCGCTTCCGAACCGCATGGCCGGCCGAAGCCCCTGCCCGATAAGTCCGGCACGATCCTCGAGGCGAACGGCGTGCGCGTCTGCTTCACGCTGCGCCACGGCACATTCCTGAAACCGGACTGGCGCGAGCTGGTCGCGGTCGACGATCTCGACCTGAAACTTTGCCGCCACGAGACACTTGGGCTGGTCGGCGAATCCGGCTCCGGCAAGACCACCTTCGGCCAGGCGCTGCTCCGGCTGCTGGACGCCAAGCGCGGCGAGATCCGTTTCGACGGCCGGCCGATAGAGGGTCTCACGCGCGCCGAGATGCGGCCGCTGCGCTCGCGCATGCAGATCGTCTTCCAGGACCCGTTCTCCTCGCTCAATCCGCGCATGACGATCGGCCAGATCATCGAAGAAGGACTGGTCGTCAACAAGCTGGGTGCGACGCGGCGCGAGCGCATCGAGCGGGTGCGCGAGGCGCTGGTCAGCGCCGGCATGCCCGGCGATATCCTGTCGCGGTTCCCGCATGAATTCTCAGGTGGCCAGCGTCAGCGCATCGCGATCGCGCGCGCCATCGCGCTGGAGCCGGAATTCATCCTGCTCGACGAGCCGACTTCGGCGCTCGACCTCTCGGTGCAAGCGCAGATCATCGACCTGTTGCGCAAGCTGCAGGACGAGCGAGGGCTGAGCTATCTCTTCATCTCGCACGACCTCAAGGTGGTGCGGGCGCTGTGCCACCGCGTCATCGTCATGCAGCACGGCAAGATCGTCGAACAGGGACCCGTCGACGAGGTCCTCACCAATCCCAAGACCGCCTACACCGAACGGCTCGTCAGGGCCGCATTCGACGTGGCTTAGAGTGCCGGAGGCTTACTGTGGCAAGAAATCCCAAGATCACCTTCATCGGCGCCGGCTCGACTGTGTTCATGAAGAACATCGTCGGCGACGTGCTGCAGCGTCCGGCGCTGTCGGGCGCGACTGTCGCGCTGATGGACATCAATCCGCAGCGGCTGGAAGAAAGCGCCGTCGTCGTCAACAAGCTGATCGCGACGCTCGGCGTCAAGGCGAAGGCCGAAACCTATTCCGACCAGCGCAAGGCGCTCGCCGGCGCCGACTTCGTCGTCGTCGCGTTCCAGATCGGCGGTTACGAGCCGTGCACCGTCACCGACTTCGAGGTGCCGAAGAAATACGGCCTGCGCCAGACGATCGCCGACACGCTCGGTGTCGGCGGCATCATGCGGGGTCTCAGAACCGTGCCGCATCTGTGGAAGATCTGCGAGGACATGCTCGCCGTCTGCCCGGAGGCGATCATGCTGCAATATGTCAACCCGATGGCGGTCAACACTTGGGCGATCGCCGAGAAATACCCCCAAATCAAGCAGGTCGGCCTTTGCCATTCGGTGCAAGGCACGGCGATGGAACTGGCGCACGACCTCGACCTCCCCTATGAGGAGATCCGCTACCGCTCGGCCGGCATCAACCACATGGCCTTCTACCTGAAGTTCGAGCATCGCCAGCCGGACGGCTCCTACCGCGACCTTTATCCCGACCTCGTGCGCGCCTATCGCGAAGGCCGCGCGCCGAAGCCGGGCTGGAACCCGCGCTGCCCGAACAAGGTGCGCTACGAGATGCTGACACGGCTCGGCTATTTCGTCACCGAAAGCTCGGAGCATTTCGCCGAGTACACGCCCTATTTCATCAAGGACGGACGCCCCGACCTGATCGAGAAATACGGCATCCCGCTCGACGAATATCCGAAACGCTGCATCGAACAGATCGAAGGCTGGAAGAAACAGGCCGAGGCCTATCGGTCCGCCGACCGGATCGAAGTGGCGCAGTCGAGGGAATATGCGTCAGAGATCATGAACTCGGTGTGGACCGGGGAGCCGTCGGTGATCTACGGCAATGTCCGCAACAATGGCTGCATCACCTCGCTGCCTTTCGACTGCGCGGCCGAAGTGCCGTGCCTGGTCGATGCCTCCGGCATCCAACCGACCTATATCGGCGACCTGCCGCCGCAGCTCACGGCGCTGATCCGCACCAACATCAACGTCCAGGAACTGACGGTGCGGGCGCTGATGAGCGAGGACCGCGAGCACATCTACCATGCGGCGATGATGGACCCACACACCGCGGCCGAACTCGACCTCGACCAGATCTGGTCGCTGGTCGACGACCTCATCGCCGCTCACGGCGACTGGCTGCCGGCCTGGGCGCGCACGCGCAGAAAGACCCAGGCGGCCTGAAGGATCAGGCGCCGGCCTGCTCGCGCTCGACGGCGCGCCAGCCGATGTCGCGGCGGCAGAAGCCCTGCGGCCAGTCGATGCGGTCGAGCGCGGCGTAGGCTCGTCTCTGCGCCTCCCCGACGGTGGCGCCGAGGGCTGTGACGTTGAGCACGCGACCGCCATTGGCGACCAGCGCGCCGCCGTTGATGGCGGTGCCGGCATGGAAGATCTCGACGCCATCGCTCGCGGCCTCGTCGAGACCGCGGATGACCGAGCCCTTTTCCGGCGTGCCGGGATAGCCCCTCGCCGCCATCACCACGGTCAGCGCCGCCTCGTCGCTCCAGCGCGCCGACATATGCGCGAGCTGGCCGTCGACCGCGGCATTGAGCAGGACCAGCAGATCGTCCTTCAGCCGCATCATCAGCACCTGGCATTCGGGATCGCCGAAGCGGGTGTTGTATTCGATGAGCTTCGGCCCCTGGTCGGTGATCATCAGCCCGGCGAAGAGGATGCCGGCGAAAGGCGCGCCGAGATTGGCCATGCCGCGCATGGTCGGCTCGATGATCTCGCGCATGGTGCGCTCGGTCATCTCGGGCGTCATCACCGGCGCCGGCGAATAGGCGCCCATGCCGCCGGTGTTCGGGCCGGTATCGCCGTCGCCGACGCGCTTGTGGTCCTGCGCGGTGCCGAAGGGCAGCGCGGTGGCGCCATCGCAGAGGCAGAAGAAGCTCGCCTCCTCGCCGGTCAGATATTCCTCGACCACGACCTCGGCGCCGGCGACGCCAAAAGCACCTTCGAAACAGGCCTCGAGCGCGGCCAGCGCCTCCTCCAGCGTCATGGCGATGGTGACGCCCTTGCCGGCGGCGAGCCCGTCGGCCTTGATGACGATCGGCGCGCCTGTCTTCTCGACATAGGCCTTGGCCGAGGCGAGGTCGCTGAAACGGCCATAGGCTGCCGTCGGGATGTTGAATTTCGCGCAAAGGTCCTTGGTGAAGCCTTTCGAGCCCTCGAGGCGCGCCGCCGCCTTGGACGGACCGAAGACGCGGATGCCCCAGGCGCGCAGATCATCGGCAATGCCGGCGACCAGCGGGCCTTCCGGGCCGACCACGACCAGATCGACCTTCTTCTCCTGGCAGAAGGCCGCGACGGCGGAATGGTCGGCAATGTCCAGCTTGACCAGTTCGGCGACGCTTCCGATGCCGGGATTACCGGGCGAAGCATAAAGCCTGGTCAGCAGCGGCGAGGCGGCGATCTTCCAGGCAAGCGCATGTTCGCGGCCGCCCGAGCCGAGAAGAAGAACGTTCATGGCCACCTCTTGCTGCCGATCATGTCTGCCCTGAACCCGCTATTGATCCGCGGGCGACGGGTCAAGGCGTCTTGGCAATTTGGCGGCAGTTGCACACGGGAACAAGAGCGCGCCGGCTTTCGTCCAGACGGAAATGGCATTGCCGCCTCACGATGTTTTCACCGGCTGAGCGACTAGAGCGGTTCACCGTTTCACGGAAACGGCGAACCACTCTATCTCTTTGTTTTCACGCAATTCCGGACGGAAAACCGCTTCACACTTTTCCTGGAATTGCTCTAGCTGCCGCTTGACGACGCCTATCCGTGCTGCCACTCCAGCATCCATGGAAACCATCCAGTCGAAAGCCGCCCAGGGCCGCGTAGCTGATGCGCCGAGCGGCCATTGGGTCTACAGGGTGCTGCCGCGCTGGCTGTGGCCCTACGCGCAGCTCGCGCGCTGGGACCGGCCGATCGGCTGGCAATTGCTTTTGTGGCCCTGCTGGTGGTCGGCGGCCCTTGCGGCAAGCGCCTATCCGCGCCCGACCGATCCGCTGCTGACGCTGCTGCCGGCGCCCTGGTACCTGTTGCTGTTCTTCGTCGGCGCCGTCGCCATGCGCGGCGCCGGCTGCACCTACAACGACCTCGCCGACGAGGACATCGACAACCAGGTCGAACGCACGCGCTCGCGTCCGCTGCCGGCCGGCAAGGTGACACGGCGCCAGGCTTGGGCATTCCTGATCGTCCAGGCGCTGGTCGGGCTCGCGGTGCTGCTTCAATTCAACAGCTTCGCCATTCCGCTCGGCATCGCCTCGCTTGCGATCGTCGCGGTCTATCCGTTCATGAAGCGCATCACCAACTGGCCGCAATTCGTGCTTGGCCTGGCCTTCTCCTGGGGCGCGCTGATGGGCTGGGCGGCCGAGTTCGGCGATCTCGATGGGCCGGCCATCATGCTCTATATCGGCTCGATCCTATGGGTGATCGGCTACGACACGATCTACGCGCATCAGGACAAGGAAGACGACGCCCTTGTCGGCGTGCGCTCAACGGCGCGGCTTTTCGGCGACAACACCAAGACCTGGCTGGTCGGGCTCTATGGCGGCACGCTCGTCTGCTTCGCCATCGCTTTCGCCTCGGCGCAGGTGCCGATGCCGGCGCTGGCCGGCCTGATTGCTGCCGGCGCGCATATGGCGCGCCAGATCATCCGGCTCGACATCGACAATCCGGATCAGTGCCTGAAGCTGTTCAAGTCGAACAATCAGGTCGGCTGGCTGATCTTTCTGGGGCTGATCGGCGGCGCGCTGTGGGTGGCGTTGAAGCCGCTGGTGTAGCGGGGCGTTCCCTTCTCCCCTTTGTTTGGACCGGGGACATCGCGAACAGGTGTGCGAAGACATCGCGAACAGTTTTGCATGCTATCGGGCGAGGGCATTGAGGTCGATGGTTTCTATTTTCTGATGTCTGAACCAGGCGTCGAAGACGCCGTCGGTGGCGGTGGGGCGGAAAGCGACGGACTTTCCGGCGAAGGCCCGGCACAAGCGTATGGTTCGGCCGAGAATGGAGACGAAGCCGTGCTGCTGAACGCGGCGGATGAGATCGTCCTTGGCATATTCGAACGGCTCGACTGTTTCGCGATACTGGCGCGGCGAGGCCTGGTAGCGATCGAGCGGCACGCCGCCGCCCAAGGCATCGTGGGGACGCTGGGCGTTGTAGACGTGGCGCCACTGGTCGAATGCATCCTGAGCCTCGGCGAGATTGGCGAAGGGCGGTCCCTGCAATGCCTCGGCCTTGAGCGAACGATGGAAGCGCTCGTCCTTGCCGAGCGTCTGCGGGTGGCAAGGCCTGGAGTGGCTGACGGCGATGCCAATCTCGATCAGCCAGACGGTGAGCAAGGTGAAGTCGTTGCGGCCGCCATCGCCCCAAGGCGGACCATTGTCTGTGGCGATGCGCCACGGCAGGCCATAGCGACGGAAGGCGGCGATCAGCCGGGCTTTTACGGTTTCGGTGGTCTGGTCGGCGCAGGCCGACAGCGCGATCGAGAAGCGCGAATGGTCGTCGAGCACGGTAAGCGGATGCAGCCGGCCGGCGCGCAAGGCAACGTGGCCCTTGAAGTCCATCTGCCACAGGTGGTTGGGGGCGGCATGCTCGAAGCGAATGAAAGGCTGGGCTCCGCCGCCCAAAGCCCCCAGCTCGATACCGTTGCGGCGCAGGATGCCGGTGACCGTCGAGGCCGCCGGCGTGCCGATGCCTTCGCGGGCAAGCACCCGCGCGATCTTGCGCCCACCCCAGGCTGGATGCGCCACACGCACCGAAACGGCTGCCGCCTCCACCTCCGGCGCGCTGCGTGCCGGGCTCGACAGTGGTCGCCGAGACTGCTCCGCCAGGCCGGCCGCCCCTTCCATCCGATAGCGCGAAAGCAACTTGTGGCCACAGGTCCGGCCAATGCCGAAGCGCCGGCACAACGCGCTCACATTGGCGCCAGGCGCCAGCGCCAATCTCACGAACTCTTCTTTCTGGCTCATCACGCTTCTGGCCTCGAATGGCATCCCGAACCCCCTCGCGCAAAACGCGCAAAACTGTTCGCGATGTCTTCGCACACCTGTTCGCGATGTCCCCGGTCCAAACACCCTTGTGGGAGAAGGTGTCGCCGAAGGCGACGGATGAGGGGTGCTCCAGGGAAAGCCAGCGTCTCACTCCGCTGGAACACCCCTCATCCGTCTCGGCGCTGCGCGCCGATCCACCTTCTCCCACAAGGGGAGAAGGAAAGGCGCCAAGGCTACTCCCGCGCGATAATCTCCTCGCCGCCGATGACGAGCCTCAGGCCAAGGTTGCCGGTTCTGCGGCGGGCGAGGAAGCGCGGGCGGCGCGTGTTGGACACACGGCCCTTGCGGCGTTCCTGCGGCGGCAGCGCCTTGATGGCGGCGCCGAGCGATTCCTCCAGCGTGCGGGCGATGCCGTCGGCCTCGATCAGAAGCATCGGCAGACGATAGGCATCGGCCCAGGCGCGCCAGTCGGCGGCGACGTCGTCGAGATCGTCGGCGACCAGAAGCGGCACCGACAGCATCGGATCATTGTGCAGAAGCTCCAGCGTCACCGTGACATTGCCGTCCGGATCTTCCATGGCGCGGGCGGCGACGCCGCGGAACGCGTTGGCGGGCAGCGCGATGATCGCCGGCAGGCCGCTCATCTCCAGCATGCGCCGGATGATCGCGCCACGCTGATCGATGGTGAAGGTAACATCGCCATAGTCGTCGCGCGTGGCATAGCTCACCATCTGCGGCAGGCGAAACGGGTCGAGACGCATGTTGCGTCCCGCCCAGACTGGCTTCAGTCCAGTGTTCATCGAATGCCTTCCTGTTTCTCCTGAGGGCCGTTTTCCGGTTCTCTCCGGGCCGGTTTTTCCGGCCTCGTTATGGGAGAAACATTAGTGCTCGCTTCTTACCGCCGCGCTTAAGAAAGTCGGTTAAATTTTGCTGATCTCAGCCATGGTTATCGGAATGCGACCAGCCACAAGATGTGGGAAGAGTTAGATAACCTTACCGGGATTCATGATGCCGGCCGGATCGAAGGCCGCCTTTACCCGGCGCATCAGGTCGATCGCCATCGGCGGCGCCGTGGCGATCAGTTCGTCGCGCTTCAACTGGCCGATGCCGTGCTCGGCCGAGATCGAGCCGTGGAAGGAGCGCACGACATCGTGCACGGCGTTGTTCATCGGGCGGTAGAGAGCGAGGAACGCCTCGTCGTCACCGCCTTCGGGGCGCGAGATGTTGTAGTGCAGATTGCCGTCGCCCATATGGCCGAAGCAGACGACGCGCGCGCCGGGGCTGACGGATGCGACGGCGCCCGCGGCCGTCTCGATGAAGTCCGGGATCGAGGCGATCGGCACCGAGATGTCGTGCTTGATCGAGGCGCCCTCGGGCTTCTGGCACTCGGGCAGCACCTCGCGGAAATTCCAGAAGGCATCGCCCTGGGCAAGGCTTGCCGCGACCACAGCGTCGCCGACGATGCCCTTCTCGAGGCCGGCCGAAAGAATCTCCTCGATCAGCGCCCTGCCGTCTTCTTCGGAACGGCCGGAAGAAACCTGCATCAAGACATACCACGGCCAGTCGTCGGCCAGCGGCCGTGTGATGCCTTGACCATGCTTCAGCGTGAAATCGTAAGGCCTCTTGCCGATCAGCTCGAAGGCGGTGAGCGCCACGCCGGCCTGGTCCGTCGCCAGGGTGAACAGCGACAGCGCAGCCTTAGCCGAAGACAGGCCGACGAAGGCGACCTCCCTGCCCTTCGGCTTGGGAAACAGCTTCAGCACCGCGGCGGTGATGACGCCGAGCGTGCCTTCGGCGCCGACGAAGAGGTTCTTCAAATCGTAGCCGGTGTTGTCCTTCTTCAGCTTGCGCAGATCGTCGAAAACCTCGCCGGTCGGCAGCACCACTTCGACGCCCAGGCAAAGCTCGCGCGCATTGCCATAGGCGAGCACGCCGGTGCCGCCGGCATTGGAGGAGAGATTGCCGCCGATCTGGCAGGAGCCTTGCGCGGCAAGCGACAGCGGGAACAGCCGGTCGGCGGCGTCGGCCGCTTCCTGCAGCGTCTGCAGGATCACGCCGGCCTCGGCGGTGATCGTGTTCGACAGCACATCGATCTCGCGGATGCGGTTCAGCCTCGACAGCGACAGCACGATGTCGTGCCCGGACTTGTCCGGCACCTGGGCGCCGACCAGGCCGGTGTTGCCGCTCTGCGGCACGACCGGCGTTCCGCTCTCGGTCGCCAGCCGCATGATGCGGCTTACTTCCTCGACGCTGCCTGGACGCAGCACCAACGATGTCCGGCCGTGCCAGAGGCCACGCCTTTCGGTGATGTAAGGCGCGATGTCGGCCTGGTCGCGCAGCGCGTATTTGTCGCCGACGATCGCTGCGAAGCGATCGATGAGGGCGGGATCGATATCGAAAGGCTGGTCGTCGGATTGATCGTTCATGGAGCCCAAACTATGGCGCTCAGGCGATCTTGTCACGCGGGGCGGCGGCGCGCGCGAGCCGGTCGTTGATCGCCTCGCCCAGGCCTTCGAGCGGGATCGGCTCGACGGCAATGGTTGCGGCGCCGCTGCGGTCGAGCGCCTGCATATAGGCGAACAGATTGGTGGCCGCCTCGCGCAGATCGCCCGCCTCGGAAAGATTGCGCACCGCCACCGCACTCTGCCAGCCTTCGGCACGATCGCGGCCGAAGGCTAGCAGCGCCTCGCCCCTGGCGACCCTATCGGCATTGAGCCGCATCGATGCGCCCGGCGCATAATGCGAGGCGAGCATGCCGGGCGCTTCGATGCCCGCAGCGTCGCGCATGAGCTTTGCACCAGCAGCAGCTTCAATATCCTCGGCAGCGATGCCGCCCGGCCTCAGCAGCCTCAGCTTGCCGTCCTCGACCTTGACGATGGCCGATTCCAGGCCGACCGGCGTCGCGCCGCCATCGACAACCAGCTTGATCTTTTCGCCGAGATCGGCTGCGACCGCTTGCGCCGTCGTGGCGCTGATCCTGCCGGAGGAATTGGCGCTGGGGGCGGCAAGCGGCCGGCCGAGCCTCGCGATCAGCTCGCCGCCGAAGCCTTTCGGCATGCGCAGCGCGATGGTGTCCAGCCCCGCCGTGACCAGCGGATGGATGCCGTTTTCCGGGCGCTGCGGCAGCACCAGCGTCAGCGGACCGGGCCAGAAGGCCTCGGCCAGTTTCATCGACAGTGGATCGAATGTGGCGATGCGTTCCGCCATGGCGAGGTCGGCGACATGAGCGATCAGCGGATTGAAGCGCGGGCGGCCCTTGGCCTCGAATATCCGCGCAACGGCTGCGCCATTGGTGGCATCGCCCGCCAGCCCATAGACGGTCTCGGTCGGGATGGCGACGACGTCGCCGCCTTCGAGCAACGCCAGCGCCCGCTCCATCGCCTCGCCGACGGCAAGTATCTCAGCCAAATTCATCACCAATCATCGATACGCCGGTCCCCGTAGTACGGCTGGGAAGGCGGGGCAAGGGCGGACGTTGGCGATTTATCAATCCCTAAAATGTTAAGTTTCCGCGCAAGCCGGCATCAATCCGCCCGCACTAGGGTGCGGATTTCCGGTTGTTGGGCTCGGGGAGTTTTCGTGATGCGTATGCCTTATTTTGACGCATTTCCGGACGGAAGGCTACGGCGAAGTCGCCGAGCCCAACCGTTACACACTTCTCCTGGAATTGCTCTGGGAATGGTCGGTATCGGCATTTTGGCGACGACCGGGTTGGCGCAAGCTTCGTCCATCGTCGTGCTTGGCGTTGCGACCTCGACGCCATCCGTGGTCAGGCTGACGGCGATCGAGCCTGGCCCGATCTCCGCTGCCTCGACACCGTCGGTGGTGGCGCTCGGCGATCCAGTACCCGCCGTCACCGACGAGACGGTCGCGGCGATCCCGGAGAAATCCGGGCATGGCCGCGCGCAGACGCCGATGATCATTCGCGGCGGCATCGTCGGCGGCGCCTTCGCAACGCCCGCGGCGACCGCGGCTGCCAAGACCACGGCACCGGCTGCCACGACACCGGCAAACGGCGCCGCGCCGGCTGCTGCCACGCCTCCCAACGGCACTGCCACGACGGCCGCCAACGGTCAGGCGAAAGCGGCCGACAACCAGGCGGCCGCCAATGCATCGGGCGGCCAATCGCAGCCGCAAGCCAAACCGCAAAACGCCTCGACATTGCCGCCGGTCGGCAAGGCAATGTAGGCCGGCCCTCGCGGCGGCCCGGTTGCGTCGGGCGCCAAGCCGAGTGGACTTTTCGTTGCTGTCCGATTTCCGTCATCCGGCTCGTGCACAACAGGGTGATTTTCAGAGGGGGATTTCATGACGGGTTCGAAAGCAATGATCGTCGCCGGGCTGTTGGCTGCGTCGGCGCTGAATGCGGCCGCTGCCCAGGCTCAGGACATGCTGGGTTCCTATGTTGCGCGCATTTCCGAACGCGACCATCAAGCCAGCGACGGCTACCCGCTGCGGAGCGCGGCGCAGATGGTGCGGCAGGACCGGGCCAACTGGCACAAGTTCCGCCGGCGCGACGCCGACGACCAGGGCGATCCATGGTTCCGCGGCAATGATGACCGCGCCCAACTGGAGCGCATGCTGGAACGCGGCGGCGCGATGAGCAGCGCGACCCGGCGCGCCATCGTCAATGGCGAGCCGCTGATCGAGGTCGACGTCTATCCGGACAGCGTGCGCGTCAGCATCCTGGAGGACTGATAGACAAGGGTTGACGAAAATAGGGCGACGCTCACCGCGCCGCCCTTTGTTGTTCAAGCGATGAGAAACGGCTCAGGCCGCTTCTTCCTTGTCGTCATCGTCGGACTCGTCTTCGTCGTCGCCGTCTTCATCCTCGTCATCACCCGAGGCCTTGGCGTCTTCGTCGTCCTCATCCTCGTCGTCCGACTCGTCCTCGCTCGAGGCAGTGGCTTCCTCATCGGCGTCTTCGTCGTCCTCGTCGTCGCTGTCTTCGTCGCCGGCTTCTTCCTCGTCGCCTTCGTCCTCATCGTCTTCAGACGGATCGGCGGCTTCGACCGCCGCGGCGGCATGGTCGAGGAGGCTTTCAGAAGCGGGCTCGATACACTCGGCGGCGGCCGGGGTTTCTTCAGTCAAATCGATGTCGTGAACGGAATTCATGGCATGCCTCCGTGGTTGGGGAACGTCTTAAGGCGCGTCACGCTGAAGTGAATTCAGGCGACGCGCTTCAAGTCTTTGTTCGATGCATGTCGTTGTTCCAGAATCGCTGAACACTTCTGGACGACATGCATTGGTTCTCCCATGCGGAGGTCATCGTCATATGACTGTAAGCCGGCTCCGGCGCATTAAATTTGGGCCATGAAATTGTCGAAGCGCGCCCGCGCCTTATGGGGCGCAGGCAGCTTCGGATCGGCGACTTTTTGGCCGTCAGCCGACGATTTTTGAAAAATCGGCGACCTGGTCGGTGGCGGCGCGGATGCGGGCAAGCAGCGCCAGCCGGTTGGCGCGCACTGCCTGGTCCTCATCATTCACGAGAACGCCTTCAAAGAATGAATCAACGGGTTCACGCAAAACGCTAAGCGCCAGCATGGCGGCGGAAAAACCTTCGTTTTGAATCGCTTGGCCGGCTTCCTTTTCAGCCTGATTCACCGCGGCAAACAGCTTCTTTTCCGCGTCCTCGCGGAACAGCGCCGGCTCAACAGTCTCGGCGATCAGCGTTTTCTTCTTCTCCTCGGCCGCCAGGATGTTGGCGGCGCGTTTGGTGCCGGCGAGCAGGTTCGTGCCGTCCTCGCTGTCGAGGAAGGAGCCCAATGCCTCGACACGACGGACGATCTGCAGCAGGTCGTCGGACTGCGGCGTGATGACGGCGTCGATCAGGTCGTACCGCGCGCCCTGGTCACGGAGATAGACCTTCAGGCGGTCGTGAAAGAAGGCGAGGAGGTCGGATATCTGGCCGGCGCCGCCCGTGAAGTTGGCAAAGGCCTTGGCGAAGATCGAAGTCAGCTCCAGGCGAATGCGGTTCTCGATCAGTATCCTGACCACACCAAGTGCCGCGCGCCGCAGCGCGAACGGGTCCTTGCTGCCGGTCGGCTTTTCATCGATAGCCCAGAAGCCGGTGAGCGTGTCGAGCTTGTCCGCGAGCGCCACAGCCACCGAGACCGGATCGGTCGGCACGCGGTCGGAAGGGCCTTGCGGCTTGTAGTGCTCCTCGGCGGCCGCGGCCACTGACGGATGCTCGCCCTGCAGCAACGCATATTTGCGGCCCATGGCGCCCTGCAGTTCAGGGAACTCGCCGACCACCTCCGTCGGCAAGTCGGCCTTGGCAAGCACCGCGGCGCGGGTGACAAGCGTGGTAATCTCCCCCCTTGAGGGGGAGATGTCGCCGGAGGCGACAGAGGGGGTCGTCTCGCGTGGAGTACCAATGTCTTCTCTCTTCGAAAGGCCAGAATGCGTCGCATCAGCCGAAGCGACCCCCTCTGGCCTGCCGGCCATCTCACCCTCAAGGGGGGAGATCGACTGCGCCACCGTCGGCGCCAATTCCTCGGCCAGTCGCTTGATCCGCGCGACCCGCTCGCCCTGGGTGCCGAGCTTGGCATGGAAGGTCACGTTGAGATGATCGAGCCGCGCCATGCGCTGGTCGAGCGGCTTCGTCAAATCCAGGTCGAACTTTGCCGCGGACTCTTTTAGCTGGTCGAGGTCCGGCAGGTCGCCCTGATCGGTCTTCCAGAAATAGAGCGCGTCGGAGAGGCGCGCCCTGACCACCTTGCCGTTGCCGTATGCGATCTCCTTGCCGCCATCGTTCGCCTCGATGTTTGCGACCAGGACGAAGCGATTGGAGAGGTCTTCGGCCGCGCCATGCGGCCGGGTCACAAAACACTTCTGGTTGGCGCGGATGGTGAGGCGGATGACCTCGGCGGGAATGGTGAGGAAATCATCCTCGAATTCGCCCATCAATACGACCGGCCATTCGACCAGGCCGGAGACTTCCTCGAGCAGACCCTCATCCTCGACAAGGTCGAGCCCATTGGCGAAGGCGATGTTGCGAGCGTCGTGAAGGATGATCTCCTTGCGCCGGTCGGCATCGAGCACGACCTTGGCCGCCTCGAGCTTTGCGACGTAGTCCTCGAAGCGGCGCACGGTGATCAAGCCCGGCGCGTGGAAGCGGTGGCCGTAGGTGGCGTTGCCGGAGCGGATGCCGTCGATCTCGAAATCGACCACTACCGGCTCTTCGGTCTCCGGGCCGAAGGTGCAGACGATCGATTGCAGCGGCCGCACCCAGCGCAGCGAGCCGGGCTTGGCCGATGCCGGCCCCCAGCGCATCGATTTCGGCCAGGGAAAGTTTTTGATGATGCTCGGCACCAGCTCGGCGATGATCTCTTCCGCCGCCCGGCCCGGCTTCGAAATGTGGGCGACATAAAAGTCGCCTTTCTTCGGATCGGAATGGACATGCGCCTCGGCGATCGATGAAAGGCCGGCCTTGCGCAGAAAACCCTGCACGGCCTGCTCGGGCGCCGTGGTCGAGGGACCCTTGATCTCCTCGCGAATGTCTTTCGAGCGCGCGGTCAGCCCCCGGATGTCGAGCGCCAGGCGCCGCGGTGTCCAGTATTCGCGCGCCGCCTCGTAGGTCAGACCCGCCTCGACCAGACCGTCGGTCAGCATCTTTTTCAGATCGCCGGCAGCCTTGCGCTGCATGCGCGCGGGAATCTCTTCCGAGCGGAGTTCCAGAAGCAAGTCGGGCATTGATTAGCTCCTCACCCTCCCCTTGATGGGGAGGGTCGGCGCGTCAGCGCCGGTGTCACGAATGCGCGGGAAATAGCAACTCGGCTGGCCGCTGTCACCCCGCAAGCTTTGCCCTGGCCAGCGCCGGTTTCCGGAAATTTTCATCGCCGCTGTCGGGACGGCGCGAGCCCACCCGTCCTTGGAGCAGAAATTCCCATGAACCGAACGCGGCGCTGAAGCGACCTACGCTCAGGCGGAGAACTATTGGCTGAACGACCATGAAGACGGCATCGAGAACCCTGCAGATCCTGGCACTGAGCGCCTGCTTCGCCGCCCAGATGCATGGCACGTTCTCGATGCCGGGCGTCAGACAAGCACTGCGCACGATCGACAGCGTAAGCAGCCAAAGCGTGTTCCCGATCGCTGCCGCTTCCGAAATCGCAAAAACCGTATTGGGTTAAGCCGCCAGACCGCCCGCCTGCGTCTTCAGGAACGCCTCCCCGCAAGCCTTCGCCAGGTTGCGCACGCGCAGGATGTAGCTCTGGCGCTCGGTGACGGAAATCACGCCGCGCGCGTCGAGCAGGTTGAAGACATGGCTTGCCTTGATGCACTGGTCGTAGGCCGGGAAGACCATCCGGTGCATCGCCAGATTGTCGTTCGACGCGGGCGCGCCTGCGGCAAGCAGCGCCTTGCATTCGGTCTCGGCGTCCTCGAAATGCCGAAGCAGCATCGCCGTGTTGGCGAATTCGAAATTGTGGCGCGAATATTCCTGCTCGGCCTGCAGGAAGACGTCGCCATAGGTGACCTTTTCCGCACCTTCGCGGCCGTTGAAGTTCAAGTCGTAGACATTGTCGACGCCCTGCACATACATGGCGAGCCGCTCCAGCCCATAGGTGAGCTCGCCCGCCACCGGCGCGCATTCGATGCCGCAGACCTGCTGGAAATAGGTGAACTGAGAGACTTCCATGCCGTCGCACCAGCACTCCCAGCCGAGGCCCCAGGCGCCGAGCGTCGGGCTTTCCCAATCGTCCTCGACGAAGCGGATGTCGTGCAGCAGCAGATCGACGCCGATCGCCTCGAGCGAGCCGAGATAGAGTTCCTGCAGGTTCGGCGGATTCGGCTTCAAGATCACCTGATACTGATAGTAGTGCTGCAGCCGGTTCGGGTTCTCGCCGTAGCGGCCGTCCTTCGGGCGGCGCGACGGCTGCACGTAAGCGGCATTCCAGCGACGCGGACCGAGTGCGCGCAAAGTGGTTGCCGGGTGGAAGGTACCGGCGCCGACTTCCATGTCGTAGGGCTGCAGGATGACGCAGCCATAGTCGGCCCAGTAATTGTGCAGGGTCAGGATCAGCCCCTGGAAGGAGCGGCTGGGATGCATATGGGCAGGAATGTCGATGGTCACGGCGGCCTCGGAAAGCGCGGGATTGGGCATTCCCTAGTTGCCGGGCCGGCGAGCGTCAAGGCAGGGCGCCGCATCATGGAGAGTTGAACGCTTTGCCGGCGGCTGGCCCATTGCCGGCCGCTCAGGCTGGCCGTTTGCTCGCCTGAGCCGCAACGACAAAGGTTCCGCCATGCCAGGTCAACTCACCGTCCGCCCCATCGCCCGGCAGGATTACGAGCAGTGGCTGCCGCTCTGGGACGGCTATAACGCCTCCTACGGCCGCTCGGGCGCAACCGCGCTTGCTGGCGAGATCACGCAGATGACCTGGTCGCGCTTTTTCGATGCCTATGAGCCGGTGCATGCGCTGGTGGCGGAACGCGACGGCACCCTTCTCGGCCTCGTCCACTATCTCTATCACCGCTCGACCACGGCGATCGCGCCGAACTGCTATCTGCAGGACCTCTTCACCTCGCAGGCCGCGCGCGGCCGGGGCATCGGCAGGGCGCTGATCGAAGGCGTCTACGAAGGGGCCAAGGCAGCGGGCGCGGGCCGCGTCTACTGGCTGACGCACGAAACCAACCACACCGCGATGAAACTCTATGACAAGATCGGCGAGAAATCCGGCTTCGTCGTCTATCGGAAGCTGTTCTAGCGTCTATCGATATTCAGGTGATGCCGGCCTGCAAACGCCGGTTCCTCCGCTTCCGGCCTTCGCCGGCCGAAGCACTCGTGGTGGCGTGGCAGTTAAATGGAGGCTACGGCCGGCGTAGGCCGGTGCTCACGTACTTTAGTACGCTCCGCTCCGGTTCTCGGAAACCACCGTTTTCGACTCGGCCTGACCTGAATCTCGACAGACGCTGCGCCGAAACAGAAGCGAGGCCCGAAGAGCCCCGCCAAAACCGTTCGTGTCTTGCCCCTCAGCCTTTCGGAGCCGGCAGCACCGGGGCCGGCTTGACCTTCGGGGTTTCCTGCGCCGTGTTGGATTCGATCGGCGGCAGGCCCTTGAGCAGCTTTTGCTGCAGGGTCGCGAGCACGTCCGGATCCGGCTTCAGGTCGCGCGCCTGGGTCCACTGGAAGGTCGCTTCCAGCTTGCGGCCGACGCGCCAATAGGCATCGCCCAGATGATCGTTGAGGACCGGATCTTCCGGCTTCAGCGACACGGCGCGCTCCATTTCGCGGACGGCGTCGTCGAAGCGGCCGAGGCGGTAATAAGCCCAGCCCAGCGAATCGACGATGTAGCCGTCGCTTGGCCGCAGATCCACGGCCTTCTGGATCATCGCCAGGCCTTCCTTGAGGTTCGTGTTCATGTCGACCCAGGAATAGCCGAGATAATTCAGAACTTGAGGCTGGTCGGGCTGCAGCTCCAGCGCCTTGCGGAAATTGGGCTCGGCCTTCGGCCATTCCTTCAGCCGCTCATAGGCGATGCCGCGCTGGTAGAAGATGTTCCAGTTGGCGGCCGTCGGCGTCTTCAGCTCATCGACCGCCTTGTCATAGAGATTGGCGGCCGAGCGGAAATCCTCCTTGGAAGAATAGACACCGCCGAGCGCGAGATAGCCGCGCATGTCGGCCGGATGCGCGTCGACATAGCCCTTGAGGTGCGCAATGGCTTCGTCGTGGCGGTCGATGTCGGCGAGGTTCAGGCCGAGTTGCAGTTCCGAAAGCTCCTTCAGCGGCGAGGAAGCCGGAATGCGGCGATAGAGCGCGATCGCGCCCTCGCCGTCCTTCAACTGCTCGGCAACCGCGGCCAACTGGACGAGAGCGGCGTCGCTGTCCGGCTTCAGCGCCAGCGCGTATTGCAGATAGAGCCGTACGAAAGGCTCGCCGCCGCCACGGTTCAGCGCGGTGGCGAGATCGAGCAGGATTTCGGAGGCGCCGTCCGCCGGGCCGGCGGCCAAGGGCTCGATCTTGTCGCCCTTGCTGATCCTGTCGCGCAGCGTGGTGATTTCGAGCTTGCCCGGCGCGAAGGCTTCTGCCTGGTTCAGCACTGTGATCGCCTTTGCCTTGTCGCCCTTGCGGGCGAGGAACGAGGCATAGGCCTGCGCGTTGCGCATCCAGGTCTCGGGCGCGGAGCTGCCGGCGGCGGTATCGGCCAGCGTGGCGGCGTAGATTTCATCGGCCTTGTCGGAAAGACCGGCGGCGTCGGCGATCAGCGCGCGGTGGAACGACTTGAACAGGCCAAACCAGTCCGGTCCCTTGAGCTTGTCGATGGAGTCCATCGCTTCGGAGGCATCGCCCGCGCCTTCCTTGGCCCAGCCGTCCATGACGCCGGAGAGCAGCCGATCGAGATCGGATTCGAGCGACAGCTTCAGCCAGTACTGGGCCTTGGTGTAGTCCTTCTTGTGGAAGGAATCGACGGCAAGCGCCAGGCGCGAGAAGCGCTCGACATCGGGCACTTGCTTGAGCTTGTCGGCATAGACCAGCGATTCCTCGAAGCGGCCCTGCGCGACCAGGGCCAGCATCAGGCTCTGCTGCAGCTCCGTGTCATTGGGCGCGAAGGCCAGCGCCTGCTTGTAGTAGGCGATGGCATTGTCGAGATCGTTGTCGCTTTCGGCGATGTGAGCAGCGAGATAGGCGCCCGAGAAGGACGTGATCTGGATCGGTTGGGCGTTTTCCTTGGCATGGGCAGGCAGCACCGAAAGCGCCACACCCGTCATAAATGCCAGCCTTGTCAGCCAGCGCGCACGTCCTTGCAGCATCTTATCCCTTTCAGCCAGACGGGATCCCGCCCTTGGCGGACCGCCCACAGACTCGATCTTTTCCAGACAAAGCATGGCCTTTTTGGGGTCGGGCTTCAATCCGGCGCGAATCACAATGCGATCATCCGGCTTAAAAAACGATGCCGCGCAGCCAAGAAGTCCGGAGCAGGAGCGGAAATATCGGCTCCTAGAGACGCGTATCGTGAAATCCGCCGGCGGCAACCGCGCCGCACAGATCGGACCATTCGCAGCCGGAGCACGCCTGGCGCGTCTGACCGGAGGAAAACGCCGTCCGCATCCGTGCCAGGCTGGAGGCGTCCAACACCAGCGGCTCGCCGGCCTCGATCGTCCGGCCGAGAAGAGCCCCGACATCGTGCGCCGCGAGCCGGTCCCGCTCGACCGCGCTCTCGCGCAGGCAATGCGGCTCGGGCTCGTCCAGCATCGGGGCACAGATGTCGTCCGGCCCGGGGACGATCAAGACCGCCTCGCCCTCGCCCAGCCGCTTCACCACCTTGTCGTAGTTGGCGGTGAAGGCGGGCGAGTAGCCCTTGCCGACATAGGTCAGCAGGCAGAGCAGATGGTGGGCGCGCAGCCTGACGGTCATAGCGTCTTACGCGCGTGGGTCGCGCGGTTCGGTTCGATAGGTGGAGAAGAGGTTCAGCGTCGCGGCACCCAGCGCCGACTTCAGCAAGCCGCCGACGACGAACGGCAGGAAGCCGAAGGTGATGGCCTTCTCGGCGCCGATCATGACGGCAAGCCAGGCCGTGCCGAGAACCAGGCACAGAAGATTGCCGATGAGCATGGCGACAAAGGCAAGCATCACCCGATTGCCGTTCCAGCCGCGCTCGGCCAGCCAGCCGACCACCGCACCGACGACCGGGAACGAGAAGAGATAACCGCCGGTCGGACCGACGAAATGCTGCACGCCGGCGGCGCCGCCCGCCAGAACCGGAAAGCCGGCAGCACCTTCGACCAGCCAGGCCGCGATGGTGAGCGCGCCGAACCGCCAGCCATAGAGCGCGCCGATCAGCGTCACGGCGAAGGTCTGCATGGTCACCGGAACCGGCACCATCGGCACCTCGATATAGGACGACAGCGCCAGGAACAGCGAGCCGAGGACGACAGCGCCAACCTTCCAGGCGACGGAGCGGCTGTCCAGCCGGAGCGGACTGAAAGGGGGCTTGCGGGTCGAAACGGCGATGTTTGTCACGGTGATGTCCCTGGTTGGATTGAGTTTCTGCAAAAATATAGATAATTTCTGTACTCGATCTATTATCGAATCCATATTTTTGCAGAGATGGCAAGCGCCCCGTCGCGGAATCGCAGATCGACGAGCAGTGAGGCTGGGCCATTCAAAGGCTTTTGGGATGCCCAAAGCCGACATCTGGCGGAAATAGAGCGCCGAGGCGCGGAAGCGTTGCCGTTTCCGCGGTCTGTTCTGATTGCTCTACCCCACGATGGCGAAGGCCTCGCGGGTCCTGCCGGATGCGGTCTTGACCGGCTTCTGGCCGATCCATTGCACGTGCCGGCCAAGCGTGGCGGCAGCTGCTTCCGTGTTGCCCTGCCTGAGCGCGCTCAAGATCGCCCGATGATCCTGGTCGGTGCGGGTTTCCCATTCGGAGCGCCAGGCCGCGAACAGGAAGCGGGCGCTCGCGGCATGCAGATCGTCGATGGTGGAAAGAAGCCGCGGCATGTTGCAGGGCGCCAAGATCAGCCGGTGGAAGGCGCGGTTGGCCTCTTCCCAGGAGCGGACGTCGCGGGATTTGTCGCCCGCCTTGGTCGCCTCCTCGGCCTGGTCGAGGATCGCCGGCGTCAGATGCGGCGCGGCATGGCGCAGCGCCAGCACCTCGAGCGCCGCGCGCATCTCGGCCACTTCCCTCACCTCGCCGAGATCGAAAGCGGCAACGCGCACGCCGCGGCGCGGCTCGCTGATCGCCAGGCCTTGCGCCTCGAGGCGGCGAAACGCCTCGCGCACCGGGACATGGCTGGTGCCGAATTCCTCCGCGACATGGTCCTGGCGCAGCCGCGATCCCGGCTCGATCGCGCCAGAGATGATGCGGTCAGCCAGTTCCTTGCTGATACGGACGGCGATCGTGTCGTCTGTGTTGGCCATATTTTATAGATAATTTGCAGAGCCGCCGTTTGTCGAGACGGCCAAGGCGGGATTCACAGGCGCGCCCCGCTCCAGCGGTCATCGGCAAAGCACCGAAAATCCGACAGGTTCTCAGTTGACGCGGCTGATGCAGAAATCGATGACGTCGATCAGCGCCGACTTCTGCGGCGTCGCCTCCAGCGGCGCCAGCGCGTCGCGGGCGATCTCGCCGAAGTGACGCGCGCGGCCGATCGTGTCGGCGATGGCGCCGTGGCGGGTCATCAGGCCGATCGCCTTTTCGAGCCCGGCATCGTCGGTGACGTTGTCCTCGATGGCGCGTTTCCAGAAGGTGCGCTCGGCCTTGGTGCCGCGCCGGTAGGCGAGGATCACCGGCAGCGTCACCTTGCCCTCGCGGAAATCGTCGCCGACATTCTTGCCGAGATCCTTGCTGGAGCCGCCATAGTCGAGCGCATCGTCGATGAGCTGAAAGGCAAGGCCGAGATTCATGCCGTAGGAGCGCAGCGCCGCGCGGTCGTTGCGGGAGGCTAGCGCGATCACCGGGCCGACTTCGGCTGCAGCCGAGAACAGGGCCGCGGTCTTGGCCTTGATGACGGCGAAATGCTCGTCCTCGGTGGTCTCCAGATTCTTGGCGGCGGCAAGCTGCATCACCTCGCCCTCGGCGATGATGGAGGCAGCGCTCGACAGGATGTCGAGAGCTTCCAGCGAACCGACCTCGACCATCATGCGGAAAGCCTGGCCTAGCAGGAAGTCGCCGACCAGCACGCTTGCCTGGTTGCCCCAGATCATGCGCGCCGTCTTCTTGCCGCGGCGAAGCGCGCTCTCGTCGACGACATCGTCATGAAGCAGCGTCGCGGTGTGCATGAACTCGACCGACGTCGCGAGCTTGACGTGACCGTCGCCCGAATAGCCGAACATCTGGGCGGCGGCGAGCGTCAGCATCGGCCGCAGGCGCTTGCCTCCCGAAGAGATCAGGTGATTGGCGACCTCCGGGATCATCTCGACGTCGGAGCCGGCCTTCGACAGGATCAGTTCGTTGACGCGGCCCATGTCGGCTGCCGTCAGATCGATGAGATCCTTGATGGAAGCGGGTTCCCGCTTGCCTTCGATATTCAGAACGACACCCACCACGATCACTCCCGTCTCATTGACGCGCGCACGACAACACCCTGATCCCGGTAGGACTCTAGGTCGGTACAACCTGGCACGGCAAGAGGCGAATTGGCGCGGCAGGCCTGGCGCGGGGTTGCCTCAACGTTTACATGAACGCCGCAACCTGCGATTTTCATTCCATGATTGAGCTTGTCCGCACCAATGACGCCGTCGTCATTTCCTTCATCGAATCGCTGATGCGCGACGCCGGCATCGCCTGTTTCGTCGCCGACCAGAACATGAGCGTGCTCGACGGATCGCTCGGTATCCTGCCCAGGCGCGTCATGGTCGATGCGGACAAGGCCGATGCGGCGCGGCGCATCCTGAAGGATGCCGGCATCGAGAACGAGATCCGCCGGAAATAATGGCAGCTTCAACCGCTTTTGCCCCCGACACCCCGGCCCACACGGTCGATGCCTTCCATCGCGGGCGCTTCTGGCTGGTCCAGCCGAGGCAAGGCCATCGCGCCGGCATGGACGCCATGATGCTGGCGGCGGCCGTCCCGTCCACCTTTTCCGGCCGGCTCGCCGATTTCGGCGCCGGCGCCGGCGCCGCGGCGCTCGCCGTGCTGTCGCGCTGCCCTGAGGCGCGGGCTGTGCTGGTCGAGCGCTCCGCCGAGATGGCGGCGTTTGCCGCCGCCACGCTTGCGCATCCGGGCAATGCGCATATCGGCGACCGCGCCTCGGTGCTGACGGCCGACGTCACGCTCACCGGCCGGGCGCGGGCCGAGACCGGGCTAGCCGACAATTCCTTCGACTTCGTGATCATGAACCCGCCTTTCAACGCCACCGAGGATCGCGCCACGCCGGATGCACTGCGCAGAGAGGCGCATGTCACGGAGGACGGACTGTTCGAGCGCTGGATCAGGAGTGCCGCCGCAGTGGTCAAGCCGCGCGGCGGGCTGGCGGTGATCGCCCGGCCGGAGCAGCTTGTCGCGGTCCTCGATGCGATCGAAGGCCGCTTCGGCGATGCCGAGATGCTTTGCGTCCACCCGCGCCCGGACGCCGCGGCGATCCGCATCGTCGTCAGGGCCATGCTCGGCGCGCGCGGAAAACTGTCGATCCGGCCGCCGCTCACCTTGCACGGACCGTCCGGCAACGAACCGACGGAACGGACCGAGATGATCAACAATGGGCTGGCGTCGCTGTTCGGCGATTGATTAGAGGCCGGCAATGCGGCATTGCCGTTGGCTGGCGAATTCCTACATGCCGGGAGCAAGGATGAGGTTTCACTTGCTCTTGCACCTCTTTCTGGAGACAAGCTTTCGTGAAACGCTTCCTCAACCGACTGCTGCCGAAACCCTGGCGCTCGACAGTCGTCACCATTCCCGTCATCCGGCTGCACGGCACCATCCTGCCCGGCGGCGGCCAGTTCCGGCCGAGCCTGTCGCTCGCCTCGACGGCCGGCCTCATCGAGAAGGCGTTCGGCTTCGACGCGCCGGCGGTTGCAATTTCGATCAATTCGCCCGGCGGCTCGCCTGTGCAGTCGCGGCTGATCTTCAGGCGCATCCGTGATCTGGCGACGGAAAAGGACAAGAAGGTGCTGGTCTTCGTCGAGGATGTGGCCGCCTCCGGCGGCTACATGATCGCGATCGCAGGCGACGAGATCTTCGCTGACCCGTCTTCTATCGTCGGTTCGATCGGCGTCGTCTCGGCCTCCTTCGGCTTCCCGGAACTGATGAAGAAGATCGGCATCGAGCGGCGCGTCCACACCGCCGGCCAGAACAAGGCCGTGCTCGACCCGTTCAAGCCGGAAAAGAAGGAGGACGTCGAGCGGCTGAAGGCGCTGCAGCTCGAAGTGCACGAGACCTTCATCGACCTCGTCAAGGAGCGGCGCGGCACGAAGCTGAAGGACGATCCGGATTTGTTCACCGGCCTGTTCTGGACCGCCAAGAGAGGCCTGGAACTCGGTCTCGTCGATGCGCTGGGCGACATGCGCAGCGTGCTCAAGACCCGTTTCGGCGAAAAGACGCAACTCAAGCTGATCACCGCGCCGCGCGGGTTTTTCGGCCGCTTCGGCCTGTTCGGCTCGCGCTTTTCGGCGCCGGATATCGCGGCGGCCGCCGCGAACGGCATCATCGATGCGGCGGAAGAGCGCGCGCTGTGGGCGCGCTTCGGGCTTTGAAAAGGCCATGAAAGTGTCTAGCATAGTCACTTGACCGACCTGTACGGTCGGCCTTGCCGCGCTAACGCGGGAGGAGTTTCGAGATGCCGCAGATCATTTTCTTCGCTGTCGTCGGCGCCGCCGCCTATTTCGGCTATCGCGCGTTCGTGCGTGAGGCCGAGCGTGTGACGGCAAAAATCCGGCGCACCGAGAAACAGGCGGCCAACGGCACGATGGGTACACTGGTCAAGGATCCGAAGACCGGCGAGTACCGTCTGGCCAAGGACTGAAGCCATCTCGCCAGCAGCCGACATTCTGGAGCCCGAGGCCAAGTCCCGGACATGGCTGGCGCCTGCCAAGATCAATCTGGCGCTGCATGTGACCGGCAGGCGCGCCGACGGCTATCACCTGCTCGACAGCCTTGTCGTCTTCACCCGCTTCGGCGACCGGCTGCAGATCGAGCCGGCCGAGCGTGATGCGTTCTCGGTGTCCGGCCCGTTTGCCGCCGGTGTGCCGCTCGATGGCGACAATCTGGTGATCAAAGCGCGCGAAGCATTACGCGCAGAGGCTGGGGCGCAAATGACGCGCCCTGTCGCCATCCGGCTGGAAAAGAACCTGCCGATCGCTTCCGGCGTCGGCGGCGGCTCGAGCGACGCGGCGGCCGCGCTCAACGGCCTTTCGCGCCTCTGGAAGCTCGATATCGACGAAGCCGGACTGGCGCGGATCGGCCTGACGCTCGGCGCCGACCTGCCGATGTGCCTCGCGACCAAGCCGCTGATTGCGCGCGGCGTCGGCGACGAGCTGTCGCCGCTGGCGCAATTTCCGGCGCTGGCGCTGGTTATGGTCAATCCGGGCGTGACGGTTTCGACGCCCGACGTGTTCAAGGCGCTTTCCAGGCACGACAACGAGGCATTGCCGCTCCTGCCCGGCCGTCTGGATTTTCACACTATCCGCAATTGGCTCGAGACGACCCGCAACGATCTCGAGCCTGCCGCTCGAGCCATCCAGCCGGCCGTCGGCGAAGCGCTCACGGCGCTGAAAAAAGCAGGGGCCGCCTTCGCGCGCATGTCCGGCTCCGGCGCCACCTGTTTCGGCCTGTTCGAGACCGGCAATGTCGGCAAGCGCGCGGCGATCGAAATCCGCGGCCGTCATCCCGGCTGGTTCGTCGCCGCGACGCGCAGCACGGAGGCTGACACTCATGGCCAAAATTGACGAAAGCCGCCCCTTCATTCCGGTGCGGATCGCGGTGCTGACGGTTTCCGACACGCGCAGCCTCGCCGACGACAAATCGGGCCGGACACTGGCCGACCGGATCGCGGAGGCCGGCCACATATTGGCTGCCCGCGACATCGTCACCGACGACCGCGAAAAGATCCGAGACAAGGTGCTCGGCTGGTCGAAGGACGAGGCGGTGGATGTCGTCATCACCACCGGCGGCACCGGCTTCACCGGCCGTGACGTGACGCCGGAGGCGCTGGAACCGATCTTCGAAAAACGCATGGACGGGTTTTCGGAAGTCTTCCACCGCATCTCCTACGACAAGATCGGCACCTCGACGATCCAGAGCCGGGCGACGGGCGGCGTCGTCAACGCCACCTTCGTCTTCGTGCTGCCGGGCTCGCCCGGCGCCTGCAAGGACGCCTGGGACGGCATCCTGAAGCCGCAGCTCGACTACCGGCACATGCCCTGCAACTTTGTCGAGATCATGCCGCGGCTCGACGAGCATCTCAGGCGGGGTGGCAAGCCTGCCTCGTAAAGCATAGGCAAAGCGCCCGATCGGGATCTCATTTGCGAGGCGGAATGGTGTTCCCGCCTTCGAAGCGCCATTCCGAAGCCGATGTTGGCAAAGTACCTTGTGCAAGGAAACAAGGGACCATGCCATGGCCGTTCACAGCGGCGGATGCCATTGCGGCAACATCCGCCTGAGCTTCTCCAGCGCTCTCGATCCTGCGGGACTGGAGATCCGCGCCTGCCAATGCTCGTTCTGCACCCGCCATGGTTCGCGGGCGGCCGCAGATCCCAACGGGAAGCTGGTCGTCTCGGTCGAAGACAGGGCGCGACTGCAAATCTATCGCTTCGGTTTGCGCACCGCCGACTATCTGCTGTGCCGCGAATGCGGCGTCTATGTAGCGGCAATCGCCGGCGATGGCGTCGAGGCCAGGGCGATCGTCATCGTCAACGCGCTCGATGATCGAGAGCGATTCTCCCGCGAACCGGTCCCGGTCCGCTACGACGCCGAGAGCCGCGAGCAGCGCCTGGCCAGGCGCCGCACGAATTGGATGCCGGTCGAGATTCAGGGGCTTTGATCGGCCGGGTCCGGTTCAGCGAATGACGGGCTCGCCGTGGAAGCGGCGACGCGACGGCCGCGAGACACCGAAGCCGATTTCCATCATCAGCCGCGGCGTGTGCGCCGGCACCGTGCCCATGTGGAAGCCGAACGGGTCCTCGACGAAGCCGACGCCGGCCTCGCCGGTGAGCGTCACGGGGCTTTGCTGACCGTAGACGTTCAGCACATCTTCCGCCGGATGGCCGACCAGAAGCGTCAGCTGATGCTTGAGCGCGCGGCGCTTGTGGCTGCCGCGGACATAGACATGCGGACCGGTGCCGGCATCGACCGGCGCCAGATAGAAAAAGAACTTCAGCATCCGCCAGTCGTCGAGATCGAAATGATATTTGCCGAGCGAAGCGAGGTTCTTGTCGGAATCCGAGGCCTTGCCGGTCGGAAAGCTCCACCAGACGCGCGTGGTGATCAGTTTCGCCTGGCCACCGAGATAATGCCGGGCGACGTCGAGGAGCAGCGGGTCCTTCTGGATGGCAAGAGCCGCCTTGCAGTCCAGGATCCGCTCGAAATAGTGGCCGCTGAGCAGCGAGCGGCCATACAGCTTTTCGGCCTCGGCATGCTCGCCCGGCATGAATTCGAGATGGCGATCGAAGTTGCCGAAACAGGGCGTGCGCTGCGCGAAAGCGGCGATCTCCTCGTGGATCTCTCGCGGCAGCATGAAGCCCGAAAACAACCCATCGGAGCGCAAAGCCTCAACCACGGCCTCGCGCTCGATGCCGGCAAACATCGTCTTTCCCGCGTTGTCCAGCGGGCCGGCGCGTTTGGCGCCCAGCCAGTGCATGCGGCGCCCCGGCATGGTGCGCGCCAGCACGAACATCGGCAGCCAGGCCGGGTTTTCGCGAAGGTCCGTCAGATAGGTCGGGATGCGCACAGCGATGCGCTTGAGCAGGCTGCCGTTGCGGGCGATGGCCTCCAGGCTGGCCGCGCCGGAATTGTCTGGGGGAGCAAGGTTCATCGGGTCCTCATATGCATGGCGTCCATCGAAGCGACATCTGCCTATCGCTTCGGCACTACCCAATCCCGATCGTCCCGCATGGGAAGGATGCTAACCTCACCTTCAATTTTGTGCAACGCACAATAAAGCGAGGACTGAAATTTACGCCCGGCTTCCCTGTTGACGCCGCAGCGTCGGTCGTCACTTCGGCGGCGCCACCCAGATCTCGGCATTGAGCCTTCTGGTGGCGAGGCCGCGCACCAAGGCTTCGGCGCTGCGCGCGCTCTTGGCGAGAGCCGAGGCCTGGCGCTTGCTGATAACAAGGCCCTCGGCCAGCGCCCGGTTGCCGGAAAAAACCCTGGCCAGGAAGGGCGCGCGACTGGCGCGGGCGCGCGAGAAGCGCGCGGGCATCGTCTGCCTCGCCATGTGAGCGACGACCTCCTCGATCCAGCCTTCGGCCAGCCGTGCGCCAGGCTCAAGGAGCAGCAGCCAGTCGCCCTTGGCCTGACCGATGCCTGTCGCGATACCGCCGGCCACATAGTGGCAGCCGGCGTGCTCGGCGACGCGGTGCGTCTGGTCGGTCGAGCCTGTGTCGCAGACGACAACGTCGCGCACGACGCCTTCGACCGCGCCGCCGATCAGCGAGGCGAGCGTGCGAGCAAGGCCCTCTTCGTCGTTCCGGGTTTCGATAAGAACGCTGAGCATCGTTCAGCCGAATAGCCGAAAGCCGCGCGTTGCGCCAGTTGCGCGTCGCGGATCAAAAAGTTCTTGCTTTGTTCTCCTCGGCAAAATAGGAATAGTTTCATGAGCAGAGCGATTCGACAGCCTGCCGACAGTCCTTGGGAGAGGGCGAAAATGGAACAGATCGTGCGTGCCGACATTGCTGCCTTCGGAGCGGGCCGAGCCGAAATGGCCAATGCGATGATCGAACAGAGCGGCATGCGCGTCCGGCCCGACCGCAATCGCGGGCGCTCGGCCGGCATCAATCCGTCCGGCCGGTTCGAGCCGGTCAGCCGGCATGTGTTCGACGACGGCTGGAACTCGCTGGAAGAGCTGCCGCCGTTCAAGACCGAAGTGCAGGTCGAGAAGCCGCGTACGATCATTACCCGCAACGAATCGCCGGACATTTCCTTCGACCGTTCGATCAACCCCTATCGCGGCTGCGAGCATGGCTGCGTCTACTGCTTCGCCAGGCCGACGCATGCCTTCATGGGCCTGTCGCCGGGGCTCGATTTCGAATCCAAGCTCTTCGCCAAGCCGGATGCGGCGCGCATGCTCGACAGGGAATTGTCGAAGCCGGGCTACCAGCCGCGCACCATCGCCATCGGCACCAACACCGATCCCTACCAGCCGATCGAGAAGCAGTACCGGATCATGCGCGAGATCCTGGAGGTGCTGGAGGCGCGCGGCCACCCGGTCGGCATCGTCACCAAATCGGCGCTGGTGACGCGCGACATCGACATCCTGTCGCGCATGGCCGAACGCGGCCTCGCCAAGGTGGCGCTGTCGGTGACGACGCTCGACCGCATGCTGGCGAGAACGATGGAACCCCGCGCGTCGACCCCGACCAAGCGACTGGAGGCGATAAGGCAGCTTTCGGATGCCGGCATCCCGGCCTCGGTGATGGTGGCGCCGATCGTTCCCGGCCTGAACGACCCGGAACTGGAGCGCATCCTCGATTCGGCGCGCGCAGCCGGCGCCAGGGAAGCGGGCTATGTCGTGCTGCGGCTGCCGCTCGAAGTGGCGCCGATCTTCAAGGATTGGCTGCTTCGCCATTATCCGGATCGTTATCGGCATGTGATGTCGCTGATCCGCTCGATGCGCGACGGCAAAGACTACGATTCGGAATGGGGCAAGCGCATGAAAGGCGCCGGACCCTATGCCTGGCAGATCGGCCGGCGCTTCGAGATGGCGGCCAAGCGGCTCGGTCTCAACGTCGAGAGGCGGCAGCTTCGGACCGATCAATTCGTCGCGGGCTCCGGCGCCGGAGAGCAGCTGATGTTGCTTTGACAAAGACCAGGCCAGGACGCGCCGCATGGCTGTGCCCTGGCCCACGATCCCGTCCGGCCCCTGTCCCCCGGCCGTGAGACGGTGCCCTCCCTGGTCCGACGCCCCATCCGACCCGGAGGGACTTGCGGAGAATCGGAGCCGATGCGAACCTCGCCGCACCATGGCTCGCGCGCGTTCCGATTCTCCGCTTCTCTTTGAACTTGTCGAGAAGCCCGACTTCTCCATCGAGACGAAGGCGATGGCCGAGGGGATGTGGCCTGTCGCGGGCATGGACGAGGCCGGCCGCGGGCCGCTCGCCGGTCCGGTCGTTGCAGCCGCAGTGGTGCTCGACCCGGCCAACATTCCCGATGGCCTCGACGATTCCAAGCGCCTCACCCACCTGCAACGCGAGGCGCTGTTCCTCAAGATTCTCGGCTCGGCGCTCAGCGTCTCGATGGCCTCGATCAGCGCCGAAGGCATCGACAACAGCAACATTTTGAAAGCCAGCCTGGAAGCGATGCGCCGCGCCGCGGCCGGCCTGTCGCTGCAGCCGAAGCTGGCCTTGGCCGATGGCCGCGACGTGCCGCCTGGGCTGCCCTGCGAAGGCCGGGCGCTGATCAAGGGCGACCAGCGCTCGCAGTCGATCGCCGCCGCCTCGATCGTCGCCAAGGTGATGCGCGACCGGATGATGTGCGGCTGCGGCGGTCATCACGAGCACTATGGCTTCGAAGTGCATATGGGCTATGCGACCGTTCGGCATCGGACCGCTATCGAAGTGCATGGCCCGGTGGCGCGGCTGCACCGGGCGTCGTTCGCACCGTTTCGACTGGGTGGGGTTGAGGTGGTGGAAGAGGAAGAAGAGAGCTTCGCAGGATTGGAGTGAGGCGCCGCGGGAGTTGCGTAATCTCCCCCCTTGAGGGGGAGATGGCCGGCAGGCAGAGGGGGTCGCCTCGCGAAGAGCGCCAACCTCTTTTTTCTTTCAATACGGCATTTGCACCAGTAGAGCGCTGCGTCAGCGGAGGCGACCCCCTCTGTCGCCTTCGGCGACATCTCCCCTCGAGGGGAGATTATCTCCGCCACAAAAAAAGCCGCCGGGTTGCCCAGGCGGCTTTTTGATTCCGTAAAGCGAAACTCGTCAGTTCAGCTTGGCCTTCACGTCCTGCAGCGCGGACTTGAACAGATCGGCGCCGGCCTTGGCGTCGACCTTGGCGGCAAGCAGGGCGCGGGCGGCTTCGACCGCGATGTCGACGGCGCTGGCGCGCACCTCGCCGATCGCCTCGCGCTCGGCCTGGCTGATCTTCTGCTCGGCAAGTGCCGTGCGCCGGGCGACGTAGTCCTCGGTCTTCTTGTGCGCCTCGGAAGCGAGCAGCTCGGCCTCGCGCTTGGCGGCGGCGACGATGTCGGCGGCCTCCTTCTCGGCTTCCTTGCGCTTCTGCTGGTACTGGCCAAGCAGTTGCTGGGCCTCCTCGCGCAGGCGGCGGGCTTCCTCGAGCTCGCTGCTGATCTTGGCCGCGCGGGCGTCGAGCGATTTGGCGAGCATGCCCGGCACCTTCAGATAGATGACGGCGCCGAGGAAGATGATCAGGGCGATTGTTGCCCAGAGCGTAGCGAGTGATGTGGCGTCCATGATGCCCTCCTCACCGGGCTGCGGATTTGACCGCGGCCGCGATCTCGGCCTTGTCGGTCTTGCCGCCGACGAGCGCCTCGACGATGGCCGACGTGGTGTCCTCGGCGATCGTGCCGACTTCCTTCATCGCCTTGGCCTTGATCGAGGCGATGCTCGCCTCGGCCTCGCCGAGCTTCTTCTCGAGTTCGGCCTCGAGCTTCTTGCGCGTGCTTTCGGCTTCGCTCTTGGCGGCGTCGCTCGCCTGCTGGCCGATCTTGTTGGCGTTGGCCTTGGCTTCCGCCAGTTCCTGCTCATAGGCGGCAACCGCCGCATCGGCCTCACCCTTCAGCCTTGCGGCGTGGTCGAGATCCTGGGTGATGCGATCGTTGCGGACGTCGATGATGGCGCCGACGCGCGGCATCACAACCCGCTTCAGGAACAGATAGAAGAGCCCGAAGGTGATGACGAGCCACAGGATCTGCGACGGGAAGGTCTCGGCATTGAACGGCGGGAACGTGCCATGCTCCTCGGCAGGCACGGCGGTGCCCGCATGCGTATCGCCTTCGGCCGCAGCCGGCGCGGACTCTTGCGCAAAGGCAGATGTCACGAACATCTCATTCCCCTGTCCATACGGCGGGGCCGCACCATGCGGCCCCTTTCGTCAGCGCGTGCTTCTTACTTGAAGACCAGCAGCAGCGCGATGAGGAGCGAGAAGATGCCCAGAGCTTCGGTCACGGCGAAGCCGAAGATCAGGCGGCCGAACTGGCCGTCAGCAGCCGACGGGTTGCGGAGCGCACCCGAGAGATAGCTGCCGAAGATGTTGCCGAGGCCGATGCCCGCGCCACCCATGCCGATGCAGGCGATACCAGCGCCGATAGCAGCTGCTGCAGTTGCGTCCATTTCAAAACTCCTGTGGTTTTCGTAATCGTTGCGGTTGGTACGTTGGGTATGCTGGCGCCGGGGCGCCGGTGAAGATCGATCAGTGGCTCGGGTGCAGAGCGTCGTTCAGGTACATGCAGGTCAGCACCGCGAAGACGTAGGCCTGCAGGAAGGCGACCAGCAATTCCAAGGCCGTCAGGGCGACGGCCATGGCGAGCGGCAAAATCGAGCCGGCGACGCCGACGGCACCCAGCGCGCTGAGGCTGACGACGAAGCCCGAAAACACCTTCAGCGTGATGTGGCCGGCCAGCATATTGGCGAAAAGACGAACCGAGAGGCTGACAGGGCGCGAGACGAAGGAAATGACTTCGATCGCCACCACCAGCGGCATGAGGTAGCCGGGCACGCCATGCGGCACGAACAGCTTGAGGAAGCCGAAGCCGTGCTTGGCGAAGCCGTAGACGACGACGGTGCCGATGACCAGCGCGGCCAGCGTGAAGGTGACGATGATGTGGCTGGTGACGGTGAAGAAATAGGGGAACAGGCCGATCAGGTTGGCGACCAGCACGAACATGAACAGCGAGAACACCAGCGGGAAGAACTGCATTCCCTGCTTGCCCGCCGCGTCGCGCAGCATGTTGCCGACGAACTCGTAGGCCATCTCGGACACCGACTGCAGGCGGCCCGGAATGAGGGCGCGGCTGGCGGTGCTCATGTAGAGGAAGGCGGACGCAACGATGACCGTCACGACCATGAACAGGGCGGAATTGGTGAAGGAGACGTCGTAGCCGCCGATATGAAGCGGGATGATCGGATGGATCTGGAACTGGTGGATCGGATCGACCTTGTCAGCAGCCACTTTTTATCCCCGTCAAAGCCGCAACCGGCTTCTTAAGTTCGTTTTAGCGCCTTGCGGCGCCTCATCTCATTCCTTCGGCTCGGGCGGTTTGCCGCCTTGACCGAATTCCGGTGCAAGTCCCGCCGAACGCAGGACATTGAGTATACCGGCGCCAAAGCCCAGCAAGAGGCCGACGATCAGACCCCAAGGCGCCGTTCCCGCCAGGCGGTCGATGATCCAGCCCAAGCCGACACCAACCACCACTCCGGCGATGAACTCGCTGGACAGTTTCAGTGCCTGACCGTAACCGGTCGCAGCTTTCGCTTCGTCTTTCCCCTCGAGCCGGTCCGTGCGCCTTGATGCAAGAGATGCTTCAAGCTCGCGCCGGCGGCGCTCAAGTTCGTCGTCGCGGATGGCGGCTTCACGCTGTTTGCCGCGGCCGGTTTCTCCGGTTCCGTCTGGCCTGTCTTTGTTGGCCATCGCAACCCCCCTGCCCGGGCAGACTGTCACCGTCCGTCCGCTTCTAAAGTCGCCGGCAACATAGTTAGAGGGTCGGCGCCCGTCAAGCCACGGGTCGAACTTCGGAGCGGTGTATTTTTCTGTTTAAAGTCAAATACTTACTCAGGTGCGACATCGTGCCCGTCACGCCCGTGCGAGGACTCGGCGCGAATCCGCGCGGCAAGCCGCGCCGATCGGTGCGCGCGGCGAGCCGCGGAGAACGCCGCCGGAGGCTCGCCCGAACGGCTCAGCTCCAGCCGCCGCCATAGGTGCGATAGAAGATGTGCAGGCCGATCCTGGTCATGCGCTGCATGGCGCGCGCCCAGCCGGGGTGGACGTAGTTGGCATAGTAGTGCGTGGAGGATCCGACCTCGGGGATGAAGATCTTGCCGGCGGTCACCGCCATGGCGACATCCTGGGCGGTCTTGTAGGCGACCGGGTCGTTGATACGCTTCTTCCTGCCGTCGCAGGCGAAGGAGAACTGGCAGCGGTTGAACCAGTTGTCGTTCTGGTAGACGACGCCGCAGATCGTCTTCGGATAGGCCGGGTTGCGGACGCGGTTGAGGATCACCTGCGCAACCGCGGCCTGACCACGCACCGGCTCGCTGCGCGCCTCGAAATAGATGCCCTTGGCGAGGCATTCCTGTTCCGGCTTGGAGAAGACGGCCGCCGGCAGCGGGTTCTGCATCCACGCGTGGTCGCCTTTGCCCATCGGCGGGATGAAGCGGCCATCGTTGGGATCGTCCTGCAGCAGCGCCTCGAAAGGTGACGCCTTGGCGTAGTCCGGCGCTGACTGGGCATAGGCGGTGGCGAGGATATCCGGCTTGTCGTTGTTCACGAGCGCGACGAGAGCCGCCGGCAGTCCGGGATCGGGCTTCTTGTCTTCGCGGATATGGAAGGCTTGGGCGATCTGGACTTCCTTGCCCTTGATGCCAGGCTTGGCGAAGGTGAGCTTCAGGCCGCTGTCCATCGCGGGGCGAAGCAGCGACGAGGTGCGCTCGAAGATCGAGCCGGCGCTGAAATTCTTCGGCGGCGCCACCGGTGACACCTGGACGAGGCGGCCCTTCTTGTCGGCGCGCACGACGCGGTCCTCATCGGGCGTTGCGCCGGCGGCATTGCCCTTGCCGCGGAACGCAACGGCCCCCACACCGGGCAGTTTCACGCCAGAGCCAGAGATCGAGCCCGTAGCGGCGGAATCGATGAATGGCATCTCGGCGGCATGCACCGAGCCGGCGACGGACTTTTCGACATAAGCGTTCCAGCGGGCGTGAGGCGACTCCAGCCCGGAGACGAGGCTCGCCATGTCCTGGTAAGCGACGACGGACGGAAAGCCGATCCAAAAGCCGAGCCCCAGAACCAAAGGAGGAAGGAAGGAAGGTCTATTCGCAACGGCGGCGGCGACGAGCCGCTTTAAAACGCGTCGATGCACGGAACTCTCCAGAAACGCTACTGACCCCGGAGAGCCAAAATGAAGCATTAACCTTGATGGTCGGTTAACGGCATCGATCGTGTTTTTTTTCATGTTGACGGCAAGCCGGCTTCCCGCTCCCGCGGAAAGCCGGCCAGGAATCAGGCTGGGTGAATCAGGCTGGGCGCAGGAATATCGGCCAGGCGATCGCCGCGCAGATCGCGGCCGCCAGCCACACGCCCGGCCATGCGAACAGGAGCAAGAGCCAAGGGATGGCGATCGGCACCAGGCAGAAGCCGATGAAGACAAGGGTGTTGGCGAGGCTGAGCGCGGTGCCGACATGGCCGGCGCCGGCAAGCGTTGCCAGTTCGGTGTAGGCGACGCCGTGCCAGGCCGAAACCGAGATGCCAGCCACGACCACCATGACAGGCAGGAACAACATCAGTGCCGGCTGCCTGGCCGCCGCGATCACCAGCAGCCAGAGGAGAATGAAGGCCAGTGCGCTGAGCGCGCTGGAGATTTTCAGGAAGGGACGGCGGTTACCGCGACGGTCGGTATAGCGGCCGCTCCAGACGCGCATCACCATGGCGCCTGTCTGCACGACGGCAAGGCTTGCGCTGGTCACCCACGTGCCCATGCCGGCGAAGTCGTGCAGGAAGACCGAAGCAAAAGTGAGCACCGCCACCTGCGGGAAGCAGAGCAGGCCGATGGCCGTCGAGATGCGCCAGACCTCGATGTTGCGCAGCGGCGCCGGGCCGTTCGTCGCGGCGGCAGCGTGAGCGCCGGCTTGCGCCGGCGGCTCATGCAACCAGCGCCAGGCAAAGAAAGTCGAGAGCGCGGAGATGGCCGCAAGCAGGCCAAAGACCTCGGCAAACCCCAAGGCCAAGGCAAGCGAAGGCAGGACAAGCGCGCCGAGCCCGCCGCCGAGCGGCACCGCCGTCTGCCTGATGCTCATGGCGAAGCCACGCTCGCCTTCGCCGAACCAGCCCATGATGGCACGGCCGCTGGAGCCGTTGACGCTGCCGCCGAGCAGGCCGGCAACGAGCAGGCTCGCCGAAAGCAGCGTGACGCCTGGAACGGCTGTTTTCGTCGGCACGACGAGCATGGCCATGATGAAGAGCCATGCCGCCGTGGCGCCGAGCCCGGTCAAGAGCACGCGGCGGTCGCCCCAGCGATCGGTGAGCACGCCCCAGGGCAATTCGCTGAGCGCCACGCCGAGGCCGAGCAGACCGAGCGCCAGGCCGAGCGAGGCATTGTCGAGGTGATAGCCCTGGCGCATCACCACGGCGGTTGCCGGGATGCCGGAGAATGTTGCGGAGAAGCCGGCGTTGGCGGCGACGCCGATGCCCAGCACCTTCCAGCGATGGTTGGGTCCGAAGGTCCGGCCGGCCGAGGCGGAGGCGATACTTCGCTCAGACGGCTCGCAATCGCTGCGGGTGACGATGGCTGACATGATTCCAATCCCTTGACGACCGGCTGACGGCCTTGACCGGATGGATGTAGCGCCATAACTTCATTCGAAAAATCAGGAAGTTTTTGATCAACAATCCTGAAAACAAGGATGATCTTATGCGACGCGTCACCTTCGACCTCGACGTCCTCAGGACTTTCGTCACCGGCATGGAACTGGGCAATTTCGCCAAGGCGGCCGAGCGGCTTGGCCGCTCGACCTCAGCCGTCAGCGCGCAACTGAAGAAGCTGGAGGAGCAGGCGGCGACGCCGATCTTCCGCAAGGCGGGCCGCGGCCTGGCGCTGACCGAGGCCGGCGAGACGATGCTCGGCTATGCGCGGCGCCTGATCGAGCTCAATGACGAAGCGGCTTCCGCCATCCGCGACGTCGAGCTGGAGGGCTGGGTGCGGCTTGGCCTGCAGGAGGATTTCGGCGAGGCTGTGCTGCCCGAAGTGCTCGGCCGCTTCGCTCGCGCCCATCCCAAGGTGCGGATCGAAGCGCGAATCGGACGCAGCCATGAGCTCGCCGAACGTGTCCTGTCCGGCAGCCTCGACATCGCGCTCGCCTGGCACGACGGCACGACGCTGCCCTACAGCCGGCATGTCGCCGACGTGCAGGCGCGCTGGATCGGTTCGGCGAAACCGGTGGATGCAGGCTCCCGCGACGGCGAGGCGCTGCCGCTGGTGGTGTTCGAGGCACCCTGCCTGCTGCGCACCGTGGCGACGGAGACGCTCGACCGCGCCGGCCTCGCCTGGCGCATGGCATTCTCCAGCCCAAGCCTTGGCGGCATCTGGGCGGCGGTGGCGGCTGGATTGGGCCTGACGATCCGCACCGATATCGGCCTGCCCGCCAACGTCAGGGCGCTCGCGCCCGGCGTGCTCGGGCTGCCGGCACTGCCGAAGATGGCGCTGCATCTGCATCAGAAGGACGCCGAGCTCGATCCGGTGGCGGCGCGGCTGGCGGAGATTCTGCTGCAGTCGGCGATCGAGGCGCTGCCTGAGGGGGCTGAGGTGAAGGACAGCCTGCTGAAGGTCGCTTAGCGTTTCGACAATCGGCGTCGCCATGGCATTCGAAGGCCCGGCGACCTAAAAGCTAGAGGCGAGAATCCTTCCCGTCGAGTTCCTTCACACCCCCCTCTGTCCTGCCGGACATCTCCCCCGCAAGGGGGGAGATTGGATTTCGCTTATGCTTTCGCCAATCTCCAACGTTGCAGGACGAGCGCCGTCAGCAGAGCTGCTGATCTCCCCCCTTGCGGGGAGATGTCCGGCAGGACAGAAGGGGGTGCTGTCCCGCCAGCGGCCCGAAGATCTTAGTACCCCGCGATGGAGAATAAACCTCAGCGCTTCTTCGCCCGGCCGGCGAAAGGATTTTCCGAGGTGCGCAGCGCCATCCGGATCGGCACGCCGGGCATGTCGAAGGCCTCGCGCAGGCTGTTCGACAGATAGCGGACATAGGATTGCGGCATCACGTCCGGGCGCGAGCAGGAGACGACGAAGCCCGGCGGGCGGGTCTTGGCCTGGGTGACGTATTTGATCTTCAGCCGGCGGCCGGCGACGGCGGGCGGCGGATGATGGGCGAGGATGCCTTCCAGCCAGCGGTTCAGCTTGCCGGTGGAGACGCGGCTGTTCCAGACCTTGTGCGTCTTGATGACGGCTTCCATCAGCCGGTCGAGGCCGCGCCCGGTTTCGGCCGAGACGGTCACCGCCTGGATGCCGCGCACCTGGGGAAGAAGCCGCTCGGTCTTCTCGCGCAGCTCGGCCAGAAGCTCCTGCGGGTTGTCGATCAGGTCCCATTTGTTGAAGGCGATCACCGGCGCGCGGCCCTCGCGGATGATGAGGTCCGCGATCTGCAGATCCTGCTTCTCAAAGGGGATGGTGGCGTCGAGCATGATGATGACGATCTCGGCGAAGCGGATGGCGCGCAGGCCGTCCTGCACCGAAAGCTTCTCGAGTTTTTCCTGGACCTTCGACTTGCGCCGCATGCCGGCCGTGTCGAACAGTTTTATCCGGCGGCCGCGCCAGTCCCAGTCGACCGAGATGGAATCGCGGGTGATGCCGGCTTCCGGGCCGGTCAGCAGCCGCTCCTCGCCGATCAGCGCATTGATCAGCGTCGACTTGCCGGCATTGGGGCGACCGACGACGGCGATGCGCAGCGGCTTGGTGTCGTCATAGGTGGGCTCGGCATCGGGATCGGCGATATCCTCGCCGATCAGCACCTCGCTCACGGCGATCTCGTCACCCGCTTGTTCCTCGTCCTCGCCGAAGGCGCGTTCCTCGCCCAGCGCCGCGATCACCGCGTCGCGCAGGTCGGGCATGCCCTGGCCATGCTCGGCCGAGACGGGGATCGGCTCGCCGAGGCCAAGCTCCCAGGCTTCCAGCATGCCGGCTTGCGCACCACGCGCCTCGGCCTTGTTGGCGACCAGCACGACCGGCTTGCCGGATTTGCGGACCACCTCGGCGAAGGTCCGGTCGTCGGGCATCAGGCCGGATTTGGCGTCGACGGTGAAGAAGATCAGGTCGGCTTCGCGGATCGCGATCTCGGTCTGCTGGCGCATGCGGCCGGGCAGCGTCGAGGCCGCCGCATCCTCGAAGCCGGCGGTGTCGATGACGTCGAAGTGAAGATCGTAAAGCTTGGCGGGATGCACACGACGGTCACGCGTCACCCCCGGCGTGTCGTCGACAAGCGCCAGCTTCTTTCCCACCAGCCGATTGAAAAGAGTCGATTTGCCGACGTTAGGCCGGCCGATGATGGCGACTTTGAAGCCCATCCGAGGTCACGACGCGTTGCCCGACCCGCGGATCAGTTCGGACATCAACTGCGCCCGCTGGCGCACATTGCGCGGGGCGCCGTCATCCGAAGAGATCTGGTCGAACAGTTTGAGCGCGTCGGCCGACTTGCCTTCCTTCCAGGCGGCAAGACCAAGCGCCTCGCGCGCGGAATGGCGCAGCGGATTGGTGTCGGCGGTCAGCGCCTCGACCCGGCTGGAAACATCGGCGAAGGAGCCGTGGTCGACCAGCAGCAGCGCTGCCCTCAGGCGAGCCATATCACGTATGCCGGCGGGAATTGCGCTGTCGGCGGCGACCTCGTCGAAGTCCTTGACGGCGGCGTCGACATCGCCCTTGTCGGCTTTGACGGTCGCCGCGCGCATGCGGGCGAGCAGCGGATAGGCGCCGTAGCCGTCCTTTTCCAGTTGATCGAGAGCCGCGATCGCCTCGTCGTTCTTGCCCTCATTGGCAAGCTTGAGGGCAGCTGAGAAGGCATCGCCCGAGCGGTTGGCACGGGTCTCGTCCCAGTAGCGGTAGCCAACGACGGCGGCAGTGCCGACCACCACCAGGATGGCAAGGCCAAGCAACGCCGGACCAAAACGGTCCCACAGCGCCTGCGCCTGGTCGCGGCGAATCTCCTCGTTGACTTCGCGGATAAAACTGTCGTCCGACATCAATCAAAAACCATTGCGGCCAAAAAACCATCACGCCCCTTGGCGGGGCGCTTCTTGAGCCCGCGTTTTAGCGAAATTTTGTCGGCATGGAAGGGGTCCGGCCGGAAAATCGGCGGGACAATCCAGAGCGGCTTGCAGGCGAGCCGGAACGTACCGATGCCACATTTGGCCGATAGCCGGCTTTTCAATAGTCTGAAAGATCGCCCCGAAAGGCAACAAGTGCCACATCCGTTCCGCGTCCTTGCGTTCAGTCTTGCTTCGCTAGCCACCTGCGTTGCCTGGGCTTTCGCCGATCCGCCCAAATCGCCGGAGCCGATACCGGTGAAGCCGAAGCAGATCGTCCTCATCTCCTTCGACAGCGCGCGCGAGATTTCGCAATGGGAACGCAGCCGCGCGCTGGCAAAGCGCACCGGCGCGCATTTCACCTATTTTCTGTCCTGCGTCTTCCTGCTCTCGCCGGACACGCGCGCTGAGTACATCGCGCCCGGCAAGGGCGCCGGCAAATCGAATATCGGCTTTGCCGCCTCGAAACAGGAGGTGGCGGACCGGCTCGAACAGATCCGGCTCGCGGCCGCCGAAGGCCACGACATCGGCAGCCATGCCTGCGGCCATTTCGACGGCAAGGCCTGGAGCAAGGCCGACTGGCTGGCCGAGTTCGGCGCATTCCGGCACATCTTCGAGAATGCCTATGCGATCAACGGCATCTCGCCCGAGCCGCCCGGCTGGCGCGATTTCGCCCGTCATGCCGTGACCGGTTTTCGCGCGCCGTACCTCTCGACCGACAAGGCGCTTTACGAAGCGCTGCCCGAAGCCGGCTTCCAGTACGACGCGAGCGGCGTCTCGAACGGTCCTGCCCCGCCGCCGACGAGGAACGGCGTCACGCATTTTGCATTGCCGCTGATTCCGGAAGGACCGAAGTCGAGGCCAGTGGTCGCCATGGATTACAATCTCTATGTCCGCCATTCGGGCGGCTTCGAGGAGCCGGCCAAGGCGTCCGAATTCGCCGACCGCGCCTATCATGCGTTCCGCGCCGCCTTCGATGCGCAGTACAACGGCAAGCGCCTTCCGCTCGAGCTCGGCTTCCACTTCACGCAGATGAACGGCGGCACCTACTGGAACGCGCTCGAGCGCTTTGCCGGCGAGGTGTGCGTCATGCAGCAGGTCGAGTGCATCAGCTTCCGCGACTATGTCGAGCGGCACCGCGCCGATCAAAGGCAGGCCGCCGTGGGCGGCTGAGCCGCCCACGGCTGGCCTGGTTCAGGCCGCATCCTCCGCGCCATGCTTGGCGAGATAGCGCTGATCGATGTCCGGCAGCGGCTCGCCCTCCAGCGTTGCCTCGAAGGCGCGCAGGCGCTTGTGCACCGACTGCAGCTCGACGATGGTTGACCAGGAATTCAACAGGAACTGCAGCGAATTCGTCACCTTGCCGAAGGCATTCGAGATCTGATTCAGGGCGCCGAAGGTGATCTTGTGCGCGACCAGCGAGGGTCCGAGGATCAGCAGCGAGAAGATGTTGTCGGCCTGCAGGTAGGTGTAACGCACGACGTTGAAATAGATGTAGTGGAAATAGAGCCTGAAGTAGTTGCGGCGCACATTGGTGAACAGCTCCGTGGTCGTCGCCGGCTGCGCCCGGTCGGGGTGGTCCTCGCCATAGACGAGTTCCTTGCGATAGGCGGCCTCGACACGCTGGTTGCGGAACTGCAGGCCCGGCAGCTTGAAACCGGCGAGCATCACCGAGGCAGTGCCGAACACGCACCAGCCCAGCGCGGCAACCACCAGCGGCTGCGGGACCGCGCCGATGATCGGCAGTTCGGTGATGTGGGCCTGAAGCTGGATCATCACCGGCAGGAAGGCGATCAGGGTCATGATCGACTGGACGAAGCTCGAACCCAGGTCCTCCATGATCTGCGAGAAGCGCATGGTGTCTTCCTGAATACGCTGCGAGGCGCCCTCGATGTGGCGCAGCCGGCCCCAGTTTGCCATGAAGTAGTCGTTCATCGCCGTGCGCCAGCGGAAGATCCAGTGGCTGACAATAAAGGCGTTGACCACCTGCACATTCATGCCGACCAGCGCCAGCCAGGAGAAATCGGCCAATCCGGTGTAGAATTCCGTGTCGGTCGACGCTGTCGTTCCCGACATCAGGCCCTGCACGTAGTCGAAGAAAGGCCCGTACCAGTTATTGACGGCAACGGAGACCTGCACGTTGAAATAGATGAAGAACAGGACGAGGGCGGTCATCAGGATCGACCAGTTCTGCCACGGATGCGGGGCATACCAGCTCCAGAACGCATAGAAGATCAGCACGCAAGCCGCGAAGTAGATGTAGAACCACAGGAACGGCTTCGACCACAGGACCGCGATGCCAATGATGGGCGGAGTACCGGCCGCTGCCGGCGGCAGGCCGAGGACGGCGCCCAGCTGCTCGCCGCCGAAGAACCAGAACAGGATCCCCGCAAGGCTCCAGACGGCGGCCGAGGTGAAGAAAAGCTTCGGCTGCGGGAAGAAGGATACGAACACTGTGGCGGGTTTCCTCGGTCTGACCGCAAATCAGCGGCGTTTGCTGTTCGGCGGGCATAAGGTCACACATTAGTGGGAAAGAAAATGCCCTGCCCGATGCCCGGCACCGAGCAAGACCATAATCATGGCGATTTTGGTGCAGCCGTCCTGGCAATGACACCGGAAACCAGCAGAGCGGCAGCCGCCATGGCCGAGGCAAGCACGTAATTGCCCGACGCCTGCGCGAGCAGGCCGGCGGCGACCGGGCCGACGATCTGGCCGAGGCCGAAGGCGGCGGTCATCACCGCGAAGATGCGGCGCGGCGCCTGTGGCGCAAGCTGCCTGCCCGCCTGCAGGCCGAGCGCGGTGATGGCGATGAAGGTGCCGCCGAGCAGGACGCCGGCGAGCAGCGGTCCGGTGGACCCTTTAATGACGACGCTGGCGGTGACGCCGACCACCTCAACCAGGCAGCTCACGGCGTAAGCCGTGTAGAGCCCGATCCTGCCGGCGAACTTCTGCCAGAACCAGGTCGCCGGAAAACCGGCAAGTCCGGTGACCATCCAGACGCTGGCCTCGAAGACGCGCCCGCCGCCGCCCTGGCGCACGATAGCGACCAGGAAGGTCGCGGTCACCACATAGCCGAAGCCGAACAGCCCATAGGCAAGAATCATCTTCGCCAGCGACCTGTCCTTCGGCAGCGCCGGTTCAGGCCCGTCGACACCGTTCGCAGGTACGGCGGAGCCGGCGAGCAGCGCGACGAGAAGCAGGCCGACCGCCGAAAGCGCTCCCGACCAAAGCCAACCAACAGCCCAGCCGGCATGGTCGGTGACGAGAATTGCCAGCAGCGCCGAAGAGACCGCAATGCCCAGGCCGACACCGCCGAAGTGCAGCGCCTGCAGGTCGTTGCGGCCGGCTTCGGCGAGATGGCTGAAGACGATCGACGACATGAACACCATGACGAAAGCGCTGACCAGGCCGGCGAGAAAGCGGATGACGATGAATGCCGCCATCGTCTCGTTCAGGCCCATCAGGCCCGCAAGCACGGCGCTGGCGGCGAGGCTGGAAAACATCAGCAGACGCTCGCGGCCGTGCGCCCAGCCGCCGGCAGCGGCGAGCGCGCCGATCAGGTAGCCGAGATAGTTGGCCGAGGCGATCCAGCCGGCATCGGCCGGCGTCAGATGCAGCTCCTCCATCATGCCGGGCAGGATCGGCGTGTAGACGAAGCGGCCGATGCCCATGGCGACGGCAAGAGCTGCCATGCCGGCAAATGCTAGACGCAAAGGGGATGGCGAAGCGACGTTCATTGCAGCGCAACATAGGTGTGTGCGCAGGCGAAACAACCGTGGTTGCGTTGGGCAGTTCGGTTAGGCTGGCTTTAGCGGCAGGCCGTCTCGTAAGCCGTGCGGGCGGCCGTCAGCCGGAACGGCATGTCGCCGAGCTCGCGCTCCGACATGGTGTCGAGCACCGGATGCGACAACGGGTCGACGACCCAGCGGGCGATCTCGCCGTCATCATACCGGTCCTTTATCGGCGCGTTGCTGGAAAGCCCCCTCAGCAAAGATAAAATCTTCATCGGATCGCCTCCAAGATCTAGCCTATGTCAGCTAGAATCAGCCTTTCCTCGTCAGGTTTCAATTGAGATTTCGGCCCGACCGTTTTAGAAAAACTGAATGGCTATGCTGAACCGCGTCCATCTCAATGGCCTGCGCGCCGTCGAAACCGTCGCCCGCCTAGGCTCGCTTGCCGCCGCGGCGGCCGAACTCAACGTTTCGGTCAGCGCGGTCAGCCAGCAGATCAAGCGCACCGAAAAGCAGCTCGGCCAGGCACTGTTCGAGCGGACACCCGGCGGGCTGGTGCTGACCGAATTCGGCACTGTCTTCACGACCAGATTGAGCGCGGGTTTCCGCGAGCTCGCGCAGGCGGTGGCGCTAGCCGGCGAGGCGACTGAATGCACGCTGGTGGTTTCGGTGGCGCCGGCCTTCGCCTCGAAATGGCTGCTGCCAAGGCTGTCGCGACATTTCGCCCGGCACCCGAATGTTCTGCTGCGCATCGATGCTTCCGCCCGGATCGCCGATCTCGACCATTCTGACATCGACATCGCCATCCGGCTCGGCAACGGCAAATGGCCTGGCGGCCGGGCGGAACTGCTGCTGGCGCAGGAGGTATTTCCGGTCTGCGCGCCCTCGATCGCGGCCAAGCTCAAGTCGATCGCGGACCTGGCCCAGACCTGCGCCATCACCGACGAGCGGGCGATGATCAGCTGGGACAGCTGGTTCGAGGCGGCAGAGGTGGAGCCGGTCACATTCCTGAAAGGTGCGCGCTTCACCGACCCGATGCTGTGCCTGGAATCGGCGATCGCCGGCCATGGCGTGATGCTCGCCTGGCAGTTGCTGACGGCCGATGCACTGGCCGACGGACGGCTCGTGGCGCCTTTCGATGTGCGCGCCGAGAGCGGGCTCGGCTACTGGATGGTCACCTCGGCCACCAAGAGCGAGAGCCGCAAGGTGCGCGATTTCAAGGCCTGGATCCGCGAGGAGATCGCGACGACGATGGCGCAATTCAGGGCGCTGGACAGCGCTGCTTGAGTTCGTCTGAGCATGATCTTTTCCGAACCGAAGGTCAGCGCAGCAAAAACCGCTGCGCACTTTTCGGGATCATGCTCTGAACAAGCCCAGTCGATCGCGGTGGAAAGGCCAACCGCGCCGGTCTATGTAAGGACCAGACCCCAACAAAATGGCAGGCAGGATCATGACCACACATTCGCGCGGCGTCTCAGCAACGATCGACCCGGTGAAGCTCGACAGACTGGCCGAGGTTGCGATCAAGGTCGGGCTGCAACTGCAGCCCGGACAGGATCTGGTGCTGACGTCGTCGATCGCGGCGCTGCCGCTGACCAGGCGCATCGTCGAGCACGCCTACAAGGCCGGCGCCGGGCTGGTGACGCCGATCTTCAACGACGACGAGATCACGCTGGCGCGTTTCCGCTACGGCACTGATGCCGGCTTCGACCGCGCCGCCGGCTGGCTCTATGAGGGCATGGCGAAAGCCTTCGCCAACAATGCCGCGCGGCTCGCGGTGCGCGGCGAGGATCCATCGCTGTTATCGGCGCAGGACCCCGCCAAGGTGGCGCGCGCCAACAAGGCGAACTCGATGGCCTACCGGCCGGCGCTGGAGAAGATCACCGGCTTCGACATCAACTGGAACATCGTCGCCTATCCCGACCTCGCCTGGGCGAAGCAGGTCTTTCCGGGCGAGCCCGACGACGTTGCGGTGGTGAAGCTCGCGGACGCAATCTTCTCGGCCTCGCGTGTGGATGTCGAGGATCCGATTGGCAACTGGAAGGCGCACAACGCCGCGCTGGCCGAGCGCACCAAATGGCTGAACGGCCACAATTTCCATTCCCTGCATTTCACCGGGCCGGGCACCGACCTGACGGTCGGATTGGCGGAAGGCCATGAATGGATGGGCGGCGCCTCGACGGCGAAGAACGGCATCACCTGCAACCCGAACATCCCGACCGAGGAGGTCTTCACCACGCCGCATGCAAGGCGCGTCGAAGGCCATGTCTCCTCGACCAAGCCGCTCTCCTACCAGGGCACGCTGATCGACGAGATTTCGGTGCGTTTCGAGGGCGGGCGGATCGTCGAGGCCAAGGCTTCGAAGGGCGAGGACGTCTTGAAGAAGGTGCTCGACACCGACGAGGGCGCGCGCCGCCTCGGCGAAGTGGCGCTGGTGCCGCATTCCTCGCCGATCTCGAAGAGCGGTCTTTTGTTCTTCAACACGCTGTTCGACGAGAACGCCGCCTGCCACATCGCGCTCGGACAATGCTATTCGAAGTGCTTCGTCAACGGCGCTTCGCTCAGCCAGGACGAGATCGCCGAGCGCGGCGGCAACAAGAGTTTTATCCACATCGACTGGATGATCGGCTCGGACAAGGTCGACATCGACGGCCTCGGCAAGGACGGCAGCCGCGTGCCGGTCATGCGCAAGGGTGAGTGGGCATAACAGGACTCATTGTTTTCACGCAATTCCGGACGGAAAACCGCTACACACTTTTCCTGGAATTGCTTGGCAAGGGAGGCGTAATGGCCTTCGACATTGCGGTGAAGCGTGTTTACGGGACACCCGAAAAGACCGACGGCCAGCGAGTGCTGGTCGACCGCGTCTGGCCGCGCGGCGTTGCCAAGATGGATGCCGCGCTGACGCTCTGGCTGAAGGAGATCGCGCCAAGCGACGCGTTGCGCAAATGGTTCGGACATGAGCCCGAGCGTTGGGCCGAGTTCCAGAAGCGGTACCACGCCGAGCTTGACCGGAATGAGGAAGCGGTGGCGCAACTGCGCGGCCTGTTGCGCGAAGGCAAGGTGACGCTGCTCTACGGCGCGCATGACGAGGCGCACAACAATGCGGTGGCGCTGGCGGGGTATTTGAGGCAGGCGTGAAGGGCTCGCGCAACGCTCGCGATTTGCGAAAGCCGAGGTGACGTCCGATCTCCCCCCTCGAGGGGGGAGATGCCCGGCAGGGCAGAGGGGGGGGTGCTGTCCCTCCGGCCTCTCAACCGTTCACTGCCGCGCACCGAAACAGGTTCGCGCTGGGGCAGACCGACCAGCCTCGCGTTCCTTCACACCCCCTCTGGCCTGCCGGCCATCTCCCCCCGCAAGGGGGAGATTGGCAGCTTCGCCGTGCCGCTACCCTACCTCACCGCCCCCTCATAAACCTCCGCCTTGAACCCAACCAGAATGCGGTCGCCGACTTCCAGCACCGGGCGCTTGATCATGGTCGGCTTGGCGAGCATCAGCGCCTTGGCCTTCTTCTCGTCGAGTGCTTCCTTGTCCTTCTGCGGCAGCTCGCGGAACGTGGTGCTGCCCTTGTTGAGCAGCTTTTCCCAGCCGACCTTGCCGACCCAGCCGTTCAGCCTTTCCGCCTCGATCCCTTCGGCCCGGTAATCGTGGAAGCGGTAGGGAACGTCGTGGCTCTCCAGCCAGACGCGCGCCTTCTTGATCGTGTCGCAGGTGGTGATGCCATACATAGTGATCGTCAAGACAGACCTCGGGCGGGTGGGGTTGCGAATCCGGCCGAACCCTAGAGCATGATGCCGAAAAGTGCGAAGCGGTTTTCGGATGACATCATGCTCTCTCCTTGACTTAGAGCCTGCCCTGCCCGCTTTGCCAGCGCTTTGCCGCACCTGGATTTTGGCGCTTGCCAATACTAAGGTTTTTTCCGAAGTATTATCCAAACCCAAGGAGCGGATGGCCGATGATCAGCCTGCAGCCCAGCAGTCAGAGCACGCCGCCGATCGACGGCATCTTCCGCGCGCTCGCCGATCCGACGCGCCGGCGTGTGGTGGAGCGGCTGAACAGAAGCCCGGCCTCGGTCAGCGAACTGGCGGAGCCTTTCGCCATGGCGCTGCCCTCCTTCGTCGAGCACCTCAAGGTGCTTGAGGGCTGCGGGCTGGTGCAGTCGGAAAAGGCCGGCCGTGTCAGGACCTATCGGCTCTCGCCCGAGCCGCTGAAGCTGGCGGAAAACTGGCTCGCCGAGCAGCGCGCGCTGTGGGAGCGCCGCCTCGACCAGTTCGACGCCTATGTGATGAACCTCAAGGAGAACGAAAAGTGAGCTATCCGTTCAAGCCCAATCCAAAGCTGGACCTGACGCTGGAGCGCTTCCTGGATGCGCCGCGTGAATTGCTGTGGCGCGCCTGGACGAAGCCGGAGCATGTCAAGCAATGGTTCACACCGAAGCCATGGATCATCACCGACTGCGAGATCGATCTCAGGCCCGGCGGCCTGTTCCGCACGCGCATGCAGTCGCCCGACGGAAAAGAGGTCAGCGACCGCCATTGCTGCTATCTCGAGATCGTGCCGCATGAACGGCTGGTGTGGACGGACGCGCTGCTGCCGGGCTACCGACCGTCCGGCGAGCCTTTCATCACCGCGGTTATCGCTCTCATGCTCGAAGGCAAAGGCACGCGCTACACCGCCACCGCCATCCACCGCGACGAGGCGACGCGCAACAAACACGAGGAGATGGGTTTCTTCGACGGCTGGGGCACGGTGGCCGACCAGCTTGCTCAGTATGTGAAAACGATTTGAGAAGCTGGCATGGCGGCCGGAATATCATCCTGGCCACCATCTCTGATTTCAAATTATGCAGCGAAGAGGCGAGACGCCTGAGGCCGATCGGCCTCAATAGTAAAAGCGCTCTTCGCTGATTTTACCTTTCTTGACCGTATAGAGGCCAACTTCATCCATTTTGACGCGTTCGCCGGTCGATTTGGGCGTCACGTCGAAGCTGAAGCGCAAAGCGAATTGGTCGCCATTGACATAGGGACCCTCGACCGAGCCGCCATGAACCTCGTGGTTGGCTTCCCACCACTCGCCCTTCTGCTTGACGGCTTCCTTGCCGTTGCAAACAGCCATCGGGCCTTCCATCGCTTCGTAGCTGACGATGTCGTCGGCATTGTACTTCGCGGCAGCGCTGTGGCTGTCGCCCTGCTTGAGGAGTTCGGTGAAATCCTTGGCAATTTCGGCAGTGGTCATGACTTCCTCTCTTTCCAGACGCATTCCAAGTAGGGCGCCGCCTGCCGGCCGGCCACCGTGGGCCCGCTGGCAGCTGACAATCCGTGTCAGGATCGTCGCGCATTGCGACGCGGCGATCAGGGACCAACGATCCAGGTCCTGTAGATCGTCAGGCCGCGCAAGCTGTGAATAAGAATGAACTTCCTTGCTACGAAGCTGATTGGATCGATGGGCTGCCTAGGAATGAATTTCTCGTCATAGGCAAGCGTCATGTGCGGAACAAAATGATCTGCTGCCTCGGGGGAAGCGGGATGCCGAAATCTAACTCTTGCTGCCGATACATCTGAACTCGTTCGGCTGAGGAACGCTCCCGATAAGTTTTGTTAAAGAGTCAAGTGCAGCAAGGTCGGCGAATTTCACCGGTGGTGCGTCAATAACACCCGTGTTCGATCGCCAGCCGCCGCACCAGCGCCAGCACGCTGTCGATGGTGGGCGTCGGCTGGCCGGTCAGGCGGCCGAGTTCCTGCACGGCGCTCACCAGCGCGTCGATCTCCATCGGGCGGCCGCGCTCCAGATCCTGCAGCATCGAGGTCTTGTGCTCGCCGACATCGCCGGCGCCCTTGATGCGACGGTCGACGGCAACAGGAAAACGCACGCCGAGGCTTTCGCCGATCGCCTGCGCCTCGAGCATCATGGCACGGGCGACGGCGCGCGTACCTTCATCGGCAACGATTGCTGCAAGCGTGCTGCCGGTCAGCGCCGAGATCGGGTTGAAGGAGAGATTGCCCCAGAGCTTCACCCATATCTCGGAGCGGATATCCTCGCGGACCGGCGCCTGCAGCCCGGCTTTGACCATTTCGCGCGCCAGCGCAGTCACACGCTCGCTCTTCTCGCCCGAAGGCTCGCCGAGCGAAAAGCGCGTGCCCTCGACATGGCGGACCAGGCCGGGCGCGTCGACCTCGGCAGCGGGATAGACGACCGAGCCGATGACGCGCTCCGGACCGATGCTTTGCCAGATCGCGCCGCCGGGATCGACGGCTTGGATGCGGGTGCCCTCGAGCGCGCCGCCAATTTTGTAGAAATACCACCAGGGCACGCCGTTCTGCATGGTGACGACGGCGGTCCCCTCGCCCAGCAGCGGCGCGATCTGGTCGAGCGCAGGCGCCAGCGAATGCGCCTTCAGCGCCAGCACGACATAATCCTGCTTGCCGAGTTCCTCGGCGCGCGCCGCCGCCCGCACCGAAGCCACCGTCTCTTTGCCGTCCTCGATCAGCCGAAGACCGTCGGCCTTGATCGCTTCGAGATGCGCGCCGCGCGCCACAATCGACAGATCGACCCGGCCGGCGATCGCCAGCTTGGCGGCGAGGTAGCCGCCGATCGCGCCGGCGCCGAAGACTGTGATGCGCATCAGCCGAGACCGAGCTTCGCCGCAAGGCCGATACGCTGCAGCTTGCCGGTGGCGCCCTTCGGGATCTCGTCGAGGATCACCACCTTGCGCGGCACTTTGAAATCGGCGAGCCGGGTCGATGCAAAGCCACGGATATCGGCCTCGCTGGCGCTCTGGCCTTCGCGCAGCACGACCGCAGCGGCGACCTCTTCGCCTAGCTTGTCATGCGGCATGGCGAAGGTGACGACCTGCGCCACAGCCGGATGGTCCATCAGCACGCCGTCGACCTCGAGCGGCGAGATTTTTTCGCCACCGCGGTTGATGATCTCCTTCAGCCGGCCGGTGACGCGCAGGTAGTTGTCCTCGTCGAGCACGCCCTGGTCGCCGGTATGGAACCAGCCATGCGCGAAGGCGCTGGCATTGGCGTCCGCATTCTTCTCATAGCCGGCGGTGACGTTCGGCCCGCGAATGACGATCTCGCCGACTTCTCCCGCTTTGAGCAAGCGTCCGTCCGGGGCCATGACGGCCACTACCGGTCCAGCCGCCGCGCCGACGCTGCCCGGCTTGCGCTGTCCAGGCGGCAGCCGGTTGGATGCCATCTGATGCGCGGCTTCGGTCATGCCGTAGGATTCGATCACCGGGCAGCCGAAGGTCGCTTCCAGCTCGGCCATCACCTGCGCCGGCAGGGAGGCCGAGGAGGAGCGGACGAAGCGCAGCTTCGCCTCGGCGAGTTGCTCGGGGTTGCGCGCGGCGCGCGGCAGGATCGCCTGATGCATGGTGGGCACCGCCGTGTACCAGCTCGGCTTCGCCTCGCTCAGCCACTGGAAGAAGCGCAGCGCGTTGAAGCCCGGCGTGCAGAAGACGCTGCCGCCGGCGGCAAGCGAGGACAGCACCGCCGCGATCAGCCCATGGATGTGGAACAGCGGCATGATGTTGAGGCAGCGGTCGGCCGGTGTCAGGCCGAGCGTCGCGCCGATGTGAGCGGCCGAGGCGGCGAGGTTGGCGTGGCTGAGCGGCACCAGTTTTGGACGCGAGGTGGTGCCGGAGGTGTGAAGAAGAAGTGCCGTGTCGCTGTCCTCGGCCAAACCGGATTCGACCGGCGGGCCGACCGGATCGCCCTCGATGATGAAGACACCAGCCGGCGCACCCACCGGTACGACAAGGCGCAGCACGGGGATACCGAGGCGTTCGGCAACTTCCACCGATGGCCCCCGCTCGTCCTTGCCGACGAGAATCGCCTTCACGCCAATGTCGCTGAGATAAAAGTCGAGCTCGTCGGCGCGATAGGCCGGATTGAGCGGCGCGGTGGATGCGGCGGCGGCGACCGTGATGAAGGCCGTCGCCATCTCCGGTCCGTTCGGCAGCACGATGGCGACGCGATCGCCACGGCCGATGCCGAGCGCGTTCAGCCGAGATACCGTCTCACCAATCAGCCGGCGCAGCCCGACATGCGAGAGGGCCGTTCGGTCAGGCGCAGCAATGGCCGGCGCGTTGTCGGCGCCGGGCGCAAGACGGTGGGCGAGGTCGATGGAGTTTTCGCTTCTTGTCATGGCTCCAGACTATGTTTCGAACGATCGGCCAATGTCCAGCAAAGGGCTGCTCAATATCCGAGCGCCAGCCCGTCCTTGCGCGGATCGGAGGCGCCGGTCAGCGTGCCTTTTTCCCAATCGATGAATACAGCCTGCCCGCCGCCAAGCGGATGGTCTGGCTCGACGACGCGATGGCCCCGGCGGCGGAGACCTTCGACGGCATCGGCGCGCACGCTGCGCTCGGCCTCGACGACATCGTGGTTGTAGAAGACGCGCGGCGCGTCCAGCGCCTGCTGCGGGTCCATGCCGAAGTCGATCATGTTGGTCAAAAGATGCACATGACCAAAGGGCTGGTAGCCGCCGCCCATGACGCCGAACGGCATCACCGCGCGGCCATTCCTTGTCATCATGCCCGGCATGATCGTGTGCATCGGCCGCTTGCCCGGCGCTATTGCATTCGGGTGCTTGGGATCGAGCCGGAAGCTGGTGCCGCGATTCTGCAGCACGACACCCGTCTTCGGGCCGACGACGCCGCTGCCGAAGGAATAGTAGGTCGAGTTGATGAAGCTCACCGCGTTCAAGTCGCGGTCGACGACGCTGATGTAGACCGTATCACTGCCCGGCAAATCGACGCGCGGCAGATGCGTCATGGCGCGCTCGCGGTCGATCGCGACGCGCAGCCGGTCGGCATAGGCAGCGGAGAGAAGCTCCTTCACCGGCACCGCGACGTAATCCTGATCGGCAATCAGATTGTCGCGATCGCGATAGGCCAGCCGCCCGGCCTCGATCTCCAGATGCAGCCGGTCGGCGCCATTCGGATCGAGCGCGCCGAGCTCGAAGCCGGAGAGCACGTTCAGCATCAGGAGCGCGGTCAAGCCCTGGTTGTTCGGCGGCATCTGATGGATGTCATAGCCGCGATAGGAGGTACCGACGGGCGTCTTGTAATCCCCCCTGGTCGCAGCGAAATCGTCCAGCGTATGCAGTCCGCCAAGTACACGAAGCCGCCCGACCAAATCCTCCGCGACTTCGCCTTTGTAGAAGCCGGCGCGGCCTTTTTGGGCGATGATGCGCAGCGTCTCCGCCAGTTCCGGCTGGCGATGGATATCGCCGGCCTTGGGCGGTTGACCGCCCGGCAGGAAGATTCGCGCCGCCACCTCGTCGGCCGACAGATCGGTTTCCGGATCAGCCCAGTCGAAGGCGACGCGGTCGTGCACGACATAGCCGTTCTCGGCGTAGTGGATAGCGGGAGCGAGAGCATCGGCGATCCCCTTGCGGCCATGGTCTTCGAGCAGCCGGCACCAGGCATCGACGGCGCCGGGAATGGTCACCGCGTGCGCGCCCTGCTTCGGCAGCTCGCTGAAGCCATGCTCCAGGTACCAGTCGACCGTTGCGGCGTTCGGCGCGCGGCCCGAGCCGTTGAAGGCGATCACCTCACCCTGCCCTTTCGGGCAATAGAGGACAAAGCAGTCGCCGCCGATGCCGGTCGATTGCGGCTCGACCACGGCCTGCACTGCCGCCGCGCAGACCGCCGCGTCCATGGCGTTGCCGCCGGAGCGCAGCATCTCAACGGCGGCAAGCGTCGACAAAGGATGCGAGGTCGCGGCCATGGCTTCGGTGGCGCGGACCGGCGAGCGGCCTGGGTACTGGAAATCACGCATGCGGTTCTGATTATCCCTCAACTTCAACGTCCGCGGCCGAAAAGCTGGGCGGCGGACAACAAAACGATCGATAGCACGATCAGGCAAGTCGAAATGGCGGCAATCGTCGGATCGATCTGATCGCGCAGCGCGTTGAACATGCGGCGCGTCAGCGTCGTGGTCTCGCCACCAGAGATGAAGAGCGACACCACAACCTCGTCGAACGAAGTGATGAAGGCAAACAGCGCGCCCGACACGATCGAGAAGCGCAGCTGCGGCATGGTCACCTGGAAGAAGGCGGCGAAGCGCCCGGCGCCGAGGCTGCGCGCCACCATCTCCTGGTTCATGTCGTAGGAGCGCAGCCCCGACAGGACGGTGAGTACGACCAGCGGCAGCGCTTGCACCGTGTGGGCGATGACGAGCCCGGTCAGCGTGTTGTTGAGGCCGATGCGGGCGTAGAGGAAGAAGGTGCCGATGCCGATCAGGATGACCGGGATGATCAGCGAGGCCGTGAGCAGCGCGTTGATGGCGCCCGTCAGCCGCAGCGTGCCGGCATTGATGGCGTAGGCGGCAGCGGTTCCGAGCGGCGTTGCGACGATCGCCGTCATAACCGCAACCTTGACCGAAACGACAGTGGCGTCTCGCCACTCGACGGAGCCGAAATAGCTCTCATACCAACGCAGCGACCATTGCTGCGGCGGGAACTGCAGCAGCGTCGAGCCGGAGAAGGACATGATGACGATGATCACCGAAGGGGCGATCAGGAACAGCATGACAAGGCCGCCCAGCAGGTAGAGCCAGAGGCGTTGCCGATGCGAGATGGGCAGGCTGTTTTCCGCGCTCATCGCCGGCTCCATACGCCGGTGGCGCGCGCGCCGAGCAGCCATTGGAAGAGGCCGAGCAGGGCCAGCGTGACGGCAAGCAGCACGACGCCGAGCGCGGCACCTGCGCCCCAGTTGGAATAGAGGCTGGTGGCCTGTTCCATGCGCATTGCCCACATGATGACCTTGCCGCCGCCCATCAGCGCCGGCGTGACGAAGAAGCCGAGGCAAAGCACGAAGACGATGACCACGCCGGAGGCGAGGCCGGGCAGCGACAGCGGGAAGAATATCTGCCGGAAGGTGGCGGCCGGGCTGGCGCCGAGATTCATGCCGGCGCGCAGGCAGTCGACGTCGATCGTCTTCATCGAGGCGTAGAGCGGCAGCACCAGGAACGGCAGCATGATGTGGGTCATGCCGATGACGACGCCGGCGAAATTGTTGGCGAGCGGCAGCGGCTGGCCGATCACGCCGAGGTCGATCAGCCAGTTGTTGATCAGGCCCTTGCGCTGCAGGATGACCAGCCAGGCATAGGTGCGCACCAGCACCGAGGTCCAGAACGGCAGGATGACGAAGATCAGGCAGATCGAGGCCGCGCGGCGCGGCAGTTGCGAGAGCATATAGGCCAGCGGATAGCCGAACAGCACGCAGGCGCCGGTGACGACGAAGGCAACCTCGAAGGTCGTGGCGAAGGTCTTGATGTAGGACGCCTGCTCGAAGAAGCGCGCGTAGTTGGCGAGGCTGAGTTCACCGGTCTCGTCGAACAGCGAGAGCCAGAACAGCCAGCCGATTGGCACGATGATGACGGCAAAGACCAGGAACAAACCAGGCGACAGCAACGCCAGCAGTCCCAGCGCCTGACGCCGGGCATCGGCGCGCAGCGCATCGGCGTTCAGCACGCCGTCCGGCCTGCCGGCATGATCGAGGCTGGCGGATCCGACGCTCATTGATCCGCCACCAGCACGACGTCCTGCGCATCGATGCCGAGCGTGATCGGCTCGCCCGGCGCCGGCAGCTTCGCCAGCACGTCGGAGCGGCAATAGTCGCGCAGCGTCACCTGCCGGCCGTCCCGGAGCGCCGCGTAGCAGATGAAGCTGTCGCCCTGATAGATCACGTCGCCGACGGTCGCCGCCAGCATGTTGAGGGCTCCGGCCTGTTCCCCGTCGGCGACCAGCCGCAGCTTTTCCGGCCGCACCACCATGAGGTGCCGGCCGACGGCCGGCACGGGATCGTTCATGCGCAGCTTTCTATCACCATGCCAGATGCTGCCGTTACGGCATTCGACTGGGATGAAGTTGGATTCGCCGATGAAGCCGGCGACGAACTTCGTCTTCGGCCTGGCGTAGAGCGCTTCGGGCTGGTCGATCTGCTCGATGCGACCGGCATTCATGACGGCGATGCGGTCCGACATCGTGATCGCCTCGCGCTGGTCGTGCGTGACGTAGACCGTCGTCATGCCGAGCCGGCGGTGCAGGTTGCGCAATTCGATCTGCATATGCTCGCGCAGGCCCTTGTCAAGCGCAGACAGCGGCTCGTCCATCAGCACGATGCGCGGCTCGAAGACGATGGCGCGAGCCAAAGCCACGCGCTGGCGCTGGCCGCCGGAAAGCTGGTCGACGCGGCGCTCGCCGAGGCCTTTCAGTCGCACAAGGTCCAGCGCCCTCTCGACACGCTCGGCCGTTTCCGCCGCCGACACACGCCGCTGCTTCAACGGAAAAGCGATGTTGTGGAAGACGTTCATGTGCGGGAACAGCGCGTAGTTCTGGAACACCATGCCGATGTTGCGCTTGTGCGGCGGCATGGTGATGATCTCATCGCCACCGACCTTGATGGAGCCGGCATTGGCTCGCACGAAGCCCGCCAGGATCATCAAGAGCGTCGTCTTTCCCGAGCCGGACGGACCGAGCAGTGTCAGGAACTCTCCGGCGGCGACATCGAGGCTGAGATCGCTGAGGATGGAGACGGCGCCGAAGCGCTTCTCGATGCCGTGGATGCCGATGGGAAGCGCGGACGGCGCAAGAGACAAGAGCATCTCCTTCAACTCCGGATCATTGTCGGCGAACAGTGCGGAGCGGCGCTTCGGGGGCGCCGCTCCGGCGGGCCCGCTATTGCTGGATCAGGTTGTTGAACTTCTCGGTCGCTTCGACGAGGTTGTCGCGCCAGAACTCCGGATCCTGCAGCACCTGCTTCTTGACGTTTTCCGGCGAGGAGTTGATGTCCTTGATCCGCTCCGGCGGGATCTTGCCGGTCTCGAAGGCCTTCTCGTTGGCCGGGCCGTTGTCGACATAGAGCGGCAGGTTGGCCTGGAGGTCGGGGCTGACGAATTTGGCCAGCGCCTTCATGGCGATGTCCTTGTTCTTCGAACCCTTCGGGATGACCATGCAGTCGGCGGTCAGCACGCCCTGGTCGAAGGAGAAGCTGACGGGCGCGCCTTCCTTTCGCAAAGTGCCGGCGCGGCCGTTCCAGATGCTCGCCATATCGACCTCGCCGTCCTTGACGAGCTGCATGGCCTGCGCGCCGGAGGTCCACCAGGCATCGATATGGCCACGGACCTTGTCGACGGATTGCAGCGCGCCGTCGATGTCGACCGGATAGACCTTGTCGATCGGCGTGCCCTTGGCGAGGGCGGCGACGCTCAGCGTTTCCGTCGCCTGGCTGCCGGAAAGGGCGCGGCGGCCGGGGAACTTCTCGACATCCCAGAAGTCGGCCCAGCTCTTCGGTCCCTTGTCGCCGAAAACATCGGTGCGGTAGATCAGCACGACGGAGGTGTAGGAGATGCCCACCCAGTCGTCATGGACGAGCTTCGGGTTGATGCCGCTTTTGTCGATTAGGTTGTAGTCAAGCTTCTCGAACAGGCCTTCCTTGGAACCGCGCGCGCATTCGTCGGCGCCGAGCTCGGTGATATCCCATTTGACTGCGTTGCCGGTGACCTGCAGGCGGACGTCGTCAAGGCCGTTGGTGGTGTCCTGCTTGATGGTGATGCCGAGGTCCTTCGCCGTCGGATCGAAGAAAGCTTTGGTTTGCGCTTCCTGATAGGTGCCGCCCCATGAGGCGACGGTGATGGTGTCGGCGGCCGATGCCGGAACGGCGACCGAAGCCAGCAGGCCGGCAAGGCCGTGAATGCAAAGTCTCTTCGTCATTTTTCGCTTCTCCAACCGGTGTTCCCGTTATCGTTGATTTGGTATGCGAATTTGTATACAATTTTGAGTGTAATTCGTAGGAAGCCGATGTCAACACGAGTCGTGTGTTTTTCGGCGGCGATAAAACGAGGCTCGGCTCGGAGCGCCTGTTTCTGGCGAAACGGTCCTGTTTCAAGCAGGCGCTAAAATGCACTAGACTGTGATTCTGCGATGGACCGTTGGAGGCGGGACGCTTGAGCAAGGAACGGAAAAACACGCTGCGCGACTCCGTGTTCGAGAAGCTGAAGGCGATGATCATCACCGGGCAGATCCCGCCGGGCGGCCGCGTCACGGAAAACGAGATCGCCGAGCGCCTGAAGGTGAGCCGCACGCCGGTGCGCGAGGCCTTCAACCGGCTGGAACGCGACGGTCTGGTGATAGGGCGCCCGCGCCAGGGCTATGTGGTTGCCGAATTCAACCTGACCATGTTCCGCGAGGCCTTCGACATCCGCGAGCTGCTCGACGGGCGCGCGACCGAGCTGGCGGCGGCCAACGCGAGCGCCGCCGACAAGGCGAAGCTGCGCGGCATGCTCGCCGAATGTGAGCGGCTGGCGGCGATCCCCGACCGCAGCACGCGGGAGAAATTCGAGGAATTGCAGGTCGGCATCGACCTGCACCGGGTGATCGCCGAGATCAGCGGCAACGAGATGCTCTACGGCATGCTCTGCGGCATACTCGACAAGTGCCAGCAATATGTCTGGACGGAGCTTCTTTGGCTGGATGAATGGAAGCCCACCCGCGAGGAGCACACCGGCATCGTCGATGCGATCTGTGACGGCGATGTCGCTTTAGCCGGCGAGCGCGCCCGCGCGCATGTGCGCGGCTCACGCGAAAACATCCTGCGCCTGCTGCAGGCCAAATCCGACTATCAGGGGTTCTTCGCCAAGGCGTCCTGAACCAGGCGCTCTATCGCATCAGCTGGGAAGCATCGGGCAGTTGGCGCCGTGCCGCAGGCTGATATGCGCGACGTCGCCGACGCGGAATTGAGAGCCGTCGGCGCGGCGCGGCGCGTCGATGACGATCGAGGTCCCCTGCCCCAGCTCGGCGTGAAGGCGCAGTGTGCGGCCGTGAAAGACGATGCCGCTCACCCGTGCCGGCGCTGTGCCGTCGGCGGCCTCGGTGGCTGCCAGAAGATCCTCTGGACGCACGCCAAGGGTGCGCGTATCGCCCGCGGCCGGCATCTCGCCGGTGTCGGAAATAGCCTCCAGCGGCAGCGTGCCGGCGGTAAAGCGCAGGCGCTCGCCGTCGCGGGCGACAAAGCGCGACTGCAAGAGATTCATGGTGCCGATGAAAGAGGCGACGAAGCGCGTCGCTGGCCGGTCGTAAAGTGTTGCCGGCGGCGCGATCTGCTCGATGCGGCCCTTGTTCATGACGACGATGCGGTCGGAGATCGACAGCGCCTCGGTCTGGTCGTGGGTGACCATGACGAAAGTGGTGCCAAGCCGCGACTGCAGTCGCTTCAGCTCCACCTGCATCTGCTCGCGCAGATGCGCATCGAGCGCCGACAGCGGCTCGTCGAGCAACAGCACGCGCGGCTCGCAGACGATGGCGCGGGCGAGCGCCACGCGCTGGCGCTGGCCGCCTGACAGCTCGGAGATACGGGCGCGCAGCTTGTCGGCGAGGCCTACCATGTCGAGCGCTTCGCCGACGCGACGCGCCTGCTCGGCGCCCGACAGCTTTCGCAGCGACAGGCCGAAGCCGACATTGGCCGCGACATCCATGTGCGGGAACAACGCATAGTCCTGGAAGACGGTGTTGACCGGACGGTCGAAGGGCCTCAGGCCCGTGATGTCGCAGCCTTCAAGCTGAACCCTGCCGCTGGTCGGGCTCTCGAAGCCGGCGATGACGCGCAGGCTCGTCGTCTTGCCGCAGCCGGAGGGGCCGAGCAGAGTGAGGAACTCGCCCGGAGCAATATCGAGGTCGACGGCATCGAGGCCGACCACTCCGCCCGGAAAGACCTTCGATACTTTCTGAAGCCGGACGAGCGCATCAGGCGCCATCGCGCACCTCGGACGGCTTGGTGGTGTTGACCCAGAGGATCTGGCAGCGCTCGGCGCCGGGGTTGCGGAAAGCGTGCAGCAGCGTGCTCTTGAACGCAAAACTGTCGCCGGCCTTGAGCAGGTAGGTCGTCGCATCCACCACCAGCTCGACTTCGCCCGTCATCACGAAGCCGAATTCGTGGCCGGCATGGGCGTATGCCTCGGCAGTGCCGCCGCCGGCCTCGACCGTGACCAGCATACCGGTGAGCGTCGCGGCGGGCGGCGACAGCAGCGCCTTGGCGATGCCTTCCGACTTGACCGGGATCGCGCGCCGCTTGTCGGCGCGCACGCAATAGAGGTCGTTGACCGCCTCGTTGCCGTCGGTGATCAGCGCGGAGGGTTCGATGTCGAGAGCGGCGGCAAGCGGCCAGATCACCTTGACGCGCAGCGAGGACATGCCGCGCTCGATTTGGCTGAGCGCGCCGATGGATATGCCGGCCTTGGCGGCAAGCTCGGCCAGCGACAGCTTGCGCTCTAACCTGAGCGCCCGCACGCGCCGGCCGACGCGCACATCGGCCTCGTCCTTCGGCCTGTCGGCGGCTTCGTCGAAAATGTCCATGCGTTCGTCCTCGTTGTCTTTCCCTTCTCCCCTTGTGGGAGAAGGTGGATCGGCGCGATAGCGCCGAGACGGATGAGGGGTGTTCCAGCGGAGTGAGACGTTGGCTTTCCCTGGAACACCCCTCATCCGGCCGCTGCGCGGCCACCTTCTCCCACAAGGGGAGAAGGGGGCGTCTCAGCTCACCCGCCGGCCTTCACCTTTTCGAACATCTTGGCGACGTCGTCATTCTGCTTCATCGGTCCGGTGAAGATGGTGCTCTTCAGCATCACGTCCGGGTCCGCCGGCAGCTGCAGCTTCTCCAGCTCGTCCTTCGACACGCCGGCGAAGGCGGTTGAGAGCGAGCTGCCATAGCCATAGGACTGGATCAGATACTTGCCCGAGTCGGCATCGAGCCGGCTGTTGATGAAGTCATAGGCGAGGTCGACGTTCTTGGCGTCCTTCAGCATGACGAAGCCGCAGGCCCAGGTGAGCATGCCTTCCTTCGGCTTCATGAATTCCACCGGGACGCCCTGCTTCTTCAGCGAGGTGGCGGACGCGTTCCAGGTCATGGCCGCGACCAGCTGGCCGCTCGCCAGCGCCTGTTCCACCGAGGTCATGTCGGTGGTGTAGCTCGACAGCAGCGGCCGTTGCTCGCGCAACTTCGCGGCGACCTTCTCTATCTGCTCAGGCGTCATGTCGAAGGGGTTCACGCCTGCCAGAAGTGCGGCGACGATCGGCGTGTCGTGGACGGCGTCGATGGTCGCCATGCGTCCGGCATATTGCTTGTCCCACAGAAGGGTCCAGCTCGCCTCGGGGTTCTTCACCAGATCGGTGCGGTAGAGGATCGAGGTGTTGCCCCAGTCCCACGGCACCATCCAGACCTTGCCATCGCCGACCTGCAGGTCGGGCAGGTTCTTGAAAACCGGGAAGATCGAATCCCAGTTCTTGATGCGCTTGGTGTCGATCGGCTGCAGCAGGCCTTCCTTGTTCCAGCGCGCCACCTTGTCGTAGCAGGGATGCGCAATGTCCGGCCGGAAACCGGCCTTGACCTTGGTGAAGGCATCGTCGTCATCGCCGAAGATCGTCGCCTCGACGCCGTCCGGATGCGCGGCGAGGAAGCTCTTGTTGAAGTCCGGCAGCTCGTAGCCCGACCAGGTGAAGTATTGCAGCTTGTCGGCGGCCAAAGCGACGGTCGACGACAGGGCCAATGCCAGTGCGGCAAGGCCGGTCCGGGCTCTGTGTCCGGCGATCGATTTCAGGTGGAATGTCATTTTCGTTCTCCTCTTCTTTGTTGTGGTTCAGGCTGGATTGCGGCGCGCGGCGCCAAGACCGCGATGGCGCAGGATTTCGGCGAGGGCGGCGATGATGAAGGACACGGTGAGGATCACAGTGCCGAGCGCCATCACGGTCGGCAGCGAGCGCGGGAAGCGAAGCTGGCTCCAGATGTAGAGCGGCAGCGTCGGCTCGGTGCCGGCCAGGAAGAAGACGACGATGAACTCGTCGAAGGAAGTCAGGAAGGCGAGCATGAAGGCCGACAGCACCGCCGGCATACTCAGCGGCAGCATGACGCGCCGGAACGTCGTCCAGTCGGAGGCGCCGAGGTCGAGCGCCGCCTCGCGGATGGTTTTTGGAATGGCGGCGAAGCGGCTGCGCATCACCACCACCGTCGTGGGCAGCGCCGCCAGGATATGGCCGAGCACGATGGCGACGCGCGACGGGCCGAGGCCGATAAGGTTGACCAGGATAAGCAGCGAAATACCGACGATGACGCCGGGAATCAGGATCGGCAGCCGGGCGACGGCGCTGATCGTGGCCGCGAGCGGCGAGCGGCCGTAAAGGTCCATATAGGAGACGGTGATGCCACAGAGCGTCGCGCCGGAGGCGGCGATGACGCCGATGACCAGGCTGTTGGCCAAAGCGCCCGAAAGTGCGGGATTGCCGTAGAGCGTCTCATACCAACCGAGCGTAAAACCCTGCAGCGGAAATGCCGCCTGGATGGAATCGTTGAAGGAAAACAGCGGGATCAGCAGGATCGGCAGATAGAGGAAGACGAGATAAGCAAGCACGTAGAGGCCGAGCCAGCGGCCGCCTGCATTTGCCTCTGTGCGCGCTTCGCTCATGTGCGGCTGCCAAATCTGCGGTCGGCGCCGCGCGCGACCAGCACCACGCACAGGATCACCAGCATGACGCAGACCGAGAGCGCCGCCCCGAACGGCCAGTCATTGGCCTTGCCGAATTGCGACTGAATCAGCGTGCCGATCATGGTGCTGGTCGGGCCGCCGACCATCGCCGGCGTAACATAGTCGCCGACCGTCGGCACGAAAACGACGAGCGCTGCTGCCAAGACGCCAGGCATCGAGTTCGGCAGCACGACGCGGCGGAACGACGTGAAAGGTCGCGCGCCGAGATCGGAGGCGGCTTCGAGAAGTGATTTCGGAATGGTGTCCAGCGCCACGTAGATCGGCAGGATGGCGAAGGGCGCGTAGGCGTGAGCGAGCGTCACCACCACCGCGGCCGGCGTGTTGAGGAAGGCCAGCGTCGGCTCCGACCAGAGGCCGCTTTCGATGAAAGCCGAATTCAGCACGCCATTATAGGCAAGCACGATCTTCCAGGCGAAGACGCGCAAAAGATAACTGGTCCAGAACGGCAGCGTGACCAGGAAGAGCAGCAGGTTGCGTCGGCGCCCGGCATGGAAGGCGAGGTAGTAGGCGACCGGATAGGCGGTGACGACGGTTGCCAGCGTCACCAGGCCGGCGATCACCAGCGAGCGCAGCGTCACCGTCCAGTAGAGCGGATCGGTGGCAACGGTGACGAAATTGGCGGCCGTCAGGCCGGCGCCGAGCAGTGAGCCGTCATTGCTCCTAAAGGCGAGAAAGATCACCAGGCCGAGCGCGAACAGGATCAGGAAGAAGGTGACCAGCCCGCCCGGCAGCAGCATGGCGAAACGGAAGACCGGCGAGATGCGGGATTCCGGCGATGGCCGCGCTGCAACGATGGTCGACATCTGAGTGCCTATTGGGGGCTGCCCATCGGATTTTTGAAATCGTCCAATGCTTTTTCATATTCATGAAACTGTCAAGTAGAATCGCTTCTGCGCTGCACGCGTTCGGCGTCAGCGCTCGAATGCGTCGAGCATCCGGTACCAGGCGATGGTCGCGGCGACGCCGACCTGGCGGAAGGCGTGGAACGGGATCGGCCGGATCGGCGAAAGCAGGAACGGCAATTGCCTGGTATCGCCGCTCGCCAGATAGTTCGCCATGCGCTTGCCCAGCGCGCTCATCAAGCCGACGCCCCTGCCCTGGCAGCCGACCACGGCGAGCAGGCCCTTTTCCGGTTCATGCAGATGCGGCAGGTGATCCGGCGTCATCGTGACGCGCCCGAACCAGCGCTTTTCGATCGCGATGCCGCCAAGCGCGGGATAGAGGCGAATGAGCGCGCGTTCGAGATGCGCCCAGTCCGCAGCGCTGGACGGCAGGGCCATGCGGCCGCGGCCGCCGAGCACCAGCCGGCCATCGGCGCTCTTGCGGTAGTAGACGAGAATGCGATGCGAATCCGAGACGGCTTGGCCATCGGGCAGGATGCTGGCGCCGAGATCAGCCGGTAGGGGCGCCGTGGCGATCTGGAAGGAATGCAGCGGCACGATCGTCTGCGCAAGGCCGGGCAGCAGGCCGTCCGTATAGGCATTGGTGGCGAGCAAGACCGATTTCGCGTGCAGCTCGGCGCCGCCTTGGATCGAAACCCGCCAGAGGGCCGCTTGCTTGCCGAGTTTCACCACCTTCTGCCGTTCTGCGATCTTCGCCCCGGCAGCCGCGGCGACGCGCGCCAGCTCCAGCGTGTAGGAAAGCGGATCGACGACGCCGGCGCGGCGGTCGAGCCAGCCGCCGAGATAGCCCTTGGCGCCGGTCATCGCCGCGATCTCGGTCTGGTCGAGCAGCTTGACGTCGGCGCCGCGCGCCCGCCACTGCCGGTCGCGATTGGCCGCCGCCTTCAAGGCGGTTTCAGTATGCGCGGCCTGTATCCAGCCGTTGCGTGTGAACGGCACCGCGAGCTTCTCGTCGCAGATCACATCGAACACCGCATCGGCCGTCGAGGCGGCGAAGTCGACCAGGGCATCGCCGCGCTCCTTGCCGAAATGCTCGATCAGCCATTCCGGATCGTATTTGAGGCCGGGAATGACCTGACCGCCATTCAAGCCGGACGCGCCCTGCCCGATCGCGCCGGCATCCAGCACCTGGATCGAAAGCCCGGCGCGGGCCGCATGCAAGGCGGTCGACAGGCCCATGATGCCGCCGCCGACGATCACAGCATCGAGCGTGCCGCCGGCCGACAGCTCGGACTGGAATGCCGGAGCTGTCTGAGGCTTCCGCCAGATCGGATCGGAAAAGGCTGCAGGCAAGGATCACCTAGCGTTCGACGCTTCATGAAAATTCTATTTTAGATTTCACGAATTTGAAAGCGCGTTTCACTTGGGCCAGTCTGCCTATGCTTTGAGACAGCAAGCCCGTTGGCCCACAAACGATGCCATCAACGGGATAGACGTTTGGGCAAAATCCGGGGAAAGTGCCGCCCGCAAAATCGAGAGGAGACAAGACGATGACCGACCCAACCCACCTCCCTGCCGATGGTCTTTTCGTCGGCCGCGTCAGGACCGGCGAAGCCTCCCATCCGCGGGTTGTCACGGTGCGAGGCGGCGAGGTCATCGACATCACGTCGAACGCCGCGCCCACGGTGCGTGACCTCTGCGAGCTGAAGGATCCGTCCGACTATGTGCGCTCGGCCAAGGGCAAGACGATCGGGTCGCTCGAGGAGATCGCGGCCAACAGCTTCGAGGCGAAGCGCAACGCGAAGAAGCCCATCCTGCTTTCGCCAGTCGACCTGCAGGCGGTGAAAGCTTCAGGCGTGACCTTCGTCGTCAGCCTGCTCGAACGCGTCATCGAGGAACAGGCGCGCGGCTCGGCGGAAAAGGCCGACGCCATTCGCGCCGACATCGCCGGATTGATCGGCCACGACCTCTCGAAGCTGAAACCCGGCTCGCCGGAAGCGATGGAGATCAAGGCGAAGCTCATTCAGCGTGGCGCCTGGTCGCAATATCTGGAAGTGGGCATCGGTCCCGATGCCGAGATCTTCACCAAGTGCCAGCCGATGGCCTCCGTCGGCTTCGGCGCCGATGTCGGCTTGCATCCCGTCTCCACCTGGAACAATCCGGAGCCGGAGATCGCCATGATCGCCGACAGCTCGGGTCGCATCGTCGGCGCCACGCTCGGCAACGACGTCAATCTGCGTGACGTCGAGGGGCGCTCGGCGCTGCTGCTCGGCAAGGCCAAGGATAACAATGCCTCCGCCGCGCTCGGACCGTTCATCCGGCTCTTCGACGAGACCTTTTCCATTGCCGACGTGAAGCGCGCCACGGTGCGGCTCAGTGTCGAGGGCGAGGACGGGTTCTCGCTGGAGGGCGCAAGCTCGATGGCGGAAATCAGCCGCTCGCCGGAAGAACTGGTCAAGGCGGCGATGGGGCCGCATCATCAATATCCGGACGGGCTGGCGCTCTATCTCGGCACAATGTTCGTGCCGTCGAAGGACCGCGGCGAGAAGGGCAAGGGTTTTACCCACAAGGTCGGCGACATCGTCACCATCTCGTCGGAAAAGCTCGGCGCGCTGGTCAACCGCGTGCGCCTGTCGCCCGATTGTCCGCACTGGACCTACGGCGCCAGCCATCTCATGCGCGACCTTGCCGGGGCCGGACTCCTCTAGCATCGCACCGGAGCCCGTTAGACCACATACGGTCCGGCAACTGACGGGCCGACGGCACCGCTTGCCCAGGAAAATAGCACCTGAACTGATGCAATCTGATGGGATTGCTGATGGCGCGCTTCGCTGTGCCAACATCCATTGGCGATGAAGGCTTGTCAGCGACCGAAAAAGGGAATGCTCTAATGCATCCGGTCGGCGCTGGCAGGAGATGCGGTCCTTGGGGCCCATCGCGCCTGATGTGGAGGAAAGTTTTCAACATGGGAGGAAATCGAATGCTTTCGAGGCTGAAACTGCTCGTGCTTGGCTTGATCGCGGCACTCGCCATTCCGGCGATGGCCGAGGCCAAGACGTTCTACTGGATTTCGCATGGCGGCCCCGCCGATCCGGTCTGGACCTACTTCCTGGCCGGCGCCAAGCAATGGGCGAAAGACACCGGCAACACCGTGAACACCTCGTTCCACAATGGCGACGTCGCCTCGCAGCAGGAAGCTATCCGCGCCGCCATCTCGGCCAAGGCCGATGGCATCGCCACCACCAGCCCCGATCCGGGCAGCCTGATCGAACTGGCCAAGGAGGCGCGCGCGGCCAACATCCCGATCATCAACTTCAACACGCCCGACCCGAAGGCGAACTTCAACGCCTATGTCGGCGGCGACAACACGACGTTCGGCAAGCATTGGGCGCAATATCTGGTCGACAAGGGCCTGGTGAAGAAGGGCGACTTCGTCTGGATGCCCGTCGAAGTTCCCGGCGCCACCTATGGCGTGCAGGAAGAGGAAGGCATCAAGAGCGTGTTCGGGCCGCTCGGCATCACCTATGAGGTGACCGAAGCGACGCTCGACCAAGCCGAAGTGATCAACCGCATGGTCGACTACCTCACCGCCCACAAGGGCAAGGTGAAGGCGATTATCGGCCTCGGCGACCTCGTCACCGGCTCGATCAAACGCGTGTTCGACCAGGTCGGCGTCAAGCCGGGTGAGATTCCGGTCGTCGGCTGGGGCAACTCGCTCGACACCACCCAGGAAGTGCTCAACGGCTATGTCAACGCGGCGCAGTGGCAGGACCCGCAGGCGACCAGCTATGTCGCGCTGTCGCTTGCCGCGATGGCCTCTGCCGGCATTCCTCCGGGCTTCAACGTGATCACCGGCGCGCTCTATGAAAAGGACACCGCCGGCGTCTACGATAAGATCCTGTCCGGCAAGTAATCCGCGACCGATGGCCGTGGCCGCCTCCGCGGCCACGGCCATTCCTTTCGCCGGGCCTGCCGCCGCGCGGGCTTCAGCCAAGTTCATTCACGTCGCGGACTCCATGGAAAACCGTTCCTTCATCCAAAGTTTCATCGCGCGGCCGGAATTCGGCCCGCTGGTGCTGCTGATCGTCGAACTCGTCGTCTTCTGGGGCATCAATCCGGATTTCCTGTCGCCGCAGAACATCTCCAACATCCTCGCCTTCACCGTCGAGCTCGGCCTGATCGCGCTGGCGATGACCCTGCTGATGACATCGGGCGAATTCGACCTCTCGGTCGGCTCATTGTTTGGCTTCTCGCCGGTGCTGATGTGGACGCTGTTCAACGGCGGCGTCACTTCGCTGGAGATGGGTTTCGCCATCGCGCTGGTGGTCGCGGCCATCATCGGACTGGTCAATGGCTGGTTCGTCACCAAGCTCAAGATCCCGTCCTTCCTGGTCACGCTCGGCATGCTCCTGGTGGTGCGCGGCACCGCGCTGTTCGTAACCGACGGCTTTCCGCAGCGCACCTGGAGCGCCGAAGGAAGCTGGCTGGCGGACATGCTGGTCGGCGATTTCTACATCGGGCCGTTCCGCATCTATGCATCGCTGTTCTGGTTCATCGGCGCGGCGATCGTGCTGGGCTATGTGCTGACGCAAAGCCGCACCGGCAACTGGATCCAGGCGGCCGGCGGCAATCCCAATGCGGCGCGTGCGCGCGGCGTCAATGTCAGCCGCGTCAAGGTCGGCCTGTTCATCCTCTCGGCGGTGATGGCATCGCTGGCCGGCGTCATCTCGTCGCTGCGCACCTCGGCCGCCAACCCGAACAGCGGTACCGGCTACGAGCTCGAGGTGATCGCCATGGTGGTGATCGGCGGCACGGCGCTGACCGGCGGACGCGGCACCATCATCGGCACGGTGCTCGGCATCCTGATCCTGCGCGTCATGCGCAACGGCATCGTGCTGATCGGCGTGCCGGGGCTCGCCTACAACATCTTCATCGGCGCGATCATCCTTGGCATGATGGCGCTGCATTCATGGCTCGAACGCCGGCACCAGGCAGGGACTTGACCTATGGCCGAACCGCTCATCCGCATGACGAACATCCGCAAGTCCTACGGGCGCGTGCAAGCGCTGGTGGATGCCAACTTCCATGTCAACGAACGGGAGATCGTCGGCCTGCTCGGCGATAACGGCGCCGGCAAGTCGACCCTGATCAAGGTGCTGTCGGGCGCGGTGCCGCTGACCAGCGGCGATATCTTCGTTCGCGGCAAGAAGGTGGATTTCCGCAGCACCAGCGACGCCATCGCTGAGGGCATCGAGACCATTTACCAGGACTCGGCTCTCGTCACGCAGCTATCGATCGCGCGCAACCTGTTCCTCGGTCGCGAGCCGATCAAGCCGCCGCGCTTCCTCAACCGAATGGATCAGGAGGCGATGAACTCGGTGGCGCGCGACCTGCTGAAACAAGTCGGCATCTCGAAGAACATCCCGCCGACGACGCCGATCGGCTCGCTGTCGGGCGGCGAGCGGCAGGCGGTGGCGATCGCGCGCGCCATGCATTTCGACAGCGATCTCATCATCCTCGACGAGCCGACCAACAATCTCGGCGTCGCCGAGACGCAAGGCGTGCTGAGCTTCGTGCGCAGTGCCCGCGATTCCGGCCACTCCTGCATCTTCATCGCCCACAACATCCACCATGTCTTCCAGGTGGTGGACCGCATCGTGGTGATGCGCCGAGGCAAGGTGGTGGCCGACGACATCGACCCGAAGCAGACCACCGTCGCCGAGGTCGAGCGCATCATCACCGGCATGTCGGACAAGGAGATCCGCGACGCCATCGCCGAAGGCCCAAGACCGCATGGCTGATTTTAGCCTGGAGTTGATTTTGGCCTGACAGGCGCTCGCATCCCATCCTATGACTGGACCCATGAAAGCCACCGTAGCCGACATCGCCCGGAGCTGCGGCCTGTCGACCGCGACGGTCGACAGGGTGCTCAACAACCGTCCGGGCGCGAGTGCTGCCAACCGGCAGCGGGTGATGGAGGCGGCCAAGCAGCTCGGCTATCTGCCGACGCTCGACCAGGTCGTGCTGCCGTCGAAGCCGGCGCATCTGGAATTCTTCCTGCCGATCGGCAGCAACGCCTTCATGGCCGATCTCGCCCATCACATCGAAGACTATGCCGCGCGCCTGCCGCTGGTCGCCTCCTGCCGCATCCACAATCTCGCGGGCATTTCGCCCGGCGCGCTGCAGGGCGCGGTCGAGAACCTCTCGCTCAAGGCCAACGGCGTCGGCGTCATCGCCGTAGACCATCCGCGCACGCGCAACATCCTGCGCGAGCTCGTCGAGGCGGGCATCCGGCTGGTTACCCTCGTCTCCGACGTGCCGGCTGCACCCCGCTCGGCCTATGTCGGCATCGACAATCGGGTCGCCGGGCGCACGGCGGCGCTCTTGATGGGGCGTTTTCTCGGCGGCAGGACCGGCCATCTGGCGATGGTGGTCGGCTCGCGCTCCTATCGCGGCCATGAAGAGCGCGAGATGGGCTTCCGCTCGGTGCTCAGCGAGGAGTTCTCCAATCTCACCATTTCAAGCGCGGTCGAGATCAATGACGAACCGGATGCCAGCTACCGCGCAACCGTGCAGGCGCTGCACAACGAGCCGGAACTGCTCGGCATCTATTGCGTCGGCGCGGGGCACTCTGGCGTGGCAAAGGCTCTGCTTGAGGCCAAACCGCGCAAGAAGCCGATCTTCATCTGCCATGACCTGACGAAGGAAACGCGCCGGTACCTCGTCGACGACCTCGCCGACGTCGTCATCGACCAGAATGCGCGGCTGATCGCCGAGCAGTCGGTGATCCGCCTGCTCGGCTCGATCGCCTCATCGGCGCCGTACCTGACGAAGAAATTCATCGAGCCGCGACTGATCTTCAAGGAAAACGTGCCGGTTCAATGAGTTAGCGCGCCCTGGCAAACGCGCATTGTCCGGATTTGTCGGAGGATTGGTCGGCGATGCGACAATTCTGCACACCAGCTATGCAACTTTCATGATTGCCGAATCGTTGGGCAACGCTTATACATTTTGGTGTCGGCCATCTCCTCCTCCCAGATGGATGCCGACGATGAATGCGGTGCACCTCCTCCCGCGCCGTATTCGAAATCGAAGCCCGCTGCCTCCTCCTCCTCCCGGCAGCGGGCTTTTCTTTGTCCGCTCGGAACTCGGAACAGGTAGGCAGCGCGCTCAGCGCGCCCTGAAGGACGCAATCAGGCTCTCGGCCATGCGCACGAACTGCGCGCTCGGTCCTTCGGCGCCGACGCTCTGCATCGAGACGCGCGCGCCTTCAAGCAGCAGCGACAGCGTGTCGGCGAGAAGCTCCGCCTGGCCAATCCCGGCATCACGGCAAAGCGCAACGAGCTTTTCGCGCTGGGCTTCCTTCAGTTCCTTGATGACGCGCCTTGCCGGGTGATCGGTCTCGGTGAGCTCGACCGCCGCATTGGCCATGTCGCAGCCGCGGCTGTCGACGCTGAGCAGTTCCGAAGCCTTGCGGACCCAGGCGTGCAACTGGGCCAGCTTATCGCCCGGATGCTCGGCCTCGAACTCGTCCCATATCCTCGAGGCCTTCGCCGCCGTGGCGCGCAGGCATTCGATGACCAGTTCGTCCTTGGATTCGAAGTGACGATAGAGCGTCATCTTGTTGGTGCCGGCAGCCTCGGTGATGGCGTCGACGCCAACGCCCTTGATGCCGTGCTTGTGGAACATGTCCTGCGCCGTCTCCAGGATCCGATCCCGGGGGCGAGAACGCTCCACGACGCCGTCTGTCATCATGATCTCCTTTCGTCGTTTCCAAAAAACCCTCGGCCACCTCTTGACTAGGGTGTTACCGGTCTGTAACTTCTAGATGTTACTTACTGGTAACACCTATGTCGCCCGTCGTCAACGACAAGGCCCCCACCGATAGGCCCTGCCAGAGCGAGATAGGACAGAAGACCTGCCTGTCATGCGGCTTCGGCCGGTGAAATCGAGAAAAACGGTCCGCGATCATTCGATGCGGACCGCAAGCAAGGAGCCGCTCCTATGCAGAAGCGCAAAGATCTGACGATCGACGAAGCCATCCGGGATCCGATGATCCGGCTGGTGATGAAGGCGGACGGGGTCGATCCCAAGGCCTTCGAACGGATGCTGCGCTCGCGCGCGGCGGAACAGGCGCCGGGCGAAGTCCCGCCAGCCTTCCTGGAGGACTCCGGCTCCGGCCGGACCCGGCGCATGCGCCATTTCGCAAAACCGTTCGGCGAGGCATCCGCATCATGGTGAACTTCTTCATCCACCGTCCGATCTTCGCATCGGCGATCGCCATCATCATGGTGCTCGCCGGCGCTATCGCCTATTTCCTGCTGCCGGTCTCGCAGTTTCCCGACATCACGCCCCCGCAAGTGGTGGTGAGCGCCCATTATCCGGGCGCCAGCGCGCAGGTGGTGGCCGATACGGTCACCACGCCGCTCGAACAGCAGATCAATGGCGTGCAAGGCATGACCTACATGTCGTCGACGAGCTCGAATGACGGCTCCTCGACCATCACCATCACCTTCGATGTCGGCTATCCGCTGAGCACCGCGGCCGTCGACGTGCAGAACCGCGTCTCGCAAGCGGCATCCTCCCTGCCGGCCATCGTCAACCAGGGCGGCGTGACGATCAAGAAGCAGAACCCCAATTTCGTCTTGATCGTCGACCTCACCTCCCCGGACGGCTCCGTCGATCCGGTGGCGCTGAGCAACCTTGCCTATCTGCAGGTGGTCGACCCGCTGAAGCGGCTGCCCGGCGTCGGCGACGTGCAGATCTTCGGCGAGCGCCGCTATTCGATGCGCGTCTGGCTCGATCCGGACAAATTGGCCAATCTCGGCATCACCGCCGTCGACGTGCAGAATGCCATTGCCGAACAGAACGTGCAGGTGGCGGCCGGCAAGATCGGCCAGTCGCCGGCGCCTGCCGGCACCGCCTTCGAAATGCAGGTCAACGCGGTCGGTCGCCTCAGCGACCCGAAGGAATTCGGCGACATCGTCGTGCGCGCCGATCCGGCGAACGGCTCGCTTGTGCGGCTGCGCGACGTCGCCCGCATCGAGCTCGGCGCGCTGCAATATTCCTCATCCGCCTTCTTCGGCAAGGATCCGACCGTGGTGCTGGCCGTCTACCAGATGCCGGGCTCCAACGCGCTCGACCTGCAGCAGCGGGTCAAGGACAAGATGCAGGAGTTGTCGGCGCGCTTCCCGAAGGGCGTCCACTACGCCATGCATTACGACACGACGCGCTTCGTTTCGGCCTCGATGCATGACGTGCTGATCACGCTCGGCGAAGCTCTGGTGCTGGTCGTTGCCGTGGTGTTCATCTTCCTGCAGAGCTGGCGCACCACCATCATCCCGACCATCGCCATCCCCGTTTCGCTGATCGCGACGCTGGCCATCATGTACATGCTGGGCTTCTCGCTCAACATGCTCTCGCTGCTCGGCATGGTGCTGGCGATCGGCCTCGTCGTCGACGACGCCATCGTGGTCGTCGAGAATGTCGAGCGACAGCTCGAAGCCGGCCTCGCGCCGCTGGCCGCGACGCGCGCGGCGATGGCGGAAGTGACGGGACCGATCATCGCCACCACCGCTGTGTTGGCGGCGGTGTTCATTCCCGTCGCCTTCATCCCCGGCGTGTCGGGGCGGCTCTACAACCAGTTCGCGCTGACGGTGGCCATCTCGGTCGGCATCTCGGCCTTCAACTCGCTGACGCTCAGCCCGGCGCTGAGCGCAGCGTTCCTGCGCCATCGCGGCGAGACGCAGTTCGTGCTGTTCCGCTGGTTCAACGCCGGCTTCGACTGGCTGTCGCATGCCTATGCCCATGGCGTGCGCATCCTGATCAAGCTGCGCTGGGCGATGCTCGGCCTGTTCGCGGCCGGCCTGGTCGCCACCTATTTCGTCTGGCAGAAACTGCCCTCGACCTTCCTTCCCGTGGAGGACCAGGGCTATTTCTTCGTCGTCATCCAGTTGCCGGACGGCGCCTCGCTGGAGCGCACCGATGCTGTGGCGCAGAAGGCGCGCGACATCCTGCAGAACACGCCCGGCGTCGACATAGTCGGCTCGATCAGCGGCCTCAACTTCCTGACCAGCGCCGCGCAGTCGAACTCGGCGGTCGAATTCGCGATCCTGAAGCCGTGGGACGAGCGCGGGCCTGAGCAGAACGCCTCGAAGCTGGTCGAGCAGGTGCGGAGCAAGCTCCTGCAGATGCCGGAAGCCTTCGCGCTGTCCTTCGATCCGCCCTCGATCCCGGGCCTCGGCACCACCGGCGGCTTCGAGTTCCAGGTGGAGGATCTTTCGGGCCGCGGCAGCGCCGCGCTCAACGAAGTGACGCAGGCGCTGATCGCCGAGGCGCGCAAGCAGCCGGAGCTCAACCCGCAGCAGCTGTTCTCGTCCTTCTCGACCTCGACGCCGCAGTTCAACTACGACCTCGACCGCAGCAAGGCGAAGCTTCTGGGCCTCAGCCTGCCGGACGTGTTCAACACGCTGCAGATCTATCTCGGCTCGCTCTACGTCAACGACTTCAACCTGTTCGGCCGCACCTTCCGTGTGACCATCCAGGCCGACAAGGACGCGCGCGCCGACGCGACCGACATCTCGCGCCTCTACGTGCGCAACGCGTCGGGCGGCATGGTGCCGCTGAGCACGCTGGGCAGACTGGTGCCGATCGTCGGCCCCGAGACCGTGCCCCATTACAACAACAATGCCTCGGCTCTCATCAATGGCGGCGCGGCTCCGGGCTTCTCGTCCGGGCAGGCGGTGGCGGCGATGGAGCGGGCGGCGGCGAATGTGTTGCCGCGGGACTTCGGCTATGAGTGGACGGGCATCACCTATCAGGAGCTCAAAGCCGGCTCGATCGCCTCTGTTGTCTTCGGGCTGGCGATCGTCTTCGTCTTCCTGATCCTGGCGGCGCAGTATGAGAGCTTCGCGATGCCCTTCATGGTGCTGCTCGCCGTGCCGCTTGCCCTGTTCGGGGCTTTCGTGGTGCTCCTGCTGCGCGGCATGCAGATCGACGTCTACTCGCAGATCGGCTTCGTCATGCTGATCGGCCTGGCGGCGAAGAACGCCATCCTGATCGTCGAGTTCGCCCGACGGCGGCGCGAGGAAGGCCTGACCATCGTCGAGGCGGCGATGGAAGCCGCACGGCTGAGGCTGCGGCCGATCCTGATGACGGCTTTCGCCTTCATCCTCGGCGTGCTGCCGCTGATGTTCGCGACGGGCGCGGGTGCCGCCAGCCGGCAGTCGATCGGCACCACCGTCTTCGGCGGCATGGTGGCGGCGACGATCCTGTCGCTGGTCTTCGTGCCGGTCTTCTACGCGGTCATCGAAAAGCTGCGCGAGCGCGGCGGCGAGCAGGAACCTGCCACGGGGCGCCAGTATGCCCCGCACCAACAAGAGATTGAACCGACCGCCGAGCCGGCGCCTCAGCCGCTCGCCCAAGCGGCTGAATAGCTCGCCCAGGCGGCCGAATAGGATTGGAGATCAATATGCGTAAATGGAAAATCGCTTTGGGAACGGCCGTCGCGCTGGGCGCGATCTCGGTGGCCAGCGTCCACCTGCTCGACATGGGCAATCTGAGCCTCAACGGCGGCACGGCGGGCGCAGCACCTGCACCGGCGGCCTTCGTCATGCCGGTGCCGGTGGTCAACGTCGTCAAGAAGACGCTGCCGATCTATCTCGACTACGCGGCGCGCGTCGAGTCGATCCGCAGCATCACCCTGCAGGCGCGCGTGCCGGGCTACCTGCAGGAGCAGACAGCGGCGGACGGCAGCGACGTCAAGCAGGGCGACCTGCTCTACAGGATCGCGCCGGAAGACTATCAGGCAGCCCTCGACCAGGCCAAGGCGCAGGTCGAGCGCGATACCGCGACGCTCGACTATGCGCGCTCGAACCTCGGCCGCGGCAGCGAGCTCGCCAAGAGCGGCTATCTTGCCAAGGATAGTTTCGACCAGCGCACCAGCACCTTGCGCGGGGCCGAAGCGGCATTGCTTCTCGACAAGGCGGCAGTGCGAACGGCTGAGCTCAATCTCGGCTATGCGGAAATCAAAGCCCCCTTCCCGGGCCGCATCGGCCGCAACCAGGCCTCGGTCGGCACGCTGGTGAGCGTCGCCGGCACCGTGCTCAACACGCTGGTGCAGCTCGACCCGATCTACGTCACCTTCAATCCGAGTGAGACCGACCTCGTTGAGATCGAGCAAGCCAAGGCGGCCGGTCCGATCGCGGTCGACGTGCTCTTGCCCGGCGAGACCGAGCCAAGCCAGAAGGGTGAGCTCACCTTCATCGACAACACGATCGACCATTCGACCGGCACGATCACGGCCCGCGCAACGATCGGCAACGCCAAGTTCAGGCTGCTGCCAGGCCAATATGTCCGCGTGCGGCTGCATGTGAAGGAACAGCCCAACACGCTGATGGTGCCGCAGGTGGCGCTGGGCTCCAGCCAGCTCGGCAAATACCTCTATGTCCTCGGCAAGGGCAATACCGTCGACCAGAAACTGGTCTCGCTCGGGCCGACCGACGGCGACCTGATCTCCGTGACCTCCGGCATCTCCGAGAGCGACCAGGTGATCACGGGCAATCTGCAGAAGATCGGACCCGGAATGCCGGTTTCTCCCTTGCCGCAACCGAAACCGGCCAGCTGATAACCCCCATCAGTCCCGGTCCGACGGCGCCCTCGACTCCCACGTCGAGGGCGCCGTTTTGCTAAGAAGCTCCACCAAGTCCGCAATGTCCGCGCGCTCGGCCTTGGCCGGCAGCATGAAGGCGCAATAGGGCTGGCCGAGGCGCACTGAAACCGGCGAGAGCGCGATCAGCCGTCCAGCTTGCAGGTCGGCGCTGGCCATCACCCTTTGTCCCAGGGCGATTCCCAGTCCCAGCTTCGCCGCGCCGATCGCCAGGCTGGAGAGGCCGACGCGGCGACCGTGCGAAGGATCGGGCGCGCGGTTGCCGCCCGCTGCCGCGAACCAGTCTGCCCAGGTGGGATGCGAGGCGTAGTTCGGGCCCCAGTTGGTGTGGATGAACTGGCTCTCATGCGCGTTCGACAGATCGAGGGCCTCGTTGCCGTGGCGCCGCCAGAACTCCGGCGACGCGACCGGCAGCACGTCGTCATGGACGAGGCGGACCATTTTCAGCGCCGGATAGTGGTAGTCGCCGTAGCTGATGCGCAGGTCGATGTTCTGGCGCACGACGTCGACGGGATCGTCCTCGACGCGGACATCGATCGCCATCTGCGGGAAGCCGTCGAGCAGCACGGCCAGGCGCGGCGCCAGCCACAGTTCGGCCAGCGAGAACGGCACGCTGACGACGAGGCGCGTCCGCAAGCCGCCTTCCAGCATGCGCCGGCCGACAGCGGCTATCTCGCCCAGCGCCCGCGCCGTCTGCGGATAGATGGCATGGCCGGCATCGGTGAGCGTGATGCGGTTGCCGTTGCGCACGAACAATTGCTTGCCGAACCAGTCTTCGAGATTGCGAATCTGCTGGCTGACCGCGGCCGACGAGACACCGAGCTCGGTGGCGGCAAGCGTGAAGCTGCCGGCGCGGGCGGCGACCTCGAACGCCCTGACCGCGTTGAGTGGCGGAAGCTTTTCCATATAGGCCTTCACCAAGTTTTTCTTGCGGAAGCCTAACAATTTTCCGCGTTGAGAGAAAGATTTCCTTGCTGTCTAGTGACCTCAGATTTTTGGAGGACACAATGATCGAAGACATTCTCGACCTCGACCGCTACCCGCTCGACCGCGAGGGCAGCCCAGAATGGCAGCGCCTTGTGGAGGAATCGACCGCGGCGCTCAACGCCAACGGCATGTTCAACCTGGAAGGCTTCCTGCGCCCGGGCGTTGCCGAGAGGGCCGTCGCGGAAATCCGGCCGGTGATGGATACGCGCTCGCATACGCACAAGCGCATGCACAACATCTACTTCAAGCCCTCGATCCCGGAGCTTTCGCCCGACCATCCGGCGCTGCGCAAGGTCGAGACGATCAGCCACACGGTCTGCGCCGACCAGATTCCCGGCAGCATTGTCCTCGCCATCTACGAATACGAGCCCCTGGTGCGTTTCCTGGCGGTGACGATGGACAAGCCGCAATTGCATGTCATGCAGGATCCGCTCGCCCGCGCCAATGTCATGGCCTATCGGGCCGGCGAGGCGTTGAACTGGCACTTCGACCGCTCGGAATTCACCACGACGCTGCTGCTCCAGGCTCCGGAGCGCGGCGGCGACCTCGAATACCGCACCGACCTGCGTTCGGACGACGATCCGAACTACGACGGCGTCGCCAGGCTGCTCGAAGGGCGCGATCCGGAAGCGAAGATCCTGCGCATGAAGGCCGGTACGCTGAATGTCTTCCGCGGCAAGAACACCGCGCATCGCGTCACCACGGTCGAAGGCGAGCGGGAGCGCATGATCGCGGTGTTTTCCTACTACGAGCGCCCCGGCGTCATGTTCACCGAGGAGGAGCGCATCGGCTTCTACGGCCGCGCGGCTTGAGCATCGATGAAAATCCTGAATTCGCAAATTGCCCCTTGTTAGATTGTCGACAATCTGATTGTCTTGCAGCCGGTTCATCCGGAGTGGGACGCATGGCGAAACTGGATTTCAGTCCGATCGCGGATACGACGCGCAGGGCGGAGATCGTCGCCCTGCTCAGGCGCGCCATCCTGACCGGCCAGTTGGAGCCTGGGCAAAAGCTCAACGAGCTCAGGATTTCCGAGCAGATGCGGGTGAGCCGCGCGCCGCTGCGCGAGGCGATGCGCGAGCTGGTGCAGGAAGGCATCCTGACCAGCATCCCCTATGCCGGAACTTTCGTCATCGACGTCGCCGCCAAGGACATCATCGACGTCTATTCGCTCAACAAGGTGCTCGACGAGTTCGCCATCGAGCTCGCCTGGCCGCTGCGCGACCAGCGCTTCTTCGACGAGCTCGACCGCCGCCATGAAACGGTCAAAGCGGCGACGCGCGCGCTCGACACCACGCGCCAGATCGAGACGGCGCTACAACTGCATGGGCTGATCTACGAATGGGCCGACAATTCGGTGCTGCTCGAGACCTGGCAGCGGCTGACCAGTCGCCTGCAAATGTATTTCGCCCTGCATCAGCGGGCCCGCAACGAGCCGGTGCCGGCAGAAGACGTGCACGAGACTTATGTGGCGCTGCTCAAGGGCTCGGACATGCGCGCCGCCCAGCGCCACGCGCGCGAGCATATCGACCTCGATTTCGAAGAGCTGCTTGCCTACGCGCGCGGCCTTGAAAAGCGTGGGTCGAAGGGCGCCTGACCATTCCCTCGCTGACAACGGACACCAACGTGAAGATAAAGAGCATAAAAGCCTACCATGTCGTGCAGCCCTTCGTGGACGGGCCCTACCGCATGTCGAAGGGGCGGGTCGCCGACTGTTTCGACGCGGTGATCGTCGCCATCACTTCCGACACAGGTGTGACCGGCTGGGGCGAGATGGCGCCGCTCGGCAATTTCTACTCGGCCGCGTTTCCGGCGGGAACGCGTGCGGGCGTGCCGGAAATCGCGCCGCATCTCATCGGCCACGACCCGCGCGGGCTTGCCGGCATCGGCAGGCTGATGGACACGGTGTTCAAGGGCCATCCCTACATCAAGGCCGCGCTCGACATGGCGTGCTGGGATCTCGCCGCCTGTGCCGCCGACGTGCCGCTGGTGACGATGCTTGGCGGCCGCGAGAGCGAGACGGCGGAGCTCTACAGGGTCGTCACCCACGGCACGGTCGACCAGATGGCGGCACTTGCCAAGAAGATCGTCGCCGAAGGCTACCACCGGCTGCAGGTCAAGGTCGGCGGCAATGTGCGCGACGACATCGAGCGCGTCACCGCGGTGGCCGCGGCCGTGCCGAAGGGCACGGTGATCTTCTGCGACGCCAATGCCGGCTGGACGCCTTACCAGGCGCGCCAGTTCGCCGACGCAACACGCGGCATCGACTACACGTTCGAGCAGCCCTGCACGACGATCGAGGAGAACATGTCGGTGCGCCGCATGCTCGACAAGCCGATGGTGCTGGATGAGTCCGTTACCTCGCTGCAGGAGATGCTGGAAATCCATCGCCGCGGCGCGGCCGACGGGCTGACGCTGAAGATCTCGCGGCTGGGCGGCGTGACGCAGACCCGCCAGATCCGTGACGTTGCGGTCGATCTCGGCTTCATGATCACGGTCGAGGATACCGGCGGCGCCGAGATCGACACCGCCGCCATGGCGCATCTGTCGCTGTCGACGCCGGAGGAGCGCCGGCTGCATGCGATCGCCTTCCACGAATGGGTGACGGTGCGCACCGCCTCCAACAAGCCGCCCGTGACGGGCAGCCGCATGGGCATTCCCGATGGACCCGGCCTCGGCATCGATGTCGTGCCGGACCTGCTCGGCAAGCCTTTCTTCGAGATCGGCTGAGATGAAGATCAGGCGCGTCAGGGCAACGCCGATCAACTACAGGCTCGAAGCGCCCTACGTCTGGGTGTTCGGCGAGCTCGACGGCTTCTCGCCCACCATCGTCGAGGTCGAGACGGAGGACGGGCTTGTCGGTCTCGGCGAGGCACCGACGCCGGCGGCCGCTGCCGTCATCGACGATGTGCTGGCACCCAGGCTCGCCGGCCGTGACGCCTTCGACATCGCCGGCGCGGAGCAAGTCTGCCTGCCCTTCTGGACCGGCGTGCAGTCGATCAACGACCGCATCCGCATCATGGCCTTCGGCGCCATCGAAATGGCGCTGTGGGACCTGCGCGGCAAGGCCTGGAAGCAGCCGCTCTACCAGTTGCTCGGGGGCGCGGTGCGCAAGGATATCCCCTTCACCGATTATTTCTCGCTGCGCGGCGACGGGTCGAAGGTGAAGGGCGAGAAGACGCCGGAAGCGGTCGCAGATTACTGCGTCGAACTCCACGAGCGCCACGGCACGACCTTCTTCGAGGGCAAGTTCTCGACGCAGGATCCGAAAGTCTCGCTAAAGATGGTCGAGCTGATCCGCGACAAGCTCGGCGACGATGCGATGATCCGCATCGATTCCAACCAGGCCTATTCGCTCGCCACCGCCAGGCAGCTGGCGAGGCCGCTGGAAGACCTCGGCGTGCGCAACTGGGAGGATCCGGTCGCAACCATCGAGGAAATGCGCGAGCTGCGGCGCCACACGTCGATCCCGTTCTCGACCCACAATATCGACATCGCGCGCGCCATGGATCTCAAAGTGCCGGACGCGTTTGTCGGCAATCCGACAGCACATGGCGGCATCGTCCGCATGCTGCGCTTCATCGGCGCCTGCGAGCATTCCGGCATCGATTACTGGTGCTACAGCGGCGACACCGGCATCGGCAGCGCCTGCTACCTGCATCTTTGCTCAGCACTCGGCTGGATCAGAGAGCCCAACCAGTCGTTGTTCCGCATGCAGCCGATGGACGTGATCGAGGAAGGGCCGTTCGCGCCGAAGAACAACACCGTGCCGGTGCCGGAAGGCTATGGCCTCGGCGTAACGCTGTCTTGCGACAGGCTCGCTGCCTGCCATCGCGACTTCGTCGAGAACGGGCCCTGCAACAAGTATCACGACCCGGCGAAGCCCGGCACCTATCGCCGGCTGCCGCTGAACTGAACCAGGAGACCGTCAAAGGAAAGGAGGCGACAGACCGAGTAGAAGAAGCGGCCGCGATTTCGATCGGACCGCGAGACCGGACAAGGCATGCATCAAGAAAATCTGACCTTCCCCCCTCAAGGAGCGGATGGACCGGATCAACCTGCATGCTACAGTTCGATCGACAGAAATTCTTGACGATGGCCGGGACAGGAGAACTCCACGGAACCGTCAACTGGAACGCACTCGCCAACCACAAGAACTGGGGAAAGGGTTCAGACCCATGAGCAAGAACTACCGCATTCTCGATCTCATCCGGCGCAACCGCACGCCGCTCGAAAACCACCTCATCGATGGCCTTATCGACGGCCGCGTCAGCCGCCGCGAATTCGTGCGCCACGGCAGCCTGCTCGGCCTGTCGCTGCCGCTTCTCGGCCGCATCGGCATGGCCGCCGGTTTTGGCGCCGCGCCCTCGCTTGCCCGCGCTCAAGCGACGCCGGGCGCCACCATCCGCGTCGGCAGCAGCGTGCCGGCCGCAGCGATCGACCCGGTCACAATCGCGGACGCCGGCGGCCTGCTGGTGATGCAGCAGGTGGCTGAATTCCTCTGCATCGACGGCCCGGACCTGGTGCTGAAGCCGGCGCTGGCGGAAAGCTGGAAGCCGAACGCCGACGGCACGGTGTGGACCTTCACACTGCGCAAGGGCGTGAAATTCCACTCGGGCGGCGAGATGAAGGCCGAAGACGTGGTGGCCAGCATCGACCGCCTCGCCGATCCCGCCAACTCGTCCAACGCGCTGTCGGTGTTCAGCGGCATCCTGCAGAAGGGCAACACCAAGAAGGTCGACGACTACACGGTTGAATTCCACCTCGACGCGCCGAACGGCAACTTCCCTTACATGGTGTCGTCCGACAACTACAACGCCGTCATCATCCCGGCGAGCTACAAGGGCGACTACGAAAAGAGCTTCGACGGCACCGGGCCGTTCAAGCTGGAGAAGTACACGCCGAAGGTCGGCGCCTCTTTCGTGCGCAACGAGGACTACTGGGGCGAAAAGGCCTTGCCGGAACGCACCGAGTTCACCTTCTTCACCGACATCCAGCCGCAGATCCTGGCGCTGCAGGGCGGCCAGATCGACATCATCAACCAGATGCCGGTGCTGGCCGGCGTCGGTCTGCTCAACGATCCGAATGTCGACATCATCAGCCTGAAGTCGGTGGCGCACCAGCAGTTGCACCTGCGCTGCGATTCCGACCCGTTCAAGGATCCGCGGGTGCGCCGGGCAATCGCGCTCAGCATCGACCGCAAGAAGCTGGTCGCCGGCCTGATGAAGGGCCGCGCCCAGGAAGGCAACGACAGCCCGTTTGCGAGCGCCTATCCGTCGACCGACACCAGCGTGCCGCAGCGCGAGCAGGACATCGCGCAGGCCAAGCAGCTGATGGAAGCGGCCGGCGCCGGCAAGGGCTTCAAGGTAACGCTGACGACCGAGCGCTATCTGGAAATCCCCGAATACGCCCAGCTCATCCAGAATTGGGTCAAGGAGATCGGCATCGAGCTCGAGCTCAACATCCTCGACCAGGGCGCCTATTACGGCGATGCGGTGTTCGGCAAGTCGAACTGGCTGGACTCGGTGATGGGCATCACCGACTACGGCCATCGCGGCGTGCCGAACGTCTATCTCGCGGCGCCGCTGAAGAGCGACGGCACCTGGAATGCCGCCCACTTCAAGAACAAGGACTACGACCAGCTGGCGACCAGCTATATCGCGGCCCTCGACCTCGAGGCGCAGAAGGCCAGCGCCGGCAAGATCCAGAAGCTGCTGCTCGAGGAAACGCCGGTGATCTTCGGCTATTTCTACGACTACCTGACTGCGACGGCGAAGGGCGTGACGGGCGTGCAGCCCACCGCCATGTCGCAGCTGTTCCTGGAAAAGGCATCGAAGGCCTGACGACAGCGAACAAGCTTATCCCTGACAGCCGGCTCTCCGCGGAGAGCCGGCTCCAATAGGAGTATTCGCCATCCTCGCCTTCCTCGTCCGGCGCCTCGGCCTGTCGCTCATTACGCTGTTCCTGCTCAGCGTCATGGTGTTCCTCGGCGGCCAGGTGCTGCCCGGCAATGTCGGGCGCGCCATATTGGGGCCATTCGCCGATGAGCGCGCCGTCGACGCGCTCAACCATTCGCTCGGCGTCGATCGCCCGCTGCTCGTCCAGTACGGAACCTGGATCTGGAACTTCCTGCATGGCGACATGGGCACGTCCTACATTTTCCGCGCGCCGGTCGCGCCCTTCGTCATCGACGCTTTGGGCAATTCGATGAAGCTGGCGCTGGTCGCTTTCGTGCTGGTGGTGCCGATCGGCATCCTCGGCGGCGTCATCGCCGCGCTCAACCTCAACCGGCCGCTCGACCGCATCATCAGCCTCGGCGGCCTGTCGGTGACGGTGCTGCCGGAATTCGTCACCGGCATCATCCTGATCCTGATCTTCGGCGTGTGGCTGCGCTGGCTGCCGATCGCCGCTTCCTGGCCGAAGGGCGCCGGCTTCTTCACCCAGCTCTACTATCTCATCCTGCCGTCGCTGCCGCTGTTTTTGGTGCTGTTCGGCTATATCGCCCGGATGGCGCGATCCGGCATGATCGAGGCGCTCGATTCCGACTATACTCGCACCGCCGTGCTCAAGGGCCTGCCGTGGCGCACGGTGATCTGGCGGCATGTGCTGCGCAACGCGCTGTTGCCGACCATCACCGTCATCGCCACGCAGACCGGCTACCTGATCGGCGGCCTGGTCGTGATCGAGACGCTGTTCCGCTACCAGGGCATCGGCTCGCTGATCTTCACCGCGGCACGCGGCAAGGATTTCCCGATGCTCGAGGCCGGCATCCTCACCATCGGCATCGTCTATGCGGTGGCGACCCTCGTCGCCGACTTCCTCTATTCCGTGCTCAACCCGCGCATCCGGCTGGGAGCAGAGCAATGAGCGTGACAGATACTCCCGCGAACCTGCCCACACCCGACGCCGCGACGCGGCGCGGTCCCTGGGGCGAGGTGTTGCACTCGCTGTTGCGGTCAGGAACGTTCCTGACCGGGCTCGGCATCGTCCTGTTCTGGATCATCTGCGCGCTGTTCGGCGAGCATTTCGTGCCTTACGACCCACTCGCCGACGACATCATCAACGCCCTTGCACCACCGTCGGCCGAGCACTGGTTCGGCACCGACCAGATCGGCCGCGACGTCTTCTCGCGCGTCATCGTCGGCTCGCGTGACATCCTGACGGTGGCGCCTTTAGCCACGTTGCTCGCGACCGTCGCCGGCACCGCACTCGGCCTCCTCATCGGCTATTTCCGCGGCATCGTCGACGACGTGATCAGCCGCGTTCTCGAGGCCTTCATGGCGATCCCGGTGGTGATCATCGCGCTGCTCGCCATCGTCGCGCTCGGCACGTCGAAGATCACCGTCATCGTCGTCATCGGCCTGAGCTTCGCGCCGATCATCGCCCGCACGGTGCGCTCGGCGGTGCTTGCTGAACGCGAACTCGACTATGTCGCGGCGGCAAAGCTGCGCCACGAAGGCGCGCTGCATACGATGTTCGTCGAGATCCTGCCCAATGTCATCCCGCCGATCCTGGTCGAGACGACGGTACGTCTCGGCTACGCGATCTTCGCCGTCGCCACGCTCTCGTTCATGGGCTTCGGCATCCAGCCGCCCTCCCCCGACTGGGGTCTAAGCATCTCCAGCAATTACGGCATGATCGGCGGCGGCTTCTGGTGGACGGTGCTGTTCGATGCCCTGGCCATCGCCTCCCTGGTTATCGGCGTCAATCTGGTGGCCGACGGCGTCCATGGAGCGTTCAATGACTGACAAGAACGCACTCGAGCTCAGAGATCTCTCCGTCGCCTACCGTGTCGGCGGCCGCAACCGGGCGGTGCTGCGCAATGTCAACCTCACCATCGGCCGCGGCGAGGCCTACGGGCTCGTCGGCGAATCCGGCTGCGGCAAGTCGACGGCGGCGCTCGCTGTGGTCCGCTACCTGCCGCGCAATGGCTCGATCACCGGCGGCTCGATCGCGCTCGACGGCCAGGACGTGATGAAGCTCGATGGCGAAGCGCTGCGGCGGGCGCGGGCGGAAAGCGTGTCGATGGTCTATCAGGACCCCGGCAAGGCGCTGAACCCGTCGCTGCGCATCGGCCGCCAGCTGACCGAGATCTTTGAGCTCGCCGGTGTCACTGGACAGGCGGCGAGCGACAAGGCCATTGCCATGCTGAACCGGGTGCGCATCTCCGATCCGGCAAGTGTCATGCAGCGCTACCCGCACCAGCTTTCCGGCGGCATGCAGCAGCGCGTGGCGATCGCCATGGCCTTGGCCAACGATCCGTCGATGCTGATCCTCGACGAGCCGACGACGGGTCTCGACGCGACGGTGGAAGCCGAAGTGCTCGACCTGATCGCGCAATTGCGGCGCGAGCTCTCGGCCTCGATCCTGTTCATCAGCCACAACCTCGCCGTCGTCTCGAAGATGTGCGACCGTGTCGGCGTGCTCTACGCCGGCATGCTGGTCGAGGAAGGCTCGACCAAGGACGTCTTCAACGATCCGCGCCATCCCTACACGGTGGCGCTGATGCGTTGCCTGCCGCGCGGCGGCCAGCGCAAGGACCAGGGCCGCCTGGACACCATCCCCGGATTCCTGCCCGGCATCGGCGCCAACATCACCGGCTGCGCCTTCGCCGATCGCTGCGCCCTGGCGACGGAGCGCTGCCGCAGCGAGCCGCCGCCGCTCTACGACCTGGGGGAAGGCCGACTGTCGCGCTGCCACTATCATGACAAGGCGCAGTCGCTGCCGCGCGCGACACCAGCCGAGATCCCCGCCGCAGCACCCAAGCAGGCACCGCCGGTGCTGCAGGTCGAGGGGCTGAACAAGACCTATGCCAGCCACGGCCGGCCGCTGAGGGCGGTGAAGGACGTCTCGGTCAGCCTGAGGCCCGGCGAGACGCTCGGTCTGGTCGGCGAATCCGGCAGCGGCAAGACGACCTTCGCCAGGCTGCTGCTCGGCCTCGTACCGCCGGACGAAGGCGGCAGCATCGAGCTCGAGGGCAGAGAGCTCGCGCCACGGCTTGCCAACCGCACCGAGGATCAGGTCAAGGCGGTGCAGATCGTCTTCCAGAATCCGGATTCGGCGCTCAACCGCTCGCATTCGATCCGGCATATCCTGAGCCGCGCCTTGAAGCGGCTGGGCGGGCTGACCGGCAAGGCGCTGGACACGCGGCTGGAAGAGCTCGTCCGCTCGGTGCGGCTCACCGACCGGCATCTCGCGGTCAAGCCGCGCCAGCTGTCGGGCGGGCTGAAGCAGCGCGTGGCGATCGCGCGCGCCTTCGCCGGCGAGCCACGCATCGTCGTCTGCGACGAGCCGACCTCGGCGCTCGACGTGTCGGTGCAGGCGGCGATCCTCAACCTCCTGGCGGACCTGCAGTCGAAGCAGGACGTCAGCTACATCTTCATTTCGCACGACCTCGGCGTGGTGCGCTATCTCTCCGACAAGATCGCCGTGCTCTATCTCGGCCGCATCATGGAGTTCGGGCCGTCGGAAGCGGTCTTTTCCGGCCCGCACCATCCCTATACGGAAGCGCTTCTGTCGGCCGTGCCGAAACTCGACCGGACCGAGAGCGCGCGCATCCGCCTCGACGGCGAGATACCGAGCGCCGCCAACCCGCCGACGGGCTGCGTCTTCCACACGAGATGCCCGCGCAAGATCGGCGCGATTTGCGAGACGCAGGAGCCGGAGCTCATCGAGGCCGAGCCCGGGCACACGATCCGCTGCCATATTCCTTTTGAGGAATTGGCAAGGCTGCAGAAGCCCACGGCCGTGGAGCCGGCGTGATCGCCGTCAGAATGCCGCCGCGCCTGCCATGCTGAAGGCGCGGTCGCTTTCCGCGAAAGCTTGATCGCCCGACAGGTTCCTGGCGAGCGTGCGCAGGCCCGTCAAGGCGATGTCGAGGGCATCGGAAGAGGCCGGGTTCTCCGGATAGGCTAGATAAATCGGCCGCTGGAACACCGGCGCGTCCTCGACGCGCCGCAACTCGCCGCGCTCGATGTGACCGCTGACGGCGCTCAGCGGCAGATAGGCGGCCGCCCGTTGCGACAGCACATGCTGCAGGCCGATGAACACCAGCCCGGCGGAGATCGCAGGCTTCACCATGCCGGCAAAGGCGCGGTCATGCTCGACGCGGAACTCCAGCCCCCAGTCCATCAGTATGTAGTTCTGCGTCCACGATCCGGCTTGCGCCGTATGCTGGACGAGGACCACCTGATCGACGGCCAATGTCTCATAGACGATGCCGGGATGCGGCTTGGGCAGATAGAGGATGCAGATGTCGAGCAGGCCTTCGGCCATCTGGTCGATCGCCAGATCGGGAAAACTCCCTTCGAGGCGAAGCGCCACGTTTGGCCGCCTCGCCCGCATCCAGTCGATCCAGGGCGAGGTGATGCTGTCCCAGAGATAGGCTGGCGCGGTGAGCCTCAGCAGCGTCTCGTAGCCATCGGGAACGGCGATGTCCTGACGCGATTGCTCCCAGGTCCGGGTGATCGTCGCAGCGTGCGGCAGGAACTGCCGGCCGGCCGGCGTCAGCGTGACGCCGTCGCTGTCGCGAACGAAGAGCTTGCGTCCCAACTGCTCTTCGAGGCCGCGAATGCGCGCGCTGACGGTGGACTGGGCGAGGTTCAGCCGATGGGCGGCGACGGTGAAGCTGCCATGCTCCGCGACCTCGAGGAAACTGCGCAGATTCTCGGTGTCCATGGCTTTCGCCCCCGGCTCGGCGGCAATCGAAGATTCCGATGGCCCTCATCAAAAAATATCGCTTTTCGGCCGTGGTCAACAATGAACTAGATGGCAGAACCTCCACGCCAGCCAAGGAATGCAGCCATGCCGAAGCATTTCAGGACGATCGATGCCGCTCGCAGAAATCTTAGCGCAATCGAAAATTCCGCTGTCGACGAATTGCTCGCCGGCAGGATCGGCCGGCGCGAATTCCTGCGCCATGGCAGCGTGCTCGGCCTTTCGCTGCCATTCCTCGGCGGCATCGTCTCGGCGATCGGCCTTGGCGCTCCAGAAGCGCGCGCCGAGGGCAAGCCGGGCGGCACGGTGCGTGCAGGCGTCGCCGTGCCCGGCGGCGCCATCGACCCGGTCACCTTCTATGACAGCGGCAGCTACCAGCTCGTCTTCCAGACGGCCGAATTCCTGTGCGTGACGCAGCCCGACCTGACGCTGAAGCCGGTGCTGGCCGAGAGCTGGTCGCCCAATGCCGACGGAAGTGTGTGGACCTTCAAGCTGCGCAAGGGCGTGAAATTCCACAATGGCGAGGACTTCAAGGCCGACGACGTGGTGGCGACCTTCGACCGCCTCGCCGATCCGAGCGGCGCCTCCAACGCGCTGTCGGTATTCAAGGGGCTGCTGTCGAAGGGCGGCACGCGCAAGGTCGACGACCACACCGTCGAGTTCCATCTCGACGCGCCGAACGGCAGCTTCCCTTATTCGGTGTCGATCGACAATTACAACGCCGTCATCCTGCCGGCGAGCTACAAGGGCGATTACGAGAAGACCTTCGAGGGCACCGGGCCGTTCCGGCTCGAAAGCTACACGCCGAAAGTCGGCGCGAGCTTCGTGCGCAATCCCGACTATTGGGGCGAGAAGGCGCTGCCCGACCGGCTGGAGTTCAAATTCTACGGTGACGTGCAGCCGCGCATCCTGGCGCTGCAGGCGGGCGAGGTCGACGTGCTCGACGCCATCCCGCTCGACGTCAGCCAGGTGGTGCTCGGCAATCCGGACATCACGGTGCTGCGCGTCGCCTCCACCGCGCATCGCCAGTTCCATATGCGCTGCGACATGGCGCCCTTCACCGACAAGCGCGTGCGCCAGGCGCTGGCGCTGTGCATCGACCGCTCGAAGCTGGTCGACGGGCTCTGCCGCGGCATGGCGGCGACCGGCAATGACAGCCCGTTCGCGCCGGCTTTCCCCGCGACCGACAAGTCGGTGGCGCAGCGCACGCAGGACATCGCCAAGGCCAAGCAGCTGATGGAAGCAGCGGGCCTTGCCAGCGGCTTCGACATGACGCTGACGACGCTGCTCTATTCCGACATTCCCGGATACGCGCAGCTCTTCCAGAACTTCGCCAAGGAGATCGGCGCCCGTATCTCGCTCAACATCGAGGACCAGGACAAATATTACGGCAAGGCGGTGTTCGGCCAGTCGGACTGGCTGGACAGCCCGCTCGGCATCACCGACTACGCGCATCGCAGCGTGCCGAACGTCTTCCTGAAAAGCCCGTTGGTCAGCGACGGTCCGTGGAATGCGGCGCATTTCAAGAATACGGCCTATGACGGGCTGGTGACCGGCTATCTCAAGGCGCTCGACCTCGACACGCAGCGCAAGGCGGCGTCGGACATCCAAAAGCTGCTGCTCGACGAGACGCCGGTGATCTTCAGCTACTTCCCGGACCTTTTGGTGCCGGTGCGCAAGAATGTCAGCGGCCTGCCGCCGATCGCCGCCGGGCTGCTGCTCGACCGGGTATCGATAGGTTGATCATGGTCGCGCGCAAGGCCCTGGCTGCCAACGACGAAAAAAGGACGACTACCATTCGCAAGCCTCATTTGCGCGGCCGCGGGCCGCATTTCCCGCTGCTCGACAATATCGTGCAATATGAGTTCGAGCCCGGCTATGTCGCCTTCACCATGCCCTCGCCCAAGCGGCTGCGCGTGCAGGTCGGGCCGATGATCGTCGCCGACACCACCAAGGCGCTGGTGTTCTACGAGAGCGACCATCTGCCGGTCTATTACTTCCCGATGAGCGACGTGCGCGAGGAGTTCCTGCTGCCGAGCCGGACGACGACGGAAGACCCGTTCAAGGGCGTGGCCACGCATTATTCGCTGAACACCGGCATCACGCTGGTCGAGGATGGCGCCTGGCGCTATCTCGACCCCGTCAAGGGATGCCCGCCGATCGCGGACTACATATCCTTCTACTGGCCGAAGATGACGCATTGGTGGGAGGAGGACGAGGAGATCTTCGTCCATGCCCGCGATCCGTTCCGGCGCGTCGACTGCCTGCCTTCGTCGCGGCGCGTGCAGGTGATCCTCGACGGCGAGCAAGTCGCCGATTCACGGCGCGGCGTTTTCCTTTTCGAGACCGGTCATCCGGTGCGCCACTATCTGCCGATTTCGGACACGCGGCTCGATATGTTTACGCCTAGCCGCTACATCTCGCGCTGCCCCTACAAGGGCATCTCCAACTACTACCATGTGACCACACCTAAGAAGCGGCACGAGAACCTGGTCTGGTATTATCCCGAACCCGTGCATGAGGCCGAGCGCATCAAGGGGCTGGTGTGTTTTCATCACGAGCTGGTCGACAGGATACTGGTCGACGGCGTGGAGATTCCAAAGGAAGCGACGGCGGCATCCGACGGGTATTTCTGAGCGGTCCCCATTGGGCTAGGAACGCGAGGGCGCAAAATGAAAACCGTCTTCGTGGCGTTCCTTCACAGCACCCCCCTCTGTCCGGTAGGACAGAGGGGGGGTGCTGTTCCGCCAGCGTAAAAACTTTACCGCCTCGATCTTGCACGCCTCGGTGGTTGATTGCTTGCTGTGGCCGCCGCCAGCGCACTCCATCTCACTCGAAATCCCGTAGCAACCGCCGAAATGCCGGTTGAAATATTTTTCAAATAGAAATAGGAATGTTCAACCGGTGATCGCGGCGCGGCGGCGCGCCAATGAGTGGAGGAAGCGACATGTCCCATCCGCAATTCGCAGCGGAACTCCTGCAGCGCGCTGAGAAACAAGGGCCGATCACCATCGGTCTGGCCGGCGCCGGGCAGATGGGAACGGATATCGTCGTCCAGGTAGCACTCATGCCGGGCATGCGCATCGGCGCTATTTCCGAAGTCAGGCCGCAGGCGGCAATCGATGCGGCGCTTCTTGCCGGCCATGACCGTTCCGACATCGTGCAGGCGCCCAATGCCGCGGCCATCGACCGCGCCATCGAGGCCGGCAAGATCGCAGTCACCGAGGACCTTCATGCGCTCGCCGCCGCCGGCCGCATCGACGTCATCATCGATGCCACCGGCAATCCCAATATCGGCACGCTGTTCGCGCTCGAAGTGATGAAGAACGGCAAGCATATCGTCATGCTCAATGTCGAGGCCGACATCACCATCGGCCGTTTCCTCAAGGAAGAGGCGCGCAAGGCCGGCGTCGTCTACACCGGTGCGGCCGGCGACGAGCCCGCCTGCACGCTGGAGATCATCGGCTTCGCCAAAAGCCTCGGCTTCACAATAGTCGCCGCCGGCAAGGGCAAGAACAATCCGCTCAACATCGACGCGGTGCCCGCCGACTACGAGAAGGAAGCGGCCGAGCGCAACATGAATGCTCGCATGCTGGTCGAGTTCGTCGACGGCTCGAAGACGGCGATCGAGATGGTGGCGATCGCCAACGCCACCGGCCTGGTGCCCGACGTGCCCGGCATGCATGGCCCGACGGCGACGCTGGAGGAACTGGCCAGCGTGCTCTGCCCGCGCGAGGACGGCGGCGTGCTGCACCGCAAGGGCGCGGTCGACTATTCGATCGGCAAGGGCGTCGCGCCCGGCGTGTTCTGCATCATCGAGACGAAGCACCCTCGCGTGCTGGAGCGCATGATCGACCTCAAGGTCGGCAAAGGCCCCTATTTCACGATCTTCCGCCCCTATCACCTCACCAGCCTCGAAGTACCGCTGTCGGCGGCGCGCGCCGTGGTCTACAAGCGCGCCGACATGGAGCCGCTCGACCATCCGGTGGCCGAAGCGGTGGCGGTCGCCAAGACCAATCTCGGAACCGGACAGTCGCTGGGCATGATCGGCGAGAACGACTATCGCGGCTTCGCCATGACCTGGGAAGACGCGCGCGCCAAGGGCGTGTTGCCGATCGGGCTTGCAGAACGCGCCAAGGTGGTGAAGCCGATCAAAGCCGGCGACTTCCTGACCTATGAAAATTGTGTACCCGACGATTCGATGGTGATAACCCAGATCCGCCGTCGTCTCGACCAGTCGGACGGGCGGTTCGTTACCAACGCGGCCTAAAGCGCGTCGCGCTGAAACGGATCCAGGCGACGCGCTTTAGGTCTTTGTTTTCATGCATGCCGTTTTCGCAAAACCGCTGCATACTTTTGCGCGACATGCATTAACCTTGCGGATCCTCGGCTGATGGACGATGTCGTAATCGGGATCGACGCCTCGACGACGGCCGTGAAGGCGATCGCTTTCGCGCGGGACGGCACGGAACTCTTCCAGGCACGCGAAACCTATCCGCTGTCCAATCCGGCGCCGGGCCATTTCGAGCAGGACGCCGAGCATTGGTGGACGGCGCTGCTGTCGGCGCTGAGACAGGTTGCCGACAAGATCGATGCGCCTCGCGTCAAGGCGATCGCAATAGCCCACCAGCGCGAGAGCTTCACGCTGATCGACCGGAACGGCAAGCCGCTCATCCCCGCCATCCTGTGGCTGGACGAGCGCGCCCGCCTCCAGGTGGCGCGGCTTTCAGAAGAACTTGGCCGCGAGGCGATCCGCGACTGGAGCGGCAAGCCGCCGGACCCGACGCCGGCGCTCTACGCCTTGGCCTGGCTGATGGAGCATAAGCCGCAGGCGCTCGCCGATGCGGCAGCGCTGGTCGACGTGCATGCCTTCTTCGTCCACCGGCTCACGGGGCGCCTCGTCACCAGCACGGCGAGCGCCGATCCGCTCGGCCTGCTCGACATAGCGCATGGTGCATGGCATCCGCGGCTTGTCGAGGCGGCAGGCTTGCGGACGGAGCAACTGCCGAAGCTCACAGCCCCCGGCGAAATTTGTGGCACGCTGTCGGAACACATCGCGGCGACGACAGGCCTGAAGGCCGGCACGCCGGTCGTGGCCGGATCCGGCGACGGCCAGGCGATGGGCCTCGGCATGGGCGTCTACGGTCCCGGCAAGAGCTATCTCTCGTTGGGCTCGGGCGTCGTCAGCGGAAACTATTCCGGCACGGTCACGACATCGGATGCATTCCGCACGCTGGTCTCGCCGACCGGCTCCGGCTTCATGCTGGAAACCGTGCTGCGCTCCGGCATGCAGCTGGTCGACTGGATCGTGCGCACCACCGGCTCGCCTTCGGCCGCCGTGCTCGAAAAGGGGGCGATGACTGTTGCCTCCGGCAGCGACGGCCTGCTCGTCATGCCTTATTGGGCCGGCGTCATGAGCCCATACTGGGACGGCGCGGCGCGCGGCGCCATCGTCGGCCTGTCGCTCGATCACGAACCAAAGCATCTCTTCCGCGCAGTGCTGGAAGGCATCGCGCTGGAACAGGCGATCGCCACCGACGCGATGGAGGAGCAGACCGGCAAGGCCGGCGCGATGATCGCGGCCGGCGGCGGCACCAATTCGACGCTGCTGATGCAGATCATGGCGAGCGTGCTCGAGCGGCCGCTCTTCGTCTCGCCGGTCAACGAGGCGGCCGCGCTTGGCGCAGCCATGCTCGCGGCCTCGGCAATCGGCTGGTTCGCTTCGCCGGAGGACGCGGCAAAAGCGATGGCTGCGGAACCGGCAAGGCAGATCGTTCCCATCGAGGCGCTGGTACCGACCTATCGCGCCCGCAAGGAAATCTACCGCGACCTTTATCACGCGACACGCGACATCCACGCGCGACTAGGCTCGGCCTGAATGTGATCAACGCCATATGCGTGCGCTCCGGCCGATGCTAAGTTGCCTGGCGCTGCGGATAATTGCTCATGAAGACAGTTTTTCATCATGCTGCCTTGCCCTTGATTGCCACCCTGGCGGCAATGCCGGCGCCGGCGCTTGCCGGCGACAGGCCGGCATTCGAGCTCACGCTCGACATCGACCAGGACGGCACGATGGACCGTGCCGTGGTAGTGCAGGACGACGGCCCGGCCGACCTCTACATCTATCTGGCGACGGCCGGGGAGAAGCTAGATCCCTCGCGAAAACCCGATTTCGTGCGGAAGGCGCTGACCGAGGACCGGATCCTCGATCTCGAAAGCAAGGGCAAGGGATCGCTGGCGATCACCTCCTGCTTCGGTTGCGGCGCCAGCAAATCGACGGAAGACACACTGACCATCGTCCATCGCCAGGGCAAGTTCCTGGTCGGCGGCTACAGCCGCTATTGGGACTGGGGCATCCAGAAATCAGACGGAACCGTCGAGACGACGATCGGTGATTGCGACATCAACTACCTCACCGGCAAGGCCACGGCTTCCAGAGACCTGGAAGCCGGCAAGCCGGTCAAGGGTAGGTTCAAGCCGGTGCCGCTGAAGAACTGGTCCTACGAGAAGCGACCCAAGATCTGCAGCTTCTGATCCAGTGAATTTCAACGACTGAGCAGCCCCTTGGCCGCGTCCTCGTCGGTGATCAGCACGGAAACTCTCGCGTTGGCGAGCGCCGCGCGCATGACGGCGATCTTCTCCTGTCCGCCAGACACCAGGATGGTGGTAGGGATGTCGGACAGGTCCTGGAGCGGATAGGCGCAGACGCGGCGATTGACTTCATGGTCGACCGTGCGGCCCTCGGCATCAATGAAATGGCACAGGATATCGCCGACCGCGCCGGCCGCCTGCAGTTCCTCCAGCTCGCTCGGCTTGATGAAGCCGTAGTTGGCGATCGGGCTGTCGTTGGAGAAGGAGCCGACGCTGAGCACCGCGATGTTGGCGCGCCGCGCCCTGTAGACCACGTCCTGGACGCTGCGCTGGCTCATGAAGGCATCGCGCTGCTCCGGCCTGTCGGCATAGACCGGCACGGGCAGCAGATAGCATTCGGCGCCGATCTTCTCGGCGAACTCCCAGGCGCTCTCGGTCGGGTTGAGCGGCTGCGCATGGGTGAGGCCGCCGAGCATCGAGACCACTGTGGTCCTGGCGATCGGCCGCCTGGGCAGTTCGTTGATGGCGAATTTCAATGTACGTCCCCAGCCGAGCGCGATCACATCGCCGGGATTGACGTTGTCGGCGAGATAGGCGGCGGCGGCGTGACCGATCAGCAGCGGCGTGTTGCTGCGGTCGGCGGCCGACGGCACGACCACGGCCTGGCTGAGGCCGAAGCGCTGCTTCAGGCCCTCCTCCAGTTGCACGCATTCGACGACGCTGTCGCGGATGCGGAATTGGACCACGCCCTCCTCACGCGCGGCCGACAGAATGCGATGCACCTTGATGCGGCCGACGCCGAGGATCTCCGAGATCCGCTCCTGCGTCAGGCCTTCGACATAATAGTGCCAGGCAGCGCGGGCCTTGAGCTCGGCATCCGGAAAGCGCGAAGCCCTCTCGTTCTCGATCACCGCCATCCTTGTGCCTCCCGGGTGCGCTGGACTTTCCCTATGGCAAACCGTCGGTTCGCGCAAACCATCGCCGAATGCATGCACGGCACTTGACAATTTTCTGATGAACGTTTTAGCTGAACAAAATTGCATATCAAAGATAAATTGTTCACAAGGGAGGTGCCTGGTGAACAAGAGCGGCCGGCGCGCCATCGCCGGTCCGCTGACGGAGGAGACGAAGTGGCCGTGAGCAACGAGACGAGCGAGTTGAAGGCTGGCACCGGCGCCGCGCAGGCCGCGTCGGTCGCGAAGCTTTCGGCGCTGTTTGCCGGGACGATGGGACCTTTGATCGGGCTGGCGCTCTTGTGCCTGGCGCTGGCGCTGACCACCGATACCTTCCTGACCTTTCGCAACATCCTCAACGTGCTCGACCAGGTCACCGTGCTCGGCATCATGGCGATCGGCATGACGCTGGTCATCCTGATCGGCGGCATCGACCTTTCGGTCGGCTCGGTGCTGGCGCTTGCCTCGATGGTGATGGGCTATGTCGCCTATCCCGACTACCTCAACCTGGGCGTTCCGGTGGGCATTGCCGCGGCGTTGGTCGTGGCCGGCCTCTGCGGCCTGGTCTCCGGCCTGCTGGTGACAGTGACCAAGCTGCCGCCCTTCATCGCGACGCTCGCCATGATGTCGGTGGCGCGCGGTCTCGCCAACATGATCACCGACGGCTCGCAGATCGTCGGCTTTCCCGATTGGTTCACCAACCTGTCGATCGTCCGCCATTTCGGCTTCCTGTCGGTCACCGTCGGGCTGATGATCGTGCTGGCGATCATCTTCGCCATCTTCCTCAACTATCGCGCCACGGGCCGCAACCTTTATGCGATCGGCGGCAGCGCCGAGGTCGCCCGTCTTTCCGGCATTCCGGTGAAGTCGCTGACAAACTGGGTCTATGCCGTCTGCGGCCTGCTTGCCGGGCTCGCCGGCATCGTGCTCGCGGCACGGCTCGATTCCGTGCAGCCGAGCTCGGGCGTCGGCTACGAGCTCGACACGATCGCCGCGGTGGTCATTGGCGGCGCCAGCCTTTCGGGCGGCATCGGCTCGATCGGCGGCACGGCTATCGGCGTGCTGATTATCGGCGTGCTGCGCAACGGGCTCAACCTGCTCGGCGTCTCGCCCTTCGTCCAGCAGGTGGTGATCGGCGTGGTGATCGCGCTGGCGGTCGCCACCGACACGTGGCGGCGCCGCAGGCAATGAGAATTCGCCCGGATGTCCGGGCGGAACGGATCGGTCGATCCGAGACTGGGACTGTCCGGCCGGGGGCGCCGCGATGCGCAGGCGGGACGGAATTGAACACCAACGGAGGAAAAACATGCTGACCAAACGTTCACTGCTGCTTGCGGCCGCGGCCATCGTCCCGCTGCTCGGCCTGTCCGACGCCGCCTCGGCCAAGGACGCCAAGAAGCTCGGGCTGGCCGTCGCCAACCTGCAGGCGGACTTCTTCAACCAGATCAAGCAGTCTGTCGAAGCCTACGCCAAGGAGAAGGGTATCGAGGTCATCACCGTCGACGCCAAGGGCGACTCGGCAACGCAGGTCAGCCAGGTGCAGGACCTCGTCACGCAGAACATCGACGCGCTGATCTACATCCCGGCCGGCGCCACCGCCGCGACCGTACCGACCAAGACCGCCAAGGCCGCCGGCATCCCTGTGGTCAATGTCGACCGCAACGCCGACGGCGCGCCCGGCGACACCTTCATCGCCACCGACAGCGTCAACTCCGCCAAGGGCGTGTGCGACTACATCGCCAAGCAGGCCGGCGGCAAGGGCGAGATGGTCATCATCCATGGCCAGAAGGGCACGACGCCGGAAGTCGACCGTTCCAAGGGCTGCGGTGAGGCGCTGAAGGCTTATCCGGACATCAAGGTGGTCGGCGAGCTCTGGAGCGACCAGTGGCACCAGGACGAGGGCTTCAAGCTGGCGCAGGACCTGCTGCAGGCCCATCCCAATGTCTCGGTCATCTTCGGTCAGGCCGACGCGCTGGCGCTGGGTGCCGCGCAGGCGGTCAAGGTCGCCAATCCGGATCACAAGGTCTGGATCGCCGGCTTCGACGGCGACGTGGCGGCCTTGAAAGCACTGAAGGACGGCGTGTTCGACGTCACCGCGACGCAGCAGACGCAAGGCATGGGCCGGCTCGCCGTCGACTCGGCGATCAAGATCGTGGCCGGCGAGAAGCTTGCCGCCGATCAGTTGCAGGATGCGACGCTGACCACCAAGGACAATGTCGCGCAGTTCATCGAAAAGCATCCCTAAAGAGCCGGCACCTTCAAGAGAGCGCCACGATGTCCACTGAACTTCGCCAAAGCGAAGGCCCGCATAACGGACTCTTCGTCAACGGGCTGAGCAAAAGCTACGGACCGGTGCAGGTCCTGGCCGATGCGAGCTTCGAGGTGCGGCCGGGAGAAGTCGTGGCGCTGCTCGGCGAGAACGGCGCCGGCAAGTCGACGGTGTCCAACATCATCGCCGGTTCGACGAAGCCCGATGCTGGCACCATCATCTGGCGGGGGAAGCCATACTCCCCCGCCAATCCCGCCGCGGCCATCGAGGCCGGGGTCGGCATGATCCATCAGGAACTGAAGCTGCTGCCGGACTTGTCGGTGGCGGAGAACGTCTATGTCGGGCGCCTGCCGATGCGCGGCGGCCGCATCGACCGCGCGACCATGAACGCCAAGGCCTCGGCGCAGTTGAAGCGCCTCGGCCTCGATGTCTCGCCCGAACGCAAGGTGCGCACACTGCGCGTCGCCGCCCAGCAGCAGGTCGAGATCGCCAAGGCGCTGACGCTGAACGCGGAGCTTTTGATCCTCGACGAGCCGACCGCGGCGCTCGGCGGCGAGGAGACGGAACTGCTCTTCCAGCAGATCCGCAAGCTCAAGACCGAAGGCATGTCCTTCATCTATATCAGCCACCGCCTCGACGAGATCGCGCAGATCGCCGACCGCGTGGTGGTGATGCGCGACGGCCGCATCGTCGCGCGGCACGAGCGCGCCAATATCCCGGTGCGCACCGTGGTGGAACAGATGGTCGGGCGCAGCGTCGAGCGCATGTTCCCGAAGCTCTCGCCGCCCGGCGACAAGACGCTGCTCGAAGTCGAGAACCTGTCCTCTCCGGAGCGCAGCTTCAACAACGTTTCCTTCTCGGTGAAATCGGGTGAAATCCTCGGCATCGCCGGGCTGATCGGCGCCGGACGCACGGAGCTGGTGCGGGCGATCGCCGGCGCCGACCCGATCTCGTCAGGCTCGGTGCGCGTCGCGGGCCAGCCGATCGGCCTCAGCGGCCCCGCCGCGGCGATCAGGGCCGGCGTCGTGCTGGTGCCGGAGGACCGCAAGGAACAGGGCGTGGTGCTGGAGCAGACGATCGGCGAGAACCTCGCCATCGGCAATTTCGATCATGTCGCGCCGAACGGCTGGGTGTTTCCGAAAGCGGTGCAGAGATTCGCCGAGGCCGGCATTTCGAGGCTCGGCGTCAAGGGACGGCCGAACCAGGCGGTCTCAAAACTTTCCGGCGGCAACCAGCAGAAGGTGATCATCGCCAAATGGGTGTCGCGGCCGCCCAAGGTGTTCATCCTCGACGAGCCGACGCGCGGCATCGATGTCGGAGCCCGCGCGGCGATCTACGACGTCATCGCCGACCTCGCCCGCTCGGGCATGGCGGTGGTGGTGGTGAGCTCGGACCTCGAGGAAGTGCTGGGGCTCTCGCATCGCGTGCTGGTGCTGAGCCGCGGCCGCCAGCGCGGCATCCTCGATCGCGACGAGGCAAGCAATGTCGCCGTGATGGAGCTCGCCACGAGCTGAGGCACGGCGGATGGGAACAAAGCGCAGCAGGTGATACCCTCCCAGGCACCGGACCGCGCGGGGCGCCAGCAGGACTGGCGCCCCTTCTTTCAGGAAGAGGGAGAGAGATGAAACTGTTCGATCTTCACGGCGACGTGGCATTGGTGACAGGCGCCGGCAGCGGCATCGGTCAGGCGATCGCCATCGGGCTTGCGGAGGCCGGCGCCGATGTCGCCTGCTTCGGCCACAGCTCGAAAGGCGGGCTTGAAGAGACGGCCGGCAAGATCAAGGCGCTCGGCCGCAAGGCGCTGGTGCTGACCGGCACGGTGACATCCGAAAGCGACCTTGCGGCGGCGGTGGAACGTATCGAGAAGAAACTCGGCGCGCTGACGATTGCCGTCAACAATGCCGGCGTCGCCGGGGCAGAACCCGCCGAGACGCTGCCGATGGAAAAGTGGCAGAAGATCTACGACGTCAATGTCAGCGGCGTCTTCCTGTCCTGCCAGGCCGAGGCGCGCGTCATGCTGCCCCGCCGCCGGGGCTCGATCATCAACATCGCCTCGATGTCGGGCTCGATCGTCAATCGCGGCCTGACGCAGGCGCACTACAATTCCTCCAAGGCGGCGGTGATCCACATGTCGAAGAGCCTCGCCATGGAGTGGGCCGACCGCGGCCTGCGCGTCAATGTGGTGAGCCCCGGCTACACACTGACGCCAATGAACAAACGCCCAGAGGTCGCCGAGCAGATAAAAATCTTCGAGCGCGACACGCCGATGGGCCGCATGGCGACGCCGGAGGAGATGGTCGGCCCGACTGTGTTCCTGGCAAGCCGGGCCGCGAGTTTCGTCACCGGCATCGACCTCATCGTCGATGGCGGCTTCGTCTGCTGGTAGGGGAAAGTTGAAGTGCAGAAGCGTTTCGAAGGAAAGACAGCGGTCGTCACGGGCGCCAGCGGCGGCATCGGCGCCGCCATGGCCAAGCGCTTCGCGGCGGAAGGCTCGGCGGTCGTGGTCAGCGCCATCGATCCCCGCGTCGACGAAGTTGCAGCAAGCCTCAAGGCATCGGGTGCGAAGGTCGCCTCGATGCGCATGGACGTAACGAAGAAGGACGAGGTCGAGGCACTCTACGATCTTGCCGAGAAGGAATTCGGCCGCGTCGACATCTCCGTGCAGAACGCCGGCGTCATCACCATCGCCAGGATCGAGGCGATGACGGAAGCCGAGTGGGACAAGGTGATGGCGGTGAACACCAAGGGCGTGTTCCTGTGCTGCCAGGAGGCGATTGCCCGCATGCGCAAGCATGGCCAAGGCGGCCGGCTGATCAACACGGCGTCCGGCCAGGCGCGGCAGGGCTTCATCTACACTCCGCACTACGCGGCCTCGAAATTCGGCGTCGTCGGCATCACCCAGAGCCTCGCCAAGGAAGTCGCCAAGGAGAAGATCACCGTCAACGCCATCTGCCCCGGCATCATCGACACCGACATGTGGGCCTATAACGACACCGCCTGGGGCAAGCTGCTAGGCGACTACAAGCCGGGCGAGCTGATGGCGGAATGGGTGAAGAACATCCCGATGGGCCGCGCCGGCAGCGGCGAGGATGTGTCCGGCCTGGTCAGCTTCCTCGCCAGCGACGACGCGGCCTACATCACCGGACAGACCATCAATGTCGACGGCGGCCTGATCATGTCGTGAGGGGCCACGACCGTATCTCGGCTGGCGGCAAACTCTTATGGGCGACCCGCCGACGGCGCCAATACCTTGCCCGACGTATAGTGCGCGCACCTTTGTTCTTCGCACATACGGAAGCTTCCTCAACCAACTGTGAAAGGCCGCGGTCTGGTGCCTGTCGCCATCGATCCCGAGACGGCCTTCAAGCTGGCGGTAATAGAGGCCTTCGCCACTGCCGGCATTTCCAAGTCGGAACTCGCTCGGCGCCTCGGGCGGGGCGAGACGGAGGCGGGTCGTATCCTCGACCCGGACCACCCGACGGGCTTGCCGCTGATGAAAGCGGCGCTTGCCGTGCTCGGCAAGCAAGCTGTCGTATCAATCATGGATGCGGCTTGACGCCCGCGCCGGGACCGTGTCGGAAGATTTCGTTGCCGGACCCGCGACATAAGAAGGCTTGCCGCCACGATTGCGCTCCTGTGTCGCACCGAATATGTTCACTTGGAGTGAAATAACTCCGCATTGGCTTGGGGCGACATGGCGAAGAAGAATTCCAATACCAAGCCTGCCGGCGTGGCCGCCAAGGGCAAGACGCTGCCAAAAAACATCCCGGCCCATGGGCCCACGATCCGAACGCCGCTGACGCAAGACCCGCACGCGATCCGCGACACCCGCGAAAAAGTGCTGGAGGTCGCCATTGGCCATGAGGTGCGCGCCTTCCGCAAGAAGCTCGGCATCACGGTCGCCGATCTCGCGGCGGCCACCGACATTTCGCTCGGCATGCTGTCGAAGATCGAGAACGGCATCACCTCGCCTTCGCTGACCACGCTGCAGGCGCTGTCGCGGGCGCTCGGCGTTCCTCTCACCGCCTTCTTTCGCCGCTTCGAGGAGGAACACAGCGCAGTCTTCGTCAAGGCCGGCGAAGGCGTCGATGTCGAGCGGCGCGGCACGCGCGCTGGCCACCAGTACAATCTGCTCGGCCATATCGGCGCAAACACCAGCGGCGTCGTCGTCGAGCCCTACATGATCACGCTGACCGAGGAGTCGGATGTGTTCCCGACCTTCCAGCATGAAGGCATGGAGTTCCTCTACATGCTCGAGGGCGAGGTTCTGTACCGGCATGGCAGCAACCTCTACCCGATGAAGCCGGGCGACAGTCTGTTCTTCGATGCCGACGCGCCGCACGGACCGGAAGAGCTGACGCGGCTGCCGATGCGCTATCTTTCCATAATCTGCTACCCGCAGAACAGCACGAGCTGATCAGCGCGTAAGCCCTACCTCGCGAGGCATTTCAGCTGGCTCGTGCCCAGCGTCATGCAGTTCCTGCGGGCAAATGGTTTTATCCACAGGCAAGCGGCGGGCCATGAAGCCAAGTCGTTTACGCTGCGTAAAACCGGCTTGACAATCTCGCGGTTCGAGCAGAACTTATGAAAAAAATTTCACTCTGTTGAAAGAGTGGACGCCCGGTCGTTTCGGGACCGGACGTCGAGAAAAGGGGAAAAACCGATGTCCGACCTTAAGCAGCGCGTCGAAGCGCTGTACCGTTCCGACGTGCGCGGATCCGTGCTCCTGATCGTCTGCCTGTGGGCAACGATCCTCTTCGTCCTCCTGATGACCTGGGCTTATATCCCCGACAGCGGGATCAAGCTCGTGGTGGTGGTCGCGGCCGCCGCGGTGCTGATCTTCAACACCGCCGCCATCCTGGCGATGCTCAATCACTACAAGGAAGACAAGGACTTCATCTACGGCCTCGACATCAAGAACGCCGACGCGTTCCGCAACCGCAAGTCCTGAGGGGAAAGACCATGTCTCGCTACATCCCGCCGGAACAGAGCAAGGCCGGCCAGATCTTCGACATCGCCGTCGTCGTGGTCGCCATCTTCGTGGCGCTGTGGCTGCCGCTGAAACTCGGCCTCGCCGGCGCGGCGAAATCCATCGATCCCCTGGACGCCAAGACCTGGGACGCGCTCGGCCAGAACGCGACCATGGCCTCGGTCTGGGAAAAGCTCGGCTATACGCCAGAGACCGCGCACGACATCATCCAGAACCGCTTCCACTACATCATCGACTGGCCGACGCTGATCATCATGGCGGTCGTGCTGATCGCCTATTTCGTCTTCCTGTTCCGCGCCTCCGATCGCGAGTATCGCGAGGTGATCAACGAAAAATTCGACGACAAGTAATCCTTCGACGACACGTAATTCAGGGACACGATCATGTGGATGACAGTCTCTTACGCATGCTGGGGCATCTCGATCCTGCTGGCGCTCTGGATGCTCTACGACTGGTTCAAAGTCGATACGACCTATTCCGAGGGTGTTTTGACCTCCTCGCGCGAGGGCGAGCTTGAAGCCGTTTCCGAAAAACACCGGATCTGAGTGGGGACTGACGATGACCGCTGCGGTTGAAACGGGACTAACGACGACTATCCACGGCGACAGGGTTTCGCTGCTCAGGGTGCTCGGCCCCGCCCATGTCTGGGCGCTCGGCGTCGGCATCGTGCTGGTCGGCGAGTTCACCGGCTGGAACTTTGCGGCCGACAAGGGCGGGGCGCTTGCCGCTCTGATCGTCTGCTGGATCGTCGGGTTGCTCTACACATCGGTCGCCATGATCGATTCCGAAGTGACCTCGACCGTCGCCGCGGCCGGCGGGCAATACGCGCAGGCCAAGCACATCGTCGGGCCGCTGATGGCCTTCAACGTCGCGCTGTTCCTGGTCTTCGCCTACACCATGCTCGAAGTGTCGGACGCGATCCTGCTCGGCGACACGATCGTCGCCAAGGCCGGCGTCGAAGGATTGACGCACAATTCCTTCATCGCCGCCACCATCGTGGTGCTCGCCTGGCTCAACTATCGCGGCGTGCTGATGACGCTCAACGTCAACTTCATCATCACCGCGGTCGCCTATATCTCGATCGTCATCCTGTTCTTCTCGGTGAGCCCCTGGACGCAAGGGGCGGTGCTGAAACTCAATGAGTTGGTCACGCCCGGCAACGCGCTGCCCTATGGCTGGATCGGCGTTATCGCCGCCTTCCAGTTCGGCATCTGGTATTATCTCGGCATCGAAGGCACCACGCAGGCCGCCGAGGAAGTGCGCTCGCCGGCGCGCTCCCTGCCCTATGGCACGATGGCCGGCATGATCACGCTTTTGATCGCCGCCGCCATGACCTGGTATGTCTGCGCCTCGCTGATGCCTTGGGAATATCTTGGCATCACCTATTATCCGCTCTGGGACGCCGGCAAGCTGACCGGCAGCCCGTTGCTCGAGAACCTGCTCTTCATCGCGACATTGCTCGCGGCGCTCGCCTCGGCCAATGGCTGCATCAACGACGCGGCGCGCGCCTGGTTCTCGCTCGGCCGCGACCGCTACCTGCCGAGCTGGTTCTCGGCGGTGCATCCGAAGTACCGCACCCCCTATCGCTCGATCCTGTTCCTGCTGCCGATCGCGCTGGCCTTCGCCTTCATCGCCGACCTCAACCAGGCGATCACCTTCTCGATCCTGTCGGGCGTGCTGCAATACACCTTCATGAGCATCAACATCCTGATGTTCCGCAAGAAGTGGCCGCTGGGCTCGATCCGCCGCGGCTACACGCATCCCTTCCATCCGCTGCCGGCGATCGTTCTGTTCTGCCTGTGCGTGGTGACCTTCTTCGCCATCTTCCTCGGCTTCGGCTCGCAGTTGATCGCGATGACCATCTTCTATTTCCTGATCTCGCTGTGGTTCCACTTCTACCGCTACAAGTTCGTGCGCCGCGGCGACCAGTTCACCATGCCGTGGCCGAAACCACAGGGCTATTGAACGGAAAAAACCCGCCGCCGGGGCGGCGGGTTTTGGCGTGTCGAGATGTCTGAGTTGACGTCAGCTTTGCTTACCGGAGCGATCGCGCTTGCGGTCGTCCTCCACCTTGCCTGGCTCGCGCGCGCCAGCCGCAACAGGGCCAGTGCGGCGCGCGCCGCCGACGAGGCAAGCATTCGCGCGGTTATCCCGGACGCCGTCGATGTCTCCGATGGTGCGGCTGGCGTCGCCACCTGGGCCGGTTCGTGGAACGGCGAACGCGCGCAGGTGCGCACCATCGTCGATACGCTTGCGACCCGGAAGCTTCCAACACGCTGGCTGAGTGTGTCGATCACTGAGCCGGTCGCGGTGCCGGGCATTTTCGACATGATGATGCGGCCGGGATCGCCGACGACCTTCTCCAATTTCGACCATCTCGAGCACACGCTGCCCAAAACAACCGCCCTGCCCGCCGAAGCGGTGCTCAGGACCGACCGCCGCGGTGTTGCTTTCCCGCAAGACTTGATCGCAGCGTATGCCGGGGTCTTTGCCGAAGGCCGCGCCAAGGAACTGCTGATCACGCCCAAGGGCGTGCGCATCGTCTGGCTGCTGGCCCAGGCCGACCGGGTGCGCTACGGCGTCTTCCGGCAAGCCGCTTTCGTCGACGCGAGGCTCGATCCGGCATTGCTCGAAGAACTGGTCGAAGCCGCATCCTCGCTTCGTCACGCGATCAACCGGCGCGAAAGGCAGGCCGCATGAGCGACGCCACCGACCACACTGCCAGGCCTTCGAACCCCTATCTTGTGCTGGCCTCCGCAATCGTCCTGCCAGGCAGCGGGCATGTCATGCTGGGCTTGCCCGCGCGCGGCCTGCAGTTCCTGTTCTTCATGGTGATCCTCGGCTGGGTGACGACCAAGGTGGCGCCGCCGGACGCCAGCTTCATCGGCCGTCACGCCGGCGGCTTTCTCATCTATGCGCTGTCGATCCTCGACGCCTATAGGATAGCGCGCGTCCGCCATGCAATATGGGCCCACAAGCCCCACCCCGATGGCGATAGCGCCACAAGCGGCATGAAGGCTGATATATAATCAGAGGAAAATTTCTTTCATACCATTGAGTTACCTGATTTCATTCGGTACATCATCAGGGAGCCATAAACGTCGGAGGCTGACATGTGCGGAATCGTCGGACTTTTCCTGAAGGACAAGGCGCTGGAGCCGAAACTCGGCGCGATGCTGTCGGAGATGCTGATCTCGCTCAGCGACCGCGGTCCGGACAGCGCCGGCATCGCCATCTACGGCGCCGCGACCGGCAATGAGGCCAAGATCACAGTACAGTCGCCGAAGCCCGATCGCGATTTTCGCGGCCTGGATGCCGAGGTCGCCAAGGCGATCGGCGCGCCGGTGAGCGTCGCGGTCAAGTCCACGCACGCGGTCGTCAGAACCACGCCCGACAAGGTCGACGCCGCACGTGAGGCGCTGCAGTCGCTGCGCCCCGACATCCGCATCATGGGCGCCGGCGAAGCGGTCGAAATCTACAAGGAAGTCGGCCTGCCGGAAGCCGTCGTCGATCGCTTCGACGTGCGCTCGATGACCGGCACGCACGGCATCGGCCACACCCGCATGGCGACGGAATCGGCGGTGACGACGATGGGCGCGCATCCGTTTTCCACTGGCGCCGACCAGTGCCTTGTACATAACGGGTCGCTGTCCAACCACAACAATGTCCGCCGCGAGCTACGGCGCGAAGGCATGACCTTCGAGACCGAGAACGACACCGAGGTGGCAGCCGCCTATCTCTCCAACAGGATCGCGCATGGCAAGAATCTCGGCGAGGCGCTGGAAGGCACGCTTTCCGATCTCGACGGCTTCTTCACCTTCGTCGTCGGCACCAAGAACGGCTTCGGCGTGGTGCGCGATCCGATCGCCTGCAAGCCCGCCGTGATGGCCGAGACCGACCAGTACGTCGCCTTCGGCTCGGAATATCGCGCGCTCACCAAGCTGCCCGGCATAGACAATGCGAGGGTTTGGGAACCGGAGCCCGCAACCGTCTATTTCTGGGAGCATTGAGTTCATGCCCGCAACACCCATGCCGAAGGCGCAGCGCGAGCAAGGCCATGCGAGGGTATTCGACCTCGGCCAGCAGTCCCTGCGCGAGCTGAACCAGGCGCTGCACGATCTCGGCCCCGGCTCGAACGAAACCGCTTGGGAAGTACTCAATCCGAAAGGCAGCCACTCGGTAGCTGTCGGCGTCGACCAGCCGATCAGCATCGATGTGCGCGGCAGCGTCGGCTATTACTGCGCCGGCATGAATGACGGCGGCACTATTACCGTGCACGGTTCGGCCGGCCCCGGCGTCGGCGAGAACATGATGTCGGGCCAGATCGTGGTCAAAGGCGACGCCAGCCAGTATGCCGGCGCCACCGGCCGCGGCGGCCTGCTGGTCATCGAAGGCAACGCTTCCTCGCGCTGCGGCATCTCGATGAAAGGCATCGACATCGTCGTGCGCGGCAATATCGGCCACATGTCGGCCTTCATGGCGCAGTCCGGCAATCTGGTGGTGCTGGGCGATGCCGGCGATGCGCTGGGCGATTCCATCTACGAGGCGCGGCTCTTCGTGCGCGGCAAGGTCGAGAGCCTTGGCGCCGACTGCATCGCCAAGGAGATGCGGCCCGAGCATATCGAACTCTTGCAGGGCCTGCTCGACCGCGCCGGCATCACCGACGTCAAGCCTTCGGAATTCAAGCGCTACGGCTCGGCGCGCAAGCTTTACAATTTCAACATCGACAACGCCGACGCGTATTGAGGACAGAAATGGCCTATCACAATCCTCCCACGACGCCGCGCAGATCCGCGACCTTCGACGACTACACGCTCTCTGAAATCCGCCGCGCGGCCGCCACCGGCATCTACGATATCCGCGGCGGCGGCGCCAAGCGCAAGCTGCCGCATTTCGACGACCTTCTGTTCCTCGGCGCCTCGATCTCGCGCTATCCGCTCGAAGGCTATCGCGAGCGCTGCGACACCAGCGTCGTGCTGGGCTCGCGTCACGCCAAGAAGCCGATCGAACTGAAGATCCCGATCACCATTGCCGGCATGAGCTTCGGCTCGCTCTCCGGCCCGGCCAAGGAAGCGCTCGGCCGCGGCGCCACGCTCGCCGGCACCTCGACCACTACCGGTGACGGCGGCATGACCGAGGAAGAGCGCGGCCATTCGAAGACGCTGGTCTATCAGTATCTGCCCTCGCGCTACGGCATGAACCCGCGCGACCTGCGCCGCGCCGACGCGATCGAAGTCGTCGTCGGCCAAGGCGCCAAGCCAGGCGGTGGCGGCATGCTGCTCGGCCAGAAGATTTCCGACCGCGTCGCCGAAATGCGCACCCTGCCCAAGGGCATCGACCAGCGCTCGGCCTCGCGCCATCCCGACTGGACCGGGCCGGACGATCTCGAGATCAAGATCCTGGAACTGCGCGAGATCACCGACTGGGAAAAGCCGATCTACGTCAAGGTCGGTGGCGCCCGCCCCTATTACGATACAGCGCTCGCGGTGAAGGCCGGCGCCGATGTCGTCGTGGTCGACGGCATGCAGGGCGGCACGGCAGCGACCCAGGAAGTGTTCATCGAGAATGTCGGCCAGCCGACGCTTGCCTGCATCAGGCCGGCGGTGCAGGCGCTGCAGGATCTCGGCATGCACCGCAAGGTGCAGTTGATCGTCTCGGGCGGCATCCGCAACGGCGCCGATGTCGCCAAGGCGCTGGCGCTTGGCGTCGACGCAGTGTCGATCGGCACGGCGGCGCTGGTCGCGCTCGGCGACAACGATCCGCGCTGGGAAGCGGATTACAACGCGCTCGGCACCACTGCCGGCGCCTATGACGACTGGCATGAAGGCCGCGACCCGGCCGGCATCACCACCCAGGACCCCGAGCTGATGAAGCGGATCGACCCGATCGCTGCCGGACGGCGACTGGCGAATTACCTCAAGGTGATGACGCTGGAGGCGCAGACGATTGCGCGCGCCTGCGGCAAGAACAGCCTGCACAATCTCGAGCCCGAGGATCTCGTCGCGCTTACCATCGAAGCGGCTGCCATGGCCGGCGTGCCGCTTGCCGGCACCAACTGGATACCGGGGAAGAACGGCTTCTGAGACAAACTTCCAAGATCACATAAGCGAGGAACTATAATGGGGAACGATCTCGCCGCATTCGCCAAGGAGAACGGCGTAAAATATTTCATGATCTCCTACACCGACCTGTTCGGCGGGCAGCGCGCCAAGCTGGTGCCGGCGCAGGCGATCGCCGACATGCAGAAGGACGGTGCCGGATTCGCCGGTTTCGCGACGTGGCTCGACCTGACGCCGGCGCATCCCGACATGCTGGCTGTGCCGGATCCGGATTCGGTGATTCAACTGCCATGGAAGCGCGAGGTCGCCTGGGTTGCCGCTAACTGCATCATGGACGACAAGTCGGTCGAGCAGGCGCCGCGCAACACGCTGAAGCGGCTGATCACCGAGGCCGCCCGAGACGGCATGCATGTCAAGACCGGCATCGAGGCCGAGTTCTTCCTGATCTCGCCGGACGGCAGCGCCATCTCCGACCAGTACGACACTGCGTCCAAGCCCTGCTACGACCAGCAGGCGGTGATGCGCCGCTACGACGTGATCGCCGAGATCTGCGACCACATGCTGGCGCTCGGCTGGGGCCCGTATCAGAACGACCATGAGGACGCCAACGGCCAGTTCGAGATGAACTGGGCCTTCGACGACGCGCTGGCAACCGCCGACAAGCACTCCTTCTTCAAGTTCATGGTCAAGTCTGTCGCGGAAAAGCACGGCCTGCGCGCGACCTTCATGCCCAAGCCTTTCCAGGGCCTGACCGGCAATGGCTGCCATGCGCATATCTCGGTTTGGGACGAGACCGGCAAGACCAATGTCTTCGCCGACAATTCGGAAGAACTCGGGCTGTCCGCCAAGGGCAGGAACTTCCTCGGCGGCATCATGAAGCATGCCTCGGCGCTAGCCGCGATCACCAATCCGACGGTGAACTCCTACAAGCGCATCAACGCGCCACGCACGATTTCGGGGGCGACCTGGGCCCCGAACACGGTGACCTGGACCGGAAACAACCGCACCCATATGGTGCGCGTGCCCGGTCCCGGCCGCTTCGAGCTGCGCCTGCCCGACGGCGCGGCCAATCCCTACCTGCTGCAGGCCGTGATCGTCGCCGCCGGCCTCGACGGCATCCGCTCCAGGGCCGATCCCGGCAAGCGCTACGACATCGACATGTACCAGTTCGGCCATACCGTGACGGATGCGCCGAAACTGCCGCTCAACCTGCTCGATGCGTTGCGCGAATTCGACAACGACAAATCGCTCAAGGCGGCGCTGGGTGAGGAATTTTCGTCGGCATATCTAAAGCTGAAGCAGCAGGAATGGAATTCCTATGCTTCGCACTTCACGCAGTGGGAGCGCGACCACACGCTGGATATCTAGAAGCATCGGACCGAAAAGGGTGAAGCGGTCTTCGGGCAAATCCGATGCGTCAAGAAAGGTTCGGCGTAAGGCGAGCGGCCTTGGAATGATTTTATGAAATACTCGATCTTCTCGCTCGCCCGCGCCGCCCTCTCCGGCCACAAGAACTGGAAGCCCACCTGGCGGGACGCCGCGCCCAAGGATCGCTACGACGTGGTGATCATCGGCGGCGGCGGTCATGGGCTGGCAACGGCCTGGTTCCTCGCCAGCGAGTTCGGCATCCGCAACGTCGCTGTGCTGGAGAAGAGCTGGATCGGCTCCGGCAATGCCGGCCGCAACACCACCATCATCCGCTCCAATTACGGCCTGCCCGGCAACACCGGCTTCTACGAGCTTTCGATGAAGCTGTGGGAGCGGATGGAGCAGGATTTGAACTACAACGCGATGGTCAGCCAGCGCGGCGTGATCAACCTCTATCATTCCGACGCCCAGCGCGACGCCTTTGCCCGGCGCGGCAACACCATGCGCATCAACGGCATCGACGCGGAGCTGCTCGACCAGGCGGCGCTCCGGAAGATGATGCCGTTCCTCAATTTCGAGAATGCGCGCTTTCCGATCCAGGGCGGGCTGCTGCAACGACGCGGCGGCACGGCGCGCCACGACGCCGTGGTCTGGGGCTATGCGCATGCTGCGAGCGAGCTCGGCGTCGACATCATCCAGAACTGCGAGGTCACCGGCTTCGTGCGCGACGCCAACGACAAGGTGACCGGCGTCGAGACCTCGCGCGGCCGGATCGGCGCCGGCAAGGTCGGCATGGCGGTTGCCGGCTCTTCGTCTCGCGTCGCGGCAATGGCGGGACTGAGGCTGCCGATCGAAAGCCACGTCCTGCAGGCCTTCGTCTCCGAAGCGATCAAGCCGCTCTTGCCCAACGTCATGACCTTCGGCGCCGGGCACTTCTACGTCAGCCAGTCCGACAAGGGCGGATTGGTCTTCGGCGGCGACATCGACGGCTACAATTCCTATGCCCAGCGCGGCAACCTGCCGGTCGTCGAGGATGTCTGCGAAGGCGGCATGGCGCTGATCCCGATGATCGGCCGCATACGGCTGCTGCGCCAGTGGGGCGGCATCATGGATATGTCGATGGACGGCTCGCCGATCATCGACAAGAGCCCGATCGACGGCCTCTATCTCAACGCCGGCTGGTGCTATGGCGGCTTCAAGGCGACGCCCGGCTCAGGCCTGGTCTTTGCCCATCTCATCGCGCGCGACGTACCGCACAAGGAAGCCGCCAGCTTCCGCCTCGACCGGTTCCAGCGCGGCGCCATGATCGACGAAAAGGGCCAGGGCGCCCAACCGAACCTGCACTGAAGGCCCTGTCATGCGGATAGTCTGTCCCTTCTGCGGCGAACGCGAACTCGGCGAGTTCACCTATCTCGGCGACGCCAAGCCGGAACGGCCGGCGGCCGGTGCCGGCGAGGACGCCGTCTACGACTATGTCTACCTGCGCGACAACATCGCCGGCGTGATGAGCGAGCACTGGTACCATGGCGGCGGCTGCCGGGCCTGGCTGAAGGTCACCCGCAACACGCTAACGCATGAGATTTCGGCCGTAGAGCCGGCGGCGGGCGCTGGGGCTAGGCAGGTTGCGAAATGAGTTCTCCTGTCGAAGTCAGTGCTGCGGCGAAGATCGCCAGCTCCCTACCTCCCCCTTGTGGGGAGGTCGGACCGCAGGTCCGGGTGGGGGTCGGCGCCGTCCCCCCGCCCCGCTGTTTCGCAGCGACCCTCTCCACAAGGGGGAGGGTAAGGGGCGGCGCAAACGTCTCCCATGAAGTCGAACCAATCGAAGGCCGGGCATCGTGATTTCCAGCCAATCCAATCGCCTCCCGTCCGGCGGCCTCATCGATCGCTCGGACGCGCTCAGCTTCCGCTTCGACGGCAAGACTCTCTTCGGCTTCAAGGGCGATACGCTGGCTTCCGCGCTGGTCGCCAACGGCATCAAGCTGGTCGGCCGCTCGTTCAAATATCACCGCCCGCGCGGCATCCTGACCGCAGGTTCGGAAGAGCCCAACGCGCTGGTCGAGCTGCGCAGCGGCGCCAGGCGTGAGCCGAACACCAAGGCGACGACGGCAGAGCTTTATGATGGCCTGGAAGCCGCCAGCCAGAACCGCTGGCCGTCGCTCCGTTTCGACGTCATGTCGGTCAACCAGCTCTTCGCGCCGATCTTCGTCGCCGGCTTCTACTACAAGACCTTCATGTGGCCGGCAAAATTCTGGGAAGCGATCTACGAGCCGGCGATCCGGCGCGCCGCCGGCCTCGGCCGTGCCGCCGGCGTTTCCGATCCGGATCACTATGACAAGGCCTGGGCGCATTGCGACGTGGTGATCGCCGGCTCGGGTCCGGCGGGCCTGGCGGCGGCTCTCGCTGCCGGTCGCAGCGGCGCGCGCGTCATCCTGTGCGAGGAAGATTTTGTCCTCGGCGGCCGCCTGCTGGCCGATGGTGGCACGATCGATGGATTGCCGGCCTCGGAGTGGATTGCGCGCACGCTGAGCGAGCTCGCGGCGATGCCGGATGTCCGCATAATGGCGCGCACCACGCTGTTCGGCGTCTATGACGGCGGCACCTATGGCGCGGTCGAACGCGTCAACGACCATCTGCCGGTGCCGCCCGAGCATCAGGTGCGTCAGCGGCTGTGGCGCATCGTCGCCAAGCGCTGCGTGGTCGCTGCCGGCGCGATCGAACGTCCCATCGTCTTTGCCGGCAACGACACGCCGGGCGTGATGATGGCGTCCGCCATGCGCAGCTACATCGCCCGCTACGCGGCGACGCCGGCGCGGCGCATCGCGCTCTTCACCAACAATGAGGATGGCTGGCGCACGGTGGAGACGGCGATCGCCGCCGGACTGCAGGTCGCCGCCGTGATCGATGCGCGGCCCGAGATCTCGCCGGCGCATCGCTCGCTTGCCTCCAAGGGCGGCTTCCCAGTGCTGCACGGCTCCGTCTCCGCCGTCGACGGCGGCAAGGACGGCGTGCGCAAGATGTCCATTTCGCTGACCGGCGGCGCGCGCGCCGAAGTCGAAGCCGACGGGCTCGCGATTTCCGGCGGCTGGAACCCGGCCGTCGGCCTCACCTCCTACCATCGCGGCCGGCCGAAATGGCGCGACGACATCGCCGCCTTCGTGCCGGACGGCGCGCCGCCCGGCATGGCCGCGGCAGGCGCCGCCAACGGCGCCTTCGGCCTGGGCACCTGCCTGCGCGAGGGTTTTGAGACCGGCGCCGCCGCAGCGCGCGATGCCGGACGAAGCGGCAATGTCGGGTCCATGCCCGTCGCCGACGACGAGGCCTTTTCGCTGACGCCGCTTTGGCATGTCGCCGGCAAGGGCAAGGCCTTTGTCGACCAACAGCACGACGTCACCGCGTCCGACGTCGAGCTGGCCCAGCGCGAAGGCTTTGAATCGGTCGAGCATCTGAAGCGTTACACCACGCTCGGCATGGCGACCGACCAGGGCAAGACATCCAACGTCACCGGCCTCGCCATCATGGCGGCGGTAAGCGGCAAATCCATTCCCGAGACCGGCACGACGATCTACCGGCCGCCTTACGCGCCGGTCGCCATAGGCGCATTCGCCGGCCACCATCGCGACGAGAATTTCCATGCGACGCGGCTGACACCCTCGCACCACTGGGCCGCTGAACAGGGCGCCGTGTTCGTCGACACCGGCCTTTGGAAGCGCGCGCAGTGGTATCCGCGCGCCGGCGAGAAGGACTGGCTGGAATCGGTGACCCGCGAGGTCAAGGCGGTGCGCGGCGGCGTCGGCTTCTGCGATGTCTCGACGCTCGGCAAGATCGACGTGCATGGCGCCGACGCGGGCATCTTCCTGGACCGCGTCTACATCAACGCCTTCTCCAGTCTCGCTGTCGGCAAGGCGCGCTACGGGCTGATGCTGCGCGAGGACGGCATCGTCTATGACGACGGCACCACCTCGCGGCTGGCCGAGGACCATTATTTCCTCACCACCACCACCGCCAAGGCGGGGCTGGTGATGCAGCACCTCGAATTCTGCCGCCAGGTGCTGTTCCCCGAACTCGACGTGCAGCTAACTTCCGTTTCGGATCAGTGGGCGCAGTTCTCCATCGCCGGGCCGAGCGCGCGGGAGTTGCTGAAACAGATCGTTGATGAGTCCGAGGACCTGTCGAACGAAGGTTTTCCGTTCATGGGCGCCCGCGAAGTGGCGTTGCGCGGCGGCATCAAGGCGCGGCTGTTCCGCATCTCCTTCTCCGGCGAGATGGCGTTCGAGATATCGGTGCCGGCGCGCTACGGCGAGGCGCTGGCGCGCAACCTGATGATCGCCGGCAAGCCTTTCGGCGTGACACCCTACGGCACCGAGGCGCTGGGCGTGATGCGCATCGAAAAGGGGCATGTCGCAGGGCCGGAGCTCAACGGCACCACCACGGCCGCCGACCTCGGCCTCGGCAAGATGATGTCGACCAAGAAGGATTTTGTCGGCCGCGTCATGGCCGGCCGCGAGGCGCTGGTCGCGCCGGACCGGCAGGTGGTCGTCGGCATCAAGCCGACCGACAAGGCGCGCCGCCTGCGCTCCGGCGCGCATATCATTCCGAAGGGCGAGACCCCCGGACCCGACAACGATCAGGGCTATGTCACCTCGGTCTGCTTCTCGCCAATGCTTGATCAATGGATCGGGCTCGGGCTCGTCGAGCGCGGCCGCGAGCGCATCGGCGAGATCGTGCGCGCGCACGATCCGCTGCGCGGCGAGGACTACGATGTCGAGCTCTGCAATTCCGTCTTCTACGATCCGGATGGGGGGCGCCAGCGTGGCTGAGTTTTCCTGGGATGTCCGCAGCCCGCTCGACCGCGCGCTTGTCGCCAGCTCTTATGGCGCGCAGGGCGAAGCCGGCGTGTCGCTGACCGAGATCCGCGATTTCGGCCTCGTGCAGGTGATGGCGCGGCGCGGCAGGACGGGCGAGATGACTAAGGCCGCGAAGGCCCACTTCGGCGTCGCGGCTCCGGAAACGCCAAGGGCGGTCGACGCGGCCCACGCAACATTGATCTGGTCCGGACCGGATCAGTTCCTCGTGCTGTCGAAAGGCGGGAAGCACACGATGGAGATGCTTGCCCCGGTCTTTGCCGGATCGGCCTCCCTTTCCGACCAATCGCACGCGCGGGCACTGATCAGCATTTCAGGCGAGAAGGCGCGCGCGCTGCTCGCCAAGCTGTCTTCGATTGATTTGCATCCTGCCGCGTTCCCGGTCGGCGCGGCGGCGGCAACGTCGGTGGATCACACCAGCGTCACGCTCTGGCGCGGCAAGGACCGGGACGACGGCCAGGCCGTGTTCAACCTGCTGATCTTCGCAACCTTTGCCGAGAGCCTCTGGCACACCATGCTTGATGCGGCCGCTGAATACGGCGTCGCGATCGCCCATTCCGAAGACCTCGGCTGACGGCCAGCCAGCCGGCTTTCACGCGCCGCTACCCCCTAAATACAGATCATCCGCCACCGGCTTTCGCCGATGGCGGATGATCCGAGGTTGCCACCTGTCTCCTCATTTCAGCATGATCTTTTCCGAAAACCGCTACGCACTTTTCGGGATCATGCTCTATTCCGCAGCGAGCGCCAGTTGCGGTCTTTCGATGCCTTCGATCTGTTCCGGCTCGGGGGCCTGCTCGTCGGTCTTGGCCTTCTTTGGCTCGCGGCCGAAGAACAGGGCGTAGCCGGCCGGCAGCACTAGGATGGTCAGCACGGTCGCGACCAGGATGCCGCCCATCATGGCGTAGGCGAGCGGTCCCCAGAAGACGGCGCGCGAGATCGGGATCAGCGCCAGCACGGCAGTCAGCGCCGTCAGCATGATCGGCCGGAAGCGGCGCACGGCGGCGCCGACGATCGCTTCCGATCGCTCCATGCCGGCCGCGATGTCCTGATCGATCTGATCGACCAGGATGATCGAGTTTCGCATGATGATGCCGAGCAGCGCGATGACGCCGAGGATGGCGACGAAGCCGAACGGCGCGCCGCTGATCAGAAGCGCCGCGGCGGCGCCGATGATGCCCAGCGGACCGGTGGCCAGCACCAGCATAGACTTGCCGAAATGCTGGAGCTGGACCATCAGCAATATGACGATGATGGCGAGCATGATCGGCGCCTTGGCCGCGATCGAGGCCTGGCTTTCAGCCGAGTCCTCCGCGCCGCCCTGGATCTCGATCTTGTAACCGGGCGCGAGGCCGGCGCGCAGATCCTTCATGTCGTTGTACATCTTGGTGACGACGTCGTTCGACTGCACGCCGTCCGGCAGCGTGCCGCGCACGGTGATCGTCGGCAGGCGGTCGCGCCGCCACTCGATGCCCTGCTCCATGACGGGCACGACCTTGGCCACCTGCGACAGCGGCACCGAGCCGCCGAAGTCGGTCGGGATGTAGACCGAGTCGACCGAGGACAGCAGCTTGCGGGTCGCCTCCGGCTCGCGGGCAACGATCGAGACCGTCTCCTCGCCGTCGCGGAAATCATCGAGCGGCGCGCCGGACATGGTGGCCTGCAGCATCTGGCGGATGCGCTGCGAGGTGACGCCGAGCGCACGGGCGCGATCCTGGTCGATCACCAGCTTCATCGCCGGCACCGGCTCCAGCCAGTCGTCATGCACCGCGCCGAGCAGCGGGTTCGCCTGGAACCTCGCCTTCACCTCGTCGGCGATGCGACGCACCTCCTGGCGGTCCGGACCCATGATGCGCATCTGCACCGGCCAGCCGGTCGGCGGACCGAGGAACAGCCGGTCGACCTTGCCGCGGATCGAGGGGAAGTCCTTGGCAAGGATGCCGCGCAGCTTGACGATCAGCCGCTCGCGCGCCGGCTCGTCCTTGGCCATCACCAGGAGCTGGGCGAAGTTCGGGTTCCTGAGCTGCTGGTCGAGCGGCAGGAAGAAGCGCGGCGCGCCCTCGCCGATATAAGTGGCGATGAAGCGCTTGTCAGGATCGTCCATCATCCTGGCTTCCAGCGCCTTGGCCTGGTTCTCGACCTCCTTGATCGAGGTGCCTTCCGGCAGCCAGAGATCGACCAGGATCTCCGGACGCGAGGACTGCGGGAAGAAGTTCTGCGGAATGAACTGGAAGGCCCAGAGACTGGTACCGAAGGTGACCAGCGTCATCACCAGGACGATGATGCGATGGCGCACGGCCCAGGTGACCGTCGAGCGCAGGCGCCGATAGAAGCGCGTGTCGAAGACATCATGATGGGTGCCGGCGTGCTTGCGTTGCTTCAGGATCATATAGCCCAGCCACGGCGTGAAATAGACCGCGACGAACCAAGACACGACCAGCGCGATGCCGACGACGTAAAACAGCGTGCGCACATATTCGCCGGCGGTGGAGGCGGCAAAGCCGACCGGGATGAAGCCGGCGGTGGTGATCAGCGTGCCGGTGAGCATCGGGAAGGCGGTCGAGGTATAGGCGAAGCTTGCCGCCTCGATCTTGACCAGCCCCTCCTCGAGCTTTCGCTCCATCATCTCGACGACGATCATGGCGTCATCGACCAATAGGCCAAGCGCGATGATCAGCGCGCCGAGCGAGATGCGCTGCAGGTCGATGCCGATCTCGTACATGATGGCGAAGGTGGCGGCTAAAACCAGCGGGATGGCGATCGCGATCACCAGGCCGGAGCGCCAGCCGATCGACAAGAACGAGACCACGAGAACGATGAGCAGCGCTTCACCGAGCGCCTCCATGAACTCGTTGACGGCATCCTTGACCACCTCGGGCTGGTCGGAGATCTGGTCGACCGCAACGCCGTAGGGCAGGCCTTCCTCGAAGCGCTTGTAGGTTGCCTCGACATCCTTGCCCACGTCCCTGACGTTGAAGCCCTTGGCCATGACGACGCCGACCTGGACGCTGTCGTGGGCGTTGAAGCGGTATTTGCGCTGGTAGGGATCCTCGAGGCCGGAGGTGACCGTGGCGATATCGCCGAGACGCGTCACCTGGTTGCCGGCGCGGAGTCTCAGCTCACGGATGTCGGCGGCCCTGGTGACGTCGCCCTCGACCGAGATGCGCACGGAGCGCAGACCGGTATCGACCGAGCCCGCCGGATCGACGGCGTTCTGGCCTTTCACGGCGTTCTGCAGATCGATAATGGTCAGGCCGCGCTCGGCGAGCGCCTTGGACGAGACGTCGATGTAGATCTTCTCCGGCTGGTCGCCGATGATGACTGCCTTCTCGACGCCCGGCGTCGTCAAGAGCATGTCGCGCGCCTGGATGGCGAACTTCTTCAGCTCCGGATAGGTGAAGCCGTCGCCGCTGATCGAATGCAGCGTGATGAAGGTGTCGCCGAACTCGTCGTTGAAGTACGGCCCGAGCAGGCCCTGCGGCAGTTCGTTGGCAATGTCGCCGACCTTCTTGCGCACCTGGTAGAAGGCGTCCTTCACCTCCTCCGCATTGGTGTCGCCCTTGACCTGCAAGGTGATGATGGCGCTGCCGGCGCGGGTGTAGGAGCGCACGAAATCGAGATGCGGCGTTTCCTGCAGCTTGCGCTCGATCTTGTTGACGACCTGGTCCTCCATGTCCTGGATCGAGGCGCCGGGCCAGACCGCCTGCACCACCATGACGCGGAAGGTGAAGTCGGGGTCTTCCTTCTGGCCCATGCGCATCAGGCCGAGCGCGCCGGCCAGGATGATCAGGCCGAACAGGAAGCGGGCGATACTCGGATGTCCGATCGCCCAGCGCGAGAGGTTGAAGGGCCGCTTTTCGGTGCTGCTGTCGGTGGTCATGGCGCAGTCCAGTCCAATTGGCCGGCAAGGCACGCTTGCCATTACTCATGAATTGCTCGGTGGGCTTCCGGGCGGCGAGCACCTCAAGCGGAGAGAGACTCGCAATCGCGCTGGACGCGGCCATGGTGCGGGGGATACCAACAGCCGGCATCTCGTCGATCGGGCGCGTTCGCCGCCCGGAACCCATGCCCCTCCCCGGCTCGCGGCTCGCGCAGCGAGGCGGGAAAGGCGTTCGTTACGCCTCGCGCTAGCGCAGGCTACTGGTGGCGACGTCTTCCTCAGCCGAAGCGGACTGCTGGGCGACGTCGCCGGAAAGCTTGACCTTCAGGTTCTCGGTCATGAATTGCGTGCCGGCGGCTACCACCACGTCGCCCTGCTTCAGGCCATCGGCCACGGCGACACCGTCAGCGGTGAAGTTGGCGACCTTGATCGGGCGCGGATGGACCGTGTCGCTCGCGCGGTCGACCGTCCAGACGATCTGCTTGCCGTCCTTCTCGGCCATCGCGGTCAGCGGGATCGACACCAGCTCAGCCTTGCTGCCGACGGTCGCCTCGACGTTCGCGGTCATGCCGAGCAACACGCGCGGATCGTTGGGGAGCGAAACCCTGACCGCGAAGGTGCGCGACTGCGGATCGGCGCTGCCGGCAACCTCGCGGACCTTGCCGTCGAGCGTGAGCGCATCGTCCGACCAGAAGCCCGCCTTGACCTCCTTGCCCGGGCGGAAGCCGGCGATGTCCATTTCGGGCACCGCGATCAGCACTTCCTTCTCGCCATCGACGGCAACCGTCATCACCGGCGTGCCGGCGCCGACCACCTGGCCGATGTCGGCCGAGATGGCGGTGACGATGCCAGCCTTGCTGGCCTTGAGATCGGTGTAGTGGACCTGGTTCTGCGCCTGGGCCAGGGTCGAACGGGCGGCATCGCGCGTTGCCACCGCCTGATCGTAGGTCAGCGCCGCCTGATCGAGCTGCGACTTCGGCGCGAAGTTCTTGGCGTAAAGCTGCTCGGCGCGCTTCTTGGCAAGATCGACGGTCTCGACCTGGCGCTCGGCGGCATCGAGGCTCGCCTGGGCGCTCTTCACCGACAGCTCGTAGTCGGACGAGTCGACGCGGGCAAGCACGTCGCCCTCGTTCACATGCTGGCCGATGTCGACCAGACGCTCGGTGACCTTGCCGGCGATGCGGAAGCCGAGATTCATTTCGGTGCGGGCGCGCACCGAACCGGAATAATCGAGCTGACGTGTGGTCTCGGCCTTACCGATCTCGACGACCTTCACCGGACGGACGACTTCCTGGACGACCGCCGCCTTCTCCTGGGTGCAGCCGGCAAGCCCAAGTGCCGCGACGATGATGCCGACGACTGGGAGGCCAGCGGCAGGCAGCTTGCGGAGGATGGAATTGGACAAAGACACCTTAGCACTCCCGAACTGGAGATGAACGTCGACCGACACCCGGCGGGCGGCGGCTATTTCAAGGCTCTGATTGCGTAGTCGATGAGGTCGTCGGGCATCGCCCGGTTGGTCTTGGCAAGGCACTGCGCGACCATCTGCGGATGGCACAGGATGACGGTGGAGGCGCCGAAGCAGCGCGAGGCGATCACCGGATCCTGCTTCCTGAACTCACCGGCCTCGATGCCCTCGCGGATCACCTCGGCGAACAGGTCGTGGATGCGGTCGACATGCTTGTCGATAACACCCCAGTCGCGCTCCAGCGCGACGATGACCATCTCATGCACCTTCTGGTCATCGAGCATGACCTCGAGCGTCATCTTGTACTGGGCATGCACGTAGCGGCGCAGCCGCTCCTCGGCGCTGAGCGGCAGGCGCGAAATCTCGTAGGCCATCGCATAGCTGGCGCCGAGCATGCGGCCGCAGACGGCCTGGTGGATTTCGACCTTCGAGGCGAAGAAGCGGTAGATGTTGGCCGGCGACATGCCGAGCTCGCGGGCAATGTCGGCGACGTTAGTCTTGCCGTAGCCATAGTGCCTGAACAGACGCTCGGCGCAGTCGAGAATGCGCGTCACATTCTCCTGTCTGGCGGGGTCGGCCACGATGTTGGCAGCTTCGGACATTAGCTCTCTGTCAAATAACGAGTGACGAATTTCAATTTTCGTCACTCGTAAATCGAAAGGAGCGAAGAGTCAACGCGGAATCGATGTACGCGTACAAAATGGTGACAGATGGTGACAGTGAGGAGCGGCCGGCTACCACGAGCGTCGCCATCTGAGGGCCAAGCAAGGAGCGAAGCGAGGCGCAGACCTCAGGATGGATGACGTCGCGAGCCAGCGGAGGAAACTGGGGAGCCCGTCCGAAAATCGCGTCGATTTTGTAGAGCCGGGTTTGCGCCTTGCATCGCGGCGATCCCAGCCTTTGATGCTCGCAAGTGCGCCGCGCCGGGCGTCCTTCGTTCGCATGGCGAAAACACCAGGGATGCCTGATATCACCATTTCAGCCGGCGGGTTGTTTTTCGTCACTGTCCCCGCCGGTGAGGCCCGGCCTGTCCTGGCCTACCCCGCCAGCGTGCCGGGCCGCTCGTTGCTCGCGGACAATGCTGTCTGACGTCGATGCCGTTCGAAAATCGCCAGCTTGTCCGTATAGGACAGCCGCACCGTTTTGTGGCACCGTTCGCACTTGAAAGTTGTGACGCTCTTGATCCAGGAGCCTTTCTTGATCAACGCGGCGTGGCAGCGCGGACACTGAAACGTCAACGCCTTGTCGAACAGGTCATTGGCCAAACCCATTCCATCTTCCTCCAAGACGGAACCGCCGCGCAACACGGATGCCAGGGCCGGCCAATCCCGAAACGGCGAGAGCTTACCCGGGAATGTCCATTAGCATTAACTAATCATAGACCGCGCTGTCCTATTCTGAGACAGCGCGGTCTACTGCCCATTGGCCGCGCAGGCGGCTTCGACGCCCAGCACCCCTGCCACACCGTCGGAGCCGCCACTTTCACAATACCAGCAGCGGTTAAATCAACCGTTACCAGGGTCGCGCCGATGGCTCGATCCGACCGTTCGCTTTGCAGTTAACGACGGCGCGCGCGCTATTCATCCCGCCAGAAAACCCGATTTTCCCACCGGATCTCCATCGGGCGCCGGGAGCGGATTTAATGCGTTTGCTCGAATGACGACGTCGCGAACGGCGGAGGCGAACTCTCCCAGGTCGCAGCCACAGCGTAAATGCGTGACGCAGGCCTACGCCCCCTTCGCCATGTCCCTCAGCCGGAACTTCTGGATCTTCCCCGTCGAGGTCTTTGGAATTTCGGCGAACATCACGGCCTTGGGCACCTTGAAGCGGGCGAGCAGGCCGCGGCAGTGCTCGATGATCTCGGCCTCTGTTGCCGTCTTGCCGGGCTTCAGCTCGACATAGGCGACCGGCACCTCGCCCCACTTCTCGTCGGCGCGGGCGACGACGCCGCAGGAGGCGACGGAGGGATGCTTGTAGAGAGCGTCCTCGACCTCGATGGACGAGATGTTCTCGCCGCCCGAGATGATGATGTCCTTGGAACGGTCCTTGAGCTGGATGTAGCCATCAGGGTGCATGACGCCGAGATCGCCGGAATGGAACCAGCCGCCGGCGAAGGCCTCGTCGGTCGCCTTGCGGTTCTTCAGATAGCCTTTCATGACGATGTTGCCGCGGAACATGACCTCGCCGATGGTCTCGCCGTCGGCCGGCGTCTCGGCCATCGTCTCGGGGTTCATCACCGTGAGCCCTTCGAGCGAGGCATAGCGTACGCCCTGGCGCGCCTTCTTCGCCGTCCTTGGCCCCTTCCCGAGCTCGTCCCACTCGTAGTGCCATTCGTTGACGACCGCCGGCCCGTAGGTCTCGGTCAGGCCGTAGAGATGGGTGACGGCGAAGCCCGCATCGGCCATGCCGGACAGCATGGCCTCCGGTGGCGGCGCGGCGGCGGTGTTGAAGGTGACCGTCTGCGGGAACTGGCGCTTGTCCTCGTCCTTGGCGTTGATCAGCACCGACATGACGATCGGCGCGCCGCAGAGATGGGTGACACCGTGGTCGGCGATCGCATCATACATCGGCCTTGCCCGCACCCAGCGCAGGCAGACATGGGTGCCGGCCTGCACAGCGAGCGTCCATGGGAAGCACCAGCCGTTGCAGTGGAACATCGGCAGCGTCCAGAGATAGACCGCGTGCTTGGCCATGCCGGCATGGATGGTGTTGGTGTAGGCCATCAGCGCCGCGCCGCGATGGTGGTAGACGACGCCCTTCGGATTGCCTGTCGTGCCGGAAGTGTAGTTGAGCGATATGGCGTCCCATTCGTCGTCGGGCATCGACCAGGCGAAAGCCTCATCACCGCCGGCGACGAAGTCTTCGTAGTCGATCGTGCCGATCCGCTCGCCTTTCGGATAGGGCGCATCGGCGGCGTAGTCGGGATCGTCATAGTCGATGACCAATGGCTTGGCCTTGGCCAATGCCAGCGCCTCTCTGACCACGCCAGAGAATTCGCGATCGACGATCAACACCTTGCTCTCGGCATGGTCGAGCTGGAAGGCGATCACGGCGGCGTCGAGGCGGGTGTTGAGCGAATGCAGAACCGCCTTCACCATCGGCACGCCGAAATGCGCCTCCAGCATCGCCGGCGTGTTCGACAGCATCACCGTCACCGTATCGCCCTTGCCGATGCCATGCTTCGACAGCGCCGAGGCGAGCTTGAGCGAACGGTGCCAGAACTCGCGGTAGGAGATGCGCTGGCTGCCATGGATGATGGCAACATGGTCGGGATAGGTCTTGGCAGCGCGCTCAAGATAGGTGAGCGGCGTCAGTGGCTGGTGGTTGGCGGCGTTCCTGTCGAGATCCTGTTCGTAGGGATTGGCCATCCCATCCTCCCCTTAGGTCTTTTAGAGCTTTCTAGCCGCAGCTCTGCGATCACGCCATCCCCCCGAACGACCGGGAAATGCTATGATATGCGCGCCCGCTAGTGGTGGAAATCTGACGCTTGGTACCGGAGTCGAAATACCGATTTCGACCCTGAGCGGACGTTCCCTCGCAGAGATCGAAGGGGCAAGGTACCACGCTTTGGCAGGCCCATGATCCATACTATAATTGGCTCGGAGGACGAAATGGCGCGGAACCCTCGGGGGGTCCGAAGGTCGATGGGAACCAAGGGGGTCCGTCTGCCGAGGCGGGAGGAAAAGCCTCGCGCTGAGAACTAGGAGGATCAGGCCATGAAGATCGAAGGCACCACATTCGGCACCATTACGATTGACGGAAAGACCTATGAGCACGACGTGATCGTTCGCCTCTCCGGCGAAGTGGAGAAGCGGAAGAAGAAGCTGTCGAAGAAATACTACGGCACCTCGCACGTCCTCTCGAAAGACGAGGCGAAGTTTGTCTTCGAAAGAGGATGCGAGCAGCTCATTCTCGGCTCGGGCCAGATGGGCAACGTTCATCTATCGCCGGAAGCTGAGGCATATTTCGCGAAAAAGGGCTGCAACGTACTACTGCAACCCACCCCCGAGGCAATCCGTGTGTTCAACAAGTCGCATGCGAAGAAGATCGGCCTTTTTCACGTTACCTGCTGAAACGCGGATGGGCGCGATCGACACGTCGGCGGCCCGGCTCAGTTTTGCATATGCGAGCGATCTGCGGCGCCATGTTCGCGGTCGGGCTGACCAATCGGGGGCGGTCCGTCTCAGCTGCCTGAGCGCTGCTCCGTAAGGGCACCGCCCGGGAGCGCGCTCTGGCCGCTAGTGATGAAAGTCTGCGCTTGGTACCGGCACCGTAAGCCCGCATGGAGTGGTTTCCTGCCGTACGTCTCGTTGACCGGAACGAGTAACCAGCGCCGCAACCGGTGGCTGCCAAGCGTTCAACGGCGATCCGTGTCGAGAGAGCACGCGGCTGAAGTGAGGCCGACCGCGATCGGGGCGTATTCTCTAGAAGGCAGCCCCGACGCTGCCTTGTTCAGGTCTTGTAGCGCGGCATTTCCACATCGAGCCGGCGACGGATCGCCAGCCATTCGAGTTCGCCCTCATAGGCATACCAGTCGCTGGCTGCCATGTCCTGCAGGTGACGCTGCTGCTCGTTCTCGGGGATCGTCCTGATCTCCGCGCCCGCTGGCGCCGACTGCTGCACCTGGAGCTGCACGGCACAGGCCTGATCGAGATAGAAGGAGCGGAAGAAAGCCTCGCCCGCGTCGCGGCCGAAGACGAAGGCGCCATGCCAGGCCTCGACAATCGCCTTCTTGCCGCGTCCGGCCCGCAGGAGGCCAGAAAGGAAATTGTCGGTGCACTCGAACTCGTAATCCGTGTACCCGATTACATCGCCCCCACCGATCATCAGGTAAGCCTGGCTGTAAGGGCCGATACCCCCGGCCTGGGCCGAGACGCCCATGATCGCCTTGGTGTGGATGTGCATGATGCAATTCTTGTCCGGCTCTGCCTCGAAGAACAGCTTTCCGATCTCGGTGGCCGAGGGGTTCGGCTTCCCGTTCTCCGGATTGTGATTGGTGCGATCGAAGCCGACCTTGATCAAGTTCGAAGCCGTCACCTCCTCGTGCATCCAGCCATAGTGATGGGTCAGCAACGCTTCCTCGCCGGGAACGCGGATCGCATGCCATTGGTTGGTCAGGTCGGTCAGCCGGTACTTAACCAGCGCGTTGTAGATGGCGGCCAATTCGCAGCGGGCTTCCCACTCGGCGTCCGAGCAGTTGGCAGGGCGCTGGCCAGCAGGCGTCGGGGTCATGATGTTCATGGGGCGAATCCTCGTGTTGTCGATAGCCGGCAGAGTAGATGAACCGAACGGAGGTATTTGCCTTGAAATGACAAAAACTATCCACCAAACTCCCAACATGCCTCATGTCTGCCTGGTTCTCTTCCCGCGGTTCCAAATGCTGGCCTATGTGCTGGCCACCGAGACCATGCGAATTGCGAACAAGCACGCGGGCCACAAGCTGTTCACGTGGGAGTCGCGCACCGCCACCGGGGAACCGGTCACGGCATCGAACGGAGCTCTGGTCTCGCCCGATCTCACCGGCTGGGCCGGCGGCGAGGATTTCGACCTCGTGCTGCTCTGCGCGGGCTACGAACCCTTCGCGGTGCAGCCGCCCGGCCTCGGAGCTTTGCTATCGCGAGCCGACCGGTCAGGCGCGGTGCTTGGCGGGCTCGACACCGGCACGATGGTGCTGGCGAAGCTCGGATATCTCGCAGGTCATCAGGCTGTACTGCATCACGAGGCCGAGGCGGGCTTCCGTGAGTCCTGGCCCGAGATCGCGATTAGCGACAGCATCTATTGCCTGGACGGTCGCCGGTTGACCGCCGCCGGTGGCATGGCCACCGGGGATGCCATGCTGGCTTGGATAGCGCAGATCGCGTCCGCGGAGCTCGCCACTGTCACCTCAGGCGATATGGCCCATGGCGCGATCCGCACCGGGACGGAGCGGCAGCGCATACAGCGCACGTCCGATCCGGTGCTGCTGGAGATGATGGAGATCATGGCGGCCCACCTGTCCGAGCCGTTGGAGCTTCCGGAGATAGCACGGCTCTTGCGACTCAGCCCGAAACGGCTGCGGCTACGCTGTCACAAGGGGCTCGGCCCGTCGCCTTCGGACCACTATCTGCGGCTACGTCTCAACCATGCGCTCGATCTCCTGCGTAGCACGGAGATGCCGGTCACCGAAATCGCCATCGCCACCGGTTTCGGCTCGCTCGCCGGGTTTTCCAGAACGTTCCGGAAGACATTTCAGGCGACTCCGCGAAGCTTCCGCTTGGGCGCGAAGGCCTCGACCTGAGGCTGGCTACGGAAATAGCAGTTTGGGTCGGCACTCTCCTTTCGAGTTCTGGAGCGGAACGGCAGAAAGTGGGTCTGAGCGGCATTTCGCTTTGGGTACCAAGCGTTGAATTTTCACCACGTGGATTGAATCTAACACTTGGTGCCCACGTTTGACGGCGGCGATGATTCTGTCGGGGTCGGCGGTCCAGGTGAAGGGTTTGGGTTGTCGATTGTGCTCGGCGAGGAAGCGGTTGATGGCCGCCTGCAGGTCGACGACAGAATGAAAGACGCCTCGCTTGAGGCGTCGCTTCGACAGCTTGGCGAAGAAGCCCTCGACGGCGTTGAGCCAGGAGCAAGACGTGGGGGTGAAGTGGAAGGTGAAGCGCTGATGGCGGTTGAGCCAGGCACGCACCTTAGGGTGCTTATGGGCGGCGTAGTTGTCGAGGATGACGTGAACGGCCTTGTCGGCCGGCACCTCGGCATCGACGGTGTTGAGAAAGCGAATGAACTCCTGATGGCGGTGGCGCTGTATGTTCCTGCCGATGACGGTGCCGTCGAGCACGTTGAGGGCGGCGAACAGCGTGGTCGTGCCATTGCGCTTGTAGTCGTGGGTCATGGTGCCGAGCCTGCCTTTCTTCATGGGCAGGCCGGGCTGGGTGCGGTCGAGGGCCTGGATCTGGCTCTTCTCGTCGACCGACAGCACGATGGCGTGCGCCGGCGGGTCGACGTAAAGGCCGACCACGTCGCGCAGCTTGTCGACGAACTGCGGATCGCTGGAGAGCTTGAACTGCCGCCAGCGGTTCGGCTGCAGCCCGTGCGCCTTCCAGATGCGTCTGACCGCGCTGGCGCTGATGTCGGCTGCTTGCGCCATCATGTCGGCGGTCCAGTGCGTCGTTTCGCCGGGCGAGTCTTTCAATGTCAGCGCCACCACGCGCTCGGCCACTTCCGGTCGGAGCGGCGGAATGCGCGAGGGTCGCGTCTTGTCGCGCAACAGTCCCTCGAAACCTTCCGCGGCGAAGCGCTCCTGCCAGCGCCACACGCAGGTCTTGGACTTGCCGGTTTGCCGCATGATTTCGACAGTGCCGACGCCATCGGCGCTCAGCAGGATGATTTCGGCCCGCCAGACGTGCTTCTGCGGCGCATTGCGATCCCTGAGCAGTGCAGCCAGGCGCTGGCGATCAATCGAAGAAACGGTGAGCGAGATTCCTGTGCGCATCCGGCAGACTCGCACACACGCCGCCAAAGGGGAATCCCAATTTGGACTCTTCTGTTAGGTGGAAACCACTAGAATGGCTGTCTCAATTGCATCGTGCCGGCGGACTATTACACCGATCTGCCCTGATTTGACTTTTGTCGAGAGCCGTGACTAATGTCAGCCGAGGAGGCGGCATGGCGATCAGACCGGCAGAACAGCTCATCCACAAGGCCGCCTGGCTCTACTACGCTCACGGCCTTCGCCAGGACGAGGTGGCGAACCAGCTCAAGATTTCGCGCGCATCGGTGGCCATGTATCTGCGCAAGGCGCGCGAGACCGGCATCGTCAATATCTCGACCTCGACGCAACTCTTCACCGACGATGTGATGGCGCGCCGGCTTGAGGACGCCTTCAAGCTCGATGCCGTCTGGATAGCGCCCGAGAACGCCTATGTCGCCGATCCGTCGACCGACATCGCGGTGCTGGCGGCGAGCGTCTTCCTGGAGCTGGTGAAGAAGGGCGACCGCATCGGCGTCGCCTGGGGCCGCACCGTCTACACCATCGCCGACATCATGTCCTATGCCGACCTGCAGGACGTCACCGTGGTGCAGCTCTGCGGCAATCTCGGCGCGCCCTATTCCTACCGGCCCGACCAGTGCACGATGGAGATCGCGCGGCGGCTGAACGCCAAGGGCCTGAATTTCTACGCGCCCCTTGTATTGTCGACCGAGGAACTCGCTCGCGGCCTGCGCGCCGAGCCGGTGATCCGCGACCAGCTTGCCGGCATCAGCGACTGCGATCTCGCGCTCTATTCGGTCGGCGCGGTCGACGCCGACAGCCATCTGGTGAAATGCGGCGCACTGACGCCGGCCGAAATGGCCGCGCTGCGCAGGCAAGGCGCCGCCGGCGTCATTGCCGGGCAGGTCATCGACGCCAGGGGCGAGGTGCTCGACTGCGATTACAACAGGCGAGTCATCTCAGCCGAGCTCGCCTCGCTGCGCGCAATCAGGAAGCGGCTGATGGTAGTGCAGGAGGACACGAAGTTCGAGCCGCTGCTGGCGGCAATCGCCGGCGGACTCTGCACGCATCTGGTGGTCGGCGCGCATATGGCCGCGCGCCTTCTCGATCACGTCGGCGCGGTCGGCAAAAAGGCCTCCTAGAGCCGGATGATCTCAGGTCGAATCGACCTGAGATCATCCGGCTCTAAATCAAAGAGATAGAGCATGATGTCGTCCGAAAACCGCTTCACACTTTTCGGCATCATGCTCTGGGAAAACCACCCTCGCCGCTTCTGTCATCAAGACGTCGCGGCTTTCTGTTCATGAGCAAAAGACGGACATCGGACGGACGAAATGAAGAATCTTTGGAATGACGCCGACGCGGAAAAGATGGTTGCCGACTATGCGAAGAAGGGCGTCGATGGCGACCTCGCGCTGCGTGTCTACACGACCCGTCTTCTCGGCGGCGAGCCGCGGCTGGTGCTGCATGGCGGCGGCAACACCTCCTGCAAGACCAAGGCCACCGATCTCGTCGGCGATGAATGGGACGTGCTCTGCGTCAAGGGCAGCGGCTGGGACATGGCCGTCATCGAGCCGCAAGGCCTGCCGGCGGTGAAGATGGGCGCGCTGCTCAAGGCACGCACGCTGGACGGCCTCTCCGACGAGGACATGGTGGCGCTGCAGCGCTCCAACCTCATCGACCCCACCTCCCCCAACCCGTCGGTCGAGACGCTGCTGCACGCCTTCCTGCCGCACAAATTCGTCGACCACACGCATTCGACCGCCATCCTCGCCATCGTCGACCAGGAAGACAGCAAGGCGCTGGTGAAGACGGTGTTCGGCGACAAGATGGGTTATGTGCCCTACATCAAGCCAGGCTTCGACCTCGCCAAGGCCGCTGCGGAAGTTTTTGACGCCGACCCAACCGTCGAGGGACTGATCCTCGACAAGCACGGCATCTTCACCTTCGGCGACGACGCCAGGCAGGCCTACGACCGGATGATCCACTATGTGAACGTCGCCGAGGAGTATGTCGCGAAGAACGGCAAGGCGCAGGCGGCCAAGGCGGCGCTGCCGGCGAGGCTCGCCAAGCCTGGCGACATCGCGCCGATGCTGCGCGGCGCGGTGGCGGTGGCGCGCGGCGAAGGCCGCTTCGATCGCATGATCAGCGATTTCCGCACTTCCGACGCGATCGTCGATTTCATCAACTCGGCGAGAATCGCCGACTATGCCGGGCGCGGCGTCTCGACGCCGGACCTTTCGATCCGCATCAAGACCGGCCCGATGGCGATACCGGCTCCGGACGCCGACAAGCTCGGCGACTATAAGGCCGTCATCCGTAGCCATGTCGAGACTTTCGCCAAGGATTATCAGGCCTATTTCGAGACCAATGACGCGCTGGACGACGTCAAGCGCACCATGCTCGACCCGATGCCGCGTCTGACGCTGGTGCCCGGCCTCGGCATGTTCGGCCATGGCCGCACGCTGAAGGATGCGAAAATCGCCTCCGACGTCGGCGAGATGTGGATCGAGGCGGTGCGGGGCGCGGAAGCCATCGGCAATTTCCAGCCGCTCTCCAAGGCCGACCTCTTCCCGCTCGAATACTGGTCGCTGGAGCAGGCGAAGCTCGCTTCCAACAAGCCGAAGCCGCTGACTGGCCAGGTGGTGCTGATCACCGGCGGCGCAGGCGCCATCGGGGCTGCGACGGCCAAGCTGTTCGCCGCCAATGGCGCGCATGCCGTCATCGTCGACCTCGATTCGGCCAAGGCTGCGGAAGCGGCGAAAGCGGCAGGCAACAATTCGATCGGCATCGGCGCCGACATCACCAATCCGGCCGAGATGCGCGCGGCCTTCGACAAGGCCGTCGCCGTCTATGGCGGCGTCGACATTCTGGTCTCGAATGCCGGCGCCGCCTGGGAAGGCCGGATCGGCGAGCTCGATGACGCGCTCCTGCGCAAGAGTTTCGAGCTCAACTTCTTCGCCCACCAGTCGGCGGCGCAGAATGCGGTGCGCATCATGCTCGAACAGCGCACGGGCGGCGTGCTGCTCTTCAACACTTCCAAGCAGGCGGTCAATCCCGGGCCGAAGTTCGGTGCCTACGGCCTGCCAAAGGCGGCGACGCTGTTCCTGTCGAGGCAATACGCGCTGGACTACGGCGCCTATGGCATCCGCTCCAATGCGGTGAACGCCGACCGCATCCGCTCCGGGCTGTTGACCGACGCCATGATCGCCAGCCGCTCCGGCGCGCGCGGCGTGTCGGAAAAGGAATACATGTCCGGCAATTTGCTCGGGCAGGAAGTGACGGCCGACGACGTGGCGCAGGCCTTCCTGCACCAGGCGCTCGCGGAACGCACCACGGCCGACGTCACGACGGTGGACGGCGGCAACATAGCAGCAGCGCTGCGTTGAAGAAGTAAAGACATTTCCCGGGGCGGTTCGTCATCTTACGAGAACGACGAACCGCTCTCTCCTCCTGTCCTGACGCATTTCCCCGAATGTAAGCCAGTTTCACACCTCTGCTAGAAAACTGCTGTAACTGACCAAAATCCGCTCAAATCCTTCGCTTATTGCTCGAGCAGCTTTAAGGGGCCTTGCGCCTCGCGTGCGAAACACAAGGCTGGGCCGGCATGCAATCCAGGGAAGTGCCTTATTTCAGCCAGTGGGAATCGCCTGGCATGACTTTGCCGCTCTTGGCGGAGGGGCCGTCGGCTCTGTGCCGAGATCCGCTGTGGCGCAAGTCCGGCGCAGATACGATCGAGGACTATGCGCGCTGGGCCGTCAATGTCTGCGGCATGGCCTGCCTGAAGATGATCCTTGCCGCGCGGGGCGAAATTCACCCGACGCTCGAGCTCGCCCGCGCCTGCACGGCCTACGGCGGCTATGTCGTGAACGAGGCGGACGGCTCGATCAAAGGGCTGATCTACGAGCCCTTCGTCAGGTTCGTCGGCGAACGTTTCGGCCTCTCTGCCGAGACGATGACGAATGTTGATATGGCCATGGTGTCCGGACTACTTTCCAGATGGCGCTACTTCATCGCCTCGGTGCATCCCGGGATCCGCTGGCCCGAGCGCGAGCCGCCGTCGAAGGGCGGGCATCTGGTGCTGGTGACGGCAGCATCGAACGGCGAAATCCGCTTCCACAACCCGTCCGGCCACGATCGGGAGCGCCAGGCGAACGTAACGCTGCCGCTAGCCGCCTTCGACCGCTTTTTCGCCAGGCGCGGCATCGCCGTCGGTCTCAAACCCTAACCATTGCGGAGATATCGATGGCCGCGAAAAGATTGCGTATTGGTGTGCTGTTCGGCGGGCGGTCCGCCGAGCACGAGGTGTCGTTGCTTTCGGCGGCCAATGTTATGCATGCGCTGGATCCGGCGAAGTACGATGCCGTTCCGATCTTCGTCACGCGCGAGGGCCACTGGCTGCTGAGCAGCTACCGGGACGGCGCGCTTGCGACTCCGTCAAGCGGCACAGATATCTGCCTGGTGCCGGGCGGGCATGGACGGATGCTGGCCATTCCGGCCGGCGGGCCACCGCACGATCTGCCAGCCATCGATATCCTGTTTCCCGTCCTGCACGGCCTGCATGGCGAGGACGGCGCGGTGCAGGGACTGGCGGAAGTGGCGCGTGTGCCGCTCGCCGGCTGTGGCATCCTGGGTTCCGCCACGGCGCTGGACAAGGAAATCGCCAAGCGGCTTCTGAAGGCGGCGGGGGTGCCTGTTGCGCGCTCGGTGACGATCGATCAGGATGCGGCGCCTTCCCTCGCCGTTCTGGAGGACCAGCTTGGCCTGCCCCTGTTCATCAAACCGGCGCGCCAAGGCTCGTCGGTTGGCGTCGCAAAGGTCAACGCCAGCCAGGAATTCGATCGGGCGCTCGCGGAAGCCTTCCAGCACGATCGCAAGCTGCTGGCGGAGGAATTCGTTCGGGGGCGCGAGATCGAATACAGCGTGCTGGAGGACCCCGCGGGCGAACTCTTCGTCTCGCGGCCGGGCGAGATCGTGCCCGCGGAAAGTCACGGATTCTACAACTACAATGCCAAGTACATCGACGAAAACGGCGCGGCATTGATCGTGCCGGCGGAACTGCCGCCGGAGGTCGAGCAAGGCATGCGCGACATGGCCGCAAGGGCCTTCAGAGCCGTCGGTTGCGACGGCATGGCGCGTGTCGACTTTTTCCTGATGCCGGACATGACGTTCCTGGTCAACGAGCTCAACACCATTCCTGGCTTCACCAACATCAGCATGTACGTCAAGGCAATGGCGGCAAGCGGCGTCAGCTATCCGGAGGTCATCGACCGGCTGGTGGCGCATGGGCTCGCCCGCGCCGCGCGATCGGCCTGAAGGACGGATGAAAAAAGAGCGGCCCGAGAGCCGCTCTTTTCACTGATCACTAAAGCACGCCACGTTGAAACCGCCTCACGCGAGGCGGTCTGATCATATTTCGTCGGTCGGCGCCGCCCCTCATTGCCCTGCCGGGCATTTCTCCCCGTATAGTGACGGGGAAAAACACGCCGTCACCGACGGTTTCGCCAATTTGTCGCCGTTGCAGAATGAGGCGCCAGCGTCTCGGCCATCCCCCTTCTCCCCGTCACTATACGGAGAGAAGGTGCCGGCAGGCGGATGAGGGGCGGCGCGACGTTTCTAATGTTGCCAATAGCGCTTTTCAGACCAGCTTACTTCGCGTTCGGGTTCGGCATCCAGGCTGGCATCGCGACATCGGCATGGGCGAACTGCGGCAGCTTGGCCGACAGGTCCTCCATGTTCTTGATGTCCTTGTCGACGAGCTCTTTCTGCGTGATCAGCGTCGGCGGCACGATGACGTTGTGACCGGGATCCTCGCCGGCGAGCAGTTGCGCCAGCGCGCGCACCGAGACCTGGCCGACGACGGCCGGGTTGGTGGCGGCCGTCGCTGCCCAGGCGCTGTCCGGCTCGCGCATCGCGGCGATGTCGGAGGTCGAGATGTCGGCCGAATAGATCTTGATGCCCTTGTTGAGGCCCGCCTCGTCGACGGCGATCTTCACGCCCTTGGCGAACTCGTCATAGGGCGCGAACATCACCTTGATGTCGGGATGCGCCTGCAGCACCGAGCGCGCCTGGTTGGCGACGGAGTTGGCGATCGGGTTGTCGAGCGTGCCGAACATGGCCACTTCGCTGATGCCCGAATGCTTCTTCTTCACGTCGACCCAGGTTTCGTTGCGGCGGTCGAGCGGCGCGATGCCGGCGACATAGACATAGCCGGCCTTCCAGCTATCGCCATTGTCCGTGACCGCCTGCTCGAGCGCGAGGCGGGCGAGATCGCGGTCCGACTGCTCGATCTGCGGAATCTTCGGGTTCTCGACATTGACGTCGAAGGCGACCACCTTGATGCCGGCGTCGACCGCGCGCTGGGCAGCGTCCTTCATCGATTCCGTCAGGCCGTGCTGGATGATGATGCCCTGCACGCCGAGCGCGATCGCCTGGTCGACCATGTCGGCCTGGAGGGCCGCGTCCTGGCGGCTGTCCAGCACGCGCAGGTCGACGGCGAGCGCCTTGGCCTGCGCCTCGACGCCGGAGAGATAGGCCTGGAAGAAGTCACCGGTCGAGAGATAGCGCACCAGCGCGATCTTGACGCCCGGCTTGTCGAACGGTGCCGGACGGTCCGCCGCCAGTGCCGTACCCTGCATCAGCAGCGCCGCGCCCGCGAGGCCGAGAGCGGCCTTCCCCAAAAGTCTTCTTGTGATGCTCACGTCGATTTCCTCCGTTGTTTATGCCCCGGTCGAAACTATCTCTTGCCCCTGCCGGAAAGGGCGAAGGTGAAGACAAGGGCGACGACGAGAACCGCGCCCTTGACGAAATCCTGCGTGTAATAAGGGGCGTTCATCATCGTCAGGCCTTGCAGCAGGACGCCGACGAACACCGCCCCGACGGCCGTGCCGAAGGCGTTGGGCTTGGCGGCGCCGAGCACCGCGTAGCCGATGAGCGCCGCGGCGACAGCGTCGAGCAAGAGATTATTACCCGAGGCGATGTCGCCGCGTCCAAGCCGGGCGGCGAGCAAAATCCCGCCGATCGAGGCAAAAACTCCCGAAATGACGTAGGCCCAGATTTTGTATGCCTTGACAGGCGCGCCGGCGAGTTCGGCGGCCCGCTCGTTGCTGCCGACGGCATACATCATGCGGCCGAAGCGGGTGTATTCGAGGAAGAACCAGATCAGCACGGCGAGCACGACCAGCACCACCACAGAGACCGGGATCAGGCTCGGGATGAAGAAGTCGATGCGGTGGCGGCCGAGCGCCAGGAAAGCCTCGCTGAACTTGCCGTTGGCGACCGAACCGTCGGGCATGGTCATACCGGTGGCGATCGAGCGACCTTCGGTCGGGATGCGTTGCAGACCGAGGAGCAGGAACATCATGCCGAGCGTCGCCAAGAGATCCGGCACGCGCATATAGACGATCAGCCAGCCGTTGATCAGGCCGACGACCACGCCGATGACCAGGCAGGCGATGACGGCGACAATGGCGTTCTGTTCCAGCACCACCATGGCGTAGGACGCCGCCATCATGGCGCTGGTGGCGACTGAGCCGATCGACAGGTCGAAGCCGCCGACGACAAGCGTCGCGGTGACGCCGAGCGCCAGCACGCCGGTGATCGCCACCGACTGGAAGATGAAAACCGCGCTCTGCGGCGAGACGAAACCGTCGGCGGCGATCGCGAAATAGGCGATCAGGCCGAACAAAAGGACGATGAAGCCGTAGCGGATGGCATAGTCACGCAATGTCATCGAACGCTCCCGCTCTGCTGCCCTCTCCGCCAAACTGGAACTCATGCATGCACTCCAAGTCTCGTCATCGGTTCGGCTCACGTCGTGCCGTGCAGCGGCCCGCCGGCCACCTGCGCCAGCAGCCGGTCGAGGTCGATATCGGCGTTCCTGTGCTCGCCGACGATCGTGTGTTCCGACATCACCAGGATGCGGTCGGCAGTCTCCAGCGCCTCGTCGATCTCGGTAACGAAAAGGAGCGTGGCGCGGCCGTCGGCGCTTGCCCTCAGCTTGGCGGCGATGTCGCGCCTTGCCGAGATGTCGACGCCTTGGAACGGCTCGTCGAGGATGAACAGGCGTGAGGTCTGAGACATCCAGCGCGCCACCATCACCTTCTGCTGATTGCCGCCTGATAATGCCGCAAGCTCGTCCTTCTCGGAGCGGCAGACGATGCCGAGCTCATCGATCTGGCGGCGTGCGGCGGCACGCTCGGCGCGGCGCCTCATGACGCTGAAGTCCGACATGCGCTTGAGGAAAGGCAGGCTGATGTTGCGCTCGATGTTGAAGCCGCCGACGATGCCGCTCATCGCGCGGTCCTTGGCGACGAGGAAGACGCCCGCCGCAATCGCCTCGCGCGCCGATCGCGGCGCATAGGGCTTGCCGTCCATGTGCATGGTGCCTGCCAGCGGCTCGCGCACGCCGAACAGCGTCTCGGCCAGCGCCGTCTTGCCGACGCCGACCAGACCGGTGATCGCCACCACCTCGCCGGCGCCGAGCGTCATCGAGATCGGTTTGGCGCCATGCGCCAATTGCAGGCCTTCGGCGGTGAAGACCGCGCGCGCCGAATTTCTGGCGACGACCCGGTCGAGAAGGATCTTGCGGCCGAGCATGGCGTTGACCGCGCCTTCATAGTCTAGCGGCTTTTGGTCGAAGACACCGGAGATGACGCCGTCGCGCATCGAGACGATACGGTCGGCAAGCCGCCGGATGTCGGACATGCGGTGCGAGATGTAGAGGATGGCGACACCATGCCCGCGCAGCCGGTCGATCAGCGAAAACAGCCGGTCTGCTTCGGCGCTCGACAGCGACGAGGTCGGCTCGTCGAGGATCAGCACCTTAGGCTGGTGCGCCATGGCCCGCGCGATCGCCACCATCTGCCGGTCGGCGAGCGAAAGGTCGGCGACACGCGCCCTGAGATCGATAGCGAGCCCCATGCGATCGGCGACGGCCCGGGCCTCGGCGCGGACATTGGCGGGCTTGAACAACAGCGACGCGCCCTTGCCGCTCAGCCGGTCGAGCGTCAGGTTGGTGGCGACGTCGAGATCGGCGACCACCCCGTCATTGATGTTCTGATGCACGGTGACGACGCCGGCGCGGATGGCTTCCGCCGGCGTGCCGGGATCGAAGGCCCGGCCGGCGAGCCGCATCGTGCCGCCGTCGCGCGAATAGACGCCGCTGACGATCTTGACCAGCGTGGACTTGCCGGCGCCGTTGGCGCCCATCAGCACGGTGACCTCGCCCGCAAACAACTCAATCGAGATGCCGCCAAGCACCTCGTTCTGGCCGAAGGATTTCCTCAGACCCTCCACACGGAACACGGCATCTGCGCCCATTCGTTCCTCCCTGACCCGTGACGCTATGGACTCATTCGTCAATTGTCAACACGATTGACATTTGCCAGAGCGCTTCCTAGCTTGGCCCCGCCGCCGTGGCTCCGCTATCGTCGAAACCCACGAGCAGGAGGGGAGAGAATGACCGGGAAGTTTGAAGCATTGTCGGTGGAGACGCTGCCGAAGCGCCTTGGCGAGACCACGGCGCTGACCGAGCGCATCGGCAACGATGCCAGCCACTGGAAGGTACGCGAGGTCGGCGACGGCAATTTGAACCTCGTCTTCATCGTCGAGGGAGATCACGGCGCAGCGGTGGTGAAGCAGGCGCTGCCCTATGTGCGGCTGGTCGGCGACAGCTGGCCGCTGCCCTTGAAGCGCTCCTTCTTCGAATATCATGCGCTGACCAGGCAGGAGGCACGCGCGCCGGGCTCGGTGCCGGCGATCTACCATTTCGACGAAATCCAGGCGCTGATCGTCATGGAGTATCTGGCGCCGCCGCACGTCATCCTGCGCCGCGCGCTGATCGATGGCCGCGAGCTGCCGAACATCGCACGCGACATCGGCCTGTTCATGGCCCGCACGCTGTTCCGCGGCTCGGACCTGTCGATGGTGACCAGAGAGCGCAAGGCCGACCTCGCTTTATTCGCCGACAATGTCGAGCTCTGCGACATCACCGAGAACCTTGTGTTCTCCGATCCATATTTCGACGCCGAGATGAACCGGCACACCAGTCCGCAGCTCGACGGACTGGTGGCCGAATTGCGCGCCGACCGCGACCTCAAGGTCGAGGCGCAGCGGCTAAAACATTCCTTCGCCGCCAATGCCGAGACGCTGCTGCATGGCGACCTGCATTCCGGCTCGATCATGGTCACCGACAGCGAGACCCGGATGATCGATCCAGAGTTCGCCTTTTACGGCCCGATCGCCTTCGATGTCGGCATGCTGCTCGCCAATTTCTGGATGGCCTACTTCTCGCAGCGCGGCCATGAGCAGAACGGCGGCCGCGACTCGATGCGCGCCTATCTGCTCAAGGTCACGGCCGAGACCTGGGCCGTGTTCCGCGCCGAGTTCTCGCATCTGTGGCGCACCGAGCGCACCGGCATGCTCTACCAGAAGAGCCTGTTCGAGGATCAGGGCGACCTCTTGGGTTCCGAGCAGGCGCTCGACCACATGCTTTCCGGCATCTGGACCGATTTGCTCGGCTTCGCCGGCATCGAGGTGCATCGACGCATCCTCGGCCTCGCCCACAATGCCGATTTCGAGACCATTGCCGATGAAAACCTGCGCGCCAGATGTGAGGCCAAGGCGCTGCGCTTCGGCCGCCACATCGCCGTCAACCGGCGTCAGATCCACAGCATCGACGAGGTCAACACTCTGGCCGCGCTGATCGAACAGGAGAGCAGAATTTGAACGTCGGCGAACGCCACTACCGCACCATCTGGCTGAGCGACGACAAGCGCTCGGTCGAGATCATCGACCAGCGCTGGCTGCCGCATGAATTCCGCATCGAGACGATCGGAACCGTCGCCGGCATCGCCACCGCGATCCGCGACATGTGGGTGCGCGGCGCGCCGCTGATCGGCGTCACCGCCGCCTATGGCGTCGCCATCCAGATGAGGGACGATCCGTCCGACGAAGCGCTCGATGCGGTGTGGGAGACGCTGCACAAGACGCGGCCGACGGCGATCAATCTGCGCTGGGCGCTGGACGAGATGCGGCGGTTTCTCAAGCCGTTGGCGCCGGGAGAGCGCGCCGCGGCCGCATACCGGCGCGCCGCCGAGATCGCCGACGAGGATGTCGGGCTCAACCGCGCCATCGGCGAGAACGGGCTTGCCATCATCAGGCAAATCGCGGCGCGCAAGAAGCCCGGCGAGGCGGTCAACATCCTCACCCATTGCAATGCCGGCTGGCTGGCGACGGTCGACTACGGCACCGCGACGGCCCCGATCTATCTGGCGACCGAAGCCGGCATTCCGGTGCATGTCTATGTCGACGAGACCAGGCCGCGCAACCAGGGCGCCCAACTGACCGCCTGGGAGATGGCCGGCCATGGCGTGCCGCACACGCTGATCGTGGACAATGCCGGCGGCCATTTGATGCAGCATGGCGACATCGACATGGTGATCGTCGGCACCGACCGCACCACCGCCAATGGCGACGTCTGCAACAAGATCGGCACCTATCTCAAGGCGCTCGCTGCCGCCGACAACGACGTGCCCTTCTATGTCGCGCTCCCCTCGCCCACCATCGACTGGACCGTGGCCGACGGGCTTGCCGAAATCCCGATCGAAGAGCGCGCGAGTGACGAGGTTTCGCTGGTCTGGGGCAAGACGGCGGACGGCAAGATCGCGCAGGTGCGCGTCTCGCCCGACGCGACGCCGGCCGCAAATCCCGCCTTCGACGTGACGCCGGCGCGGCTGGTCACCGGGCTGATCACCGAGCGCGGCGTGGCGAAGGCCTCGCGCGAGGGGCTGAAGGCGATGTTTCCGGAGCGGGGGTAATCTCCCCCCCTCGAGGGGGAGATGTCGCCGAAGGCGACAGAGGGGGGCGCTGTCCCGCCAGCATTTCAATACCTGGGTTCCTCGCCCCCGCCAAAGGCGGGGAGAGGTGGCCGCGAAGCGGACGGAGAGGGGGCCTTCGTAGGGCGCTCCCCTCTCCGTCTCGGCTTCGCCGAGCCACCTCTCCCCCACATTCGTGGGGGCGAGGAACCTTGATCCTGCAGCGCCGCGATCCTTCGCGCCCCCCTCTGCCCTGCCGGCCATCTCCCCCCAAGGGGGAGATCGCAGCTCCGGCGACGGCGACAATTGACAGCGCCGGTCCTCCTCCTCCATACAAACCGCGTTAAGTTCTCAGGGCGGGGTGAAAGTCCCCACCGGCGGTAAGGGTTTCGACCCAAGCCCGCGAGCGCCTTCCGGAAACGGGAGGGTCAGCAGATCCGGTGTAATTCCGGAGCCGACGGTTACAGTCCGGATGGAAGAGAACGTACGCAAGGACGGCCCGCTGGCGCGGGCAGGTTTTTGTGTCGTGCGTCCTGATTCTGGTTCGAAACGGAAGGAAGGACCCATGAATCAGCATTTCCCCAAAGATCAACAGACCCGCCGCGTTGCCGTCATCAAAGCGCGCTGGCATGCCGATATCGTCGACCAGTGCGTGACGGCCTTCGTGGCGGAGCTTGCCGCGCTCGGTGGTTTCAGCGTCGACATCTTCGACGTGCCTGGCGCCTACGAGATCCCGCTGCACGCCAAGACGCTCGCCGAGACCGGCCGCTATGCGGCGATCCTTGGCACCGCTTTCGTGGTCAATGGCGGCATCTACAGGCACGATTTCGTCGCCAGCGCCGTCATCGACGGCATGATGAGCGTGCAGCTTGCGGCCGGCGTTCCGGTGCTTTCCGCCGTGCTCACGCCGCACAATTTTCACGATAGCGCCGAGCATCACCGCTTCTTTCACGAGCATTTTCTGGTGAAGGGCAAGGAAGCGGCAAGAGCCTGCGTCGAAATCCTCGCCGCGCGCGCACGCATCGCCGCCTGAGCCCGACCGGTGCGCCAGAACTAAACCGATTTGGATTTCAGGACCGCAACGAGAGTGGTTGCGGTCCGTCGGAAATCCGGCCAGAAGCAAGTGGTTGGGCCTGGCCTGACCATTGGTAAATCCCGCCTGCAACCAAATACAGGAGACTATTGGGTGGCTCGCATCACACTGAGACAATTGCTCGACCATGCCGCCGAACACGGCTATGGCGTGCCTGCCTTCAACATGAACAACATGGAACAGGGGCTCGCCATCATGGAGGCGGCCGAGGAGACCAAGTCGCCGGTCATCCTGCAGGCCAGCCGTGGCGCCCGCGCCTACGCCAATGACGTGGTGCTGGCCAAGCTGATCGACGCGCTGGTCGAAATCCACCCCGACATTCCGGTCTGCATGCATCTCGACCACGGCAACAACGAAGCGACCTGCGTTACCGCGATCCAGTACGGCTTCACCTCGGTGATGATGGACGGCTCGCTGAAGGAAGACGGCAAGTCGCCGGCCGACTATGCCTATAATTCCGGCATCACCCGGCGCGTCGTCGACATGGCGCATTGGGGCGGCGTCTCGGTGGAAGGCGAGATCGGCGTGCTCGGCTCACTGGAAAGCGGCGGCGGCGAGCAGGAAGACGGCCACGGCGTCGAAGGCGCGATCAGCCACGACCAGTTGCTCACCGACCCGGTGCAGGCCGAGCAATTCGTGCGCGACACCCATGTCGACGCGCTGGCGGTGGCCATGGGCACCAGCCACGGCGCCTATAAATTCTCACGCAAGCCGGACGGCGCGGTGTTGGCGATGAATGTGATCGAAGAGATCCACCGCCGTCTGCCCAACATGCATCTCGTCATGCACGGCTCGTCCTCCGTGCCGGAGGAGTTGCAGGAGATCATCAACAAGTATGGCGGCCAGATGAAGCCGACCTGGGGCGTGCCGGTGGAAGAGATCCAGCGCGGCATCAAGCATGGCGTGCGCAAGATCAACATCGACACCGACAACCGCATGGCGCTGACCGGCGCGATCCGCAAGGTGCTGACCGAGAACCCTAGCGAGTTCGATCCGCGCAAATATCTGACGCCGGCCATGGCGGCGATGAAGAAGCTCTGCAAGGAGCGCTTCGAGCAGTTCGGCACCGCCGGCAATGCGCCGAAGATCAAGCCGATCCCGTTGTCGGACATGGCCAAGCGCTACAAGTCAGGCAGCCTCGACCCGAAATTCGGCTGAAAGCCGGGAATTTTGCCGGCCGCGTTGTGGCCGGTCGACGGCGGGAGTGCTTGCCGCTCCCGCCGGCATTGCCGCCAAGTTCGGCGGAACTTCATGCCAGCAGATCGGTTCCTGTTCCGACACCTCCCGTGCCACCCGCAGGGAAGGAGCAGATCATGAGCAAGGACCGCGACAGGCAAGGCCCGGTCTTTTCCGGCCAGGATGCGCGGCAGGGCGAAATCATCCTGCGCACGCGCGCGAGGCGCATCATCTTCATCGCCGGACTGGTCGGCATCGTCGTGCTGGCACTGGTGCTGAGCATCGCCATTCGGTGAAGGACCGTTCGCGCCCTATGGGATCGAACGGCGCCGGCCACGGAACCATCAGCGGCCAACCCAAGTTGAACATTCCAGACGCAACGGAGGGGCGCGCAGGCTGCCCTACGGACGATGTTCGAGCCGCTTTGCTGCGATATGCCGCTTCACCCGACCTGGCCGGATCTCGTCGCGCGGCTGTTGCTGACGTTGCTCGCAGGCTTCCTCATCGGCTTGAACCGCGAGGCGCGCGGCCACTCCGCCGGTTTGCGCACGACCATACTGGTCGGCCTGGCGGCTTGCGTCGCAATGGTCCAGGCCAACATGCTGCTCGATGTGACCGGCAAAGGGCCGGACTCCTTCGTGCGCATGGATGTGATGCGCTTTGCGCTCGGCGTGCTCACCGGCGTCGGCTTCATCGGCGGCGGCGCCATCCTGAGGCGCGGCGATCTCGTTACCGGCGTCACCACCGCCGCCACGATGTGGATCATGACGATGATCGGGCTCGCCTTCGGCGGCGGCCAGTTCGGCCTCGGCGCGATCGCGACGGTGCTGACCCTGGTGACGCTTCAGGCGCTGAAATGGGTCGATCTCAAGATTGCCCGCGACCACAAGGCGGTGCTTTCGGTCTCATGGCCGAAAAACTCGCCACCCGACCTCCAGGAAATGGTCCGGCCACTCGGCTACAGCGCGCGTTTCGTCGGTATGGAGCACGATACCGACCGCAACCGCTTCGTATTTTCCTTCGATGTTCAATGGAAGCAGCCCGACGCGGTCGAGCCTTCGACCGATGTGCTGGCGGTGATCTCCGAGGACTGTGCGGTCGAGCGCTTCGAGATCGTCGGCGAGAAGCCGTTCTGAGTGTCGGGCCGGCAGGCTTACTCGGCCGCGCCTGGCGTGTCCGCATCGGCGCGAATGAGCTTGATGTCCGCTCCGGCCGCCCAGGCGCCGATATCCTCCCGGCGCAGCGCCGCCGCCATCATGTCGGGGAAGTGATCCGGTGTGCAGGCAAAGACCGGAATGCCCAATGCCGCGACCGAACCGGCCATGGACGGATCGTAGCCGGGGCGACCCTGGTCTGGCATTCGCCGCAGATGAGCCCCAGTTGCTCGTTCGTCTCGAGGCGGGGCCAGGTCGAGCGCTTGGTCAGCTTGGCGGCGGCGCCAAGCGAAGCCTGGTCGGGGGCCAAAGCCTCGATTGTTTTCAAATCCAGCTGCAAGCCGCCCCTTCATGACCCCCGAAGCATGATGACGCGACGATTGATAGCCGTTTGCGGCGCGCTGGTGTAGCTCCCGCCGCCGCAAAGTTTACAGGCTCGATGAACGCGCCCTTACATTCCGCGCAAAAACTCGATGACCATCGCCGCCGTCCAGGTGAAACGGTCGCCGCCGAGCGGTTCTCCGGTAAGCGGATCGTAATATTCGGCGAAGCCGCTTTCGGTGATCAGGTCGAGGCTGGAGCGGGTGATGCGCCGGGCGACCTCGGGGTGGCCGGCGGCGAGAAGGCCGTCGGCGATCATGTAGTTGACCACCAGCCAGACCGGTCCGCGCCAGTAGCGCCTGGCATCGAAGCGCGGGTCGTCGGGATCGTGCGAAGGCACGATGTGACGCGCCTTGCCGGCGAGGCGCTCGACGGTCGCGGCGATCGCGGCGGCGCGCGCGTTGGGGATGGCGGCGAAAGCCGGCAGCATGCCGCCGACCGAGGCGCTGTCGACGAGCTTTCCGGTGATACGGTCGAGGCAGAGGTATTGGCCATGCGCGTCGCTCCACAGGCGCTCCATCGCCGCCAGCCCCTTTTCGGCGCGGGCGCGATTGGCATTGGCGATCTCCATTTCGCCAAGCACCTCTGCGAGATCGGCAAGATCGGCCGCGGCGCGGATCAGGATGGCGTTGAAGCCGGGATCGACGACCTGGAATGGCGAGGCGTCGTGCAGCCTGGCATTGTCCCAACCCAGTTCCCTGAAATGCTGCACCAGCCAGAGATAGCGGTCGTACTGCGCCTGGGTCGGCCGATGCGCCGGATCGGCGTGCAGGATGTCGCGGCGTGTGTAGGGCTCGACACCTTCGGTCGGCACGCGCTCGAAGGCTTGGTCCCAATCGATGGAGTTGTCGCGGCCGGACTCCCAGGGGTGGATGATCGCAACCAGCCCCTCCTCCTTGTGATCGCGGTTTTCGTAGAACCAACGGTGCCAGGCATCGATCCTGGGCAGCAGCCTGCGAGCCCGCTCGGCTGCCAGCTTCTTGTCGCATGCCCGGTCGAACAGTCGGCGCACGGCGAAGCCGGCGACGGCCGGCTGGGTGATGCCAGAAGTGGCGGTCGGCCGATCGGTGCGCCAGACCTCGGGCCCGGGAAAATAGCCGTCGTTCCAGACATGGAAGACGATGTGCGGAACCATGCCGTCGGGCCATTGGTGTGCGAACAGCGTTTCGATCTCGGTCCAGGCGCGCGCCTCGTCATAGTGGGCGAGGCCAAGCGCCGTCAGGCAGGAATCCCAATTCCACTGGAACGGATAGAGGCCTTTCGTCGGTATGGTGTAGTCGCCGTGGTCGTTTTCCTTCAGCACCTCGACGGCGCGGGCAATGATGTCTTGGGCGGCGGAGGCTGTCATGGCGGCTCGAGGTCTTTCAGAGGGCGTTGGTGGTTTCTGGATCGAACCAGCGGATGCGGTCGGGCTTGGGGGCGAGCCGCAGGCGGTCGCCCACGGCAACGGTGGCGCTGGAGTCCAGCACCGCGCGAAACAGGCCGCCTTCGACGTCGCAAGTGACCAGCGTGTGCGGTCCGAGCGGCTCGATGACGCGCACGGTGGCCTGCAACCCGTTGTCACCGGCGTCGACATCCTCGGGCCGGATGGCGAATTCGATTTTTCGCTTGTCCGATTTCGGGCCGGGCAGCGTCAGCCCGGCTACGCTCCAGCTTCCATTCGCGGCTTTGGACGCAGGCAGGAAATTCATCGGCGGGTTGCCGATGAAGGAGCCGACGAAGCGCGCGGCCGGATTGCGGTAGACCTCGACCGGCGACGCCGCCTGGACGATGCGGCCCTGATGCATGACGGCGATACGATCGGCGAGGCTCATCGCCTCGACCTGGTCATGGGTGACATAGATGGTCGTGGTCTTCGAGGCCGCGAGCACGCCTTTTAGCTCGGCCCGCATCTCCAGCCTGAGCAGCGCGTCGAGGTTGGACAGCGGCTCGTCCATCAGGATGACGTCCGGCTCCATGGCGAGTGCCCGGGCGACGGCGACGCGCTGGCGCTGGCCGCCGGAAAGCTGGCCCGAGTAGCGCTTCAAAAGCTGCTCGATATGCATCAGTTCGGCGGTGCGATTGACGCGGCGCTCGACATCGGCCTGCGGCAGCTTCTTCATGCGCAGGCCGAAGGCGATGTTCTCGAACACCGTCAGATGCGGGAAGACGGCATAGTTCTGGAACACCATGGCGATGCCGCGGTCGCGCGGCGGCAGATGGTCGACGCGGCGGCCGTCGATCCAGACCTCGCCCTGGCTGGGCGTCTCCAGCCCGGCGACGATCCTGAGCAGCGTGGTCTTGCCGCAGCCGGAAGCGCCGAGCAGCACCATGAATTCCTGGTCGGCGACGGCGAGGTCGACCTGATGCAGCGCGGTGAAGCCGCCGAAGCGCTTGGCCACTCCCTTGATGGCGATTTCAGCCATGAGCGTTCTTCCTCTCGCGCGTCATCGGTTGGCGATCCCCCACATGGCGAACAGATATTTCCGGACGGCGAAGATGAAGATCAGCGCCGGCACGACCAAAGCCGCGCCGCCGGCGAATTTGAGGTAGAGCGGCGACTCGCCGAGGCTCTGCAGCAGGAAGGCGGTCAGCGTGCGGTTCTCGATGGTGAGCACGGCGGCGGCGAAGACCTCGTTCCAGGAGATGGTGAAAGCAAACACCGCCGAAGCTGCGATGCCCGGCAGCGCCAGCGGGAGGATCACCTTGCGAAAGGCCTGCCATCGGGTGCAGCCAAGCGTCCACGCCGCCTCCTCGAGCTCGACCGGGATGCCGGAAAACAACGAGAAGGTGATGAGCACGGCGAAGGGCAGCGCCAGCGTGGTGTGCACCAGCGCCAGGCCGAGCGCGGTGTCGTCGAGCCCGGTGCGGATGAACATCACCGCCAGCGGCAGCGCGAGCAGCGGCAATGGGAAGGCGCGGGTCATCAGCACCAGGAAGCGGAACGTTCCCTTGCCCGGGAAATCGAAGCGCGACAGCGCGTAACCGGCCGGCGCTCCGAAGCCGATGGACAGGATCATCGTCAGCGTGGCGACGAGCACCGAGTTCCACAGCGCCCTGGCGACACCGGCGAAGTTGATGAAGAAGGCGAGGCTGCCGAGATCGAAGGACGGGAAGAAGCGCTTGGGAAAGCCGGTCACGTCCTGCGGCGACGACAGCGCGTTGACGATCAGCAGGTAGATCGGCAGCAGCACCCAGATGCAAAGCAGGATGGCGGTGGCGACGAGCAGCCAGTCGCCGGCCTTGCGGGCGTCAGCCATCGCGACAGCCGGCGCCTCGGCGACGGCGCTCATATCCTGGGCTCCTTCATATCCGTGCCTCCTTGGGCACGCGCAGCACTCTCAGGAAGAACAGCGTGAAGCCGATCGAGATGGCAAGGATGAGCAGCGCCGAGGCGGCGGCGACATTGCGGTCCTGCAGCGTGAATTGCCAGTTGTAGGTCTCGCCCATCAGCACCGGCAGATTGGCGCCGCCAAGGGCCGCGACGACGGCGAAGACCTCGAAGGCGAGGATGACGCGCAGGATGATCGCCGTCTGCAGCGACGGTCGCAGGAGGGGAAGCGTGATGCGCACGAAGCGCTTCCACGGGCCGGCGCCAAACACTTCGGCCGCCTCGTGATACTCCTTCGGGATCAAGCCCATGCCTGCAACGAGGATGACCATCATGATCGCGGTGGCTCGCCAGATCTCGGCCAGCACGACGGCAATGAAGATCGTGAGCTTGCTCTGGTAGCCGAGGAACATGATCGGCCGGTCGACGATGCCGAGGCCGGAAAGCAGCGTGTTGAGGAAACCGGACTGGTCGAAGATGGCGAGCCAGATCAAACCGGCGGCGAGGTCGGAAATGCCAAGCGGGATGGCGAAGATGTAAAGCGCCGCGCTGCGCCCGGTCTCCAGCCGCGACACGACGCTCGCCATCAGAAGCGCCATGGCAAGTTGGATCGGCACGACGATCGCGGCCAGCAGCAGCGTGTTGCGGACGGTGGCCGGAAACTTCCAACTGGCGGCCATGGTGCGGAAATTGTCGAGCGTGAAGACGCCGTCGCGGGTCATCGCCTCGAAGGCGACGAGCACGAAGGGATAGAGGAAGAAGACGCACAGGAACAAAGTCGCCGGCATCAGCAGCAGATAGGGCAGAGCCTTGCCGTTCATGGTGTTTGTCCTTGCGCGCTGCGACAGTGCTGCGGTCCGGGCGCCCGGAGTGCAACAAACTCCGGGCGCCCCCTCGGGAGGATCCTATTCGACTGGACAAGCCCCTTCGGACGGCTTGTCGGGCGCCCAGCACGGCGCCTTCGCCTGGTCGAGGATCGCCTTGAGCGTCGCCGCCTGCTCTTCGAGCACGCCGTGCACATCCTCGCCGCCGAGCACGATGCGCTCGAAACTGTCGGTGTAGACCTGGTTGAACTTGCCGCCGAGATCGCCGAGCCTCATCGGCGGTAGTGCCGGCAACGCATCCGGGGCGCTGGTCATGGTGGCGATGACCGGCGCGAAGGCCTTCACCGAGGCCGGCACATCGTCGGGCAGCTTGACGTCGACGACGGGGAAGAAATTGGTCGCCTTCAGCGTCGCGATCTGCGTTTCCGGCTTCAGCATGTAGGCGACCAGGGCCTTGGCCTTGTCCGCATTCGGCGAGGTCTTGGGAATGGCGACGCCGGCCACCACCGGCATGAAGCCACGGCCGGCGGGGCCGGCCGGCGCCGGGAAGGCGACGAAGTCGTCGGGCTTCTGGTTGAAGGCATCGGCAAGGCGCGCGACATGGTCGAACGCCACCCAGACTTCACCCGACAGCAGCGGCTCCTGCATGAAGGCGTAATTGGTCGAGTTCGGGTTGGTGTACTGCCACAGCTCCTTGAACTTGTTCCAGGCGGTCTCGGCCTCGGCCGAGCGGAATTTGGTGACCATCGAGCCGGTGTAGGACGGATAGAGGAACCCCTCGAAGAAGCGGTGCTTCAGCCCCTTCGGGCCGGCCGGGAAGCCGAATTTCGGCGAGCCGGTCTTTTCGGCGATAGTCTTCGACCATTCGATAAGCTGGTCGTAGGTGATGGCGTTGAGATCGACACCCGACGGCAGATATTGCAGCGCCTGCTTGTTGGCCGCCATCAGAAAGGTTGCCTGCATCCAGGGCATATATTTCTGCTCGCCGGTGCCGAGCATGCCGAGCTTCTTGTAGGCCTCGTTCACCTTGACCCCTCCGACATCGACGGCGGAGAGATCGACAAGGCTGGCGCCGACGGTGGAGAAATCGCCGTGCAGGCCGCCGAGCAGGCCGATGGTGCCGGAGCCTGTCTGCAACTCAGCCTGCAGGCGGGTGAGCCAGGGGCCGTCCTCGGCGACCTGATAGTCGACGGGACCGTCGAAGCCTTTCAGCACCTGGTCGCGCATCTTCTGCGTTTCCTCGACCGGGCGCGCCTGGGTCGACCAGAACAGCACCTGCTGGGCCTGGGCGGCGCCGGCGGCAAGCGACAAGGCCAGCGCGGCACCCGCCAGTCTTTTCAACATCGTCTTCATGCTCTTCCTCCCTCTATAGGCGCCGTCATGGCGGCATCAGCTTCTTGTTCTCGGCGCGGGTCCATGGCTCGCCCTCGGCACCAGCGTCGGCCGGATCAGCCGCGTCAGCGGCTCAGCCGGTCTGTCGGCGATAACGGTGAGCAGCATGTCGGCGATCTCGCGCGCGCACTGGCGGATCGAGGCGTCGAAAGTGGTGAGGCCCGGAGGCGCATAGGCCGAGGCCAGGACATTGTCGAAGCCGATGACCGAGAGGTCGCGCGGCACCGTGAGCCCGGCGCGTGACGCCTCTTCCATCACGGTCAGCGCAAGCTCGTCGAACAGGGCGACGATGGCGGTCGGACGCTCAGGCCCGTGCAGCATCCGGTTGACGGCCTGGATGCGGGCGCCGCGGTCGAAGCGCGGGGCAGTGCCCACGTCGAGCCGCACCGACGGATCGCCGCGACGCGCAATCGCGGCGGCAAGACCGTCCTGCCTCAGATGTCGGAAGGTCATCGGCTCGGAAATCGTCACCAGGCCGAAATGGCGATGGCCGAGATCGTAGAGCATGTCGAAGGCTTCGCCGAAAGCATGCGCGCCGTCGGTGTCGAGCCAGTTGTAGGCAAAGTCGCTGTCGAGTTGCCGGCCGTGGGCGACGAAGGGAAAGCCGCGCCGGCGCAGATAGGCGAGCCGCTCGTCGACCTCGGCAATACGGGTGACGACGACGCCATCGGCGCGCCCGGATTCGACGACATGGCGCAATACCGCGATCTCGGCCTGGTCTTGCGCCGCGGTGGCGAGGATGAGATCGGCGCCATGCGACACCAGGCCCTCGCCGAGCCCGGTGACGAATTCGCCGAGGAAGGAATCGACCAGATTGGGCCCGCGGATCGGCAGCACCAGACCGACGAAACCGCTGCGCCCGGAAACCAGCGTGCGCGCCGCGGTGTTGGGCACATAGCCGGCCTGACGCGCCGCCTGGGCGACGCGCTCGCGCGTCTTCAGGGCGATCTGCTGATGGCCGGCAAGCGCCCGCGACACCGTCGTGATCGACAGGCCGAGGCTTGCGGCAAGCTCCTTCAGCGTGGTGACGCGGGCCGGCAATCGTTCCTCCCTGAACGCGATGTTGAAACGTTTGTAATCACCTTTTTTGGAATTGCAAACGTTTTAAATTTTTGCGCAAAGCGAGCTGCGACGTCAGGATCGCCAAAGCTGCCGCGTCCGAAACCATCCGGCCGCACGCCTTTCAGCGGTGGTGCATTGAAAGGCAAAGCGACTCAGGCGGAGGTCAGGGCGCCGGGGTCGGTGAGGAAGGGCATGATGTCCACGCCGTCTCCTGGAAAGACAGAGAAATGCGGATGGTTCTCGAAGAGGCGGGCGGCGGCCTCGATGGTTTCGGCCTCAACGACGATGTAGCCGCAGAAGGGGTTCACAGCGCGGGCGATGCCGTCCTTGGTTACGCGCATCGTCTTGCCGACCATGCCGCCACGATCGGGGAACGATGCGGCGTTCCTCTCCTCCCAGTCCGCCCACCGCTTTAACCCGACGGCGTCGATCGCGTCCTGCTCGGGCTTGGGCAGGCTGCGAAAGCGGGCGAGGTCTTCGGGTTTCATGGTGTAGACGGCGAGAAAGCGGGGCATGCGGCGCGCTCTATGTGACGGCAGAAAGGCATTCAAGTTTAGAGCCCCTACCGGCCGAAGTCACTCCGCAGAAGTGCCCGCCGCCTATCTGCATCGGGTCGAGACGTCCGCCTCTGGAGGACGGAGAGGCCGGCGGAACGGCGGAGATCGGCATATTGCCGACGTCGCCGCCGCATCGAGACAGCCGCCTCGTCACCCACCCGACGCAGCCCTGGCAACCGCCAACTGCGCATCGAACGCCCGCCTGAACGCCGGCCTCGCTTCGGCGCGGGCGACATAGGCGGCGAGGTTCGGAAATTCGCCCAGCAGCCCCGATCTGTTCAGCCGGCGCAGCACGCCGACCATGACCAGGTCGCCGGCGCTGAAGGCACCGTCGAGCCAGTCGGCATCGCCAAGGTGACGGGAAAGTTCGCCGAGCCGCTTGCGTATGCGATCCTCGACTATGGGCAGGCGTTCAGCGTGCCACGGCGCGTCGCGCTCGAGGAGCACGGCGGTTTCGCGTTCCAGGATCGGCGGCTCGATCGTGCTGAGCGCAGCAAACATCCAGGTGATGGCACGTGCCCGGGCGTTTGCGTTCTCAGGCAGCAGGCCCGCATGCCGTTCCGCGATATGGAGCACGATCGACCCGGACTCGAACAGGCAGAGATCGCCTTCCTCATAGGTCGGAATCTGGCCGAATGGATTGATCGCAAGATGCGCGGGTTGCTTCATGGCGCTCAACGAGAGGAGACGGACGTCGTATGGCTGGCCGACTTCCTCGAGCGCCCAGCGAACGCGCATGTCGCGTGCCTGTCCCCTGCCGCCGTCGGGCGACCGCTCGAAGGCGGTGATGGTGGGAGTCACTGGCGATCTCCGGGTGCATGACTGGCGAGCGTGATGTGCATGATTGCGACGATCTTTCAGCTATTCAGGTTCTTGCGCTTTGCACGCAAGGACGAACGACCGCCGCGGCGCCCGACAACTCCCCTCGTTTTCTTTGACCGTGGGATTTTCACGGTCCGAGCCTTCGGCGTGCGGGCGCCACCGACAACCCGAAACCTTTCGCACTTACCATCGGAGATCAGCCCGGCGGCAGGAACCATGGGCCGATGACGCCGGCTCCGGATCAAACGGCGGCAATCGCGAAGAGCCAGGCCAGGATATCGAGCAACAGAAAGAACAGCGCGATCTGCAACGCCACCCGCAGCCGCTGGATAATCCGCCAGTTGCTGGCCATGTCCGCCTTGATGCGCAGGGCAAGCGCGCGGCGCATGGCCGACATCGTTGCCGGCCTGTCGCCATCGACATATTGATCGAGCAGTTCTTCCGGATCGAAGCGGAATGCGTATTGGTGATAGGGCCAAAGCATGAAGACGATCAGCCCGCCGATGCCGAACAGCAGTGCCACCGCGATCCAGTCCCAAAGCCCAAGCCCGTCGGAAAGGGCCGCACCGCCGAGCAACGAGTTTGCGAATGCGGTGGCGAAGATAAGGCTGCCGGCGCGGGTATTCATATTCTCCACGACGCTCTGCTGATGAGTGAGACCTCTCACCGCCTCCTGGTAGATGAGCCCAAGACGAGGATCGTCGTCGGCAAGACCGCTTGCGACAGCTCCGTTGCTTTCTCCTCGACCCGTACGTTCGGCCATGAAATGTGCCTCCAGCGCGGCGAAGCTTAGCTCAAATCCTTCGCAGGCTTCAAACCGTCACCACGACCTTGCCGAACTGCTCGCCGGATTCGAGGAAGCGGTGCGCCTCGACGATTTCGTCGAACGGGAAGGTCCTCGCGATCACCGGCTTCAGCGCGCCAGCCGCGAGGCCGCCCAAAATGAAGCGCTTGGCCGCTTCCAACCGCGCTGGATCGCCGGTGATTTCGTGGACGAGGTAGCCGCGCAGCGTCAGCGTCTTGGCCAGCACCTCGAAGAGCGGGAACGGCGTCGGCTCGGGGCTCAGGCCGCCATATTCAAGGAGCATGCCGCCGCGCGACATCGCCGCCGTCAACGACGTGAAGATCGGACCACCTACCGCATCGAGGACGACGCGCACGCCCTGCGGCGCTATCTCCTTCAGCCGCGCTTCGAGGTCCTCCTCCTGCGAGGCCACGACATAGTCGGCGCCGGCATCGAGCAGAGCGCTCTTCTTGGCCGACGTCCGCGTCACGGCAATCGGCGCGGCGCCGATGCTGTTGGCGATCTGGATCGCGGCCAGCCCGACGCTGCTTGACGCGGCGGTGATCACGATGGGCTCGCCGCGGCCGAGACGGGCGATGTCGACCAGCGCGCCATAGGCGGTGAGATACTGCATCCATGTCGCGGCGGCGGCTTCGAAGCCAAGCGATGGCGGATGCTTGACGACGAGTTCCGCCGGAAACGTGACGAGCTCGCCATAGGCCGGCCAGCGCGCCATCGAGCGCGGCGGGATGATGCTGACCGCATCGCCCGGCGCAAGACCATCGACGCCCTCGCCAACCGCCTCGACGATGCCCGCCGCCTCGAGGCCGAGGCCAGACGGCAGCGCCGGCGTCTCGATATAGGCGCCCTTGCGCATCAGGGCCTCGGCGCGGTTCAGTCCCAACGCCTTGACGCGGATCCGCAGCTCACCCGGACCAGGCGGCGGCACCTCGACATCCTCGATGCGCAGCACCTCGGGACCGCCGTGACAGTGAAAGCGAACAATTCGCGCCATCCATTCAACTCCAAATCAAAATGACGGAGTTGACTATGCGGGCGCCCTTTATGGCGATAAATCGGTCTTCAAGCAGAACAGTCGAAACAGTTGGTTTGGGATATGGATCGCCTCGAAAGCATGGAGGTGTTCGTCAGGGCTGTCGATCTCGGCTCGTTCGCGGCCGCCGCGGCGGCGCTCGACCTGTCGGGCCCGATGGTCGGCAAGCATGTCCGCTTCCTCGAGGAGCGCCTGGGCGTCCGGCTTCTCAACCGCACGACGCGCCGGCAGAGCCTGACCGATTTCGGCCGCGCCTATTACGAGCGCTGCCGCATCGTGCTGGCGGAGGTGGAGGCCGCGGATGCGCTGGCGGCCAACCAGTTGTCGGAGCCGCACGGCAAACTGCGCGTGACGATGCCAGCGCATTTCGGCCGCCACTGCGTCACGCCGGTCCTGCTCGAGCTCGCGCGCCGGTATCCGACGCTGGAGTTGGACCTGTCGCTCAGCGACCGCTTCGCCGACCTCGTCGAGGACAACTTCGATCTGGCGATCCGCACCGGTACGCTCGACGACAGGGCCGGCATCATCGCTCGCCGCGTCGCGCGTCAGCGCATGATCGTCTGTGCTTCGCCGTCATACATCGAGAGGTTCGGCCGGCCGCTTGGCCTGGAGGACATTGCCGATCATCAGGCGATCATCTACCGGCGGCTCGGCCAGGTGTTGCAGCCATGGCTGTTCCCGCGCGACGACGGTTCCGTGACCGAGATCGCACCTGCCGGCCGGCTACGGCTCGACGACCTCGACGCGATTGCCGATGCTGCGACCGACGGCATGGGTCTTGCCTGGCTTCCGCACTGGCTGGTGCGCCGACGCATCGAAGCCGGCGCGCTGGTGCGGCTGCTGCAGGACCAGGCGGACTATCTCTACGACTGCCACGCGCTCTGGCTGCAAACGCCGCATCTGCCGCTGAAGGTGCGGCTGGCGGTCGATGCGCTGGCGGCAGGGCTGCCGCGATTCATGGCTTAGCTCTTACGCCGATTTCAGGCTTTGCAATTAGACCGGCCGCGCCAGCCTTCGGCGGGAACAGCATCCGAAGAAGCTGGAGCGCGTCGCAGGTGACCCGCCCCCGGCCGGACGAGGTTCGGCCCCTCAGCTCTCGGTCGACTCCGACTGGATCAGGTTTTCCAGCATATCCAGCAGGCGCGCGTGCTCTTCGGCGCCGTAGCGCTTCTCGATCGCCTCGTAGATAGCGAAGCGCTCGGGCGCCAGTTCTTCGACCAGCGCCACGCCGGCCGGGCTGATGGCGAGCAGGGCGCGGCGGCCGTCATCCTTGACCTTGTTGCGGGTAATGAATGCCCGCTCCTCCATCGCTCTGATGATGCGGGTGAGGCTGGGCGGCAGGATCGAGGCGCGGTTGGCGAGTTCGGTCGCTTCCAGCGGCCCGGTTTCGGCGAGAACGCGCAGCACGCGCCATTGCTGCTCGGTGATGTCGTGGCGGACAAGCATCGGCCGAAAATGCGCCATGATCACTTCGCGAGCGCGCAGAAGAGCCATCGGCAAAGAGCGGCGGGGGTTGGACGGCAGCAAATTCAGGTCTCCGAGAAATCCAATACAATACAACTTGCGGCAAAATATTAAGGCTCATATCGCAGCTCTATCCGCGGCCTTGCCGAGAGCGGCAATCCCGTCCACGGAAGCAGGCATTGGCTTAAAAAACGATGCTTGGCATTCCGCGTCAAGACCTAATTTACATGTTAATTATAAGATGTCGGGCTCCTTCATCGGGCCGGTCGAATGCCGACACGACGACCAGATCGCTTCGGATTTCGGACCTTTTTTGGTGCGATCCGCATCGCCTTCGCTTGCCCCCCGCCAATCTTCTCTTCTTTTGCGCAATTGCGGGATGGTAGCCGCAGTGCGATGTCCTTGCGCCAAAGAAAAAGGCCGGGCGCGAAAGCGGCCCGGCCAAAGAATGAAGGTCATAACCTTCAGAGGGGAACATCGCCCGGCGCAATGGGAGGAAAACACCGGACGATACCCGTTATTTGGGCTTCAGCCGGCCGGTTTGCGACGAACAGAATTCCAAAAACTGTCCAAAATGCGAAAAAATCTCGCTCAGGCAGCCGCGAAACCTCAGCCGGCTGTCGCCGCCTTTTCCAGCAGATCTGCATAGTGCCGCCGCGCCACGTCGGGGTGCGATCTCAGCCGACTTTTCAGCACATTGGTTCCGACGTTGCGGAACAGCGGATTGTCGGGATCGCTGGCCGGACCGCGCGCCTCGGCCGCCAATTCCTCCGGCAGGTCGAGCAGCGGGATCGTCGCGTCGAGGCGAGCGCCGAAGAAGAACGGCACCGAGATGCGTTCGACACCGGCCGGCGGCGTGACGACACGGTGCACGGTTGCCCTGAGATACCCATTCGAGGCAAGTTCGAGCAGCTCGCCGATGTTGACCACGAGCGTCCGCGGAATCGGATCCACATTCACCCAGCTGCCGTCATATTCGACCTGCAGCCCCTTGTTCTCGTCCTGCAGCAGAAGGGTGAGGAAGCCGCCGTCCTTGTGCGCGCCGACGCCCTGGTCGTCGGCGGTGGTGTCGCGCCCGGGATAGCGCACGATCTTCATGCGATGGTTGGGCTCGCCGCGATAGATCGGATCGAAGGCGTCTTCCGGCTGGTCGAGCGAGAGCGCGAAGGCCTTGAGCAGGCGGATCGCGACCTCCGTCGCCTTCGCCTGCCAGGCAAGCAGCGCCGGCTTCAGCTCGGGCAGCGCCGAAGGCCACTGGTTCGGGCCCTGCAGCCGCGTCCAGGCCGGCACGCCCGGCCTTTGCGTGATGGTCGTGCGCTCGACGCCGATATCGAGCTGCTCGCGCCAGTCGGCCTTGCCTCTGGTCAGTTCGCCGCCGGCGCGCGTGTAGCCGCGGAATTGCGGCGACTTCACCATCTCGATGGCGAGCTTGTCAGCTTCCGGCAAGGCAAAGAAGTGGCGCGCGGCATTGAGCACCGCGTCGATATCGGACTGCGCTATGCCGTGGCCGCTGAGGTAGAAGAAGCCGACATCGCGGGCCGCCGTTCGCAGATCAAGCAAGAAAGTCCGCAGTTCCGACGCGCCCTGCTCAAGGCGGTCGAGATCGAGCACCGGGATTATTCTGGCCATGGACAGGCTCCTCTTGCGGCAACTCTTTGTCTTTCGCAATTCCGGTCGGAAAACCGCTGTGCATTTTTCCTGGAATTGATCTGGTGACCCCACCGCACGATGACATGCGCGTCACTGCGGGTGAAGAAACGCGCCGACCAATCTCATTGCAAACGGAGCAAGCCGCCGCTCAATTCCCGGCTTTTGCGGCAAATTGCGTTCGATGCGCTAGTCGGGTGTCGCTCATCAGCGATGATCCAGCCGCGCGACCAGCCGGTCGCCGATCCACTGGATGCCGCAGACCAGCACGATCAGCACGACAACCACGGCGATCATGACGCTGGTCTCGAAACGCTGGTAGCCGTAGCGGATGGCGAGGTCGCCGAGACCGCCGGCGCCGATGGCGCCGGCCATGGCCGAGGCGCCGACGAGCGTCACCAGCGTCACCGTGAAACCGGCGACGATGCCGGGCAGCGCTTCCGGCACCAGCACCTCGCGGATGATTGTCCAGCGGTTGCCGCCCATGGCGCGGGCCGCCTCGATCAGGCCGTGATCGACCTCGCGCAGCGACACTTCGGCGATGCGGGCATAGTAGGGCGTTGCAGCGATCGACAGCGGCACGATCGCCGCCCAGGTGCCGATCGACGTGCCGACGATCAGCCGCGTCACCGGGATCAGCGCCACCAGAAGGATGATGAAAGGAACCGAGCGGAAGCCGTTGATCAAAGCGCCGAGGATGCGGTTCACCCACAGGTTTTCGGCAATGCCGCCGCGATCGGTGGCGACCAGCGCCAGCCCAAGCGGCAGGCCGAACACCAGCGAAATGAGGCCGGAAGCGCCCGTCATCAGGACCGTCTCCCAGATCGAGCGGATGAGAAGCTCAAACAGGACTGGCGACATGGCCAAGCACCTCCACCCGCGCGTGGCGGTCCTTCAGGAATGCGATTGTTCGCGCAAGACGCGCCGCGTCGGCGCCGGGAACGGCGAGGAACAGCGTGCCGACAGGTTGCTCTTGGATATGGTCGATGCCGCCATGCACGAGGCGGATCGGGCCGGGCACACTGGCGCTCAGATCGGACAGCAGCGGACCACGCGCCGCTTCGCCGGCTACATCGACCTTAAGGATTGTTTCCGCGCCCTCGCCGGCGACCAGCCGGTTGGCAATCTCGGGCGGCAGTTGCGGCCGGATGGCGCCGAGCAGGCTGCGCGTGATCTCTGATTTCGGATTGGCGAAGACCTGCCACACGGCGCCTTCCTCGACGATCCGGCCGGCGTCGATCACCGCCACGCGGTCGGCGATCGAACGGATCACCTCCATCTCATGGGTGATGAGCAGGATGGTGAGACCGAGCCTGGAATTGATGTCCTTGAGCAATGAGAGGATCGAGCGCGTCGTCTCCGGATCGAGCGCCGAGGTCGCTTCGTCGGACAGCAGCAATGCCGGTCGCGCGGCGAGTGCCCTGGCAATGCCGACGCGCTGCTTCTGCCCGCCCGAGAGCGAGGCCGGATAGGCCTTGGCTTTCTCGGACAGGCCGACGAGCCGCAGCAGTTCGGCGGCGCGCGCCAGGCGCTCGGCGTGCGGCCGACCTTCGATCTTGAGCGGCAGCGCGACGTTTTCCTCGACGGTCTTCGCCGACAGAAGGTTGAAGTGCTGGAAGACCATGCCGATGCGACGGCGCAGCGGCTGCAATTCACGCTCACCGAGGCGGCTGATCTCACGGCCCTCGATGAAGACCTCGCCCGAATCCGGCTGCTCCAGGCCGTTCAGGCAGCGGATCAGCGTTGACTTGCCGGCGCCGCTGCGGCCGATGATGCCGAGGATCTCGCCCTTCCGCACCGTAAGCGAGACGCCGTCGAGCGCCGCCGTCGCGCCGAAGCGACGCTTGAGGTCGACGAGACGCACAACATCTTCCGCCGGGACCGCGCCGACCGGCACCGGGTCCGTTGTTTCGGCCGGCGCCGTGACATGCTGGTTCATCGCTGTTCCTGTTTCCATCCGCTTCCGGCAATGCGATGGCGGTCCGCTTTGACGCGGACCGCCGGCTTGATCGAGATGCCGCCGAAGGCGATCAGTAGGCGCTGATGCCGGTGCCCTTGTAGACCTTGTCGAACTCGGCCTTCACCGTCTCGTTCTGATAGGCGGCGACCAGGGTTTTCACCCAGGGCTCGTTCTCGCTGCCGGCCTTGACCGCGATGAAGTTGCGGTAGGGATTGTCGGCAATCGACTCCTGCGCGATGCGGTTTTCCGGCGTGAGACCGCTTTTCAAGGCCCAGTCCGTGTTGACCACGGCCGCGTCGAGATCGTCGACCGAACGGCCGACGATGCCGGCGTCGAGTTCCTTGATCTCCAGCTTCTTCGGGTTCTCGGCAATGTCGGCGGTCGTGGCCAGGATGCCGGTGCCGTCCTTCAGCTTGATCAGGCCCTCATGCTCCAGGACATGCAGCGCGCGGCCCTCATTGGAGGGATCGTTCGGCAGGCCGATGACTGCGCCTTCCGGCAGGTCGGCGACTTTGCCATGCTTTTTCGAGTAGAGGCCGATCGGCCAGACGCCGGTATAGCCGACCGGCACGATGTGATACCCTTGAGTCTTGATCTGGTTGTCGAGATAGGGCTTGTGCTGGAAGGCGTTGGCGTCGATCTCACCGCGTTCCAGCGCTTCGTTGGGCTGGGTATAATCGTTGAAGACCACGGTCTCGATCGTCAGCCCTTTCTTGGCCGCCTCGGTGGTGACGACGCGCCAGACATCCTCATCCTCGCCGCTGATGATGCCGACCTTGATCGCCTTCTTGTCCTCGGCGAAGGACGGCGACGGCGCGGTTAGGCCGATGACGGCAAATGTCGCGGCGAGAAGCGCGGCAAGTCCGGCTCGCCTGCTAATTGACGTAACGAGAGAATTTGAAGCGTTTCCGCGTTCGGGCATGATGCGTTCCTTGCGATCCTGAAATCATTTCGGCCTGGCGGAATGCGAAGCCTTGATATCAGCATCGCCAATGCTGCCCGAGCGGGCAAAGAAGCGCATTTCCTATCTAACGGAACGCGGAAAATATTCTCTCAAAGATTTTATGACTTGGAGAACGGCAGCTACCGGGCAGTTGCCGAATGATCGTCAGAACGCCTCGACCCAGGGCCTGAGCTCGACCTCGAAGCTCCAGGCGCTGCGATGCTGGCGGTGGACCGCAAGGTATGTTTCGGCGATCGCGTCGGGTGACAGGCGACGATCGGGGCGGTCCGGATCGGCCGCCTGTCCGGGCGGCTCGATCTGGCCGTCGATGATGAAGTGCGCGACATGGATGTTCTTCGGACCAAGCTCGCGCGCCATCGACTGTGCCAGCCCGCGAAGCCCGAATTTCGGCATGGCAAAGCCGGCCGAGCCGGAGAAGCCCTTGAGGCTTGCGGTGGCGCCGGTGAACAGGATCGAGCCGGAGCCGCGCGCCATGAGCCGGCGCGCCGCCTGCTGGCCGACGAGGAAGCCGCCATAGGCGCCGACCAGCAGGGCCTGCTTGACCGCCTCGGGGTCGAGTTCGGCGATCGGGCCGCGCGTGCGGCCGCTGGCGTTGAATACGGCAATTTCGAGCGGGCCGGCCTTGTCGGCCGCCTCGAACAACCGTGCGACGGAGGCTGCATCCGACACATCGGTCTCGACCGCCTGGGCGCCAGTCTCCTGGACCAGCGCGGCCAGCTTGTCGACATTGCGTGCGGCGAGGACGACGCGGAAACCTTCCTTGCTGAGAAGCCGCGCCAGCGAGGCGCTAAGGCCCTGCCCGGCGCCAGCGATCACTGCGACGTTGGCTGCCATGTCGTTCCTCCTTGGACGTTCGGCCGGTGCCGATGGTCGCACAAGCTCGCGCCTTACGCGACAAGAGGCAAGAACGGCGTTACTCCATTTCTGGTGTCTGGCGCAAAAAGGCCGCCGACCTATGCGGCAAGCGCCGGCTGTCGCGAAGGGCTTGCCTGCCGAAGCGATCCGTCCGACACGTGGTCCAACGGCGATTCGAGGAACGACCATGGAACCAATCTGGGCCGTCGGCCTGATGACCGGCACGGTGCTCGACGGCAACATCGACGTGGCGCTGATCAAGACCGACGGCGAGCGCATCGCCGACTTCGGCACCTACACTTTAGCCCCCTACCCGCAATCGATCCGCACGCTTCTGGAAGAGACCCTGCGCCAAGCCCGCGCGTGGAATTTCGAAGGGCCGGAGCCGGCGATCTTCCGCGGGGCCGAGGAGGCGCTGACGAGGGCTCAGTCGGCCGCGGTCAAGGATCTCGTCGAGAGCCAGGGCATGACCATGGCCGATATCGGCGTCGTCGGCTTCCACGGCCAGACGGTGCTGCACCGCGCCCCGCAGCCGGGGCGGATCGGCCGGACGCGCCAGCTCGGCGACGGCGAGCTGATGGCGGCGCTGCTCGGCACCAAGGTCGCCTATGACTTCCGCTCGGCCGACGTGGCGGCCGGCGGGCAAGGCGCGCCTTTAGCCGCCGCCTATCACGCGGCGCTGCTGAAAGAGGCCGACGCCAGCGGCGACACCGCTGTGCTCAATCTCGGCGGCGTCGGCAACATCACCTGGTGGGATGGCAAGGACAATATCGTCGCCTTCGACACCGGACCGGCCAATGCGCCGGTCAACGATTTCATCAAGGCGAAAGGTCTCGGCGAGATGGACCGGGACGGCAAGCTGGCGGCCGCGGGCACGGTCGACGAGGCAAGGCTCGCCAGGCTGCTGCAGCATCCCTATCTCACAAAGCCCTATCCGAAGTCGCTCGATCGTTTCGATTTCACGGCAGCGATGGCCGACGGGCTCGGCGCGGAGGACGGCGCGGCGACGCTGACGGCCTTCACCACGTCCGCCGTCGGCAAGGCGCTCGACCTGTTGCCGCGCAGGCCGAAGCGGCTGGCGGTGAGCGGCGGCGGCCGCCGCAACCCGACGATGATGGCGATGCTCGGCCGCCGCGCCGGCGTCGAAGTGGTGCAAGCCGAGGCCCTTGGCTGGAAGGGCGATGCGGTGGAGGCGGAGTGCTTCGCCTTCCTGGCGGTGCGCGTGCTGCGCGGCCTGCCGATCAGCTTCCCGAGCACCACCGGCGTGCCGCAGCCGATGCAGGGCGGAAAGCTCGCAGGCTGATCGTCAGCGCAATTTCTTCTGCAGGAAGATGCGGCTGCGGCCCACGGGGAAGTCGGGAAGCATGCCGAACGGTCGGTAGCCCTGGCGCTCATAGACCTTGGCGGCGGTCGGGTTGAAGGTGTCGATCCAGGCACCGTGGCAACCGCGTGTAATGGCCTCCCGTTCCGCGGCGTCCAGCATGCTGGCGGCGATGCGCCGGCCGCGCATCTTTTCGTCGACCCAGAGCCATTGCACGTAGAGCCAGCCCCAGGCGGTGTAGCCGGATATGCCGGCAACGATCGCGCCGGCATCGTCGCGCACGAAGACGGCGAGTGTCTTCCGGCCCGAGGCGCCGACGTCGCTGTCATTGAAAGCAGTAAGGTTTTCACCCACAAAGGCCAGGTCCCGTGGCAAGGGCTCGGCGGTGATCTCGAGCGTCGTCTTCATTGTGGCTCCGGTCCGGTTCGGAAGCCAGCCTTAGAGCAATTCCAGGAACAGTGTGAAACGGTTTTCCCGTCCGGAATTGCGTCAAACAGATAGAAGGAGCTGACGGAGACGCAAGCCTATTGCCGGGCGCCAGCCGAACGCCATGCCGCAGCCGACGCCGCCACCAGCATCAACAAGGCGGCGATCAGGGCGCAGTTGGCGAAGCCGAGGCTGGTGTAGAGCGGTCCGAAACCGGCGGTGCCGACGGTAACCGCAAGATACGTGACCGCGCTGTTCAAGCCCATGATGGTGCCGCGCCGCGAAGGGTCGAGCGCCGTCAGCCGCATGACCAGGACATTCAGCCCAAAATGATTGGCAAGACCCCAGACGGCAATCGTCGCCATCAGCAGACCGAAGCCGCCGCTCAGCATGGCCATCGCGGCATAGACGGCGGCGACCAGCAGATAGGCGAAAGGCATGACGCGGCGGGCGCCGAGACGGTCGATGAGGCCGTCGAGCAATGCGGCAGCGCCAAAGCCGAGGCCATAGGCGATCGCCGCAAGGCCGTTGGCGCTGACGGGTTCGCCGAGGTTCTTGTGCAGATGATCGCCGAGATAGCCATAGACACCGTAGAAGGCAGTCATGAAGGCGCCGCAGGCGATGAGCAACGGGACGATCCCAGGCACAGCTAGGGCGCCCAGCGGCGATAGCGCCGGGCCGATTTTCCTGACGTCGCGCAGCGATCTCATCGTCAAGCCTGCGACGGTGGCTCCGGCGAGCAGCGCCACGGCGGCGAAGACGGCGCGCCAATGGATGAGATCGGCAAGCACGGCCGACAGCGACACGCCGGCGACCATGGAGAGTGTCCAGCCGGTCAGCACGACGCCGATCGTGCCGCTCTCTCGGCCGGGCGGCGCGATCGCCGCCGAGCTGGCGTAGATCGCCGGCATGGCGACGCCGGCGGCGATGCCGGCCACGAGCTGGGCCGCGACCAGCGCCGCCACTGTCGGCGCGAGCGCGCTGGCCACCAGCGCAAGCGCAAGCAACAGCAAAGCGCCCTGCAGCATGCGGCGCGCGCCGATCCTGTCGATGTAGCGGGCGAGGAAGAGCGCGCTGGCCGAGGTGCCGAGGCCGAAAGCGGCAGCGGCCGTCATCACCGACGGCACGCTGGCCCCGAACGACGCCGCGACGGCGGGCGCGATCGGTCCGAGAACCAGGGAGTTGGAGCCGATGACGGCGATGCAGCCGGTGAGCAGATAGGCTGCCGCCGGGATCGGCGCGCGGGGCGCCGCGGTCAGAATTGCTGATTGATCGCCGTTCGACATATCGTCATAGTGGCCGAATTTAATTCAGCATCAATGGGAATTTCGATATGGATGCAGAAACAGATGACGTTCAGCGGAACAGGCAACCTGCTCGCGAGATCGACCCGATCGACAGAAAAATATTAGGCGTTCTCGTCGACGACGCGACCATCAGCTATGCCGAACTCGGCGATCGCGTCGGCCTGTCGCCGCCGGCCGCGCATGAACGGGTGAAGCGGCTGCGCCGCAGCGGCGCCATCCGCGCCACCTCGGCAATCATCGATCCGAAGGCGGTGAAGAAGCCGCTGCTGGCCTTCGTGCATATCGACACCAGGGGCTGGGGCAAGACGCCGGAGCTGATGGCGATTTCGGAATGCCCGGAAGTGGAAGAGATCCATTCCGTCGCCGGCGATACCTGCATGCTGCTCAAGGTGCGCACCGAGGACACGCGGGCGCTGGAAGGCCTGCTGTCGCGCATCTACGAGACGCCGGGCGTGGTCTCGACGCGCAGCTATGTGGTGCTATCGACCTATCTCGAACGGCCCGTGCAGCCGGACATCACGGCCGAGTGGCCGACGCCGCGGCATATGGCGACGCCGGTTTACTAGGCGTTCGTGGCGTTGCGGTAGATGTCGAGGACGCGCGTGACGCTGCCGACCAGAAGCTCATGAGCGGTCGGCTTGATCCGGCCAGCGGCGATCTCGGTGTCGAGATGCGCCAGATACTGGCTGATCAGAGGGCGGGGAATCTCCCGATCGCCAAGTGCAGCCAGCAGCGCTTCGGTCGCGTGCTGCGCGTCGGGCGACGGCCAGTAGTAGCGGATGCGGTCGCTGAAGGAGAAATGCCGCTGCAGGCGCTGCCCGTCGGGTGTGCCCGGATAGTATTTCTGCCAGTTGACGGGCGAAGCCAGCATGACGCGCTCCATCGCCACCGGCAGGCTTTCGCGCGATGGATCGGGCACCAATTGGTCGGCGATGTAGCTCAGTCCGTAGAGCGCTTCGCGCAGCGCGAAAGTGAGCCACGGACCGACCTTAAGGATGACGAAGCCGTCACGCACAAGCGCGGCGAGCGCCTCCCCTGTCTGGTAGTCGGTCGAATGCGCTTCGAAGACGAATTGCGGCACGCTCTCCAGCGACGCCACCAGCTTCGTCGCTTTCGGAGGCGCATAGGCGATGATGTCGGCATTGCCGAATTCGACGCCGGGCTGCACGACGACGCCGATGGCGCGGGAAAAGGCGGCATCGAGGCCGAGGCGGGAAAAGGCCTCGCGGTGGACTTCGACGGTGCGCAGCGCGTCGGCGGGTTCGGTCACATGCATATGGTCGAGCGCTTCCAGCGCACCGCCCGGAACCGGCACTTCGGTGCCGATGATATAGACGGGTTTTTGGCCGCCTATGCGGGCGACCGCGGCCTCGGCGACCGCCGCAAGGTCGGCAGCGCGCGCGGCGATCGTTTCATCGGCGAGCGCCACCGGATCGTCGGCGCAGGCCATGCTGGTATCGAGATGCAGCTTGGTGAAGCCGGCGCCGGCATAGGCGTCGATCATCGCCGCGGCTTTCCGCATCGCGTCGCCAGCAGGCAGATGCTTCCACGGATTGGGTCCCAGATGGTCGCCGCCAAGGATCAGCCGGTCGAACGGAAAGCCCGTGCCGGCGGCATGCGTCTCGACGAAGCTGCGGAAAGCAGCCGGCGTCATGCCGGTATAGCCGCCTTCATGGTTGACCTGATTGCAGGTCGCCTCGATCAGCACATCCGCGCCGTGCACCGCACCGTGACGGAGCGTCGCTTCGATCACCAGCGGATGCGCCGAACAGATCGAGGCGATGCCGCCCTTCCCGCCTGCCGTGCGCCGAGCGGCGATCCCGGCAAATCTTGTCGTGGCGCCGGTCATGCGCGTGATCCTGCCTGCGCGATGAAAGCTTCAACGTCCGCCAGCCGATGAATACCTTCCATCGGCCCCTTGCGGGTGACGGCGAGCGCGCCGCAGGCATTGGCGATGCGCAACGCATCGGCGGGTGCGGCGCCGCGCAGCCAGAAGGAAACGAAAGCCGCGCCGAAGCAGTCGCCGGCGCCGGTCGGGTCGACTTCCTTGACGGCAAAGCCGGGCATGACGACCGTGCCCTTGCGGTCGTGATAAGCGGCGCCCTCGGCGCCTTTCTTCAAGACGATGCAGGAGATGCCTCGTGCAAGGAGTTCGTCGACCGCGCCCCGCTCGTCACCGGTCGAGGAGAACAGGAACAACTCGTTGCCGCTGGGCAGGAAGACATCGGTCTGCGCCAGCACCTTGTCGAGCGCCTCGCGCATGCCGGAAGCCTGCATGATCTCGCGACGGATGTTGGGATCGAAGGACACGGTGCCGCCCTTGGCCTTCACCGCCGCGATCGCGGCGAGCGCGACTTCGGTGGCGCGATCGGAAAACAGCGAGGAACCCATGACATGGACATGGTCGGCGCCGACCAGAAGCCGCTTGGCCGCATCGTTCATCGCCAGCAGGCCAGCGGCGCTGTTGCGGATGTTGAAGACGAAATGCCTGGACGCGTCGCTGCGGTAGGTGACGAAGGCCGTGCCCGTGGCATGGCCTTCATGGACGGCGATCGCCGAAACGTCGGCGCCGAGCATACGCAGCCGGTCGATGTTGAGCTGGCCGAAATCATCCTTGCCGACGGCGCCGATGAGAGCGGCGGGCTGACCGAGCGCCGCCGCCTGGCCGATGAAGATGGCCGGCGCGCCGGACGGGAAAGGCCCGACCAGCGGCCCTGGCTCGAGGAAGCTCTGGCCGATCCGTTCGGCCATGATCTCGACGAGAATCTCGCCGGCTGAGACCAGCTTCTTCATCACGTCCTCCCGGCTCTCGCCGTGCACGGCGTATTCCCTGAAAAGTGGATACGGCCTGCTCTTTTCAACGTCAATTAATAAATTTACGCATGCAATAATTTCTCCCTCCGCGTTGAAACTTGCAAAGCTTCCTGTAAAGTTTCAACTTGCAGTCGCGCGCCGGTGCGCCCTATGTAGCGCCGGGGCAGCGCATGGGACCAGTGGTGGGATATCCATGTCGCGAGGGTTTGGATGCCGATGACGCACAAGACGATGGAGGATTTCGCCCGTTCCTGCGGCGTCTCCAGGCCGACACTGTCGAAATTTTTCGACGACCCGACCAGCGTCAAGCCGGCGACGCGCAAGCGCATCGAGGACGCGCTTCGCTCGTCCGACTACCAGCCGAATCTCTTCGCCCGCAATCTCAACCGCAAGCGCACCCGCAGCATCGGCATCGTCGTGCCGACGGTGACCGACCCCTTCTATTCCGAGATGGTCAGCCGCATCGAGCTCAGGCTGCGTGACGAGGGTTACTGGCCGATCGTCATCTCCTCGCATGGATCGAGCGAACTCGAGGCCGAGGCGACGCGGACCATCCTGTCGCTGAAAGTCTCCGGCGCGCTCGTCGCCCCGCTTGGCCGGCGCTCGGACCCGAAGGCGATCGAGAAGCTGACGCAAGCGATCCCGATCGTCTATTTCGACACCTATCTCGAAGGCGACACGCCTTTCGTCGGCAACAACAACGTGCAGAGCGTGTCGACAATCGTCGATTATCTTTGCCGCTCGGGCGACGCCCCGGTCTATTTCGACATCCCCCATGTCAACCACAATTCGCGCGAGCGGGTGGAGAACTACATCGCTGCCATGCGCCGGCTCGGACAGGAACCCGTCGTGTTCGGCAACATCGAGGACTACACATGGGACTTTGAACGGATCGGCTATGAGCAGACGGAGAAGCTGCTCGACAATGGCGGCCTGCCGGGCAAGACCATCCTCTGCGCCAATGACCGTCTCGCCTTCGGCGTGATGGCGGCCGCCTACTCCAAAGGGCTGAAGGTGGGCCGCAAGGCGGATTGCGACCTGCGCGTCGCAGCCCACGACGACCATCCGCTCAGCCGTTACACCTGCCCGGCGCTCACCACCATGGCGCAGGATTTCGCCGCCATGGCCGGCCGCAGCGTCGAGACGCTGCTTACCCTGCTCGACGAGGACGGCACGACCGTCGCGCCGAAGGTCAACCTCGACGCGACGCTGGTGATGCGCCAGTCGGCCTGAAGACTGCCAAAAGCCCATCGGATTCCGCTCGACGAGTGCCTCAGGCAAGCAGTCTCGCCGCTTCGTCCTCGCTAAGCAGCGGCGGCTGGTCGACGGTGCCGACGACCGCGGCGGAATTTTGGCTCTCACCCGAAGCGAGGATCGCTTCCATGATCTCCAGCACATGCAGTGCAAGCTCGCCGGACGCGCGCGGTCTCCTGCCTTCCGACAGCGACCGCGCGAGGTCGGCGACGCCGAGCATGCGGTAGTTGGCGCGGTCGGGCGCGGCATAGGGCCAGTTGCGCGCGCCATAGAGTTCACTCTCGCTCGCGAAATCCCTCCAATCTGCGCCGCGCGCCGAAAGCGAGACGGTGCCGCCAAACGTGTCGGGGTCGGGCAGCCTGAGCGAGCCTTCCGTGCCGTGCAGTTCGATCGGATGATTGGAATGCCTGAAGACGTCCCAGGAGGCGCCGAAGGTGACAGTGGCGCCGGAGCGGAATTCGAGCAGCGACAGAATGTTGGTCGGCGTGCCGACCCTGAAGCTGGTGTTCTTGTAAGGGCCGTCAGCGGTGATCAGGCGCTCCTCTTGGCCGCGCGTCGCCATCGCCATGACATGGGCAACCGGACCGAGCAGGTTGACCAGCATCGTCAGATAATAAGGCCCCATGTCGAAGACGGGACCGCCGCCCGGCTGGTAATAGAATTGCGGGTTGGGATGCCAGTGCTCCATGCCGCGCCCCATCATGAAGGCGGTGCCGGTCACGGCGCGGCCGATGGCGCCCTCGTCCATCAGGCGGCGCGCCCGGCGTCCGGCAGCGCCAAGGAAAGTATCGGGCGCCGAGCCCAGAGCAAGCCCGCGCTTCGCCGCCTCGGCGACCAGGCGGCGCCCGTCGCTGGCAGACGTCGCCAACGGCTTTTCGGTGAAGACATGTTTTCCGGCCGAAAGCGCCGAAAACGAGATGTCGAAATGCGCCGAAGGAATTGTGAGGTTGAGGACGAGATCGACCTCCGGGTCGGCCAGCAGCGCATCGACGCCGAGCGCGCGGATGCCATATTCCTTGGCGCGCAAGGTGGCCATGTCGGCGGAAATATCGGCACAAGCACGCAGTTCCACACCGGTGAAAAGTGCCGCATTGCGCAGATAGGTCATTGAGATGTTACCGCACCCGATAACACCGATGCCGAGCTTCGCCACTGATTTTGCTTGCATTTTCCTTCCGACCTCCCAATGCGGCAGCGACCGAGACAGCCCGTCGCGATGGCGGCGGACAATTTTCGTGACTCGCTATAGCGCATTTTAAATCTTGACGCGCGTAAAATTTTTATAGAGCATGTGAGAACGCTGGCGCAGCATCGGAGGCCACCAGCCCTTCGGGAGGAGAAAATGACGGACATGAAAAAACGGCCGACGGCCGGCACCAAGCCCATGGGTCATGCGCGCATTGGATCCTTTCGTCGCGGCCAAGGACCGCGACGGGTTCAGGCATAGATCACCTTGGCCCCGATCCTCTCAAGCTGGCTGCGTATCGGACCGGGCAGGCCATCGTCGGTGATCACCACATCGACGGCCGACAGCGAAAATGCCTTGGAGGTCCCGCTGACGCCCCATTTGCTCGAATCCGCAAGCAGGACGACGCGCCGGGCCATGCGAACGAGGTTTCGCTTCGTTCGCGCCATGTCTTCGTTCACGTCGACCACATCCAGTGACGAGTCTATCGCATGCGCTCCAACAAAGACCTGATGCGCCACCAAGCCGCCGAGAGCAGTGTCAGCATCGGTGATCAGCGTGCTCACCGTGTCGGGATAGACCCGGCCGCCGATCATGTGAACGTCGAGTCCGGGACGATGCATCAGATGCTGCACGATATTCATGGCCGTGGCGGCGACCACGACGTTGCTGAGCGGCGGTAACTGCATGGCAACCTGCATCAATGTCGAGCCGCCGTCGAAGATGACCGATTGGTTGTCCTCGAACAGGTCTACCGCCGCCCGGGCGATGCGCATCTTTGCATCGAGGTTGGTTTGCATCCGCCGGGCGAACGCGGCCGTGGTTGCATCGGTGGTCCGGGTCACCGCCCCTCCACGGGTCTTGGTCAGCAGTCCCTTGCGGTCCAGTATCTCGAGGTCGGAGCGTACCGTGACCTCGGATACGCCAAAACCGTCTGACAGGTCCTTCGTGCGAACCTGTCCGCTGCGTTGCACCTCGCTCAGGATCGATTGGCGTCTCTGCTCCGACAACATTGCCCTGCCCATGCCTCCCTGCGCCAAGCAACCGCTACGGCCTCGGCTCATCTTACCAAAAATATGCGAATTCGAAAGATTTCGAAAGATTGCATTTCTTATTTCTTTCGGAAACACTGAGTTCAGGATTTCGAAATCAAACGATTGGGGAATTTTGCACTCATGAGCCTGGGAACCAAGGTGCGTCTTGCACGCCTCTTCTCGCATCCATCGGGGAACCTTTTTGGCGGCGCGGTCGACCACTTTGTCGGCTATGGCGACGTGCGCAAAGGCGGTCTTGCCGACCTGCCGGGCGCGCTCGCGCGCGTCATGGTGGGCAAACCCGACTACGTCAGCATCCAGCCTGGCACCGCCCGCCATCTGTGGCCGCAATACGCGGGCAAGGCTTCGCTGGTGATCCAGGCTGGCTGCTTCACCCCGGACGATCGCATCAGTGAGTTGATAGCAACGCCCGAGGATGCGGTACGCGCGGGCGCCGATGCGTTGGCCGTGGCCATTCCGGTGCGCGGCGCGACCGAGGGCAAGTACATTCGCTGGCTGACCGATTCGGTGAACGCGGCGGCCCGCTACGGCATGCCGGTGGTGGCGCATATCTACCCTCGCGATTTCACCGACGGAGCAAAAATCGTCTTCACCCCCGACGAGATCGCCTATGCGGCGCGCATCGGCTACGAGTCCGGCGTCGACGTGATCAAGATAGGCTACACGGGCGATTTCGAGTCGTTCCGGGAGACCGTCCGGACCTGCCCGGTCCCGGTTGTGATCGCAGGCGGTCCGAAGACCGATACGCTGCTCGGCGCCCTTCAGCAGACGGCGGACGCCATCCGTGCCGGCGCGCGCGGTGCCGTGGTGGGCCGCAATCTCTGGGGGCATGGCGATCCGCAGAAGGCTGCGCTTGCCTTCCGGGGCGTCATCCATGACGGCCTTTCGGCGCAGGAAGCGCTGACGAAGGCGGGTGCCTGACCGATGCCCACCGTCCCCTCAATCCTCGGCTTCGGCGCTATCGCGATCGACGACATCGTCTATGTCGATCAGCCGTTGTCGGCGGGCAAGGGGAAGGTTCTGCAAAGCGCCCGGGCTTTCGGGGGAAATGTCGCGACGGCCCTTGCCGCCGTCGCGCGGCTCGGCGGAACGGCCGGGTTCGTCGGATGGTTGGGCAGTGCCGCGGACGACGCCGTGCTGTGCGATCTCGTTGCGAGCGGCGTTGAGACCGCATTCGCGCCGCGCCACCCGCACGCACGCCCGGTGCGCTCGCGGATCACCGTCGGCTCGGATGGGGAGCGGTTCATCGCGTATGACGACGACGCGATGCTGGGCACCGCGCCGGACTTTCCGGACGAGGTCCTCGGCCGCGCCACCGTCCTGATCGTCGATAGTTACGCGATCCGGTCGTTGGATGTCGTGGCTCGGGCCCGCGATCTCGGCCTTGCGATCCTTGGCGATGTCGAATGGAGCGACGGGCCAGCCACCGAGAGGCTGATCGCGCTCTGCGACCATCTCATTCTCCCCCTCGGCTTCGCGCGGACTGCCACGGGCTGCCGATCGCCCGCCGAGATGCTCGATGCATTGTGGCTGCCGTCTCGGTCCGCCGTGGTTCTGACCGATGGCGGCAGGGGCGTCTACTATCGCGGACGCGACGAGACAGGGCTCTGGCACCTGCCTCCGCACCGGGTTGCCGTCGTCGACTCGACCGGCGCCGGTGACTGCTTTCATGGCGCCTATGCCTATGCATTGACGCGCGGGACCGACACTGCAGGCCGGGTCGCATTCGCGGCCGCGGCGGCGGCCTTTTCGATAACGGGGCGTGGCGGGCGCGAGGCGCTTCCGACCGACGACCAGGTCACGGAACTCCTGGCTGCGACGGGCGCTCCGTCAGCAGTCGAACTGAAATATGCGCAGCTCGATACTGGCACATAGCCTGAAACTATCCGAGGAAATATTCCACAAGTGAACACAAGCCGAGGATAGCTATAAAAATCAGTGGCTTAGACTTGCGGAGGGAGGAAGATGGCAGAAGTCATTCTTGAGAATATCTGCAAGACCTACGGGAACAATTTTCACGCGATCGACCAATTGAACCTGTCGGTCGAGGACGGTGAGTTCTTGATTCTCGTCGGGCCGTCCGGCTGCGGCAAATCCACCGCGTTGCGAATGATCGCGGGACTGGAGGACATCACCAGCGGCAGCCTTCGGATCGGCGGTACCGACGTCGTCGACATGCCGCCCAAGGACCGCGACATCGCGATGGTCTTCCAGAGCTACGCGCTCTATCCGCATATGACGGTGTTCGAAAACATCGCCTTTTCGATGCGGCTGGCAGGCAAGCCGAAGGCCGAGCGCAAGAAGCGCGTGGACGAGATCGCCAAAACCCTTCAGCTGACGTCTCTGCTGGACAGCAAACCCGCGAACCTTTCAGGCGGACAGCGTCAACGGGTGGCCATGGGCCGCGCCATGGTGCGCGAGCCGGCCGCCTTTCTGATGGACGAGCCCCTTTCCAATCTGGACGCGAAACTGCGCGTGCAGATGCGCGCCGAAATCACCAGCCTGCAAAAGCAGCTCGGCGTCACGACCATATACGTGACCCACGACCAGACCGAAGCGATGACGATGGGCGACAGGGTCGCGGTGTTGAAGGGTGGCGTGCTGCAGCAGGTCGACACACCCAAGAGGCTCTATGAATCGCCGGTGAACGCCTTCGTTGCCGGCTTCATCGGGTCTCCTTCGATGAACCTTTTCGAGGCGATCCTGACAGGCGACGAGCTGACGTCCGGCACCTTAGCCATCCGGCTGCAGGATGCAGCCTTCGTGCGCAGGCCGGGCTTGAGGTCGTATACGGGGCGCAAGGTCGTGTTCGGGATCCGACCGGAGGATCTCTATGACAGCAGCCTGGAATCCGGCCGCAAGTATCAGACGATACCGGCAAAGGTGACCTCGATCGAAGAACTCGGATCCGAACATATCGTCCATCTGAACATCGACGCGGTCCGGGTGGATTCCGGCGACCCGGACGCGGTGCAGGATTTCGGCCTGGCGTCGAATGCGGTGGCGAAATTCGAACCGGTCAGCGCAGTCCGCGCCGGCTCGGAAATCCGGTTGGCCCTGGATGATACCAAGCTGCATTTCTTCGATCCCGAGACGCATCTGGCGATCTGAAGATCTGCGGCAAAGCCCGCAGGCGAGAGCGAGGCGCCTGCGAATGAAGGCTTCTGAATAAACCAGACGATCGTCCGCATTGTGCGGCCGATCCTAAATAAGGAGGAGAAAATGACGTTTCGGATACGACCCGCGATGCTGAAAATAGCCGCGGCCGCATGGTTGCTTGGCGCAACCGGCGCCATGGCGGACACGACGCTGGAATTCACCCAGTGGTGGGAGCCAGAGCTGCCCGCAGGGTCCTTGCGGAAAATCATGGATGATTTCGAGGCTGCGAACCCCGGCATCAAGGTGACGCTGGTCAGCGGCCCGTACGCGACCACGCGAGACCAGATCTCGGTTGGCGCTGCAACCGGAACGCTTAGCGACGTGGTCGGTCTCGACGGCGCTTGGGTGAACAACCTGAACGCGCAGAATGCGCTGGCCGACATGAACCCGATGATGGATGCGAGCAAGTTCGACAAAGCCCAAGTCGCGGACATCATCAAGGTGGACGGCAAGGCGGTGATGTTTCCCGTGGCTTCGTTCGTCTATCCGGTCTTCGTGAATTTGGACCTCGCCGCCCAGGCGGGCGTCACCAAGCTGCCGTCGACCCGCGCTGAGTTCCTCGAAGCCGCCAAGAAGATGACCCATGCCGACAAGAACCAGTATGGCTGGGTGCTGCCGCTGTCGCTGCAAACGCCGTCCGGTGTCCAGAACGACATGATGTCGTGGGTCTGGGCATCGGGTCAATCCATGATGGCTGACGGCAAGCCCGCCCTCGAGGGCAAGCCGGTGGTGGATATGCTCACCTTCGTCAAATCGCTCAACGACGCGGGCACCATCTCGCCCGGCATCGCCACCAAGACCGAACAAGAAAAGGTCGAGGAGTTCGTCAACGACCGGGTCGGGATGATGATCGACTCGCTCGCGCATGTGAACCTCATCCGCAAACGCAATCCGAAGCTGAACTTCGACCTCATCCCGGTCCCGGTCGTGGAGAACTACAACGGCAAGCGCGGCCTTCCCTATGCCTCGTGGGGTATCGGCATCTCCGCGGGCTCGAAACATCAGGAAGAGGCCTGGAAACTCGTCCAATATCTGATGAGCGAGAAGGTGAACGCCAAGCTCGTGTCGCTTGCAAACGCCTTCCCGGGCAACGTCAACGCCAAGCCCGATTTCGTGACCTCGGACAAGGCATTCAGCAAGGCTTTCGAAATCTTCAAGACCGGTTATCTCGCCAACGAGTTCACGGGGCTGCCGGTGGCCGAAGACCTGATGACCCAGTTCGACGTAGAGGCCCAGAAGATGCTCACCGGCGAGCAATCTCCGGAACAGGCGGCCGCTGCCGCCCAGAAAGGCTGGCTGGCGAAATTCTGATCGGCCTGTTCCCCGTTTGCTATCTTCGACCGGGTGGCCTGACTTCGGGCAGGCCACCCGGCAACAACGGATCGGCAATTTGAGATGGCCCTGTTTCCGAAGCTCACCTTCTTTTGAAGGCGTATCCCAAGGTTGGCATATGACCCGGCAAAAGCGCTCCCACCACAAGCTGAAACGAGCGATCGCACCGTACCTCTATTTGTCGCCCTCGCTGCTCATTATCGGCCTTCTGATGCTCCTGCCGATGGTGACCGTGATAGGCTATTCCTTCCAGAACAGCGCGGTGCTGCGTCGTGACCCATCCTTTGCCGGACTGAAACACTACCAGGCGATCTTCGACGACCCGGTGTTCTGGGCCTCGCTGTGGCACACGCTCTACTTCACATGCATGAGTGTCGTTTTCCACATGACCATCGGCATGGTCTTCGCGCTCATGCTGAACAGCGACCGCATCAATCCGAGGCTGCGCAATATCCTGCGCGTGCTCTACATACTGCCCTGGCTGTTCACCGCGGTGATCATCGCGGTGATCTGGCGCCTGCTGCTTGAGCCGAACGGTGTCGTGAACAGCATTCTCATGCAGATGGGCATCATCGGTTCCAAGGTCGAGTGGTTCTCCTCGCCCGAGACCGCGCTGCACGCCGTCACCTTCGCCAATATCTGGGCGGGCTACCCGCTTTTCATGGTCAGCCTGCTCGCAGGCCTGCAGGGCATTCCCAAGGATTTCTACGAGGCCGCCGATATCGACGGGGCGAAGGCCTACCAGAAGCTGATCTTCATCACCATCCCGCAGCTGATGCCGATCATCATCAGCATCTCGCTGCTCGACTTCATCTGGACCATGCAGGTCTTCCCGTTGATCTGGATAACGACGGGCGGCGGCCCGATCTACTCGACCGAGGTGCTGAGCACCTACACCTACAAGCTGGCGTTTTCGAGCTACAACCTGTCGCAGGCGTCGGCGAGCGCCGTGGTCATCTTGTTGATCTCGCTCGGCCTTACGCTGTTCTACATCCGTTATCAAAAGGCTCGGTAGTCACCATGAGGAAAAGGCACACGCCGAAAGACAGGCTGATCACCGTCGCGCTCCATGCAGCGCTTGCAGCGGGGCTCTTTTTTGCGGCCTTCCCGATTTACTGGATGCTGAGCAGCTCGTTCAAATCGAATACCGAAATCTTTGCCCTGCCGCCAACCATCCTGCCGAAGGCCTTCACGCTGGAGGCGTATGCAGCCATCCTTGGCGATCCGGTAAAGCTGCGCTTCTTCTTCAACAGCTACTTCGTGGCCGGAGCGGTGACCGTGCTGACGGTGCTGATCGCGTTGCTGGCGGCCTATGGGTTCAGCCGCTTCAGCTTCCGCGGCAAGGGCAGCCTGAACACACTCATCATCAGCACACAGACGATTCCGCCGATCACGCTTCTGATCCCCTTCTTCGGACTTGTCGTCTCCTACGGCATCTTCGACACCTACGTCGCGCTGATCCTGACTTACCTGGTGTTCACGCTGCCCTACGCGATCCTGCTGATGACGGGATATCTGAACACCTTGCCACGCGATCTCGATGAAGCGGTGGCTGTCGACGGCGGCACCAGTTGGACGGCGCTCTGGCGGGTGATCGTGCCGATCTCACTGCCTGGTATCGTGGCGACGTCGGTCTACACTTTCCTGTTGTGCTGGAACGAATTTCTCTTTGCGCTGACGCTGACGAAGTCAACCTCCATGCGCACCGTGCCGATCGGCATCCAGCTGTTAATGGGGCAGCACGCCTTCGAATGGAACCAGATGATGGCGATGAGCGTGCTCGGCTCGCTACCGCTCCTGCTCATCTACCTCGTTGCCCAGAGGTTCTTCCTCGCCGGCATGACAGCGGGCTCGGTCAAGTAGGATGTCCATCCCACGGAGACGCAGAGCGACATCAGGGAATGGGCGGTATCAAGGATTGAAAGGATGAACGTGAAAGACCTCAAAGTCGGCTGCCAGACCTTCACCTGGGAAATGCTGGGAGACCGGTTCACCGGCGGCCCCGACGACCTCGTCAAGGCAATCGCCGGCGGCGGCTATGCCGGCATCGAGATCACCGACACGATGATCGGCCGCTACGCGGACCGGCCGTCGCAATTCGCCGCCGCGTTGAAGTCGGCCGGCCTGACGCTCGTGTCCTTTGCCTTTGGATCGAAGAGCGGCTTCACGCTGAAGGACAAGATCGGCGCCGACCTCGAGACCGCCAAGCGCTGGATCGACTTTGCCGCCGCCTTCCCCGGCGCGCTGGTGTCGATGGGCTCGGCGACGGTCGTGTCCGACGGCCCGCGCAATGACAAGTTCGCCATCGCGGCGGAAGTCTACAACAAGGCCGGCGAGATCGGACGCAAGGCCGGCGTCCAGGTCGCAGTGCATCCGAGCTCGCACCACAACACGCTGCTCTTCGACCGCGCCGATTACGACCGCATCTTCGGGCTGATCGACGCCTCGCTCGTCGGCTGGGTGCCGGACACCGGACACATTTTGCGCGGCCGTCAGGACATGGCCGACACGCTCACCACCTATCGCGACCGCATCCGTTACGTGCATCTGAAGGACGTCGATGCGGCCGGCACCTGGGCGATGCTCGGCAAGGGTGTCTGCGACACGGCGAAGGTGATCGAGATTGCCAGCGCCGCACCCAACTTCAACGGCTGGCTGGTGCTGGAAGAGGAGTCCGAGACGGCAGCAGCCGACCCGGCCATAGCGGTGAAGACCAACCGCCAGACGATGAGCGGCTACGGAGCTTGAGACGATGATCCACAAGAAAGACCGTCGCCTTCGTGTCGGTGTGCTCGGCTGCGGGCCGATCGCGCAGTTCGCGCATCTGGAATCCTGCGTGAAGGCGAGCAATGCCGACCTCTACGCGATCTGCGATGCGGCGCCCGATCTCTTGGCGCGCATGGGCGCCACCTACGAACCGCAAAAAATATATGGCGACTATGACGAGATGCTCGCCGACCCCGAGCTGGAAGCTGTGATCGTCGCCACCTCGGACGCCTATCACGTGCCGATGTCGATCAAGGCGCTGGAAGCTGGCAAGCATGTGCTGTGCGAAAAGCCGATCGGCGTCTCCGTCGAGGAAGGCGAGAAGCTCGCCGGGGCGGTCAAGCGCTCGGGCAAGGTGCTGCAGGTCGGGCACATGAAGCGCTTCGACCCGGCGCTGGAAGCGGCGCGGGATTTCGTCCGCGACGAGATGGGCGAGATCCTGGCGCTGAAAGCCTGGTATTGCGATTCCACCCATCGCTACACCAACACCGATGCCGTGCAGCCGCTGCCCGTCACCAGTAAGCTGGCGAGGAAGCCATCCGGGAATCCAAAGGCGGACTTGAGGCAGTATTTCATGCTGGCGCATGGCTCGCATCTTGTCGATACGGCGCGCTTCCTCTGCGGCGAGATCCTTGCTGTTCGCGCGCGCCTCAACGAGCGCTTCGGCGCCTATTGCTGGTTTGTCGAGACCGAATTCGCCAATGGCGCGCTCGGCCATCTCGACCTCACCGTCGCGGTACGCATGGACTGGCACGAAGGCTTCCAGCTCTACGGCGAGAACGGCTCGGTGATCGCGAAAACCTTCAATCCCTGGTACTTCCGCGCCAGCGAGGTCGACATCTTCCACGAGGAGGACGCCACCTCGCGCAAGCCGCTCGGCGCCGACGGCCACTTCTTCCGCCGCCAGTTGGAAGGCCTCGCCGACACGGTGCTCGACGGCGCGCCGCAGCGCGGCGCCAATGTCGAAGACGGGCTCGCCTCGATCCGCGCCATGGTGGCGATCGCCCGCTCGGTCGAAAGCGGTGAGCGCGTGGAACTCGCCGGCGTGACGGGAGCGGTGTGATGCAGGTCGGCGTGTTCGCCAAGACGTTTGCAGGCAGCGAACCGAACGGCGTGCTCGCCGCCGTGCGCGATGCCGGCTTCGCGGTCACCCAGTTCAACCTTGCCTGCGCCGGCCTGCCGTCGATGCCGGACGCGGTTCCGGACGAAGCGATCCGCATAATCGATGCCGCCGCCAGGGCTTCCGGCGTCGGCCTCGTCGCGCTGTCGGGCACCTACAACATGGCGCATCCCGACAGCAGGGTTCGCAACGACGGACTGCGGCAGCTGGCCGTCGTCATCGAGACGGCCGCCAAGCTATCGATCCCACTTGTCACGCTCTGCACCGGGACGCGCAATGCAGAAGACCAGTGGGCGCATCACCCCGACAATGTTGACCCGTCGGCCTGGGCCGACATGGCGCGCAAAATGGAAAAGGCGCTTCACCTTGCCGAGCGCCACGGCGTCGATCTCGGCATCGAGCCGGAGCAGGCCAACGTCGTCACCTCCGCGGCCGACGCGATGCGGCTGATCGCCGAGATGGGCTCCAGGCGCCTGCGCATCGTGCTCGATCCGGCAAACCTGTTCGAGCGGGCCAATGCCGAACAAGCGCGTGCGATCGTCACCGAAGCGGTCGAACGCACGGCGGGTCATGTCTCTCTGGCGCACGCGAAGGATCGTTTCGCCGACGGCCGCTTCGCCACGGCCGGACAGGGCGTCGTCGACTTCATCGACTTCGTCGCACGGCTGAAGGCCACAGGCTTCGACGGACCGCTGGTGACGCATGGGCTTTCGGCCGAGGAGGCGCCCGGCGTAGCGCGTTTTCTCAAGGGGCTGGTGTGATGGGCACGCTGCTGCGCGACGGTGCCACGCTGCGTATGACCGACACGGGCAAAGGCCTGCCAGTCGTCTTCCAGCACGGGCTGGGCGGCGGCGAGGCGCAGGTCGCGCAGACTTTTCCCTCCGGCTTCCGCCGCATCACGCTGGAATGCCGCGGCCATGGCGGCTCCGGACTCGGCGAGCGGCGGCCATTCTCGTTCGAAATGTTCGCCGACGATGTTCTTGCCGCCGCCGACCAGGCCGGCCTCGACCGCTTCGTCGCCGGCGGCGTCTCGATGGGCGCGGGGATCGCGCTTCATCTCGCCTGCCGCCATCCGCGGCGCGTCGCCGGCCTCGTCCTGGTGCGTCCGGCATGGACGTTTTCCGCCGCGCCGCAAAACATGCAGCCGATAGCCGAGGTCGCCGGGCTCATCCTCGAACACGGGACCGACACGGGGCGGACGATCTTCGCGCGATCCGAGACCGCCACGCGGCTCTATCGCGAGGCGCCCAACAATCTTTCCTCGCTGCTCGGCTATTTCGACAGGTCCGACGCCAAGGCATTCGCGCAAGTGCTTGCCAATATCGCCACCGACGGACCGGGCGTTGCCGAACGCGACGCTGCGGCGCTCGACATTCCAGCACTGGTCATCGGCAACGAAATCGATGCCGTCCACCCGTTGTCGGCGGCCTATACGCTTGCGGCCGCGATGCCAACCGCAATCCTCGCCGAAATCACGCCGAAAGCGCGCGACAGCGCCAGGCACTTCAGCGACCTGCACACTCAGATCTCGACCTTCCTGCAATCCCATTCGAAAGTCCGGAGTCGCATTTTCTCATGACCGCCAAACCCCTCTCCGGCCCCGCCGCCATCGCCGCCCTGCCCCGCCACCGGCTCATCGGCGAATTCTCGCTGTGGTCGGCGGATCTCGCCAATATGGAGCGCGATCTGAAGCGGATCGAAGCCCATGCCGATCTGCATCACATCGACGTGGCGGATGCCCGCTTCACCCCGGGCTTCCTGTTCTTTCCCGACATGGTGGCGCGCATCGCGAAGCTGACGGCCAAGCCGATCCATGTGCACCTGATGGTCGAGGCCGAAATCGTCGAAGCGCAGACGCGCCAGTTCATCGAAGCCGGCGCCGACCTCGTGACCATCCACGCCGAAAACGGCGAGGCTGGCTTGCGCGCCGTCAAGCTGGCGCATGAGCTCGGCGCCGAGGCGGGCGTGGTGCTGCGGCTGGAGACGCCGGTCTCCGCCATCGTGCCCTTCCTTTCCGAGGTGGCCTTCGTGACGCTTCTCGGCACCTCGATCGGCGTCAAGGGGCAGAGCCTGTCCGAGCAGGCCTGCCCACGACTGATCGAGGCGCGCGCCCTGATCAGACAAGCCGGCCGCGAGGCCGAAATCATCCTCGCAGCCGATGGCGGCATCCGCCATGAGACGGTGCCGCTGCTGCGCGCCGCAGGCGCCGACACGGTGGTGCTGGGTTCGCTCGCCTTCGGCGATCCCGACCTCGCGCAGCGCATGGCCTGGCTGCACGGACTGAAGGCCGCCGCCTGATGAGCACGCTCGCGCTTGCCTTCGATCTCGGCGGCACGGAGCTGCGCGGCGCGCTGGTCAAGCGCAGCGGCGATGTCGTCGCACGCGTCTCGGAAGCAACATTGGCGGGCGCGGGTTCGGAAGCGGTGATCGGCCAGATCATCGCGCTAGCGGGCAGGCTCCTCAAAGAGCATCCGCAGGCAAGGGTCATTGGCATCGGTGCTTGCGCGCCCGGCCCACTCGACCCCAAGGCGGGTATCGTCATCGGGCCGCCGACGCTCGCCGGCTGGCATAACGTGCCCATGATCGACATCTTGAGCCGTCAGTTCGGCCTGCCGGTGCGGCTGGAGAACGACGCCAACGCGGCGGCGCTGGGCGAATGGCGTTTCGGCGCCGGCCGGGGCGCCGCATCGATGGTCTTCGTCACCGTGTCGACCGGCATCGGCGGCGGCGTAATCGCCGACGGTCACATCTATCACGGCAGACGTGGGCTCGCGGCCGAGATCGGCCACATGACGATCACCGGCGAAGGCGACCGCTGCTTCTGCGGTGCCGTCGGCTGCTTCGAGGCGGTCGCCTCCGGCACCGCGCTCGGGCGCCGGGCGACGCGGCTCACCTCGCCGGGCGACGGCTCGCTGCTCCGGCGTCTTTCGAAGGATGGCGACGTTTCCGCCCGCCATGTCGTCGAGGCCGCGCGTGCCGGCGATGCCGGCGCCCGCCAATTGGTCGAGGCGGAGGCGAAGTGGCTCGGCATAGGCTTCACCAACCTGCTGCATCTCTATTCGCCCGAGGTGATCGTCATGGGCGGCGGGCTCGCCAACGGCTTCGATCTTCTGGCGCCGGGAATCAGGGCGACGGTCGAGGAGCGCGCCATGCAGGCATATCGCGACGTGCCGATCGTGCCGGCCGAGCTCGGCGACCGCGCCGGGCTGGTCGGCGCGGCCAGCCTGATCCTGTGGGAGGGCGAGCCCGGTACGGCGCTGGCGATGGTGCAGAATGAGGAGACGTAGGCCGGCGGAAAAGCCGGCGCCAGGGAGGCAAGCCATGGCTGAGCTCAAGCTGCGCGGCGTGCGCAAATCCTACGGATCGGCGGAGATCATCAAGGGCATCGATCTCGACGTCGCGGATCGCGAATTCGTCGTCTTCGTCGGCCCGTCCGGCTGCGGCAAGTCGACCTTGTTGCGCATGATCGCGGGGTTGGAGAAGATCACAGCCGGAGACCTCACCATCGACGGCGGGCGCGCCAACGACATCGACCCGTCGGAGCGTGGACTTGCGATGGTGTTCCAGTCCTACGCGCTCTATCCGCATATGAGCGTAGCCGAGAACATGGGCTTCGCGCTGAAGATCGCCAGCGTGCCGGTGGCGGAGCGCCAGCGCAAGGTGAAGGAAGCGGCCGACGTGCTGTTGCGCATCTGCTCGACCGCCGGCCGAAGGCATTGTCGGGCGGCCAGCGCCAACGCGTCGCCATCGGCCGCGCCATCGTGCGCAACCCGAAAGTGTTTCTGTTCGACGAGCCGCTGTCCAATCTAGACGCAGCGCTGCGCGTCAGCATGCGGCTGGAGTTGATGCGGCTGCATGAGCAGCTCCAGGCGACGATGATCTATGTCACGCATGACCAGATCGAAGCCATGACCATGGCCGATAAGATCGTGGTGCTGAACGGCGGCACGATCGAGCAGGTCGGCTCGCCGCTCGACCTCTACAACCGGCCGGCCAACACTTTCGTCGCCGGCTTCATCGGCTCGCCGAAGATGAACCTGATCAAGGTGAAGGTCGCATCGACCGGGGCCGACGGCGTGGGCGTCGGCCTGCCCGGCGGCAGGACGCTTACCGTGCCGGTCGAGGCAGGGGGCACCAAGGCCGGCGACGAGCTGCTGCTTGGCATGCGGCCTGAGCATCTCAAGGTGGCGTCCGACGGGCCGTTCAAGGGGCAGGCCGCGCTCGCGGAGCGACTCGGCAGCCTGACCATTTTCCATGTCGAGGTCGCCTCCGACGTCTCGCTGGTAGTGCAGGCCGAAGGCGGCGACGCAACGCCGCTGCACACACCCATCGCGCTCGATATTGCAGCAGCGACCTGCCATTTGTTCCGGCCTGAAGGGCCGGCATTAATGCCGTTGGCTTGAAATCGAAGAGACGCCGGCGGGATAGCGCTGTCCTGCCGGACATCTCCCTCACTTGGGGGGAGATTGGCAGCTTCCGGCCGCTGCATCTTCCCTGCAACGTTGGCGATTGGGGAAAGCGTGAGTGACATCCGATCTCCTCCCTCGTGGGGAGATGTCCGGCAGGACAGAGGGGCGCGAAGGATCGCAAGCTCCCCTTCTTCACCGCTGGATCACACGACCCTCGCTGCACCGCAGCACATCAAAATGCACAACACACCATTTTAATTATTGACGCATGTCAAATTTTTCTGAAGCATGCGGAAATGCTGGCAAGGCATAGGCCAGCGCTCTGGGAGGAGCAATGCCTGACATGGAAAAACCCGAGTCAGCGGTCGCGGCCCGCGCACGTCGCGGTCGGCATCCGGTCATCACCTTTGACAGGACGAGCGCCGGGGTCGCTTGTGTCACGTCAGGCATTCCCGCCCGCAGAAAACGAGGCGACAACCAAGAATTCGGAGGAGGAATATCCATGCGCATCTTCAACGGCCTGACGCTTGGCGCGGGCCTGCTTGCCACCATTATCTCGGCATCGGCCCAGGCCGAGGAGGCAAAGGTCGCGGCGATCGTGAAGGGTCTCGACAATCCCTTCTTCCAGTACATGCAGAAGGGCATCGAGGAGCAGGCCAAGGCCGACGGCGTCGGCGTGACCGTGCAAGCCGCCGCCAATATGGGCGACGCGACCGGCCAGGCCGACAAGCTGACCGCGCTCGCCATGCAGGATTTCGACTGCTACCTCACCAACCCGATCAGCGTCTCCAATCTTGTGCAGGCGCTGGTGCCGGTCGCCCAGAAGAAGAAGCCGATCGTCAACATCGACAGCACGATCGATCCCGAACAGGCCAAGGCCGCCGGCTTCGCCGTTTCCACCTATATCGGCACCGACAATGTCGCCGCCGGCGCGCTGGCCGGCGAGGAAATGCTGAAGCTGGTGCCGAAGGGCTCGAAGGTCGCGCTGATTGCCGGTATCGTCGGCGACGTCGGCTCCAACGCCCGCATCAAGGGCTTCAAGCAGGCCGTCGAAGGCAAGCTCGAGGTGGCGGTGATGGTGAGCGCCGACTGGGATCGCGAGAAGGCGCTGACGGCGGCCACCGACATCTTGCAGGCGCATCCCGACCTCGCCGGCTTCTTCGCCGCCAACGACATCATGGCGCTCGGCGTCGAGCGCGCCGTGCAGACCTCCGGCAAGGAGGTCAAGGTGATCGGCCTCGACGGCATCGTCGACGCCCTGAAGTCGGTTGCCGCGGGCGAGCTTTCGGCCACCGTCGCCCAGTATCCTTACGTGGTCGGCGCAATGGGCGTCGAGGCCTGCAAGGCGGCCGCCATGGGCAAGGAGCTGCCCGCCAACGTGCCGGCACCGGTGCTCTTGATCAACAATGACAACGCCGAAGCCTCGCTGAAGAACTTCCCGCGGCCCGGCGGTGACTATCCCGACCCCTTCCGCGAGATGCTGAAGTGAGCCTTCCCACAGACAACGCGCCCGCTGTCCCACGGGCGGGCGCCACGGAGGAGAGCCGTCCCTCCCTTGCGGCTCTCCTCCTCGATCCTTCCTTCTGGGCCGACTGGGCGTCCGTCGTCGGCCTGGTCGGCCTCGTCATCCTGTTCGGCATCACCCAACCCGTCTTCCTCAGCGTCGCCAATCTGCAGGCGCTGCTGCTCGCGGCAGCGATCCTGGTCGTGCTGTCGATCGGCCAGACCTTCGTCGTCGCGACCTCCGGCGTCGACCTGTCGCTTGCAGCCGCCGTCATGCTGGGTGCCGTCATCCTCGGCCTGGTCCACGCCGCCGGCTGGGGCGTCTTCGCGGCCTGCATGCTCGCTGTCGCCGCCACCGGCGCGATCGGCCTGCTCAACGGTGTGCTAATCACCGCGGGACGCATTCCCGATTTCGTGGTGACGCTCGGCACGCTTTCCGGCATCACCGGCCTCGGCCTCATCATCTCCGGCGGCGAGCCGGCAATGGTCGGCTCGACCTTCCTGCTCAAGCTCGCCTCGGGCTCCTTCGGGCCGTTCGGCTATCCGGTCTGGGTGGCGATCGCGGCGGTCGTCGTCGCGCATATCGCGCTCTATCACACGCGTTTCGGCGTGCATCTCTTGGCAACCGGCGGCCAGGCCGAAAGCGCTGCCGCGCTGGGCATCCGCACCGGCAGGGTGAAGATCGCCGCCTATACGATCTCCGGCTTCTGCGCAGGCATCGCCGCGATCCTTCTGGTGGCGCGCATCGGATCGGCCGAACCACAGATCAACACCAGCCTTTTGTTGAACTCGGTGGCGGCCGTGGTGCTGGGCGGCGTCAGCCTGTTCGGCGGCCGCGCCAGCATCCTGGGGCCGGCGATCGGCGCGCTGATGCTGACGGCGCTGGTCAACGGGCTGACGCTGCTCAGCGTCTCGGCCTTCTACCAGCCGCTTGCCGTGGGCGTCATCGTGGTGCTGGCAGCGCTGATCATGCGGTATCAGAAATGAGCACGGTCAATCACATCGCGCCTTCCGAGGCGATCCTTGCCTGCCAGGGACTGAGCAAGCATTTCGGCGGCATCCGCGCCTTCACCGACGTCGGTTTCGAGGCGAGACGCGGCGAGGTCACCGCTGTGATCGGCGACAATGGCGCCGGCAAGTCGACGCTGATCCGCTGCCTGGTCGGTGTGCATCAGCCGGACGGCGGCACGATCTACTTCGACGGACGGCCGCATCCATTCTCCAATCCGGACGAGGCGCGCAAGGCGGGCATCGAGACCGTGCACCAGAACCTGGCGCTGATCGACGAACTGACGGTGGCGCAGAACCTCTTCCTCAACCGCGAGATCGTGCGCCGCATCGGGCCGTTCGCGCTGCTCGACCGCAAGGCGATGAAGGCCCAGGCGCGCGCCATGCTGTCCAAGCTGTCGATCAATGTGCCATCGGTGAGCCAGCGCGTGCGGCGCCTTTCCGGCGGGCAGCGGCAGGCGATCTCGATCTGCCGCGCCGCCGGGTCCGGCGCCAAGCTGGTGGTGATGGACGAGCCGACGGCAGCGCTCGGCGTTCAGGAGACGGCCAATGTCGAGGCGCTGATCCGCAAGCTGCGCGAGCAAGGCGTGAGCGTCATCCTGATCAGCCATAATTTCGATCAGGTGCGGCGGCTCTCCGACCAGATCTGGGTGATGCGCGCCGGCAGGATGGTGGCGACGGTGCGTGCGTCCGAAACCAGCGGCAACGAGCTGGTGGCGCTGGTGACCGGCGCGGCGTGACGCCGCCGCACCTGGACAGAGAACTTGAAAACAATCGCGTTGAGAAGGAGTTTGCCGTGGCGCTGATCCGTGTCGGGCTTGTGGGTCTTGGAGAGGTCGCGCAATCGATCCATCTGCCGGTGCTGGCCGACCAGCGCGACCGCTGGGTGATTGCCGGCGTACATGACGTTTCGCCAAGCCTGGTGTCGCTCATCACATCGGAATATCCGACCGCCAGGGCGTATGAGAGCGCGGAAGCGCTGATCAGTTCGCGCGACATCGACGCGGTCTTCGTGCTGTCGTCCGACGACACGCACAGCCGCTTCGTTCGCGCCGCGATCGCAGCCGACAAGCACATCCTGCTGGAAAAGCCCGCCTGCCTGACGGTGCGCGAGATCGACGAACTGCTCACGCTCAGCAAGGGCTACGGCAAGACGATCTTCGTCGGCTACATGCGCCGCTACGCGCCGGCCTATCTGGCGGCAAGGCAGGAACTGCCGGCGCATCGCGACATCACGCATGTCCGCATCTTCGACCTGATCTCGGAGGGCCGGCATTTCCTCAAAAAGAGCCAGAACATCCTCTACCCTCAGGACATCGACCCGGGGATTCTGGCGCGCGGCGCCAAGGAGCGCGACGCACTGATCCGCGAGGTGGTCGGCGAGAATGCGTCGACCGACTTGGTGCGCGCCTATCGCGGGCTCACCGCGCTTTCCTCGCATCATATCTCGGCCATGCGCGGGCTGATCGGCGAGCCGAAGCGCGTGGTGGCGGCGCACCGCACCAATGGCGGCGCCAACACGAGCGTGACCTTCGACTACGGCCATTTCGCCTGCCTCTATGACGCGGTGGTCGACGATCTCGGCCTGTTCGACGCCATGATCGAGGTGCGCTCCAACACCAGGCGGGTGCGCATCATCTACGACACGCCCTATATCCGCAGCCTGCCGACACGGCTCGAGGTGACGGAGGCCGGCCCGCTCGGCCCGGTGACGAAGGCGTTCGGCCCGCTCTACGGCGACGCCTTCTCCAACGAGCTCGAGACTTTCTATCGCCACATCATGGAGGGCACGAAGCCATTGACCGACCTCGCGGACTCGCGACGTGATCTCGCGCTGATGGCCGAGATCATCGAGCGGATGAAGGAGAGCGGCGGGAGCTGAGGCCGCCGCCTGCCTCATCATCGCGGGCCGCCGGCATGGCCTTGGGCTGAGGACGCGCCAGCAGATAGAAGGCGGCGATATGCGTGATCATCAGCAAGGGCACATAGAGGATCGGGATCGCGTACGTGGCGCCCAACTGCCCGGCCTGCTCGGGCAGATGAAGCACGGTGCCCTGATAGTAGTCGCCGATAAGGTCGACTATCCCGACCAGATTGAAGGCCACGACGGACGGCCAGAAGATCGAAGGCCGCCTCGCGGCAAGCAGCGCCAGCATGGCCAGCAATCCGGTCGCGAAATCGCCATAGGCGGCGAAGACGGCGAAGCCTGCGGGCAGGTTCGGACCAACGACGCCCGGCAGCAGGAAGACCAACCCGAAGAAGCGAAAGCTGTGCAGCGTGGCGATGGCGCGCTGCGCCTCGACGCGGTCCATGAGCTTGAGCCTTGGCCAGATATAGGCGCCGAAGCAAAGCAGCCATGGCGCGTAGCCCAGGACGAGATGGATGTTGAAGATCGTCGCCGGCGACATTTTTGTCTCCTCTAGCTCTTGACTGGAACGGCTTCGAACACCGCCGTCAGGACACCCAGCCGGCCTTCCATCAGATTGCGTCCGAGATTGGCGGCAAAATCCGCGAAACCCGGCCCCATGACGACGCCGAGGTTCAGCGAAGGCGGCGGGCCGGACGCCCGCAGCGCCGCGAACCAGGTCTTGGCGTCCGCGGTATCGTCCTGCTGGACAAGCATGCGGAACCCGGCAGCCTCGATCGCCTCGCAGGTCGCGGCGGCGGTGAGCAGAAAGCTCTCCGCCGGGGTCTTGGCCCAGGGAACCGGATAGAGGGGATCGCCACCGTTCAGCACGACGTCGAAGGCCGCGAATTTTCCGCCCGGCTTCAGCATGCGCCTTATTTCACGATAAAGAAGCGGGCGGTCGGCGATGTTCATCGCCACATGCTGCAGCAAAACGACGTCGAAACCGCCGTCGTCGAAGGGAAGCGCCAGCGCGCTGCCGGTCTTGAACGACACCTTTGCGGCCTGCCCCGTCCGCGCGGTCAGATAATTCGCGGCTTCGACGAAGGGCTCGCTGAGGTCGACACCCGTCACCTCGCAGCCGTAGGCCGCGGCCAGAAAGCGGGCCGGTCCGCCCACCCCCGACCCGACGTCGAGGACCGACATGTCGGCCGTAATGCCGGCCAATTTGGCAAGCTCGGCGGTCGCAGCGAGCCCGCGCGTGTGGAACTGGTCGAGGGTGGCCAGTTGCTCGGGCTTCAGCCGCTCTTCCTCCGACCCGAAGACAGCCAGAGCCATCTTCAGACGCTCGGCCAGACCGGCCGCACGGTAGTGATCGCGCACGCGATCGAGGTCATCTGCCATCTTCAATTCCTTCCAGTTTCTCGCCACAGACATAGGACGGCTATCGGCCGGCAACTATCCGCGATAATGTCGATAGGCTATGAAGCAGAACTTCACAGTCAGGCATGGCGCACTGGACGGCGTGGAGGCGTTCCTGAGCGTCGCCAAGCACCGCAATTTCCGCAAGGCGTCAGCCGAGCTCGGCGTGACGCCGTCAGCGATCAGCCAGGCGGTGCGTGCACTCGAGGCTCGTATCGGCGCCGCGCTTTTCCTCCGCACGACGCGCAGTGTCGGCCTGACGGAGGCCGGCGAGCGATTCCTGTCGCGCGCAGGGCCTGCCTTCGAGGAGCTGGTCGCCGCGAGCGAGGTCGCGCATGAATTCGGCAAGCGCCCGACCGGATTGCTGCGCCTCTCGGTGCCGCCGGCGGTGATGCCGCTCCTGCTGGAGCCGCTCATCGCATCCTTCTGCCAAGCCTATCCCGAAATCGAGCTGGAGATCGTCGCAAGCGGGGAACTCGTCGATGTCGCCGCCGAAGGATTCGATGCCGGCATCCGGCTCGGCGAGCTCATCGCCGCCGACATGGTGGCGGTGCGGCTGACGCCGCCGTTCCCGCTGTTGGTCGTCGGCAGCCCCGACTATCTGCGCCAACGGTCGCGGCCGGAGCACATCGAGGACCTGCGCGGGCATGCCTGCCTGCGCATGCGGCGCTCGAACGGCTCGGTCGCCCCCTGGCGCTTTACCGACGGCAACAGGACGGTCGAGGCCATCGTCACAGGGCCGCTCATCGCACACGACTACCCAACGCTTCTCGGCGCGGCGATCCAGGGTGTGGGACTTGCACAGGTGCCTGGCCCGCTCGCCAGCGCACCGGTCGCCGATGGCCGATTGCAAGCGCTCTTGACGCCGTTCGCCGTCACCACACCGGGGGCGTTCCTCTACTATCCCGAACGACGGCAGGTCCTGCCCAAGCTGCGGGCGTTCATCGATCATATCAGGGCGGCGCCGGGGCCGCGCTGAAACGATCGCGAAAACGGCAACCAGCGGGTCTGAGCAGAAAGGTCGTGCCGGAAGATTCGGCATAGCCGGACGCGTTGCGGCGTTCGATTTCCTGCTCGACCTCGCGCCAAATGCCGGCATCGTTGTTCGGGGCTTCGAGTCTGGCCGCAAAGGTAGACACAGGGAAGAAGCCCTATATATCGAACTCGCCCTGTCCTTCGTCCATGGCGCTGACGGTTTCGGCGGCAAGCGCGCGGGTGATCGGCGTCTTGCGCTCGAGCGCGGCGCGGTCAAGGCGTTCCACGACCCGCATCGCGGTCGCCAGCGAACGCTCGATGCGCCGCACCAGATATTGCACGACATGCGGCTCGACCTCGATCTGGCGATCGGCGAACAATTTTGTGATGACGCCGGCGAGCAGCAGGTCGTCCGGCTCGTGGATCTCGACCGTCGCCGCCGCCTTCAGCCGCGAGATGAGGTCGGGCAGCGCGACGCGCCAGGCGGAAGGAAAGCGGCGCGCGGTGAGAAGCAGCGTGGAGCCGGCGCCGCGCACCGTGTTGATCAGGTGGAACAAGCCCTGTTCGTCGATCGGGCCCTTGTCGATGTCGTCGATGAGCGCGGGCCTGGTGCCAAGCCCGCCGATGTGCTCGCCGATCCTGTCGGGATCGATGGCAACGGCGTGCGCTTGCGTTTGCCAGATATGAGCAAGATGCGTCTTGCCGGAACCCGGGGGGCCGGCCAGCACCACCACCGGCGAGGGCCAGTCCGGCCATCGGTCGACGAGCGCCGCGGCCTCGGCGTTCGTGCCGGAGACGACGAGCTCGTCGCGCGAATAGCCGGTGCCGTGGCCGAGGTCGAGCGGCAGCTGGCGTGGCGGATCGGTGCGCTCACCAGCCATCTCAGCCACGCGGGGAACGGTGGCCGCCGCCGCGATCCGCGGGGAGCGGCGGCACGGGCTCGGCGGCATGGCCCTTGTAGAGGGGCGATTCGAGATAGCGGGAAATCGCGAAGCGCACCAGCACCGCGATCGCCGCTGAAGCCGGCACCGCGATCAGCAGGCCGACGAAGCCGAACAGCGCGCCGAAGGCGAACAGTGCGAACATCAGCCACACCGGATGCAGGCCGACGCTTTTGCCGACCAGCCTGGGCTGCAGGATGTTGCCTTCGATGAACTGACCGACGAAGAACACGCAGGCCACCAACAGCACCATTTCCCAGTTCGGCCAGAACTGGACGAAGGCGACGCCCACGGCAAGGACCAGGCCGGTCAGCGAGCCGACATAAGGGATGAAGGAAATCAGCCCCGAGAAGAAGCCGATGAGGATGGCGAAGTTCAGCCCGGTGAACGTCAGGCCGGTGGCATACATGGCGCCGAGCACCAGGCAGAGCGTGCCCTGCCCGCGCACGAAACCGGCGGTGGCGGTGTTGATGTCGCGGGCGAGCGCGCGCACCGTCTCGACATAATCGCGCGGCACCCAGCCGTCGACCACGGCCACCATGCGGTCCCAGTCGAGCAGCATGTAGAAGGCGACGACCGGGGTCACGACGAAGAGGCTGACCACCGAGACCAACGCCACGCCCGAGCTCCAGATCGAGGTGAAGACGGTGGTGAGAAGGCTGAAGCCGGAGGTGAGCAGCGAGTTCAGCCCGTCGCGCAGGCTGCCGGCGTTGACGCCGAAGCGCTGCTCCAGCCATCTCGGATCGAAACTGGTGATCAGCGACTGCAGGCGGGTCAAATATTCCGGCAGCTTGCGGGCGAAATCGGCCATCTGCGTCGCCAGCACCGGCACCAGGATGACGAAGGCGAGCACGACGACGACGATGAAGGCGATGAGGATCACCACCGTCGCCATCAACCGGGAGAGACCCAGCCGCTGCAGCCGATCGGCGACCGGATCGAGGAAATAGGCAAGCGCCATGCCGGCGACAAAGGGGAGCAGGATGCCGCTGAACACATAGAGGAAGAGCGCCAGAAAGACGGCCGTGCCCAGCCAGAAGAAAATCTGGCGGCGAAGTGCTGTTCCTGCCGCAACGTCCGCGGCTTCGCTGTCAGTCGCCCGTCGTGGAGCCTTCGCCATAACCGCTCATATGCCTCAGCCAAGCCACGAGATAGGCTGCGGCCGAAGCCACGGTCAAGACCCCGGACAGCAATATGAGCGCGGGCCGGAGCGGATCGAGATGGATGGAAAAGGCAAGCTCGCCCAGCACCAGCGCCGCCAGCGCGATCTGCACGGCGGTGTTCACCTTGGACACGAAGAGCGGCTTCATCTCGACGGGATGCGCCATCACGCTGGACAGAAGCACCGCGCAGACGATCAGCGCGTCGCGAGAAACCATGGTCACCACCAGCCACAGCGGCAGTTCCCCGGCATAACCCATGACCACGAAGACCGAGACCAGCAGAAGCTTGTCGGCCATCGGATCGAGATAGGCGCCGAGGCGCGAGAACTGCCTGTAACGGCGGGCGATGAAGCCGTCGACGCCATCGGAAACGCCGGCGACGAGGAAGCCGGCAAAAGCCCAGTCCCAGCGCGCGCTGAGCATCGCCAGCACCACGGCGGGCACCAGCAGGAGGCGCATGATCGTGATCATGTTGGGTATGGTCACGTGATGTCCCATCGTGGCTTTGTTGGGAAATAGATGATGGAGACGGGGGATGGACGCAAGGGAGGAGCGACAAAGGTCTGCGCGAGGCACCCCCCTCTGCCCTGCCGGGCATCTCCCCCTCAAGGGGGGAGATCAGCAATTTCGGCGCCGCATCCATTCCTGCAACGTCGGCGATTGGCGAAGGCGGAAGTGACATCCAATCTCCCCCCTTGAGGGCAGGGCTGTCCGGGAAAAGATAGGGGTGAATCGAAATGCCACATGCGCATGCCCCGTAAGACGGGTTCCGTCTACCTTCTGGTTGTCGAGACTCAGAAAGGGACGGGGCATGCGCTTTAGGCCTAGCATTCTTGGCAAGCTGGTTGAACCGCTCAATCGGCGCCGCTTCCAGACGATTGTGGATAGCCATGATGGGGACGCCTAGGACAAGTCGTTCCACAGATCTACGCGCAGTTGAGCGGCGCTGACAGCCTGCGCGGCCTTGAAGCTGGCTGGAACGCCAACTGCCAGCATCATTATCACTTGGGCAGCGACCGGCTGAGCCGCTCGACCTTGTCGGATGCCAACCGGCGCCGCCCAGTCGGCGTGTTTGCCGAGACCTTCGAGCACATTGCCAACCAGCTCGACCGGCACATGCGCCGCGAAGGCGCGGCCATGCTGCGGCTGATCGATTCCACGCCCATTCCGCTCGGCAAGGCCTGTGGCTGGGCCAAGTCGAACGGCCGCATCCGCGGCATGAAGCTGCATGTCGTCTACGATCCAGACAGCGACTGCCCGCGCGTCCTCGACATCACCGACGCCAATGTCAACGACGCCGAGATCGGCCGCACGATCACCCTTGAGACCGGCGCCACCTATGTGTTCGACAAGGGCTATTGCCATTACGGCTGGTGGACGGCGATCGCCGCAGCCCAAGCCTTCTTCGTCACCCGCCCCAAATCCAACATGGGGCTCAAGGTGCTCGGCAGCCGCCCTATCAAGGGCGCGCAGGGTGACGGCTTCACCGTTCTCGAAGACGTCGAGGTGAGCCTTGCCAGCAAGAGCCACCGCAAGCTGCCCATCCCATTGCGACGCCTCACGGTGCAGCGCCAGAACGGCGACACCATCACGCTTGTGACCAACGATCTCCAGCGCCCCGCCGTCGAGATCGCCAACCTCTACAAGGGCCGATGGCAGATCGAGCTCTTGTTCCGCTGGATCAAGCAGCACCTCAAGATCCGCAAGTTCCTCGGCACCAATGACAACGCCATCCGCCTGCAGCTCTTCGCCGCTATGATCGCCTATGCGCTGCTGCGCATCGCCGCCCGGGCCTGCCGTATCGCCATGCCTATCCTCAGGTTTACCGATCTGGTCGCCCGATGCCTCTTCGAGCGACGAAACATCGCCGCCATCGACAAGCCGCCCCCCGTCAACCCAAGTCAACGCAAGCTCAGATCCTCCCCAAACCAGATGAGCTTCTCCTATGCATGACTTTCCCCGGACAGCCGTGCTCGAGGGGGAGATGCCCGGCAGGCCAGAGGGGGGTGCTGTCCCGTCAACATTTCCGCTTTTTCGGGGGCAAAATTTCCCTACGCGCGCGTCATCCTTGCTCCTCGAAACCATTCATGCGATGAGCCCGCAATGGAAACAGCGACGAGCCAGACATGACCAAGCGCGACACGGGCAAGCGCAACAACGGGCTCACCTATGCCGAGGCGGGCGTCGATATCGATGCCGGCAATTTGATGGTCGAGAAGATCAAGCCGCTGGTGCGCGCGACGCGCCGGCCGGGCGCCGACGGCGAGATCGGCGGCTTCGGCGGGCTTTTCGACCTCAAGGCCGCCGGTTTCAGCGATCCGGTTCTGGTCGCCGCCAATGACGGCGTCGGCACCAAGCTCAAGATCGCCATCGATTCCGGCAAGCACGACACGATCGGCATCGACCTCGTCGCCATGTGCGTCAACGACATCGTCGTGCAGGGCGCCGAGCCGCTGTTCTTCCTCGACTATTTCGCCACCGGCAAGCTCGACCCCGACCAGGGCGCGGCCATTGTCGGCGGCATCGCGCAGGGCTGCCGGCTGGCCGGCTGCGCGCTGATCGGCGGCGAGACCGCCGAGATGCCCGGCATGTATCACGACAAGGATTACGACCTCGCCGGCTTTGCCGTGGGCGCGGCCGAGCGCGGCCAATTGCTTCCGACCGACGACATCGTCGAGGGCGACGTGCTGCTCGGCCTTGCCTCCTCCGGCCTGCACTCCAACGGCTTCTCGCTGGTGCGCCGCATCGTTGCCGCGAGCGGTCTTGCCTGGAGCGATCCGGCGCCGTTCAACGACGAGTTGAGCCTCGCCGAAGCGCTGCTCGAACCGACGCGCATCTATGTCAAATCGATCCTGAAGGCGATCCGCAACACGCATGGCATTAAGGCGCTTGCCCACATCACCGGTGGCGGCTTTCCGGAAAACATTCCGCGCGTGCTGCCCAAGGATTTTTCCGCCGAGCTCGACCTCGAGGCGATCGAGGTGCCGCCGGTGTTCTCGTGGCTCGCCAGGACCGGCGGCGTCGCGCCGGAAGAGATGATGCGCACCTTCAACTGCGGCATCGGGATGATCCTGGCCGTCGCTTCCGGCCAGGCGGCGCAGGTCGCGGCAGTGCTGCAGGAGACGGGCGAGACGGTGACGCCGATCGGCCGCATCGTGCCGCGCCGCGACGCCGGCGTCATCTATCGGGGCTCGATCGGCCTATGAGCAGGAAGCGCACGGTCGTCCTGATCTCGGGGCGCGGCTCCAACATGACGGCGCTGATCGCTGCCGCCAGCGACCCGGCCTATCCGGCCGAGATCGTCGGCGTCATCTCCGACCGCGCGAACGCGGCCGGCCTCGGCATCGCCCAGTCGCGCGGTATCGCCACCAAGGTCATCCAGCGCGCCGACCATCCAAGCAAGGACGCCTATGACGCCGCGCTCGATGCCGCGCTCACCGGCTTCGGCGCCGAGATCGTGGCTTTGGCCGGCTATATGCGCATTCTCGGCCGTGGCCTCGTGGAAAAATGGGTGGGGCGCATGGTCAACATCCACCCTGCCCTTTTGCCTGCGTTCAAGGGGCTGGACACGCATGCGCGGGCATTGCGCGCCGGCGTGCGCATCCATGGCTGTTCGGTGCATTTCGTCACGCCCGAAATGGACGACGGCCCGATCATCGCCCAGGCCGCGGTGCCGGTGATGGTCGGCGACAACGAGGACACGCTCGCGGCGCGGGTGTTGAAGGTCGAGCATCGGCTCTATCCGCTGGCGCTGGGGCTGGTCGCCGAGGGCAAGGCGCGCATGGAAAAGGGCCACACCGTGCTTGCCCATTTCGCCGACGACGCCGACAACGCCACCTCGGTGGTGATGGCGCCGGACCCGCTGCGCGAGGAAACCGACCTCGAGCAACTGGCGCGGATCACGCCTTAGAGACCCTGGAAGCCGTGGCTATCTTCGACAGCGCGGTCCGAACAAACGGCGATCTTGCTGGCGTATTCGAATACGAAGACGGCGACGGACCGCAAAACGCCACCGCATATTTCTACCTATGCGAAACCGCTGGGCCGGTTGTCGGCGCAATCCACATTCGATCAGGAGCCTGGTCGATCGCCGAGGCTGACATTGCCGTCAAGTGGGACCGTAGCGAGCAGCGTGTCGGCCTCTTCGTCTTTGGCGTGCTGACAGCCGCTTTTGATGCCGCGACGGGGACGAGATACGGTGGTAGGTATGGCAAGGATTTCAACGCTAAGATCCCCTGGTCCTGAGCAATGCCGATGAGACAGCTCCTCGTGCTGCGCCACGCCAAGTCGAGCCGGGACGATCCCAAGCTCGCCGACTTCGACCGCCCTCTCGCCCCGCGCGGGCTGAAGACGGCGCCGCTGATGGGGCGAGAACTTGTCCGTCGCGGCTGGCTGCCGGATCAGGCGCTGGTCTCGCCGGCGCTGCGCACCCGCGACACCTGGCGGCTGGTCACCGCCGAATTGCCGGAGCAGGTGCCGGCGGAATTCGCGGAAGAGCTCTACGAGGCGGCCCCGGCCGCCATCCTGGCGCGCGTGCGCCAGGCCAAGGCGACCAGCCTGATCGTGATCGGCCACAACCCCGGCCTGCAGAACTTCGTGCTGCGGCTCGCCGGCGCAGGATCGGACAGCGATGTGTTCAAAAAGATCGAGGCGAAATTCCCGACGGCAGCGCTGGCTCGGCTCACGGTGGACGAGGATTGGGCGAACCTCGAATTTGGTGGCGCCCGGCTGGCGGATTTCATCAGGCCTAAGGATTTGGGGTAAGATTGCGGGCGGTATCTCCCCCCTCGAGGGGGAGATGGCCGGCAGGCCAGAGGGGGTCGTCTCGCGTAGAGCGCCAGCTTTGTTTCTCGCCACGGAAAGCGCCGGCGCTCCACGCGCGGCGACCCCCTCTGTCGCCTTTGGCGACATCTCCCCCTTAAGGGGGGAGATTGGCCGCTTCAATTGCCCCAGATGCCCTGGCCCGGATCAGGCCAGGCCTGAGATGGCGGCTGCCCGGTCGTCATCGAGGTGTCGACATTGGCCGGCTTGGCTGCCTCATGCTTGCGGATCGAGGCGGTGAGCCCGCGGTCGACGCCGGCAGTCGGCTGGTTGGCGCTGTCGGCGCCGTAGTGGTCGCTGCCCGCGAAGGCGGAGCCCATGGCGAGAAGCAAGGCGGCGGTGGTGAGTGCGATCCTGGTCATTTCAAAAGTTCCTGTCGTTGCGTTTGGATGGGAGTTTTCGAGGAAGGGTCGAGTGCAGTCACTTGCCCCACAGGCCGTCGCCATTGTGCCGGGCGATCATGTCGGCGACCGTCTCGCCGGAGCCGGTCGCCACCGAAGCCTGGTGATGCGCCACGTCCCGCACGCGGATCGAACTGGTCATCATATGATCGGCGCCGGCGGTCTGCTGGTTGGCCCCGTCGGAGCCGTAATGGTCGCTGCCGGCAGAGGCGCTGCCCATGGCAGCGAAGAGCATGGCGGCCGTGACGAATGCGATCCTGATCATCTCAGTGTTCCTTGTCCTGTCGTTTCATCGGCGGCGCCTTGGGAGGATGGCCCCGCTGCCGACAAAGACCCGGAACGGCCCGGATTTATTCCCGGGCGAAATCTCTTCTTCGCTGGTCGTTTCGCCACCGCGGCCGTGAGCTCACCCGAAAAAACTCATCTCGAACAATGGATTAGAAGGAGCTTCCATCCGGCTGATTCAGGCCGCCCCATAGCCGGCTCCAGAAAAAAGCGGTGGGGCGAACCCTCGTCCCTACAGGCATCACCGCTTCGTGATGAATGCTCGATCGAACGCATGCAAAAGCCGGCCCAACGGATAGCCGGCGCTACAAAAACAGAGCGGCGGGACAAGCCCGCCGCTTTGAGGTCTATCGAAGATCGGAACCGGTTAGCGGTTGCCGAACAGGTCGCGGTCGGCGCCCTGGGTCAGCGGCTTCTGGACATTCGCATCCGACTTCTTGACCGAAGCGGTGTACGAGGTGTCGACCGAAGCGGCCGGCTGGTTGGCGTTGGCCGAGCCGTAGTTGTCGGAGCCGGCGAAAGCGGCACCGGTGGCAACGAGAAGGGCGGCCGCGGTAAGAGCGATCTTGGTCATTTTAGGTACTCCAGATTTGAATGTTGATGCTTGGTTGGTTCGGGACGGACGCCGGTTTAGCGGCCCCAGATGCCCTGGCCGGATTCCCGCTGGTTCTGATCGGGCGTGATCTTGAGATCGCGCTGTTCGAACTTGCGGATCGAGCCGGTGATGCTGCGGTCGATGTTGTCGCCGGACTGGGGCGTGACCGACTGGGTGACGGCTGGCTGGTTGACGTTGTCCGAACCGTAGTGGTCGCTGCCGGCGAAGGCGCTGCCCGTGGCAATGAGAAGAGCCGCAGCGGAAAGAGCAATCTTGTTCATTTTGGGTACTCCAGATTTCAAAAGTCCTGTCCGTCTAGTGGCGTGCCTTGGTGGAAAATCGCGTCGCTCGGACAATACCGAAATGGGTCGGTCCTGTTGCCATTTCCAATCACGAAAATTTGTGAACCGAACCGTTCGGTTCGACCTTGAATTTGCGTGAGCGGCGCAGTTGCCACATTCTTCTTATGCAATATCAATGGCTTGCAGAAAGGGCTGCGCGATATAGCCCCACGGATCAGCCAGCCGGCGTTCAACTCGACTACACGAACCGTCAACATAAATTGAACCGAACGGTTCGGTTTTATCCCCGATTCAACCAATGAGTCGGCTCAACAGCCGCCGTGACGCGGTCGTGACTGCGGAGGAGCCGGAGTTTGCCTTGTAGGCGGATCGATATTATCGGTTGCTTCGAGGATCGAATTCGGACGCCGCCGCGCGCTCGCCGGGGCCGGTGCCGTCCCTGGAGTGAACAACGACAGAGATGCGGCTCCTGCTTGTCGAAGACAATCGCGAATTAGCCGATTGGCTGAGCAAGACGCTGCGCCAGGCGAGCTATGTCGTCGATGTCGTCCATGACGGCGAGGATGTCGAGCATGCGCTGGCGGCCGGCGACCATGCGCTCATCATTCTCGACCTCGCGCTGCCGCGCATGAGCGGGATGGAGGTGCTGAAGCGGCTGAGAGCGCGCGGCAACCCGGTGCCGGTGATCGTGCTCACCGCCAATGCCAGCCTCGACGGCCGGGTCAAGGGCCTCAACGAAGGCGCCGACGACTATCTGGCAAAGCCGTTCCAGATCGAGGAGTTGGAAGCGCGCATTCGCGTGCAGTTGCGCCGCGCCAACGACCGGACAGCACCAATCATTTCCTGCGGCGACCTCGTCTTCGACACGAACACCAGGCTGTTCTCGCTTGCCGGCGAGACGCTGGCGCTGACGCCGCGCGAGCATGCGGTGCTGGAGCAACTGGTGGTCAAGGCCGGGCGCACGGTGAGCAAGGCGGCGCTGTCAGCGGCGATCTATGACTTCGAAACCGACGCCGACCCCAGCGCCATCGAGATCTATGTGCATCGGCTGCGCAAGAAGCTGGAAGGCTCGCGCGTTCAGATCGCCACCTTGCGCGGCCTCGGCTATCTGCTGCGCCATGAAGACTAGTTGCGATGCGGATTAACAGCCTCCGCCTGCAATTGCTGGCCTGGGTCGTGCTGCCGCTGGCCGGGCTCGCTACCGTCAATCTGTGGACCAGCCATGGCAATGCGCTTGCTACCGCCGATCTGGTCACCGATCGCATGCTGCTCGGATCGGCCCGAGCGATCGCCGAGCAGGTGGCGATGGACGACGGCGTGCTCTTTGCCACCATCCCGCCGGCGGCGCTCGAGATGTTCGATACAGGCGACCGCGACAGCGTCTACTATCACGTCGAGACCGCCGGCGGACGCCTGCTCACCGGTTATCCCGACCTGCCCCAGGCGTCGCAACGCGGCAGCATCGAAGCTTCCTACCGCGATCGCCGGCTCCGCCTCCTGACCCTCAGCCAGGCGGTGATCGGCGCCGGCGCGGATTCACCGATCAAGGTCACGGTGGGCGTCACGCTTGCCGGGCATGACGCGATGGTGAAGCGTCTGTGGCTCAGCGCCTTCGCCCAGCAGTTGGCCCTGGTAGCGATCGCCGGCGTGTTCGTGCTGCTTGGCCTGCACCGCGGCCTTGCGCCGCTGATCCGGCTCCGCGATGCCGTGCGTTCGCCAAGCCGCAGCGAGCTCGACCCGGTCGAGGTTCCCGGCGCGCAAAGCGAGATCAGGCCGCTGATCGACGCGCTCAATGCCTATATGGCGCGCGTGCGGGCGCAGATGGCGGCGCAGCGCCGCTTCATTGCCAATGCCGCGCACCAACTGCGCACACCTTTGGCGCTGCTGTCGACACAGGCAAGCTACGCGCTGCGCGAAACTGCCGCCGATAAGCGCCAGGAAGCGCTTGTCGCCCTGCAGGCCAGCTCCGGCCGGCTGGCGCGGCTCGCCGAACAGCTGCTCACACTGTCGCGCGCGGAGCCCGGCAGCCGGCGGCCGCGCGCCGACCGCATCGACCTCACCGAAGCCTGCCGCCAGGTGCTGGAAACGCATGCGCCGAGGGCAATCGAACGCAACATCGATCTCGGCCTCGAGGAAACCGGGCCTGTTCCGGTGATCGGCGACGGCACGATGCTGCGCGAGATGATCGTGAACCTCGTCGATAATGCCCTGCGATACTCCAAGCCCGGTGGCAGCGTCACGGTGAAGATCGCCGCCGTCGATAGCGAGGCGCAGCTCACCGTCACCGATGCCGGCCCCGGCATTCCGCCGGAAGAGCGGGAACACGTCTTCGAACGCTTTTACCGTATTGTCGGCACGAACGAGGAAGGCAGCGGGCTCGGGCTCGCCATCGTGCGCGAGGTGGTCGAAAATGCCGGAGGCAGCGTCGCGCTTGGCGACGCTGCCTCCGGCGGGCTCAAGGTCGAGGTGCGGCTGCCGCTACGTTCCAGTTAAAGACTAGCCAGGGCGTTGGTGGTCACTGCGTTTCATGCAGCGGCTGCGGACGCCATTTCGCCAGCCGGTTCTCGACCAGCGTCATCAGGTATTCGGCGCCCAGCGCCACGACCATGACGATAACGATCGCCGCATACATGCCGGCCGCGTCGAACGAGCCTTTGGCGATGTTGATCAAGAGGCCGATACCGAAGCGCGAGCCGACGAACTCGCCCACGATGGCGCCGATGATGGCAAAGCCGAAGCTGACATGCAGGCTGGCGAAGATCCAGCTCATCGCCGACGGCACGATCACCGAACGCGTCAACTGCCAGTCGGAGGCGCCGAGGATGCGGGCATTGGCGATCATCGCGCGGTCGGCCTCGCGCACGCCCTGGAAGGCGTTGTGGAAGACGACGAAGAACACCATGACGAAGGCCAGCGCCACCTTGGAGGCAAGGCCGAGGCCGAGGATCATGATGAAGATCGGCGCCAGCACGACGCGCGGGATCGAGTTGATCACCTTGATGTAGATGGAGAAGATATCCGCAGCCATGCGGTTGCGGCCGAGCGCGACGCCAATGATGATGCCGGCGACCGAACCGGTGACGAAGCCCAGCACCGACTCCTCCATGGTGACATAGAGGTGGTACCAGAGCGGCCCTTCCGAGGTCCCCTCCGTCATCCATTCATAGAGCCGTCCAGCAATCGTGCTCGGCATGGCGTAGAAGAAGGGATCGATCCAGGCCATGCGGCCGGCGATTTCCCACGCGCCGAGAAAAGCGATGAGGATGGCGAGCCGCCAGAAGATGACGGAATGGCGCCGATGCGCGGCCGCCTTGGCGGCGGCTGCCTCGATTTCGGCGTCCGACGTTCCTGGCCTGAAGCTCGCGGTCGAGATGTTGACGGTGGCGTCTGTCATAAAAGCCTCCTCATGCCGCCGCGCGGGCGTAGCTGGTCTCAACCTCTTCCTTGAGGTCGGCCCAGATGGTGCGCGAATAATCGATGAAGCTCTGGTCGTAGCGGATGTCGGCGACGACGCGCGGGCGCGGCAGGTCGATCGTGTAGACGGATTTCACCGTCGCCGGCCCGGCCGTGAGCACATAGACCTTGTCGGCCAGCGCGATCGCCTCCTCAAGGTCATGCGTGACGAAGACCACCGAGGCCTTGGCCTCGGACCACAGGCGCAGCAATTCCTCGTGCATGAGGACGCGGGTTTGCACGTCGAGCGCCGAGAACGGCTCGTCCATCAACAGGATCTCGGGACCGTTGATGAAGGTCTGCGCCAGCGCCACGCGCTTGCGCATGCCGCCGGAAAGCTGGTGCGGATAGTGCTGCTCGAAGCGTGCCAGGCCAACGCGAGCCAGCCAGTCTCGCGCCGAGGCCTGCGCCTGCGCTTTCGGCTTGCCGCGGAACAGCGGCCCGGCCATGACATTTTCGATCACCGTGCGCCAAGGGAACAGCGCATCGGTCTGGAACACGAAACCGATGCGCGGATCGATGCCCTTGACCGGCGCGCCCATGACGCGGACCTCGCCGGCGCTCGGGCTGGCGAGCCCGGTGACGAGGTTGAGCGTCGTCGACTTGCCGCAGCCGGTCGGGCCGACGACGGCGACGAACTCGCCGCGCTCGACCGTCATGGTGAAATCGCGGATCGCGGTCAGGGATTTGCCGGTGGGGGAAAGGAAGCGGCGGCTGACATTGATCAGCTCGATCGCCGGAGCGGTCTTTTTAACAGCCATAGTTGAGCAAACTCCAATAGCGTGCGACCGCCGCGCGGTGATCGCCGGACGTGGAACAAGATAGGGCGGCGGCGCGAGGTCGGAACCTCGCGCCGCCTAATCCGCTATTTCACGTTCTTGACGAATTCCGTGGTGTAGGTCTTGGAAAGGTCGATCTGCTTGCCCTGCAGTTCCTTCTTGAAGGCCGACAGCACCGAAAGAACCGTCTCCGGTCCACCCTGCGGCATCACGCCATCGGGGGTGAACATCGCCTTGCCGGCGTCGAGCGCTTTCACATAGCCTTCCTTGTCGCCGACATAATAGTCCTTCGGCATCTTTTCGGCGATCTCGGCGCCGCTGTGGGTGCTGATGAACTTCAGCGTCTTGACGAAGGCGTTGGCGAGCTTCTGAACCGTTTCCTTGTGGGCGTCGACCCATTCGGTCTGCATGTAGAGCGAGGCGGCCGGATAGGTGCCGCCAAGTGCTGCCTTGGTGCCTTCCACGGTGCGCATGTCGACGAGCACCTTGGCCTCGCCGGTCTTGAGCAGCCGCGTGATCGTCGGCTCGGTCGTCATGCCGGCCTGGATCTTGTCCTGCTGCATGGCGGCGATGAAAGTGTTGCCGGCGCCGACCGGCACGGAGGTGAATTCGCCGAGCTTCAGCCCGTTCTTGACCGCAAGATATTCGGTCAGGAAGTTGGTCGAGGAGCCGAGGCCGGTGACGCCGAGGCTCATGCCCTTGAAATCGGCGGGCGACTTGATCTCCGGATGTTTCGCCGAGACAAGCTCGACCTCGCCCGGCGCCTGGCTGAACTGGACGACGGATTCGACGAACTTGCCCTTGGCCTGCAGGTCGATGCTGTGGTCGTAGAAGCCGACCACGCCCTGAACGGCACCCGCCAGCATCTCGTTCTCGGCATCGACGCCCGCAGGCTCATTGAGCAGCTCGACGTCGAGGCCTTCATCCTTGAAATAGCCGAGCGCCTCGGCGAGCTTGGCGGGCAGGTAGATCTGTTTTTCGTAGCCGCCCACCATGATCGAGATCTTGTCGGCGGCCGACGCAGTCGTTGCGCCCGCGGCAACCATGGCAAGCGTCAACGCCGCCGAACGCAGGGCGCATTTAGAGATGAAACCGGTCACGTAACTTCCTCCACCTGGGCGGCGTGCCATCCGGGCCGCGCCGCATTTCCTCCTTGCCGGCCCGCTCCCAGACCGGTCACGTGGCGAACGCCACAAAACTGTCATGGCATGCCCAAGCTTTCAGCTGGCTTTCAGCCATTTTAGCGGCTGTTGAAATGGAACCGAGCGGGATTGCCAATCACGTGGAGGTGAAGCCAAGCACGTCGCGCATGCCGTATTCGCCGGGCGGCTGTCCGGCGACCCACAGCGCCGCCGCGATGGCGCCGCGCGCGAACATCGAGCGGTCGCCTGCAGCATGCGAGAGCGTGAGCGCCTCGGCTTCGCCAAGGAAGCTGGCGCTGTGCTCGCCGACGATGCTGCCGCCCCGCAGCACGGCAAAGCCGATCTCGCCGGCGGGACGCGGGCCGGTGACGCCGTCGCGGGTACGCCTTGCCAGCTCATCCAGCCTGACGCCTCGCCCGCGCGCGGCCGCCTCGCCCAGCATCAGCGCCGTGCCCGACGGCGCGTCAACCTTCAGGCGGTGATGCGCTTCGAAAATCTCGATGTCGCAATCGTCGGCGCCGAGTGCCCGCGCCGCCTGCTCGACCAGGCCGGTCAGCAGGTTGAGCCCCAGCGAATAGCTGCCGGAGCGCACGATGGCGATTTTCCTCGCGGCGTCGGCGATGGTTTCCAGTTCAGCGGCGTCGAAACCTGTCGAACCGATGACCAGCGCCGGCCCGCCGCGCGCCGCGCAGGCCTTTGCCAGTTCGGCGGACGCTGCCGGCGTGGTGAAGTCGACGACCACATCGGCCAGCGCCAGCGCCTCGTCACGCTCGACCAGCCCCTCACCTGCGCTGCCCGGTCGGTGGAAGCGGGCGGCGAGATCGAGCCGCGGATCGGCCGCGACGGTCTCCGCCATCTGCCGGCCCATGCGGCCGAGTGCGCCGGTAATGGCTATCTTGAGCTGCGGCATGGCTATCCCTGTCGAAAGCTGAGTCGGAACAATCCTCTAGCACGCCACCTTGCCAAATTGATTCAGCCGGCTACGGCGCCACGACATCGGAGCGAGACAAGGGCGAACTGTACGCGAATGTGAAGCGTCACACTCATCATGGCTCGCGCGATGTGCTAATTTAGCTCCGCTGTCCGGCCGCGACGCGCCGCCCGGGCCGGGTCCGAGGGGGGACGCCCATGTTACGGCCAGTGCATGTCCTGGTTCTTTCCTGCCTCGTGCTCGCACCACTCGCCGGCGGGGCATTCGCCGCCCAGGCATCTTCCGACAAATCGGACGATGCGGCAAAGAAGGCCGCGCTCGCCGAGGCGATCACCACCTGCGACCGGGGCGCCTCCGTGCCGCTCGACCCCGAAGCCAAGGCGCCGCCGATCCAGTATGGCGAGCTCTTCCCGTTCGATATGAACTTCGGCAAGCTCAAAGGCCTGGCCGACAAATGTCAGGCGGCGATGCTCGGCGCGCCGCAGGAAAAGCGGTTGACGCTGCAATGGCTGAGGGTCGAAGTAGCGCTCGACCAGCCGGGACTGACCTGGCTCATCCCGCAGATCAAGCCGCTGGCCGACGGCGGCAGCCCTGAAGCGAATTTCCTGCTCTACGAGTTCTATGCGGTGCATCGGCGCGACCGCGCGGATGCCGGTGCGCCGTCGATCACCCGCGAAATGGCGCTCGACGCCCTGCAGAAAGCTGGCGCCGCCGGGCATCTGATGGCCCTGATGACGCTGCTCCGCCAGTATAACGACGGGCCGCTGCTGCGCCGCGACGCGCGCAAGCTGGTCGAGACCGCGCAGCACATCATCGACGCGCCGGTCCAGGGCCAGTCGCCCGGCGAATGGGACAGCCAGGTCCGTAAGGGCATGCCGCTGCTGATCGCGCAGACGACGCCGGAGAAGGACGGCTTCACCGGCGACGAGCAGCAAAAGGCCTTTCATGCTGTCGAGGCCGATTCCCAGGCCGGGACCAATGACTCGGTACGATCCGCGCTCGCCTACATCACGGCGCTCCGGCTGGGCCGGGGGACGCCGCAGGATGCAGCAAAGGCCAGGCAGTTGCTGGAGGCGCGCGTCGGTCACGACGATTACGCCATCCCGATGCTGGCCGACATGCTGGCCAAGGGCGAAGGCGGCCCGACGGACGGCAAGCGCGCCATCGCCATGCTGCGCGCCGCCAAGAATGTTGCCGAGGCCGGGCCGATGCTCGCCGGCCTGCTGCTGGACGGCAGGTTCGTCGGCCGCCAGCCGCGGGCGGCGGTCCAGCTGTTCAACGGCTCATGGGACCTCGATGCCTGCATCAGGCTTGCGGGCCCGCTTGTCGACTATGACGGCGTGCGGGTCGACTATCCCGAAATGCTGGTCGAACGCCTGAGCGACGGCGCCGATGCCGGCGAGCCCGGCGCGGCGCTGGCGCTGGCGCGGCTCGAGCTTTCGGACAATCAGCAGTTCAGGAGCGAGGACCAGGCGCGCGCCATGCTGAAGCCACTGGCGGATGGGGGCGACCGCGACGCGCTCTGGCTCTACGCCTCGACGCAATATGCCAATCTCGATTCGACCAGCTATCGGCCGTCGCGCCGCGAAGACGGCCTGAGCGACGATCGACTGAAAACCCTGATCGACGAGGGCGAAGGCAAGAAGGAGGCGCAGGCCTACCTGCTTCATGCCAAGCTGCTGCGGCGGGGCTTGGTCTATCCGCAGGACGACGTCAGGGCGACCGCGATGCTGATCAACGCCGCCAATCTCGGCAGCGTCGAAGCCATGGTGCTGCTCGGCGACGCCTATGACAACGGTCTCGGCATCGACAAGAACCCGCGCGAGCGGCTGCACGCGTGGCGCGAGGCGGCACGGTTGGGCTCGCTCAAGGCAAAGGGCAAGCTCGCCGATGCCTTCACCTTCGACAGTTTCGATCACTTGATGACGCTGCGCGAAGGCATCACCAACCGCATTGCCCTCTACAATGACGGCATCGGCAGGATGGGCGCCGGGGTGTTCGGCGGCGATGCCGGTATCGAACTCAGCGGCCTCTTTTCCGGGCCGGCCTCCAGCGCCGGAACGGCCGCGGTCGCCGCCGCGGTGATGGACGCGTTCCGGGAAGCGCCGGCCGGCCTCGACGAGGAAAACCTGGTCGGCGTCGGCAAGGCCCTGCCCGACGAAATCCGCATCGCGATCGAGACGACGCTGAAGAGCGAGGGTTTTTACGCGGGTGAGCTGAAGGGCTATTTCGGCCCCGACGCGCGCAAGGCGCTGGCCGCATGGGTCGATGCGAAAGGCCCGCTCACCGATGCTCCGAGCCCGCAAACGGCGGCCGGGACACAGCAGGCGGCACCGGCTTCAGACATGCTCGCGGGCGAAATCCTCGACCGCGTCCGCGACAAGGCCTTCACCCAGGCGCAGGCCGCCAAGACCGACAAGCAGAAGAAGGCCGCCATCAAGCAGCTCGGCATGCTCGCCCGCTATGGCGACCTCCCCTCGCGCTGGGTGCTGGTGCGCAACTATCACCAGGCAAGGGTCGTGCGAGCGGTCGTCACGCCCGACGAAGTCACGCGCTATGCGCTGGACATCCTGGTCTCGAAACCCGACGGCGTCGACAAGGCGGAGTTCGAATTCATCTTCGACCTGACGCAGATCGCGCAGGACCGGAAATCACGCGCGGTCGGCAACGCCACCCTTCAGGCGATCCGCGACGATCCGCGCCTGCAGGACCCGCTGACGCTCGGCGCCATCATGGGACAGTTCGCCTTCGCGCCCGACGCCTGCGACTCCGTCCTCGCTGCTGCCCGCAAGGCCGGCATCGACGGCGTGGGCGAGGATGGATGCGACGAGCAAACACGCACAGCTCTCATCGCATTCGCCAAGGACAAGGGTGCAACCGGCATCGATGCCACGGCCCGCAAGGCGGCCGCGGAAGAGATCAAGACGCTGGACGCTCAGGCCGCCAAATAGTCAAAGCCGAGCGATCAAAGCGCCCTGAGCCAGACCTTGTTGTCGTGGAAGGCGGCGCCGCCATAGGGCGCCGGCGCGTCGGCGCCGGTGAGCACGTTGATGCCCTCGCCGCGCTCGTGCGCGCCGTTCGGCCAGATGCCTTCGGCCACCACCACGCCGCGCTTCACGCCGTCGAAGAGCTTGGCGTGCAGCACGAGGTCGCCGCGCCGGTTGCCGACCTCGACGCGGCCGCCATCCTCGATGCCGAGCGACGCGGCGTCCTCGGGATGAAGCAGCAGTTCCGGCCTGCCTTCCTTGGCCTTCGACACCGGCGTCTCGGCAAAGGTGGAGTTGAGGAAATTGCGCGCCGGCGAGGTCGTCAGGCGGAACGGATGCTCCTCATCCGCCACCTCGATCAGGTCGACATGGTCAGGGAATTCCGGCAGCCGATCGACCGGTCCGAACAGGCCCATGCTCTTCGGCGGCCGGTTGGGCGCCGCCTGCCCCGTCCAGTTGGGGCGGAAGTGGAATTTCTTGTCGGCATGGCCGAAGCCGTTGATGAAATGCGCGTCGTCGAACTCCGGCTGCAGGTCGACCCACTTCTGTTGCCTGAGGCTGTCGAAGCTGCCCAACCCGCGCTTGCCGAGGATGATGTCGATATGCTCCTTCTCGGTCAGGCCGAAGCCCGGCCGGTCGCCGACGCCCAGCCGCTTGCCGAGCTCCTCATTGACATAGTGGTTGGTGCGCGGTCCTTGCGGCGGCTCGATCAGCTTGGGGCCGAGCGTGATGTGCTGGTTGCCGCCGCCCTTGTAGACGTCGTCATGCTCCAAAAACATCGTCGCCGGCAGCACCACGTCGGCGAGCTTGGCCGTATCGGTCATGAACTGCTCGTGCACGCAAGAGAACAGGTCCTCGCGCAGGAAGCCTCGCTTCACCAGGCGCTGCTCCGGCGCGACGTTGGCGGGGTTGGTGTTCTGGATCAGCATCGCCGTCACCGGCGGGCCGCCGTAAAGCGCGTCCTCGGCTCCGGTCAGCACCGGACCGATGCGCGAATGGTCGAGATAGCGCACCTTCGGGTCGCGCATCGCGGTGCCCTCGAGCACGTCCTGGTTCAGCTTGAAGATACCGGAATTGGAATGGAAGGCGCCTCCGCCCTCATATTGCCAGGCGCCGGTGACCGCGGCGATGCAGGAGGCGGCATGCACGTTGATCGAGCCGTTGCGCTGGCGAGCAAAACCATAGCCGAGGCGGAAGTAGGTCTTCTTCGTCGTGCCGACCAGATGCGCGAAAGCCTCGATCTCGGCGACGGAGAGCCCGGTGATGGCCGCCGCCCACTCCGGCGTGCGGGTCTTGAGGTGCTCTTCCAGCCCGCGCGGATCGTCTGTGTATTTTTCGAGATAGGCGCGGTCGGCCATGCCATCGCGGAACAGCACATGCATGACCGCGCAGGCGAGCGCGCCATCGGTGCCGGGCTTGAGCACCAGGCCGAGATCGGCCTGCTTCATGGTGGCGTTGTCGTAGATGTCGATGACGACGATCCTGGCGCCGCGTTCTTTCCGCGCCCTGGTCGCATGGGTCATGACGTTGACCTGGGTGACCACCGCATTGGTGCCCCAGATCACCACGCAGTCGGACTTCGCCATCTCGCGCGGATCGGGACCGCGCAGGGCGCCCGCCCCCATCATCCAGCCGGTCCAGGCGAGGTTGGTGCAGATGGAGCCGAAGAAGCCGGAGTATTTCTTCGCATGCCGCAGCCGCTCGATGCCGTCGCGCTGCACCAGCCCCATCGTGCCGGCATAGAAATAGGGCCAGACGGTTTCCGAGCCGTATTTCTCTTCGGCAGCGATGAATTTTTCCGCCACGAGATCGAGCGCCGCTTCCCAGCTCGCTTCCTTCCAGGCGCCCTCGCCCTTGGCGCCGGCGCGCACCAGCGGCTTCAGCAGCCGGTCGGGATGGTGGACGCGGTCGGCATAGCGGGCGACCTTGGCGCAGACGACGCCCGCCGTGTAGCTGTTCGCCTTGGCGCCATGGACGCGGCCGATGCGGTTTTCGTCGAGCAGCTCGACTTCGAGCGCGCAGGTGGACGGACAATCGTGCGGACAGGCCGAATGGCCGATCCTGAGCTTGGCGTGCTGGTTCATGCGGGGTGTGTAGCGGGTTTTGCCGGCGAGGTGTAGGGCCAGATGGCTCCTTCCCTTCTCCCCTTGTGGGAGAAGGTGGATCGGCGCGCAGCGCCGAGACGGATGAGGGGTGTTCCAGCGGAGTGAGACGCCGGCGTTCCCTGGAGCACCCCTCATCCGTCGCCTTCGGCGACACCTTCTCCCACAAGGGGAGAAGGAGAGACGCTACTCCGCGATCCCTTCCTCATACTCCGCCGACATTGTCAGCCACTTGTCCTCGTTCTGCGCCAGCGTGTGTGCCAATTGCGAGCGTTCCTTGGCGAGGCGGGTGGCGGTCGAGGGGTCCTTCTCGTAGAGGGCCGGATTGGCGAGCTCGTCCTCGATCAGATCCATGCGCTTGCGGATGCGGTCCATCAGCGCTTCGGTGGCGCGGATCTCCTTGGCTAAAGGCTCCAGTGCTGCGCGGCGCTGGGCGGCCTCGCGGCGGCGGTCGGCCTTGGACGCCTTGTCGGCCTCCTTCTGCTCGCGGCGGTTGGACGAGACGCCGGTCACCAGCGTCTTGTAGTCCTCCAGATCGCCGTCATACGGGTTGACCGCGCCGTCCTTGACCAGCCACAACCGGTCGGCGGTGGCTTCGAGCAGATGCCGGTCATGCGAGATCAGGATGACGGCGCCCGGGAAATCGTTCAGCGCATGGATCAGCGATTCACGGCTGTCGATGTCGAGGTGGTTGGTCGGCTCGTCGAGGATGAAGAGGTTCGGGCCTTCGAAGGCCGAGAGGCCCATCAGCAGGCGCGCCTTCTCACCGCCGGACAGGTCCTTCGCCGCCGTGTTCATCTTCTCGGTCGACAGGCCGAACTGGGCGACGCGGGCGCGCACCTTGGCCTCCGGCGCATCCGGCATCAGCCGGCGCACATGCTCATAGGCGCTTTCCTCGGGGCGCAGATCGTCGAGCTGGTGCTGAGCGAAGATCGCCACCTTCAAGCCCGGCGCAATGGTGATGGTGCCGGTTTCGCCCTTCAAGCGGCCAGCGAGCAGCTTGGCGAAGGTCGACTTGCCGTTGCCGTTGGCGCCAAGCAGCGCGATGCGGTCGTCGGCATCGATGCGCAGCGTCATCTTCTTCAGCACCGGATTGCCCTCGGTGTAGCCGACATTGACGCCGTTGAGCGCCACGATCGGCGAGGCCACCGTCTTCACCGGCTCCGGGAAGGAGAACGGCCGCACCGTATCGTTCACCACCGCGGCGATCGGCTTCAGCTTCTCCAGCGCCTTCAGCCGCGACTGCGCCTGCCTGGCCTTCGAGGCCTTGGCGCGGAAGCGCTCGACGAAGGATTCCATGTGCTTGCGCTGCGCTTCCTGCTTGACGCGGCTCTTTTCCTGCAGCTCACGCTGCTCGGTGAGCTGCCGCTCGAACTGGTCGTAGCCGCCGCGCCAGAAGGTCAGCTTCTTCTGGTCGAGATGGACGATCGAGTTGACGGCGCGGTTGAGCAGGTCGCGGTCGTGCGAGATGAGCAGCACCGTGTGCGGATATTTGGAGACATAGTTCTCCAGCCACAGCGTGCCTTCGAGGTCGAGATAGTTGGTCGGCTCGTCGAGCAGCAGAAGGTCGGGCTCGGAGAAGAGCACGGCGGCGAGTGCCACCCGCATGCGCCAGCCGCCCGAGAAGGACGAGGCCGGTCGCTTCTGCGCGGCATCGTCGAAGCCGAGGCCGGCCAGGATGGTGGCGGCGCGGGATTCGGCCGAATGCGCGTCGATGTCGGCCAGCCGCGTGTGGATCTCGGCGATACGGTGCGGATCGGTCGCGGTCTTTTCCTCTTCGAGCAGCGCCGAGCGCTCGACATCGGCCTTGAGCACGATCTCGATCAGCGGCTCCTCGGTGCCGGGCGCTTCCTGCGCCACCTGGCCGATGCGGGTGTTCTTCGGCAGGCTGATCGAGCCGGTTTCGGAGGGAAAATCGCCGGTGATCGCCTTGAACAGCGTCGTCTTGCCGGTGCCGTTGCGGCCGACGAGGCCGGCCTTGGTTCCGGCGGGCAAGGTCAGCGAGGCATGATCGAGAAGCAGGCGCCCCGCCATGCGCAGCGAGAGGTCGTTGATGATAAGCATGGGCGGGCTTTTGCACGGGACATCGGCGGTTCGCAAGAGCCAGGGCCTGGATGAGGGTCGCTGCATGCGACCGCGAACCATTCGGGAAAAGCCCGATGGGACTGGAACCAGTTGCCGGCCGGAGCGTTTTGAGCCCCGTGATCCGTTATTTCGCCCTCGCCTTCATCTTCTTCCAGGTCGCCACGACAGCCGCGCTGGCGACGCAGGTGGTTCTGTTCGCCGGCGATACGGATGGATCGCCTACTTTGCAGCTCCAGTAAGCGAGGCGCCGACCCGGCGATCTCCCCCCTTGAGGGGGAGATGTCGCCGAAGGCGACAGAGGGGGTCGTCTCACATAGATCGCCGGCGCCGTCTCTCGTCGCTGGGCGTCGACGCTTCACGCGCGGCGACCCCTCTGGCCTGGCGGCCATCTCCCCCACAAGGAGGGAGATTGCGCGCTCCTCTGCTTGCGCCAATCGCCGGTCACACTTTGCTTGCCACGTCACCGGTTTGACGTTGATCGCTGCCATGTTCTCAACCTATGCTGGTTCCAGCGGCGGGCTTTGTAGAACTCTCATCGTGAGGTGCTCCTATGAAGCGATTGCTCCATGCCGCCGGCGTTGCCCTGCTTCTCATCATGCCCGCGGCCCATGCGGCTGCAGCGGATTGCGCGGCGGCGAAGACGCAGGCCGAGCTTGCCACCTGCACCGCCAAGGACGCTGCCTCGGCCGACACCGCGCTCAACGCCGTCTACAAGGGGCTGTCGGGACGCCTCGCTCCCGCCGACCAGCAACGCCTTCGCGACGCGCAGCGCGCCTGGATCCCGTTCCGCGACAAGGAATGCGCCTTCCGCACCCAGCCCTATGCCGACGGCTCGGTGTATTCGAGCCTGGTCGAAGCCTGTAAGGCGGAATTGACCCAGGCGCGGCTGACGCAGTTGCAGCACCAGTTGCAATGTCCGGAAGGCGACCTCTCCTGCGTGCCGCAAACCGCCGGCGGTGCCGCGCTTGCGACGGCTGGCGCCGCGTCTGCGACGGCTGGGGCCGCGCCTGCGACGGCCGCTCCTGCCAAGGCAAGCCCGAACGACACGCGGCCTTGCGTGCAATCCGCCGGCAAGGCGAAGTCGGACCAATATGTCTCGCAATGCGTTCAGGTGTCGCCGGCAACACACCCGCCCTGCAACGGACAGAACGCGTGCAGCATGATGATCGACGAGATCAAGCGAGGCTGCGCCATGATCGGCGCCGACAATCCGCCGGCCTTCTGTTCCGCCTACAAGAACTGAGCAGCAAGGCGGGCCGGGCCGCATGGCCAGGCCCGCCTGCCGCCAAAACAGCGGCACTGACCAACCCATGCGGAAGATCAAATCGGTCAACCAAAACAACCCGAAGTCGCGCCTTGGCTTATATTAGCGCGATGGATGCCGAAACCACCAAAAAAAGTGCCAAATCTTTTGATCCAGCCGCGATGCTTGGCGAAAAATCGATTTCAGTTTTGCCGCAATCCTGCGAACTTATGAAAGCGTCGTGATTCGCGCGAGGCGCCAATAACAATCAAAAATAACAACAATAACTTGACTGTGTCAGGAGCTCCCGATGGGCGAGGCGGCCAACGATCTGCGCATGCTGAGATATGTCGCGGAGATCACCCGAAGGCTGGCGAAGATGCTTTCGCGCACGCGCTATCAGGTGCTTGTCTATTTTCTGGAGATGACGGCTGTCGAGGCGGACAGCCTCGCGGCAGAGCAGGATCGCCGCGCCGAGGCGCGTAAGCCGCCCCGCAACTGAAGGCGACCAGGCGGAAGACTGGTTGGCCGCCCTGCGACGCAGTGCATCGAGCGTGCCCAAGCAGTCGGCCGACGGCATGGCGTCGGCCGTTGCGGCATGAGCGGCTGGCCTCAGGCCTTGGGCTTGCGCTTGCCCTTGCCGGAATCCGCGGCCGGCTTGCGGCCGAGGCCGGAAGACTTGGCCAAGGCCGAGCGGGTGGCCGAATAGCTGGGGGCTACCATCGGATAGTCTGCCGGCAGGCCCCATTTGGCGCGGTATTCGTCCGGCGTCAGCCCATGGTCGGTCGACAGGTGCCGCTTCAGCGACTTGAACTTCTTGCCGTCCTCGAGGCAGACGATGTGATCGGGGAACACCGAGCGCTTCGGATTGACGGCCGGCGTCAGCGGCGCGCTTTCCTTGACAGCGGCGCCACCGGCGAGCTTGCGCACCGAGGCGCTGACGCTGGCGATCAGATCAGGCAGGCCGGAAGCCGGAAGCGGATTGTTGCCTACATAGGCCGAGACAATGTCGGCGGTCAGCTCGATTGCAGTCTTGTCATCGATATTGGACAATTTTTTCACCCTTTGCTGGCTCTCAAATGACCAGCTGTTTTTTAGGACTTTGGTCTAGGTATCATATTGGACCTGTCCCCCAACGGACCGTCCAGAGTCAGTAAATACACGAGACTCAATACCAAAAGCACGTTTTCACTGCGGGCTACGACCGCGCAAGTTAGGAATTCTAATACCTATAACAAACAATTGACAGCGCCGGAAATCTGCACGGGCGCGTAAATGACGCAACAGCACTTCAATTTATGCGAGTAATTCCAGCAAAAGTCGAAATTCAGGATGAAGGCCGACGCTGGCGAGCAGCACAGGCGCCCGGAGGACCGATCATGCCCGATTCGGCGCGGCGAGTCGCTTATTCCGCGGCGGCTCCGCGCCTGAGATCCGCCGGTCCGTTGTCGGCCAGTATCTCCAGCACACGCTTCCAGCGCGCGCAGCGGCCGAAATCCCTCTGCTCGATGGCCTTTTCCGCCTTCATGGCGGCATAGAGCGGCGCCTCGGCGCCGAATTCCTTCATCAGCCAGTGCGCCTCCTGCCGGGCGCGGCGTTCGTCGTTGTCAAGCATGGTTCCAGGCATGCTTCCTGACATGATCTTCAGGCCTCCGAACGTTCGATGCCGACAGCAATGCAACTGCCGATGACGAGGACGGCGCCGGCAATAGCCGTCGGCGACAGGCTTTCGCCCGACAGCGCCAGCAAAAGCGTGGAAGCGATCGGCGTCAGATAGGCGACGACCGCGAGCCTGCCGCCCTGGTCGAGGCTGAGCGCGCGCGACCAGAAATAGTAGCCGAATCCCATCGGCCCTGCGCCGAGATAGAGGCCGAGCAGGAGGTGCGTGCCGCTCAGGTCTGCAGCGCCGTCATGCAGACACCAGGCGAAGGTCAGCGCGAAACCGATCAGCGCCGAGGGCAGCAGAAGGCGATCCGGCGACAGGGCAAGACGGCCGACGGCGAGCGAATAGAAGGCCATGCAAAGCGCCGAGCCAAAGGCGGCGCAATAGCCGACGAGACTGCCTTCGAACCAGGCTGACGCGCGTCCGCCGGAGATCACCAGCGCCACGCCGACGAAGCCGAGCGCGGCAGTCAGCCCAAGCAGCAGCGGTCGCTGCGGGCGGCCGAGCGCGATGACCACCTCGGCGACCATCAACGGCCAGGTGTAGGCGACCAGATTGGCCTCGATGACCGGCATCGAAGCGAAGGCGATGTATTGCAGCACCATGGTGCCGACCAGACCAATGAAGCCGACCCCGTAGGCGGCGAGAGCCGACCTCCCCTTCTCCCCTTGTGGGAGAAGGTGGCCTCGCGAAGCGAGGTCGGATGAGGGGTGTTCCAGGGAACGCCGACGTCTCACTTCGCTGGAACACCCCTCATCCGTCTCGGCGCTGCGCGCCGATCCACCTTCCCCCACAAGGGGGGAAGGAGAAGTGCTCATAAGCCTGATCACCGCAAAAACCAGCGCGGCGCCGCAGAACTGCAGGAATTGCACCTCGGACACCGGGTGACTTGCAAGCAGCGTCTTGCCGACCAGGGCGTTGGTCGCCCAGAGCGCCACCGCGCCGAAGGCGAGGGCTAGCGCCGCCGAGGAAGCAGCGCCGGAGCGGTTCTTCCGCCTTTCGGCCATGACTGGCCCGAGGCTCAACGACGCTGAGGGCGCCTGGCGCTCGACGGGATCATCCGCCACTACCACGACTCTCTGGCTCCGCCGGAAACCGACTCGACGGCCGGCTTCGGCACAGGATGCTCCTCCGCATGGCGGCGATAGGCAGGCAGTTGGTTCGTCCAGACATCGTCGGCAAGCTCATTGACCCAGGCGCGGTCGTGGTCGTTGTCGGCGGCGAGGTAGAACATGCGGTTGTCGTCGACATAGGGCTTGGTCACCGAGCGCTGGTTGAGAACCAGGGTGACGCGCGAGCCGAGTTGGATGGGCGCGGTGCGATGGAGCACGCCGAGGAACTGACCGAGCGTGGCGTAGTTCATCTTGTGGTCGATGCGCATGACCTTGTTGCGCGGCAGGTCGCGGCCTGATTCGAGGATGGCGCGGCCGGTCTCGGAATCGTCGCAATAGATTTCAAGATGGCCGCCGATCAGAGGGTCGCTGATCGACAGCGGAATGAGCTCCGTCACCGGAACGCCGTCGCAGTGCCATTCGACGGCGCCGTCCTTGGGGTTCATGAAGGTGACGGTCGAGCCGACGATCGACAGTGGATAGGGTTCAAGCTTGGTGCCCATCATGTCGGACAGCCGCTCCAGGCGCAGCTTGTCATGCAAAAGCTCCTTGATCTCCGGGATGTAACGGTCGGCGCCGGTGATGAAGGTGAGGTCGAGATGCTTGTGCACCGCATGGCTGGCCTTGAGCTTGAGCGCCGCCTCCTCGATCGCGGCAAGCAGTGCGGGGTCGTAGCCGTGCAGATACTGGGCGACGCCGAAGCTCGACACTTTCCACGCCGTATCATGACCAATGATGGCTTCACGGCTCATCGCATAGCGCAGTTCGGGGATGGTATGGGCGTTCATTCTACTTCTCCAAGATGGGGGCAACACTTGGTAAACAGTCGATTAAGCCGCCCGCCCCTGTAAATTTAGGAATGCTGGTGCTACTTTAAGCCCAGCTAAAGGTCGGGCCCCGTGCGTCTGCTCAGTCAGGTCAACTTAAACTCGCTGAAAATCGTGGAGAGCGCCGCGAGGCACAAGAACTTCACGCGCGCCGGCGAGGAGCAGTTCATCACCGCCTCGGCTGTCAGTCAGCGGGTCAAGAGCCTGGAGGATCAGCTGCGCTTCAAGATTTTCCAGCGCGGCGGAAATGCGGTGTCCCTGACGCCGGAGGGCGAGACCTATGTGGCCCGGGTGCGCGAGGCGCTGGAGCGGATCGTCGCCGCCAGCATGGAGGCCACCGGCCAGTCGCAGTCGCATGTGCTGAGAATCTGCGTTTTGCCGACCTTCGCGGCGCGCTGGCTGTTCCCGCGGCTCACCAGCTTCCAGCGGCAATATCCCGATATCGAGATGCGGGTCTCGACCTCCTATGCGACGCACGAATTCTCGACCTCCGAGTACGACCTCGAGATCCGCTATGGCGACGGCAATTTCCCCGGCCTCAAATCCGAGCTGCTGTTCAAGGAGGACCTGACGCCGGTGTGCAGCCGCAAGCTGTTCCACGACGTGCTGGGCGACAAGCCGCTGTACAAGGTGACGCCCGAGGACCTCAGGCACTTCACCTTGCTCCACTCCGACACCTGCACCCAGAACTGGCAGTCCTGGCTGGGCTTTGCCGGCGCGAGCTTCGTGCTCGGCGAGACCAGGAGCATCTATTTCGATTCCTGCATGATGGCCTACGAGGCGGCCAATGCCGGCATGGGCTTTGCCGTCGCCAACCGCGCCTATATGGCAAGCGACATCCGCGCCGAACGGCTCGTGGCGCCTTTCGCGGTCCACCATCCCAACAGTGCCGGTTGGTATTTCGTGAGTCCGATCAAGGCGCTCGGCGCGCGCAAGGTGGAGCTGTTCAAGCAGTGGATCATGGCCGAGGCGGCGCTGACGCAGCGCCAATTGGACATCGAAATCGCCGACATGCCGGTGAAGCGGGTAGCGATGGCGTAGGCGGACGCCCATGCCTAAGGCCCTGGAGCCGAATTCTCGATAGTGCGGAGGCTTCTCTTCACCGGTTGGCTGAAGCCGGAGCATTTGAGCAACCGGTAAGATACAGATGATTCAACCATGACGACGCCTGGCTGCATCTCAGGATTGTTGTTGTAGATTTCACACAATACCGGGAATTTCTGGCGGGATTTCACTTATATCCAGAGGACTTTCCAAGCCTTGCCCATGACCTGGCGGCAAGACTCAGCTATGATTTATTTTGCGGCGGGCCTGATTTTCCCGCTTGGCCGGCGCTTTCCAGCTTCCTCCCAAGCAGCGCCGGCCTTCTTCTGTGGCAGACATCGCCTACCTGCTTTGCCGCCATCACTGCGCCGGCTGCGTGCCCTGCTGGTCGCCGCCGGTGGTCGATTTCGGCACCGGGTTCTTGTCGATCTGCGGGCTCTGGTCGGCGGGCGCCTTGGTGGGCTGCACGCTGTTGTCGCAGGCGGCGAGCGCGAGCCCTGCCGCAAGAGCCAGCAGCACAGGAAGCTTCATCATGACGACCTCCTCTCGTTCGCCCCATTTCAAGGGGCAAACGAAGCGGTGGCGGTTTGGTTGCGTTCGCCCATGGGAACCAATCGCCCAAGTCCCGGTTGAACTCCCAACCGATCAAACCGCACAAGGAGATGGTCATGATCCGTCTGCTGCTTGTCGGCCTGTTTGCCTACACGGCCTATCGCGTGACAATGCGGATCATCGAGGAAGTGCCAGGCGACGTCACGCCGTTGGAGATGCCAGGCGATGAAAGGCGGACGCTGCGGCGCCAGTCGGCGGCAATGGGTGTGGAGCCGAAAAGGTAGTTACAGCCAATCTCCCCCACTTGGGACCCACTTGGGGGAGATTGGCCATCATTCCGGCTTTCGCCAACTGCGAACGCACTCGACGCCTCAATCCCGTTGCGAACAAAGCGGAAACGATGCTTGATGGGCGATGAACATCGCCGCCCGTGATTCGTCCTTCGAAGCTCCCGCCTATCTCGCCCGGCTGAATGACGCGCAGCGGCTGGCGGTGGTGCATGGCGACGGCAAGGTGGCCGCGCCTCTTTTGGTGATCGCAGGCGCCGGATCCGGCAAGACCAACACGCTGGCGCATCGCGTCGCCCATCTCATCGTCAAGGGCGCCGATCCGCGCCGCATCCTGTTGATGACGTTCTCGCGCCGCGCCGCGGCCGAGATGGCCAAGCGCGTCGAGCGCATCGCCGGCGAGGTGCTGGGCCGCGACGCCGCGATCATCGCCGACGCGCTCGCCTGGGCCGGCACCTTCCATGGCATCGGCGCCAGGCTGCTCCGCGACTATGCCGAGCAGATCGGCCTCGACCCGGCCTTCACCATCCACGACCGCGAGGATTCGGCCGACCTGATGAATCTCGCCCGGCATGAGTTGGGATTCTCGAAAACCGAAAGCCGCTTCCCTACGAAAAGCACCTGCCTGCAGATCTATTCGCGCGCGGTGAACGCGCAGGCGCCGCTCGGCGAAGTGCTGGGCTCGGCATTTCCCTGGTGCGCCGGATGGGCAGACCAGCTCAAGCAGTTGTTCGCGGCCTATGTCGAGGCCAAGCAGGCGCAGAACGTGCTCGACTACGATGACCTGTTGCTCTACTGGGCGCAGATGGCGGCCGAGCCGGAGATCGCGGCGCATCTCGGCAGCCGCTTCGACCATCTGCTGGTCGATGAGTACCAGGACACCAACCGGCTTCAGGCCTCGATCCTGCTCGCGCTAAAGCCGGACGGCGCCGGGCTCACCGTGGTGGGCGACGACGCGCAGTCGATCTATTCCTTCCGCGCCGCGGAAGTGCGCAACATCCTCGATTTCCCGAAGCAGTTCGCACAAGGCGCCGAGATCGTCATGCTGGAGCGCAACTACCGCTCGACCGAGACGATCCTTGCCGCCGCCAACGCGGTGATCGGCGAGGCCACCGAGCGCTTCACCAAGAACCTCTGGACCGAGCGCAGATCGTCGCACAAGCCGCAACTGGTGAGCGTGCGCGACGAGGCCGAGCAGGCCAATTATGTCTGCCACGCGATCCTGGCCGAACGCGAGGCCGGCACGGCGCTGAAGGCGCAGGCGGTGCTCTTCCGCGCCTCGCATCACAGCGGGCCGCTGGAGGTCGAGCTCACGCGCCGCAACATCCCCTTCGTCAAGTTCGGCGGGCTGAAATTCCTCGACGCCGCGCACGTGAAGGACATGCTGGCGATGCTGCGCTTTGCCGAAAACCCGCGCGACCGCGTCGCCGGGTTTCGCGTGCTGCAGCTTATGCCGGGCATCGGCCCTTCCGCCGCCTCGCAGATCGTCGAGGCGATGGCCACCTCGCTGGACGAGACGATGGGCCTTGCCCGCTTCCGGCCGCCTCAGCGCGCGGCAGAGGACTGGCCGGTCTTCCTCGACATCTACAGCGGGCTGCGTGCCGGTCCCAAATGGCCGGCCGACCTCGAACGGATCAGGCTGTGGTACGAGCCGCATATGGAACGCATCCATGAGGATGCGATCACCCGCCGGGCCGACCTGTTGCAGCTCGAGCAGATCGCGTCCGGCTACCCCTCGCGCGAGCGCTTCCTCACTGAGCTCACGCTCGACCCGCCGGATGCCACCAGCGACCAGGCCGGACCGCCGCATCGCGACGAGGATTATCTGATCCTGTCGACCATCCATTCGGCCAAGGGCCAGGAGTGGAAGAACGTCTTCGTGCTCAACACCGTCGACGGCTGCATCCCCGCCGATCTCGGCGTCGGCACCAAGGAGGACATCGAGGAGGAGCGCCGGCTGCTCTATGTGGCGATGACGCGGGCGAAGGACAGCCTGCATCTGGTGGTGCCGCAGCGCTTTTATCCGCACAACCAGCCGGTGCGCGGCGACCGCCACATCTATGCCTCGCGCACCCGCTTCATCCCGGCCTCGATGCTTTCAGCCTTCGAGCAGACGTCGTGGGCGAGCGCGCGTATGGCGAACGATCCGCGGACCCAACCCCAGGTCAAGGTCGATCTCGGCGCGCGCATGCGCGGCATGTGGAAATAGCGTCCGCCCCGAGCATCGCCGAACCGCACTCCACCCCAACTCGCCAAGCCGCTCGCGGCCGGTTTGCTGCCTTCTCCATGGAACTTTTCACCCGGCAACGGATTTCCGTTAGTAAAATCTAATGCAAGGAGGCAGTTATGAAGAATCTCATTCTCGCCGCCATGATGGGCGTGGCTAGCTTGGCGCCAATGACGGTTCCGACACAGGCAGTAAGCCTGACCATAACCACCGACGACGGCATGGGCAGATACGATGACGATTACTACTGGCGCCGCCATCACATGCGCGACGAGTGGCGCTACAGAGACCGATACGAGATGCGCGACGATTGGCGCTACAGAGGCCGATATGAGATGCGAGGCGGATACCGCTACGGCCACAATCGCGACTGCATGGTCAGGGTGCACAAACGCTGGCATCACCACCACTGGGTCGTGAATAGAGTCTGGAGCTGCGGCCTCCACAGAGGCTGGAGGGACTAGCTCGGGATGCTGTGGTCGACGCGTGACGCAGGCCTCGAGCCTCCCATGAAAACAGGTGGAAAATGCGCTTGATTCCATCGACGATGAGTTGGCGGCAGCGGCTCGGTGAACTGGCGGGCCAACTTTTCGTCAACATCGCCGCGGCGCTGATCGCAGGGATCGCGATCCTCTTGCTGGTGTTGTCGGCGCACTACCAGGTTCCGCAACTTCCACCGGAAGTGGCAATCACCGCCGGCGCCGGCCAATAGCTCTGGCGGGGCAGGCGCGAAAAGATCCCCGAACGTGGAACCTCGCGCCGCAAGGCGCGTTGTGTGGCGTCCTACCCAAGACCGAGGGTGGCAGCCCGCCATCCTCTGCCCAATCCGAGAGGTCTAAATGTACGACAGGATGTCCTTCGCCCCGGTCGCGCTCAGTGTCGGCGCCGGCCACAAACGCATGATAGCCTCGCTGTCCGACATGCATGTGTTCCTGACCGAGTTCCCGCCGTCGCGCCGGCGGCTGAGCTACGGCGTCGCGGTGAAGGCCTGCGAAGCCGCACGGGCCGGAGAAATTTCCGTCGAATCGGCGCGCGACGCGCTGGTCACCTTCGCGGTGACGGCCGGCATCCTGTGGCCGTCCGACCAGCCGATCGTCTCGGTGAAGCCAGTCGCGCGCGCCCATGGTGGCTTCGCCGCCTGATATTGGCAGGCCCCGCACAGCCCGATGGAGGGCCCGCCAGACCCGCCTGAGATGATTTTCTCGGGCGGGTTTTTCTCGTTCAACCCAGCCTTCCGCTGCCCCGGCCAGATTCCACGAAAGTTTTCCGGCGCTGCGTGAAACATCGCATAGAACATACCACTGCGTGAAGCAGCGCACAGAACGGTCCCTTGCGTGAAACATCGCACAGAACATTCGCCTTGCCGGTGCAGGTTTGCGAACGTGCGGCAAAGAAGCGGATGTTTTCGCGCAACCTATCAATGGAACGTGCTGGAGACGTCGTCCAACAACACGTTGCGCGGACTTTCGAAGCTTACCTGGTCACGCCCGTTCGACTTCGCCTTGTAGAGATGCCTGTCGGCGACCTGGAACATGTGGTGATAGGTGGTGGGTCCGTTGAAGGCGACGCCGCCGATGCTGACCGAGAGAGGCCATGGCTGCCCGCCGGGCGCGAACCCGGCCTCGCGGATGCCCAGCCTGATCGATTCCGCGACCAGGAAGGAGCGCGTCGCATCGGCGCCCGGAAGAAAGACCGCGAATTCCTCGCCGCCGATGCGCCCGACGATGTCGGGGCCGTGAAGTTGGCCCTGGATCGTCCTGGCGATCAGCTTCAGCGCCTGATCGCCGCAATCGTGGCCGAGACGGTCGTTGATCGACTTGAAATGATCGGCGTCCACGATCAGCAGCGCGCCGGTATCGGCGACGGCATGGCCGCGCGCCTGCTCTAGATAGGCTTCCACCAGCATCGAGAAGGCGCCGCGGTTGAAGACGGCCGTCAGGCTGTCGGTCGCGGCGACGATGCTGAGCTCTTTCTGGGCGATCGCCAACTGGCGCATCTTCCACATCAGGAAGAACAGGAAGGAGCCGCCAAGGACGAGCGGCAGGAACAGGTCGGTGAGCTCTGCCCAGAGCAGCGCGTCCGGCGACAGCGAGGGAAAGTTGAAGGAATCGACAAAGAAGGCCGCGGCAATGAAGAAGGCCGTGCCGGCGAAGGTGACCAGCGCTACCCTGCCCCAACTCGTGGGGGACAAATCGATGCGCATGTCATTGCTCCCACTGCGACTGGCCTATTGTGGAGCGCGAGCGCAAACGAAGTCCTAATATATTAGCTTCAATGCAAGCTTGGTTAACAAGCAATCAGGCGTAGGCGCGGCCTTCCTCGGAGCGCTGGAACAGCATCAGGTCGAGCGGCACCGAGGGCCTGCCGAGCACGGTGAGGCACATATGCGCCTGGCCGCGATGGTGGGTCTGGTGATTGAAAAGATGGCTGAGCGCCGGCGCCAGCCGCTGCGAGACGGTGCGCATGTCGGTCGTCATATAAGAAAAACGTCCAGTGAACGCCTTGTCGGTCATGCCGCTCACCCAGTCGACGATCCTCCTGTCCTCGGCCTCGCGTGCCAAGCGCAAGCCTGGGAAAGCGCGATGGAGGATCGTCGCAAGGTTTGAGGGCGCGTCGCCCTCACCCGTAAAGCGCTTCATCCAGACTCGGTCGGTGACGAGCAGATGGTTGAGCGTGCCAAGCATCGAGCCGAAGAAGGCGCCGACGTCGCGAGCGAGCTCCTCCTCGTTGAGGTCGGCGGCGGCATCGTAGATGCGCGCGTTGGCCCATTGATTGTAGGCTGCAAACATCATGAAATGCTGTTTCATTCTTCCATCCGGCTCGCAACGAATCCCGGCTCTTCGTAACCCGCAGGAACCGCAATGACCATTCTCTTCTATGACCTCGTCGGCCACGACACCCAACGCCCGTTCAGCCCGCATTGCTGGAAGGCGAAGATGGCGCTGGCGCACAAGGGACTCGACGCCACCAAGGTGCCGACGCGCTTCCTGGAAGTGCCGAAGGTCGAAGGCGGCGTCTCGAAGACGGTGCCGGTGATCCGCGACGGCGACCGCGTGGTGGCCGATTCCTTCGCCATCGCGCTCTATCTCGACGAGGCCTATCCGGAGCGGCCGGCGCTGTTTGCCGGCGAAGGCGGCAAGGCGATGGCGCGCTTCATCGAGCGCTGGTCGCAACTCACCATCCATCCCTACGTCACAAGCGTAGCGCTTACCGACCTGCATGGCATGCAGGACGAGGCGAACGCGGCGTATTTCCGCGAGAATCGCGAGCAGCGCTTGGGCAAGAAGCTGGAAGAGGTGGTGGCGGGCCGTGATGCGGGACTGGCAGGCTTCCGCGCCTCGCTGGAGCCGCTGCGCTCGATGCTGACCTACCAGCCCTTCATCGGCGGGAGCTCGCCGCTGTTTGCCGACTACATCGTGTTCGGGGCGCTGCAATGGGCGCGCATCGCCTCGCCCTACCGGCTGCTCGACGAGAGCGATAGCGTGGCCCAGTGGTTCGAGCGCTGTCTCGACCTGCATGGCGGGATCGGCCGGCAGGTTGCGGCCGCGGCTTGACGCTGGCGATCTCCCCCCTCGAGGGGGAGATGTCGCCGAAGGCGACAGAGGGGGTCGCCTCAACTGCCGCGACGCCATGAGGCGGCGAAAGAAGAGGCCGGCGCTCCACGCGAGACGACCCCCTCTGGCCGCTTCGCGGCCATCTCCCCCTCAAGGGGGGAGATTTGCCGCTGCCGTCACTTCGCTTCATCCTTCTGGACCAGCCTGACGCAGATCGGGTCACCCTTTTCCATGCGCGCGCATTGCCATTCCGGGCCGAAGCCGAAATTCTGCTGCCCGCGCTGTGGAAAGAACAGCAGGACCAAGACGATCCCGGCGAGAACCACGGCCATCAACAGGATGCCGGCGACATCGCCGCGTCTTAGGTAAGGCCAGTTCATCGCTTCCGGCTCCGCTGCCGCGACGCCCCGACCTGCACGCGAAGCGCGCTCGCAGCCGTCTAATTATCCCGCAAAGAGCCGGCCTTGACCAGAAGCCGCCTCCCCTTGGCAAGCCGCCGGGCGGCTTGTATAGAGCCCGCCACTCCAATTTCCATTCCCAGAACAAGGACGACCCAATGGCGATCGAACGCACCTTCTCCATGATCAAGCCGGATGCGACCAAGCGCAATCTGACCGGCGCCATCACCAAGATGCTGGAAGACGCAGGCCTGCGCGTCATCGCATCGCGCCGCGTGTGGATGAGCCGCCGCGAGGCCGAAGGCTTCTACGCCGTCCACAAGGAGCGTCCTTTCTTCGGCGAGCTCGTCGAGTTCATGTCGTCGGGCCCGACCGTCGTGCAGGTGCTCGAGGGCGAGAACGCCATCGCCAAGAACCGCGAAGTGATGGGCGCCACCAACCCGGCCAATGCCGCCGAGGGCACCATCCGCAAGGTCCACGCGCTGTCGATCGGCGAGAATTCGGTGCACGGCTCGGACGCGCCGGAAACCGCCGCGCAGGAGATCCGCTACTGGTTCTCCGACACCGAGATCGTCGGCTGAGCCGGCAGTTTCGGCTTGCAATGAAGGCGGCCCCGGGCCGCCTTTTTTGTTGCACTGGGGTGGGCAGGCCGGCCGGGTGCCCTAATTCGCTTCAACCGGCGACAAGTGACAAGGGCGTCGTCGGCTGTGAGCGACCATCGCGCTTCCGCCCGCGAGAAGGGAGGGAAGCATGATCAAACCCCATGTTTCCAAAAGTGGCGTTGCCTATCCGGACGATCTCGTCCTGTTGAAGCGTATCTATGACCAGGTCTGCGAGGAGCGGGGCATCGCCCGCGGCAGCCCCGAGGCCTCCGAGTTGGCGATCGAAGCCATGAAGCTCTTTTCCGCCGGTATTTTCGACGAAGACGCGATCGGCCGCCGTCTTCGCCATGGCTGATCGGTCGGCCGAGCTCAATTCCCTTCACCGTAGCGGATGACCTCGACCTTCTCCTTGGTGATCAGGCAGCTCATGGTCAGCGCCTTGATCTCAGGGATCAGCGCATCGATCTTCTCCGGCGCGTCGACGATCTCGACGACGATTGGCAGATCCTGCGACAGCCGCAGAATCTTGGCGGTGTGGAGCACGCTCGAGCGGCCGAAGCCGAGCGGTCCCCTGAGCACGGTCGCGCCCGCCATGCCGGTCTCTCGCGCCTTGATGACGATCGCCTCGTGCAACGGCATGCCGTCGGCTGCCCTGTCGTCCTCGCCGAAGAATATCCTGAGCAGCACGCATTGGCTGGGAAGTTCCATGTTCTCCTCCCTGGTCACCTGGTGATCGGCAAGCGGTTGAGCCTGGCTGCCATGAGATAGCCGAGCCAGGCCGAGGCAAGCGACAGCACCACCACACTGACAAGATAGGTCGTGGCGAGGCCGAGGTCGCCCTCGAAAAGCAGGATGAAGGTGTCGAGGCTCATCGACGAAAAGGTGGTGAGGCCGCCGCAGAAACCGCCGGTGACGAACTGGCGGCCGGCCGGGCCGACCATCAGGCGCCCGTCCGGCCGGGTCAGCGTAGCGAAGAACATGATCACAAGGGAGCCGACCACGTTGACGAAGGCAGTGGCATAAAGCGCGCTCAAGCCCAGCAGCGAGACGATGACGTAGCCTGAGAGAAAGCGCACCAGCGAGCCGATCGCCGCGCCGCAGCCGACCGAGAGATAGAGGCGAAACTCCGTCTGCCTGTCGTTTCCGGACATGACGCCCTACCCCGCTATCCAGACGACAGCCCGGAAGCCCAGGGCGACCGCAAGCACGCAAAGCGCCGACGAAGCGACGATGTTGAAGACGGCGAGCCGCCGCTCGCCATCGAGCGCCAGGTTCAGCGTCTGCAGGCAGAAGGACGAGACCGTGGTGTAGCCGCCGAAGAGGCCGACCACGATCAGGTCGCGCACGAATTCGGCGGAAAAGACGCCGCCGACCATCCGCGCCGCGCCGGCGAAGGCGCCGATGGCGAGCGCGCCGGAGACGTTGACCACCAGGGTGCCCCAGGGAAAGGTCTCGCCGACGCTGCGGCCGACAAGGCCCGACAGAAAGAAGCGGGATATGCCGCCGAAGAAACCACCGACCAGGACCAGGGCGCAAGCCGCAAGGGTCATCGCTTCAAATGCCTTTCCAAATGTGATTCCACTTAAGGAATCACCTCATGAAAACAGGCATGTTGCGAGCGGAAAAACAAATCCTGCCGCGCGAAAGCACGCCTGGCAGGAGTCATCGGCCCAGATACGAAACGCTCGGGCGGTTTCGGGGGAACCCCATCCCCATTTTTGCACCGGCAAACTAGGTCCTTCCGCCATCCCGGTCAATCGGCTGGAGAAAGTTGGCAGGCGCGTCGAAACGGCGATGCCATGAATTTGCAATGGAACGACGAAGGCCGTGATTTACCACTCACTCCCGAGACATCGTACTTTGACTACGGCCGCGCCGCTGCATCGCCTTGTTTGCTTGTGATTTTTCGCACCCGTGTGCCTGTGCTAATATGGATGTGCGGTAGCCCGTCCATTACGAAGGTCAGTCAAATGGCTGCCAACCGGGGAATCGCGTCCGCGATCGAGGATTGCTACGACGCCGCCTTCGAATTCGGGCGGTGGCCGCGGGCCTTGCAAAACCTGGCCGATTCCCTGGGCGTGACGAGTTGCGCTATCCGCACCCACGATAACACGCATCCGTTCCGCAGCGATCAACGCAAGCGAACCAGACCGACGCCGGACTCACTGGAGCACGCTGAATTCACGGAGCTCTGGGTCGAGAATGCCCGAGACGCGCCCGACCCGCATCCGGAAAGGGAGCCGCGGCTGCCGAAACCGGCGCCCTACTTCACTGTCGAAGACGAAATCTCCACGCCGGAGGAAAGAAAGCTCCTGCCCTATTATCAGGAGATAGCCCGTCCGGGGCATCGCGAGTTGTGGGCCGCCGTTGTCTTCCCGGTCAGGCGACGCAAATGGGTCCTGTCGATGTACCGCGATGCCACAAGGAGCGACCCCTTTGACACATCCGAGGCCGACCATTTTCTGCGCGTGGCACCGGACCTGATCCGCATCATCAGTCTGGCCGAGAAGATCTGGGATGTTTCGCTCGACCCGGCATTGGCCGTGCTCGACCAGTTCAATTGCGCTGCGGCGCTGCTCGACTGCCGCGGCGGCGTGACGCGTTCCAATGTACATGCAGATGCCCTGTTCGGTTCCGGTCTCATGATCCGCCATGGCCGCATCCATGCAGCCGACCGAGAGAGCGATTCCAGCCTGCAGCGCATGATTGGTGCGGCCGTTTCCAGTGCGCGGGACAAAGCGTTCCAGAGCGAGCCGGCCGTCATCACCCGTGACGGGTCGTTCTGGCTACTGGCCGAGATCGTGCCGATGACGTCATTCGTGCACGATCTGTTCAATGGCGGCGACTTTCTGCTTTGCTTCACCGATCCTGTCAGCGAACGGGCGCCGCCGGCGTGGTTGCTCCGGCATGCTTTCCAACTGACCCCGGCCGAAGCGCGACTGGCTTCCAGCCTCGCCACCGGCTGCGGGATCGAGGCGGCGAGCGAGCGATTGGCGATCGGCCACGAAACCGCCCGAACCCAGCTGAGGGCAATCCTCGACAAAACGGGAACGCATCGCCAGGCCGAGCTCGCGGCACTGCTGTCGCGCTTGCGAGTGCCTTCAAAACCCTGATTGACGCCCTCACCCGTTCGGGTGAAGCGCGCATCCGTCTGCCAGCGCAGATTTCCTTATCCGATTGCCGAACCGTATGGCGCCGCGCCGCGACGGATGGCAGCAATGTTAGGCTGGAAGAACAGACTCGCCCCGCCCAAGAGATCGAGGCCGACAGGATGTCTCTTGGTCTTGTCGCTCCTTGTCAGCAGCCCCTGCTCGCCAATAGCGGCCGGCGGGCTCCGAAAACCCGACGTCGACCTCGAACTGGTGCTTGCCGTCGACGTCTCTTCCTCGATGAGTCTCGCCGAGCAGCGGGTTCAACGCGACGGCTATATCAGCGCATTCCGCCACCCCGACCTTGAACGGGCCATAGGATCGGGGGCGCGCGGCGCGATCGCGGTGTCTTACCTTGAATGGGCCGGGCCAAAGTATCAACGCGTCGTTCTGCCATGGACGACTATCAGCAGTGCTGGGGATGCAAAGCGTTTCGCTGATGCCCTCTCCGCAAAGCCGATCGTCGCGGAAGCGGGTACCTCCATTTCCGGTGGGCTGCTGGCGGCGGCCGGCCTGTTGGCGCACAGCCAGGCGGCAGGCGAGCGCAGGGTAATCGACATATCCGGCGATGGCCCAAACAATGCCGGCTTGCCGGTGCGGCCCATACGGGAGATGCTGACGGGCCTGGGGATCACCATCAACGGCCTGCCAGTGTCTCTGCCGCATGAAGGCTCCAGCAGCTATCAATCCTTTGCCCCGCGATATCTTTCCTCGTACTACGAGAATTGCGTCATCGGCGGGCCGGGCGCATTCGTGATCGGAATTGACGATCTCGCCATGTTTGAAGCAGTGATCCGTCGAAAGCTGCTTCTGGAGATCGCAGGACTGCCCGCGCGGCCCAGACTCGTTTCCTATACCCAGCCAGGCTCCCCTGCATTCGACTGTTCGATGCCTGGAACTGTTGCGCGCTAGCTGGTTGATGGCGACCTGCTCCGCCGGCAGGCAGACGCCATCAAAGCCGGGCCTACGGATCAACTGTGAATTCGGTCCACATGCCGGCTGCATAGTGACCTGGCTGGTTGCAGATCAGCAGATACTTTCCAGCCTTGAGATTGACCATCAACGTGCCTGACGCGCCGGGTTTGAGGTCCGACACCTCGCCCTTGTCGCCGGCCTTGTCTTCTTCAACGCGGTTCTGGGCGTTGATGTACGGAAGCTGCCGGCCGGGATTTGCAAGGTGGATGACGATCATTTCGTGGACCCTGTCCTTGGAGTCATTCTTCACATTGAATGTGACTTTTCCGGCCTTCACTTCTGGGGGCGAAACCTTGATGCCCATGGTCGCCTTGGCGGTATCGACGCTTGGCATCGCATAAGCGAGCCCGATCGCCATCGTTGTCGTCGCGCCTTTGTCCCACAGCGAGACATTGACAACCGATGCGGCCTGAGCGGCGCTTGCGCCTCCCGCTATCAGCATTGCAGCAGTCAGCCCAACCGCCGCTCGTATTGATGTGCGTTTCATGGTGACCTCCATCCAAACGACAGCGGGTGCGGCGTTCGTCAATCCGCAGCGTTGCAAACCCGGCAGGACGCCTCGGCGGCCAAGCTGCCCACAATGGGGGGATGTCCGGCAGGGGCGTTTTCCTGCCGGCATCGAAAGTTCTGCACCGCCGCTTAGCCTTCGCTGCGGAGTGTGACGTTACTTCGTTGACGTCACTTCGCTTGGCGCTCTTTCACATTCGCATGATCGTTCGCCGCGTCCGTGTCGGTGGCCGGCGTCTTGGTCTCCTCGCCGGTGAACGGACTGCCTTGTCCAGGCGCGAGGTCGCCGCTATGGCCGGCCTTGTTGGTCTGGTAGGGCTGGCTGTCAAGACTGAGGCCATGCTGTGTGGCATTGAACAGGTGGTCGTCCGCCTTCGCAATGCCGGCGAAGGCAATCAGCGATACACCCGCGGCAGCAAGGATGAGCGCGTGCTTTTTCATTTCTGGTCTCCTTTGAGTGGCCAGATCGATCCGCGCATTCGGTCCGGCGGTTTTGCCTGCCCGCCATATGAGAGGTAACGCGTCCGCAGTGCGGATTATTCCGGGAGATCGCGGGATATTGGCCGACGCGACGTCTCAAAAGGTCGGCGCGGCCTCAGCTCGCGGCGCTGAAGCGCAGGATGTCGCGGCCGTCCTTGTCGGCGATTGTGAGCTTGCCGGCGTCGATCCGGTAGGAAACAGCCTTGGTCAGCGCGTCGAACAGGGCCTTCTCCTCAACCATGACATCCTGTGCGCAGGCCATGCGAGTCGAGCCGATGTCGCCGATGGCGATCCTGTGCCCTGCCACCGTGGCGGTGGCGAAGTAGGTATTGCACGGGCCCTTGCCGCCGGCCTTGCCGGCCTCGCTGATGCGGAACGTCGCCCGCGGCTCGGCGATCGCGCCGATGCCGTCGATATATTCGACGAGCCAACTCTGGCCGTACAAGGCCGCGGCGTCCGGTTCGGCGGCGGGCGCAGCCATTTTCAGCACGACGGTCTGCGGCTTGCCATCCAGCGGATCGACCTGGTGGCGGGTATCGGTGACAAACAGCAGCCGGTCGTCGACGGTGATGCGGGCCTGCAGCGCATAGGTTCTGCCCGGCTTGATCGCTTGGGGATCGAAGCTGATCTCGAATTTGATCGGCACCTGGCCGGCCGGCACGATCTTGCGCTGGCCGATGATCGTCGCCGGCGCATCGGCCAGCGAAACATCCACGAGCTCGACCGAAAGCACCGCATCGGGCGGCAGCGCGATGCGCTCGTGATAGGTCGCCTCGCCGGCAATCGTCTTTTCGGCGGCACTGGTCAGCCCCGGCACGGCAAGCACGCCGACCACCAGCGGCACGAGGCCGAAGATGAAGAATTCCGCAATCCTGTCCAGCATGAGATTGCTCCGCCAAGCAAATCAACCGGTTTGCAAGGTCGGGACGGATTGCGGTCAATCAATGACCGCGGCCGGAGTTTATCCGCCTGGCGTCTTCCAGCGGCCGGCAGCTTCGTCGTCGGCTTCCTTTGCCTCGACCCAGCCGCCTTCGGAGCCGTCTGCGCGATGCTCCTTCTTCCAGAAGGGCGCGCGCGATTTCAGATAATCCATCAGGAAATTCGCTGCCTCGAAGGCCGCCTGCCGGTGCGCGGAGGCCGCCACAACCAGCACGATATTCTCGCCAGGCGCGATCTTGCCGTGGCGGTGGATGACGGTGAGCCCCTGCAGCGGCCAGCGCTCAATGGCCTCGGCGGCGATGCGGCCGATCTCGGCCTCTGCCATGCCTGGATAATGCTCGAGCTCGAGGGCCGACAGCGTGCCCGCTTCATCCCGGCAGAGACCTGAGAACGTCACCACGGCGCCGATATCCGCGCGGCCTCCGGTCAGGGCGGCGATCTCGGCGGCGACGTCGAAGTCCTCGCGCTGGACGCGGATGGCCGGCACGACAGCGCCCGCCATCTCAGCCTCCGGTCATCGGCGGGAACAGCGCGATCTCGCGCGCGCCCGCGATTTTCTCGCGGTGGCCGACATGTTCCTGGTTGATGGCGACGCGGATGACGTCCGGATATTGCAACGCGTTTTCGTATTCCTCGCCGCGCGACTTCAGCCAGCGTAATAGGTCGGCCACCGTCTCGATGCCGGCCGGCAGCTCGACATCCTCTTCCGGCTTGCCGATCCGCTCGCGTACCCAGGCAAAATAGATAAGACGCATCTCACTCGTCCATGATGTGCTTCAGGCCGGCGCGGAAATAGTCGTAGCCGGTGTAGAGGGTGACGAGCGCCGCGATCCACAGCAGGACCAGCCCGATCTGGGTGGTCAGCGGGAAGATCTTGTCGCCGGCCGGACCGACAAGCAGGAAAGCGATGGCGACCATCTGGATGGTGGTCTTCCATTTGGCGAGCTGCGTCACCGGCACCGAAACCTTCAGCGCTGCCAGATATTCGCGCAGGCCCGAGACCAGGATCTCGCGGCACAGGATGATGATCGCCGCCCAGAGCGACCAGCCGGCAATGCCGGCATGACGGTCGGTGTCGGCGGCCAAAAGCAGCAGGCAGGTGGCGACCAGGAGCTTGTCGGCGATCGGGTCCAGCATCTTGCCGATGTTGGATGTCTGTTGCCAGGCGCGCGCGAAGTAGCCATCGAAATAGTCGGTGATGGAGGCGAGCAGGAAAATGACCAGCGCCGACCAGCGGGCGAAGTCCGACGACTTCAGATGGCCTTCGAGGAAAAAGCACAGCACCACCAGCGGCACCGCGACGATGCGGGCGTAGGTGAGGATGTTCGGCAGGTTGAAAGCGCGCTGGGCCATTGTCTGATCGGGAACTCTTCTCCGCCTCCCGTACTCAAATCAGAAGCCGATGTGGGGGGTCAACAGGCGAGATTCGATTGGTCAGATGAAAATTGGCGCAAGAATGGTCAACTGTCATGAAAATGGTTGTAGACCAGCTTCGCCACGTGCTCTGAAATGCCGTCGACCTTGACCAGGTCCTCGACCGCGGCGCGGCTGACCGCCTTGGCGGTGCCGAATGCGAGCAGCAGCGCGCGCTTGCGGCCGGGGCCGATGCCGGCGATCTCGTCGAGCGGGCTTTTCACCATCTCCTTCTTGCGGCGGGCGCGGTGCGAGCCGATGGCGAAGCGGTGCACCTCGTCGCGCAGGCGCTGGACGAAATAGAGCACGGGGTCGCGCACCGGCAGCATGAAGCTCTCCCTGCCCTTGACGAAGAAGCGCTCGCGCCCGGCGTCGCGGTCCTGGCCCTTGGCGATGCCTATTGCCGCGACGCGATCCTCGATGCCGAGATCGGACAGGATCTTGCGCACCGCCGTCATCTGGCCCTGGCCGCCGTCGATCAGGATGACGTCGGGCCAGGCCGGGAAGCCGCCGTTTCCCTCGACGAGGTCCTCGGCAGCACCGTCCTCGGCTTCCGCGTCCGCCACGCCCGAAGATTTGGCGTCGCCGTGCTCCCTCAGCAGCCGCGAGAAACGCCGCTCCATCACCTCGCGCATCATGCCGAAATCGTCGCCCGGCGTGATCTCGGTCGAGCGGATGTTGAATTTCCGGTACTGGTTCTTCACAAAACCTTCCGGCCCGGCGACGACCATGGCGCCGACCGCATTGGTGCCCATGATGTGCGAATTGTCGTAGACCTCGACGCGCACCGGCGGCTTCTGCAGGCCGAAGGTCTCGGCGAAGCCCTGCAGCAGCCGCGCCTGCGTCGAGGTTTCCGCCAGCCTGCGGCCGAGCGCCTCGCGCGCGTTCTGCAACGCGTGGTCGGTCAGGTCCTTCTTCTCGCCGCGCTGCGGCACCGAGATCGCTATCCTGCGCCCGGCGCGGGTCGACAGCGCCTCGGCAAGCAGCTCCTGCTCCTGCACCGCCTGGGAGAGAAGCAGCGCCCGCGCCGGCAGTTTGTCGTCATAGAACTGCGCCAGGAACGAGCCCAGCACCTCGGCCGGCTCCAACGCCGGATCGGCCTTGGGGAAATAGGCGCGGTTGCCCCAGTTCTGGCCGGTGCGGAAGAAGAACACCTGAATGCAGGTCTGGCCGCCTTCCTGGTGGATGGCGAAGACGTCCGCCTCCTCGACCGTCTGCGGGTTGATGCCCTGATGCGCCTGCACATGCGAGAGCGCCGCCAGGCGGTCGCGATAAATCGCGGCGCGCTCGAAATCGAGCGCCTCGGACGCCTGCTGCATGGCGGCCGAAATCTCGGTCTTCACCTTCTGGCTGCGGCCCGAAAGAAAGTCTTTCGCCTCGGCGACCAGCTCGGCATAGCCCTGATGCGAGATCTCGCCGGTGCAGGGACCGGCGCAGCGCTTGATCTGGTAGAGCAGGCAGGGCCGGGTGCGGTTCTCGTAAAAGGAGTCCGTGCAGCTTCGGAGCAGGAAGGCGCGCTGCAGCGAATTGATGGTGCGCCCGACGGCGCCGGCGGAGGCGAAGGGACCGAAATAGTCGCCCTTGCGCGAGCGCGCGCCGCGATGCTTGTAGATGCCGGGCGAGACATGGTCGCCGGTGAGCAGGATGTAGGGGAACGACTTGTCGTCCCGCATCAGCACGTTGAAGCGGGGTCTCAGCCGCTTGATGAGGTTCGCCTCGAGCAGCAGCGCCTCGATCTCGGTGCGGGTGACGACGAATTCCATCGTCGCCGTCTCGCGCACCATGCGGCCGATGCGGGCGGTGTGGAAGCGCCCCTGCGCGTAATTGGTGACGCGCTTCTTCAGGCTGCGCGCCTTACCGACATAGAGCACGTCGCCGGCGGCGTTCATCATGCGGTAGACGCCGGGCTGGTTGGGCAGCCGCTTGACGAAGGTCTGGATCACCTCGGCGCCGACCATGCCGTCGGCGTCGCCCGCATGCGGCGTCCAGTCGATCGCCGTGAAGGCGACGTCGGGACCGGCGGGAGGCGCCTCCGGTTCGACGATCTCCTCCGCCGCCTCATCCTCAATGTCGATATCTGGGTCGACATCGGGCGGCAGGTCGTCGGCGGCGGCGTTTTGTCCGTGTTTTTGGGCGGGACTCATTCCACCATGCCTGTCACATCGGGCGTCTGCCACGCAAGATGCTGGCCGCCATCGAGCGCGATCATCTGGCCGGTCACCGAGCGCGCTTCCCAGAGATAGCGGATGGTGGCGCCGAATTCCGGCAATTGCGGGCCGCGCTTCAGGATCAGGCCCTCGACTTGGCTTTCGAAATCATCGTCGTCCTGGCGCTTGTTCTTGAGCGTCGGTCCGGGACCGATGGCGTTGACGCGGATGCGGGGTCCAAGCGCCTGCGCCAGCATTTGCGTCTGCGTCCACAAGGCCGATTTCGACAGCGCATAGGAGAAGTAGCGCGGCGTCGGCCGCCAGACGCGCTGGTCGATTATGTTGACGATCAACCCCTCGGCGCCGCCCGGCAGCTCACGAGCGAAGTTCCGCGCCAGAAGCGCCGGGGTCTTCACATGGATGGCGAAGTGGCGGTCCCAGGCCCGCCAGTCGAACTCCTCGACGCGGTCGTCGACGAATAAAGAGGCGTTGTTGACGAGCAGCGTGACCGGACCAAGGGCGGCCTCGGATCGGCCGACGAGATCGCCGACGGCGTCCATGTCGGTGAGGTCGGCAGCAACCACGGCGGCGCGGCCGCCCTCGCTCCTGATGCGATCGGCCAGGGCCTCGGCCTCGGCTCCCGAACGGTTGGCATGGATGGCGACGGCAAAACCGTGCCTGGCCAGATCCTCGACGATAGCCCTGCCGATCCTTCTCGCCCCACCCGTCACCAGCGCCACGCCAGCGGCTTCTTTCATGTTGTCAATCCTCAATCGGCTTCACGATTCCGGGAAGCCGGCACAATATGACGGACCAAGGTGTTAAACACCATTTCCACCTGGGGCGGGAATATGGCGAAGCGGCCGGCACGCACGCTTGCCCGGCCCGGATTCGGGTCCGTCATAATTCAATATATGCCGCCGGACCCCTTGAACCAAGCGGTGTGCAGCGCAACATGATTAGCCTGCTGACATTCGCTGTTGCGAAGATGCAACGTCACCTTTCGGCCTCATTCGCGCCGGGGAATGACCCAAGTTCAGGTTCGCTTCAGCCGCATTTCAGCACGACATTCGGAACCGTTGAACGCCAGGCCCGTTTATCCCCCCGGACGGGCCGGGGCATTCATGAACATAAAAAGCCTCGTGTCTTGTGGCTTAAGGAGTAAACAACAATGCAAGCCAATCTCAAGTTTGCGCGGCCGCTGGCGGTTGCGCTCGGGCTCTTCGCCCTCGGCGGTACCGCCTATGCCGCGGACGTGGTTTCGGAAGAGCCGCCGGCCCCCGCCCCGGTCGCCGAACTCCCCGTCGCTTCCTGGGCCGGTCCCTATGCCGGTATCAGCCTAGGCTACGGCTTCAGCGGCCATGCCGATGCCAGGGATCAGGGCGTCAATGTGAAGACCAAGGGCTTCATCGGCGGCGTCTTCGGCGGCTATCAGTGGCAGCAGGAGAACTTCGTCTACGGCGCTGAAGCCGATCTCGGCTATAACGGCGTCAAGGGCGATAGCGCCGGCATCCATGCCAAGGGCGGCCTCGAGGGCTCGCTGCGCGCTCGCCTCGGTTACTCCGTGACCCCGGAAATCCTGCTCTATGGCACCGGCGGTCTTGCCGCCAAGAACCAGAAGATCACGGATGACCTCCTCGGCACCAACGAAAGCAAGGCTATGCTGGGCTGGACGGCCGGCGTCGGCTCCGACATCAAGATCACGGACAACGTGTTCGGCCGTGTCGAGTACCGCTACACCGACTACGGCGACAAGGACTTCGGTGCAACCGGCAACGTCAAGTCGAAGGACAACCGCGTCACCTTCGGCGTCGGTATGAAGTTCTAAGTCGTCCAAGCCACGACACGGAAAAGCCGGGCCTCGCGCCCGGCTTTTTTTGTTGGTCTGAGCAACCCAGACCTTAACGCGTTTCGGTGGGCGAATGACCTGACGGCTGTTGCTGGAAACCCTCATGGGCAGGAATCGACGACAGCCGGTCGAGCCATTTCATCCGCGAGCGTATGAGGACCTGCGCATCGGGCAGGTAGTCCTCTGGATTCGCCATGGTGGCGGCGTGAACGTGGATCTCATGAGGCCATCTGTCGGAACGGAAATAGAGCCTCGTGCCACAGGACGGGCAGAACCCGCGAAAGGTGTTCGGGCTGCTTTCATAGTGCCTGATGTCACCGGTCCAGCTCAGTTGCTCCGGCCTCATGCCAAGGAAGGCCGTCAGCGGGGCGGACGTGGCGCGCTGGCAATCGGCGCAGTGGCAGACCAGGTTGCGCGTGACACTGCCGGAGTATGTCCAGATCACGGCCCCGCACATGCAATGTCCGCTGAGTGCCATTGCTCCCTCCCCTGGCCCGCACGTTCCTTAAAACCAGCTCAACCGATACTGACACATCACAGTCCGCAAAGCGGCGGGAGAGCGGCTTACGCGCGCTTCTTTGCGACCTTGGCGGATTTGACCTTCGGCGGCAAAGTTTCGACGAAGGCCAGCGCGAGGTCGAGCCAGGCGCGGAGGTCCGCGTCGGCAACCGTGCCTTCCGGCGCGACTTGGACATAGCCTTCCATCGAGCGCCCACCCATTTCCATCGGCCGCGCATGGGGCCGTGCGGCCGCGGCCGCATGCGCGGCCTTCCCAACGCGAACCAGCAGCCCGCGCTTCGAGGTTCCGATCAGCATGTTGCCGTTGATCATGAAGCAGGTGCCGCCGAACATTTTTTGTTCGGTGAATTGACGTTGGCCGAGCGCCGCGCGCAGGCGCTCGACCATCGGGTCGGGCGCGACGCTGTTCTTGACTGATTTCGCCATGCTCACCGTCCGTCGCGATTTGCCGAGACAGGCAAGCACGGAAGCCAGTGGCGGTTCAAGAGGCGGGCCGAGCGCTTCATCTTCGGACCCGCTTCCTCTCTGCCGCCGCCAGGAAATCCACGAAGGCGCGCATCTTGGCCGGCCTGAAGCGGGCTGGTGGAAAGACGGCATGGATGCCGCCGGTGGGCAGGCTCCAGTCGGCGAACACCCGCACGAGGCGGCCTTCGGCGATTTCGTCCTCGACGGCGAAGTCGGGAAAGATGCCAAGCCCGATGCCGGCCAACACGCAAGCCTGCACCGCCGGCGTCTTGTCGCAGACGACGACCGGATTGAGTTCCGGCAAGACCGTCTCGCCGTCCTTCGAAAACAGCCATTGGCCGACGCCGCGCAATTGCGCATTGCCAACCCATGGCAGCGATTTTGCAAGCCTGGGGCTGGCATTCGGCGGCAGGCTGGCCGCCAGAGGCGGCCGTCACCGGCTCTTTGTCGCGGGCCGCCGGACATGGCGGCCCATCATTTTGCGGAGCGGGACTCGATCAACGACTGGATGCGTTCGGCGTCCGCGCGCGTAACCGGATTGTAGACGATCATGCCGAGCTCCGGACGGCCGTCGACCGCGAAGACCGAGAATTCCAGCTCGATCAGCCCGATCTCGGGATGCCGCAGGCGCTTCACGCCTTCGCCATGCGCGGCGACGACGTCATTGTCCCGCCACAGCGCCGCGAACTCCGGACTCGCCCGGGAAAGCTCCTCGACGAGTTCGGTAACCTCGGCGCCGGCGCCGGCGCGGACGGCATCGGCCCTGAACGAGCCGACCACGAAGCGGGCGACGCTCTCCCAGTCGTCCTGCGCCTCGCGCACGCGCGGGTTGCCAAACATCAGGCGCAGGATGTTGCGTTGCTCGCGCGGCAGCTTGGAATAGTCGGTCAGCATCGCCGCCGCGGCGCGGTTCCAGGCGACCACATCCCATGTCGCGGTCTTGATGATCGCCGGACTGGGGTCGAATGCGTCGAGGACGCGCTGCAGGCGCGGCGTCACGCTATCGACGTTTCTGTACCGGACCTCCGGCGGCCGCCCGAGGCCCAGCATGAACAGGTGCTCGCGTTCGGGCTCGGTCAGCATCAACCCGGTCGCGATGCGGTTCAGCACATCGGCGGACGGTGCGCCGCCCCTGCCCTGTTCCAGCCAGGTATACCAGGTCGGGCTGATATTGGCGCGCTGCGCCACCTCTTCGCGGCGCAGCCCTTGCGTGCGCCGCCGCCCCGTGGCGAAGCCGAAGGCGGCGGGATCGAGGCGCATGCGACGATCGCGAAGAAAGGTGCCAAGCTTGTTGGTCGTCTCGACGGGCATTGCGATCCTGTTGGCCATTATACCATGATAAAGTCACTACTTTAACAGAATGAGCTATAGCGCAAGAAAGGCCTCCGAACAACCACAGGAGACCTCCCATGCGTGTATTCCTTACCGGCGCGACCGGTTTCATCGGTTCCAGAATCGTGCCCGAGCTCCTTGCCGCCGGGCACCAAGTGCTTGGCCTGACCCGCTCCGAGGCCGGTGCGCGGTCGCTTGCAGCGGCCGGCGCCGAGCCTCACCGCGGCGACATCGAAGACCTCGACAGCCTGCGCGACGGCGCGGCGAAATCGGATGCGGTGATCCACACCGCCTTCGATCACAATTTCTCGAATTTCGTGGCGAATTGCGAGAAGGACAAGCGCGTCATCGAAGCGCTTGGCGACGCGCTCGCCGGCTCGGACCGGCTGCTCATCATCACGTCGGGCGTCGGCATGGGCTCCGCCGAGCACGGACAGCCGGCGAGGGAAGACGTGTTCAACACCGACCATGCCAACCCGCGCATCCTGTCGGAGCTTACCGGCGCGGCGATGGCCGAGAAGGGCGTGAAAGTCTCGGTGGTTCGGCTGCCGCAGGTGCATGACACGGTGAAGCAGGGCCTGATCACACCGCTGATCGAGCAGACGCGCGCCAAGGGCGTGTCGGCTTATCTTGGCGAGGGTCGCAACCGGTGGTCCGCGGCACACGTGCTCGATGTCGCGAGGCTCTACCGTCTGGCGCTGGACAAGCAGGAAGCCGGCGTGCGCTACAACGCCGTCGCCGAGGAAGGCATTTCCATGCGCGAGATCGCGGAAGTGATCGGCGGCGGGCTCAACGTACCGGTGGTATCGCTCCCACAGGAAGAGGCAGCGGATCATTTCGGATGGCTTTCAATATTCGCGGCCATGGACTTGCCGGCCTCGAGCGAATGGACGCGTGCGCATCTCGGCTGGCAGCCGACCGGACCTGGTCTCATCGCCGACCTGGAGCTGATGGATTATTCGCAAGCGGCAGCGGCCTAAAGCGCGTCGCGATCTTTCAGATTCGCTCCATGCGCTTTAGGTTTTTGATTTTACGCATGTCTTTGTCCCGAAACCGGTTCCCACTTTCGGGAGACATGCTTTAACCGGCTTCCGAGGCGGTTCGGCAATCCAGCCGAATCGCCTCTCGTTCCATGGTGCGCTAGGCGCGCAGCAGATCCGCCAGGCTGTCCGACTTCTCCACCTTGTCGGTGAGGTCGAGCCCGGACAGCAGATCGACCAGGTGGCTGTTCATCAGGGCCGCGGCGTCGGCGCTGTTGCCGGCTTCGATCGCGTCGACCAGCGCGTGATGGGCGTGCTTCTCGCAGGTTGCATCGCGGCGCTTCCAATAGAGCGCGATGATCAGCGAGGAATGCGAGACGAGATCGCGCACGAAATTGGTGAACACCGAATGCGCCGCGATCTCGGCGATGCCGACATGGAAGCGCGCGGACAGCATGATGGCGTCGCTGTCGCGACCGGCGTGCAGCGCCTCGTGCTCCTTCTCCAGGTGGGCCCGCAGCTGCGCAATGTCCGAAGGCACCGCCGCCTTGGCGGCAAGGGCCGCCACCTTGGGCTCGATCAGGGCGCGTGCCTCGAACACTTCCCGCGCCTCGATCTTCGACGGTTGGGCGACGAAGGCGCCGCGATTGGGCTCCAGCCGCGCCAGCCGGTCATGGGCAAGCGCTTGCAGGGCAGCGCGGACGACAGTGCGGCTCACCGAATAGATCGAGGCCAGCTCGTCCTCCGGCAGCTTGGTGCCCGGGGCGAGTCGATGGCTGACGATGGCGTCTCTGAGGCCATAATAGATCGGCGACCAGCGCGCTGCCGGCCTGTCGTCGCGATCGTCTTCCCTGAGTACCGTCAACATGTTTTCAATGCGCAGGCCCTATCCGGCCTGATCTGCCCCCAAATCGCCAGCGGCCGGTCCAATCTAATGGCGCTCGCGCCCCGGTCAATCCCGAGGCATCCGATCTCCTAGGGCCAATGCTAGCCCGGCGAACCAGCGCCCATCGGCGATGCAGACGCAAATATGCCAGCGAACCGCTTGCCGCGCGGGGCGGCATAGCCGCCTACCTTCGATGTCCTCAAGCCGACCTTGAACAGGCTTTCGGCCAGCGTGACCGCGCAGACCACGCCGTCGAGCACGGGGACGCCGTGCTCCTCCGACAGGCTGTGCGCAAGGTCGGCCATGCCGGCGCAGCCAAGCACGATCGCCTCGGCGTGATCCTCGCGGATGGCGCGCGCGATTTCGTCCGAGATCTTGTGCCTTGCATTCGAGCCGGGCTGTTCGAGGTCGAGCACGGCGACCTCCGACGAGCGCACCTTGGCGCAGCGCGAGGCGAGGCCGTATTTCGCCAGATTGTGCTCGATGGCGGGAACCGAGCGGGCAAGCGTGGTGACGACGCTGAACTTGCCGGCGACGAGGCTGGCGAGGTGGAAGGCCGCCTCGCCGATGCCGATGACCGGAGCTTCCGTCACGCAACGCGCGGCATCGAGCCCGGTGTCGTCGAAGCAGGCGATCACATAGGCGTCCGCCGCCGGCGCCTTGCCCATCTCGGCGATGATGCCGGGAATGGCGAAGACCTCGTCGAAATAGCCCTCGATGCTCGGCGGGCCATCGGCCGGATTGACGGCGACGATCTCGGTGCCCGAGGACGCAACGCTTTCCGCCGCCTTGCCGATCTTGGCGGTCATCGACGCGGTCGTGTTGGGGTTGATGACGAGCATGCGCATTAAAATCAGCCTCAGATCTCGCCGCCGAGATAAAGACGCTTGACCCGGTCGTCGCTCAGCAATTCGGCGGAGTTGCCGCTCAGCGCGACGCTGCCGGTGGTCAGCGCGTAGGCGCGCTGCGAAATGCGGAGCGCCATGCGGGAATTCTGCTCGACCAGGAGGACGCTGACTTTCTCGTCGCGGTTGATGGCGACGATCGAGCGGGCGATGTCCTGGACGAGCTTGGGCGCGACGCCGAGCGACGGCTCGTCGAGCAATAGGAGCTTTGGTTTCGCCATCAGCGCGCGGCCGATGACCAGCATCTGCTGCTCGCCGCCGCTCATGGTGCCGGCGGCCTGCGAGAAGCGCTCCTTCAGCCGGGGGAAGCGACCCAGCACCATCTCCATCGTCGCCGCGATCTCGGCCTTGCTGGAACGGGTGAAGGCACCCATCAGGAGATTGTCCCTGACCGTCATAAAGGGGAAGACGCGGCGCCCTTCCGGCACCATGGCGATGCCCATCTTGACGATCTCGTCCGGGGCGGCGCCGTCGATGCGCTTGCCGCTGTAGTGGATCTCGCCCGACCTGATCTTGCGCAGGCCGGTGATGGCGCGAAGGATCGACGACTTGCCGGCGCCATTGGCGCCGATCAGGGCGACGGTCTCGCCTTCATTGACCTCGAGCGAGACGCCCTTCAGCGCGTAGACGTGATCGTAATAAAGCTCGACGCCGGCGAATTTGAGGATCTGGTTCATAGGCCGATCGCCTCGTCTTCGCTGCCGAGATAGGCTTCGATGACCTTCTCGTTGGCCTGGATTTCCGGCGGCGTTCCCTCGGCGATCTTCTGCCCGAAATTGAGGACCACTATGCGGTCCGAGATCTTCATCACCGCCGGCATGTCATGCTCGACGAGCAGGATGGTGAGGCCGAGATCGCGCAGGCGCCGCACCATCGCCACCATGCGCATCGTCTCGTCGTGGTTCATGCCGGCGAAAGGCTCGTCCAGCAGCAGGATCGACGGGTTCGTGGCGAGGCCGATGGCGATGCCAAGCGCCCGCAAATGGCCGTGCGGCAGGTTGTGGGCGGTCTCGCCGGCAAGCGAGGCCAGGCCGAGCAGCGCCAGGATCTCGTCGGCAGATTGGCCGAAGGCCGCCTCGTCGGCCTTGGCCGTGCCCGTGCCGAGGAAGAAGCCGAACAGGTTCGCCCTTGAACGCAAATGGTGAGCGATAATGACGTTGTCGCGCACGCTCATATTCTTGAAGATCGTCGTTTCCTGAAAGGTTCGCACGACGCCCTTGCGGGCGGCGATGTGCGGCGCGAGGTTCGAGATACGCTCCCCCTTCAGGCGCACTTCGCCGGATGTCGGCCTGAGGAACGACGAGATCAGCTTGAACAGCGTCGATTTGCCGGCACCGTTGGGGCCGATGACCGAGAGGATTTCCTTCTCGCGCACAGAGAAGGAAACGTTGTTGACGGCGACAAGACCGCCGAAGCGTTTCGTCAGGCCTGAGACTTCGAGCATGTCAGCCATGGCTCAACTCTTCCGGCTCGGGAGGGCGAGGCTGAGCAGTCCATTGGGTAAGACAAGCATCAGCACGATCATCAGGCCCGAGTAGATCAGGAGCTGGAACTCGCCGGTCTGGAAGAGCAGGTCCCAGCCGAAATAGAGCACCAGCGTGCCGAGCATCGGCCCGAACACGTAGCCAAGACCGCCGAGGAAACAATTCAGCATGAAGTTGACGGAATCGGTGACGGTGAAACTCGACGGATAGATCGATTGCGAGATGGCGGCGAAGATGGCGCCGGCAACACCGCCAAAAAAGGACGACACCGCATAGGCGATGACGCGCAGATAGGCGATGTTGACGCCGATGGACGAGGCCAGCTCCTCGTTTTGCTGCAGCGATTGGCAGAGCTTGCCGATACGCGAATGAACCAGCCGGTACATCACCGCGAAGCAGACCACCATGAGCGTGACCGCCAGCAGGTAGAAGGCCAGGCGGGGATTCTGCAACGTGGCGAAATCGGGAATGATGGTGAGGCCGAAGACCGAGAGCGCGCCGGGCAGCGGGATGCTGACGATGCCCTTGGCGCCGTTGGTGATCGGCAGTGCCAACGCCAGGAGCCGCGCGACCTCGGTCAGCGTCAGCGTCACCATGGCGAAGTAGACCCCGCGCAGGCGCAGGATCGGCAGGCCGATGAGCACGCTTGCTGCCGCGCAGAACAGGCCCGCGACCGGCAGCGTCGGCCAGAACGACCAGCCGTGGTTCATTACGAGGATGGCCGACACATAGCCGCCCATCAGCGCGTAGGCGCCCTGGCCGATATTGATCCGGCCGATATAGAAGGTGAGCCACACGCCGGCGCTGGCGATGCTGAGCAGCGCCACGGAGGTAAGCGTGTAATAGAGGTCGGTGCGGCCGCTCGCCGCGATCAGAACCGGCACGGCGAAAAAGACGATCGCCAGGAAGACAGCGACCGAGGCGATCTTCACGCTGAGCATCATGGCAGGATGCGTCATGGCACGATCAACCCCACGGCTTGCCCATCAACCCGTTGGGGCGGATCGACAGGAACACCATCAGCGCAGCAAAGATGGCGAGGTAGGTGACGTCGCCATACTGACGCAACACGGTAAGGCCGATCGACTCCATCATGCCGAGAATGAAGCCACCGGCGATGGCGCCGCCCACGACGCCGGCGCCCCCGATCATCACCATCAGGAAGGCCTTGATCGAGATCGGCCCGCCGATGCCGGAATTGACGCCGGTAATTGTGACCAGCAGGCCGCCGACGATGCCGGCCAGCATGGCGCCCATGGCAAAGCCGATCATCGAATAGCGATCGACCTTGACACCCATCAATTGCGCGGCGACGCGATCCTGGGCCAACGCCCGCATGGCTCGCCCGACCCGGCTGTACTGCATGTAGAGGACGAAGGCCGCGATGAAGATCAAAGCGAGGGCGCCGACGACCAGACGGTCGTAAGGCATGATGATGCCGCCCTCGTTGAAAACGCCTTTGACGATCTTGGGAACGCCGCGCTGCTTCTCACCGAACAACAGCAGGATGACCGCGTCGAAAAAGAAGGCTGTCGCCGCGGCGAGCAGCATCGTGCTTTCCTCGCGCAGGCTGCGCCTGATGACGGTGCGGAAGAGGAATTTCTCCATCAGCGCGCCGATCACGGCGAGCGTCACACCGGACGCCAGCAGCGCCACGACGAAAGGCAGGCCGAGCTGGCCGTAGATGGTGTAGGTGATGAACCCGCCCAAAACGTACATCTGCCCGTGGGCGAAATTGAGCACGTTCATCAGGGCGAAGATCAGGGTGAGGCCCAGCGCGATCAGCGCATACTGGGCACCGAGATACAATCCGTTGGCGATAACCTGTTCCATGGATACCTTCGATCTTCCGCGGGGTCCGAGCATCGCCCGGACCCCCGGCATTCGGGAGGAAGTAACCTTAGGAACCTGACCCTAGTCGACGGAACCGACGAACAGGGTCTGGAAAGCACCGTCCTTATATTCGTTGACCACCATCGGCACGGCGAGCTGGCGCTTCTGGCCGAACGAGGTCGAGCCGACATAGCTCAGCTTGGCGTCGCCCTTCAGGAAAGGGTTGGGCGCCGAAAAGGTGTCCATGGTCTTCTTGAATTCCGCGACGTCGTTGATTGCCGCCGGATTGGCCTTCAGCGTGTCGAGGATGTATTCCAGCGCGTAGACCTTGGTGTTGGACTCGTCGTTGTACTCGCCGAACATCTTGGTGTAGCGGGCGACGAACTCCTTCATCTCATCCGAGGCGATCTCCGGCGTCGAGGCGCCGCCGACGGAGATGAAGCCATTGGCGTATTCGCCGGCGCCCTCTTCCAGAACCTTGGCGTCCTGCGCCGTCTCGGTCGAGATCAGGCCTTCGAAGCCGAGCTCGCGGGCGGCGCGGATGAGCAGCGGCGCGTTGGCGGGCGCCACGCCGGACAGCACCAGCAGGTCGGGCTTCAGCGCGACGATCGGCGTCAGCACCGGCGTGAAGTCGCGGGTGTCGTTCTGGTAAGTGTCGTTCTGGGCGACGACGTCGAGCCCGAGCGCCTTGGCCGCCTCGACACCGCTGTCACGCTGGCTGAGCGGGTCGGATTCGTTCGCGGCGACAAAGGCGATCGTCTTCACGCCCTTGTTTTCCTTGAGATATTTGTAGATCGCCGGGCCTGACTGGTAGTTGGCGATCATGCCGAGCACGGCGTTCGAGGCCGGCTTCTGGTAAAGGGCTTTCGGGAAGGCATAGGGGAAATAAATGATGCCGTTGGCCTCGGCGACGGGGCGCACCGCGGCGGCGCCGTCATCGACATTCGGCCCGACGACATAGTGGATGCCTTCCTGCGCCATCTTCTCCATGCCGGCGATGGCGCGCTTGGGATCCTTCTGGTCGTCGAAGGTGACGATGTTGATTTTGTAAGTGTCGTCGCCGATCTTGACGCCGCCTTTTTCGTTGAGCCAGGCGGCGCGCGTCTGCATCGAGCGCACGTTCGACGTGCCCCAGGCGGCGGCGGGACCGCTGGTAACGCCTACGAAGCCGATCTTCAGCTCCTTGTTTTCAGCCTGCGCGGACGGGATGCCGACAGCGGCAATGGCCAAGGTCGAGACGGCGCAAAGCACCATCGATTTCAGAGTCGAGCGTCGATTGATCATCTGCAGTTCCCCTTCTGGTTATCGCGCTTGTGTTTTGCTCATTGGCTGCGCGGATCGCTTAAAGGGAAACCGGCTGCGGCAGATTGTCAACATCTTTCTTTATTATTGTATACAATGCTTGGGCCGAATGTGTGCGATGGTTTGAGACCTGCACGGAAGCAATCGCTGACGGCAACTGGCTCGCCTACCGGTCGGTGAACCAAAAAAGGGAGCGGCAAAGCAGAAGCGGTCGCGACCGATCGGCCGGGTGGCCACGCGAAACGAAAGACTGGTGTGGGTGGCCTATTTTCCGCAGTGATGGTCGTTGATCTTGTTCAGCGCGTTCGCGTCCGGCCCCGTCCGGTGGTAGGAACAGGCGCCCGCCGCCGTGGTTACCAACATGGCGTCATAGTAGCGCGGTCCGCCGAACAGGATGTCGATGAGGTCGCCTTCGGCGGGAACGTAGCGCTCACGCTCGACCGGGCGATGATGGTGCCGGTCGCCGGCGAATGCCGGGGCGGATACGGCAACGGCCGTGGCCAAAACGAGAGCGGAGATCGCAAGGCTTTTCGTCTTCATCGGCAGCAACCCTTTTGGCCATCTGGTACCCAAGCATATAGAGGAACAAAGGTTCCGTCAGCAGCCTTACAGATGGCAATCAGGGTGCGGTTGCTAAAGCGCGTCGCGATCTTTCAGATTCGCTTCGTGCGCTTTAGGTTTTTGATTTTACGCATGTCTTGGTCCCGAAACCGGTTCCCACTTTCGGGAGACATGCTTTAGTGCAGATGCCTCAACTTGTCGGGATTGCGCATCACATAGATCGCGGCGATCTTGCCCTCCTCGATGTCGAGCGCCGTCGTCTGCAGCTCGCCGTCGGCCTCAAGGGTGACGAAACCGGGCAACCCGTTGACGAAGCCAAAGCGGACAAGCTCAGAGCGGTTTTCCTGAAGCCAGGCGACGACGGTCGCGTATTGCTTCATGACGGCGTCGAAGCCAAAGACCGGCTCTATCGCCGCCGGACGCTTGCCGCCGCCGTCGGCGTGGGCGCTAACGTCGGCGCTCAACATTGCGCCGAGCGCCTTCATGTCGCCGCTGCGCGAGGCGTTGAAGAAGGCTTCCGCAAGCTCCAGGCCGCGCTCCTTCTCGACCTTGAAACGCGGTCGCCCCTCCCGGACATGGCTGCGGGCGCGGGCGGCGAGCTGACGGCACGCAGCAGGGTCGCGCTCGATCTCAGCCGCAACCTCCTCGAATTGCAGCCCGAACACGTCGTGCAGCAGGAAGGCTGCCCGCTCGAGCGGCGACAGGCGCTCCAGCGCCAGCATCAGTGGCAAGGTGACGTCATCCGGTTCGTCGTCTTCGACAACGGGATCGGGAAGCCAGGAGCCGACATAGGTTTCGCGCTGGTGGCGCGCGGATTTGAGCTGGTCGAGGCAGAGGCGGGTGACCGTGCGGCGCAGGAACGCCTCGGGCTCACGCACCTCGGCGCGGTCGGCCCCCATCCAGCGGACGAAAGCCTCCTGCACCATGTCCTCGGCGTCGGCCACCGAGCCCAGCATGCGGTAGGCGACCCGCATGAGCTTCGGGCGCAGCGGTTCGAATTCCGCCGCCGCGCCCTTTGATGCCGGCTCCGCCGTCAAGCGGCGGCCGCCTTGTTGGAAGCCTTCGCATTGGCGGCTTTCAGGGCCGCCGGATCGACGAAGCCGCCGAAGCCGACCGCGATGCGGTTCCAGCCATTGATGATGTTGATCATCAGGGTGAGCTTCACCCGCTCCTCCTCAGTGAAATGGTCCTTCAGCGCCTCGTAAGCGGCCTCATGCGTATGGCCTTCGCTGATGCGCGTCAGCGCCTCTGTCCAGCCAAGCGCCGCGCGCTCGCGGTCGGTATAGCACGGCGCCTCGCGCCAGGCCGCCAGCAGGTAGACGCGCTGCTCGGTCTCTCCGCGTTCGCGGGCGTAGGTGGTGTGCAAATTGATGCAGTTGGCGCAGCCGTTGATCTGGGAGGAACGTATCTCGATGAGCTCGGCGAGAGCCGGATCGAGGCTGGACGCGATAGCAAGCGAGGCGCGATGCCATTCCTTCATCAGCGAAGGCGCGGCGGCAAGGGGGTCAAGTCTGGCAGTCATGGTCGGTTCCTTTCGTTGGTTCCGACCTCAAGACGAGCGAGGCTCCGCCCAATGTGACATGGCGCCGAATTTTTTTGCGCCCCAAGCCCGCTACTCGAAGGAGTAGGTGAACCCTTCCGCCGATGCGCCGACGGTGACCTTCGTCATCTTCGCGCCCTCGAGCGAGCGGTTGAGCACGCCGCGGCTGAGCTCCGGCAGCAGCGTGTTGGTGAGGATGGCGTCGATCATGCGGCCGCCGGATTCGATCTCGGTGCAGCGCGCCTTGACCAGGTCCATGACGCCGTCGCCAATCACCAGCTCGGCGTCGTTGGTCGCCCTGAGGCGCCTGGCGATCTTGGCGAACTGGTGACGGGTGATCGCCTCGATCATCGAATCCGACAGCGGATAGTAGGGAATGGTCACCACCCGACCCAGGAATGCCGCCGGAAATACTTTCAGCAGTGGCGTGCGCAACGCGGTGTCGAGATCGTCGATCCCGGTCCGCACCGTGCCATTCTTCGTGCGGTCCATGATGACGTCGGAGCCGACATTGGAGGTGAGCAGGATCAGCGTGTTCTTGAAATCGATGCGCCGGCCCTCGCTGTCGTCCATCATGCCCTTGTCGAAGACCTGGAAGAAAATCTCGTGCACGTCGGGATGGGCCTTCTCGACCTCGTCGAGCAGGATCACCGAATAGGGTTTGCGGCGCACCGCCTCGGTCAGGATGCCGCCCTTGCCGTAGCCGACATAGCCGGGCGGCGCGCCCTTCAACGTCGAGACCGTATGCGCTTCCTGGAACTCGGACATGTTGATCGAGATCAGGTTCTGCTCGCCGCCATAGAGCGTCTCGGCCAGCGCCAGCGCGGTTTCGGTCTTGCCGACGCCCGAGGGGCCGCAAAGCAGGAACACGCCCACGGGCTTTTCCGGCGCGCCGAGGCCGGCGCGGCTGGTCTGCACGCGCTTGGCGATCATCTCCATCGCATGGTCCTGGCCGACCACGCGCTCGGACAAAGTGGCCGCAAGCCTGAGGGCTTTTTCGGTCTGGCTGGACAGCATGCGTCCGGTCGGGATGCCGGTCCAGTCCTGCACGACGGCCGCGACCGCATTGCGGTCGACCGACGGCAGGATCAGCGGCGTCTCGCCCTGCGCGGCGGCGAGCTCCGCCATCAATTCGCGCAGCCGCGCGAGGTCGGCGGCGGCTTCATCCGCCGGTTCGGCAGAAGCTGCTTCGGCCTTCGCAGCCTTTGCCCCCTTGGCCTTCGAGGCCTTGGCTTTCTGTGGCTTGCTCTCGGCAGCCTTGCTCTCGCCAATCTGGCTCTCGGGGGCCTTTTGCTCAGGCGCCTTTGCTGCCGCGTCGGCGCTCTCCGTTTCCGCAGCAGTCGCGGCGTCGTCGAGCGGCACGCCCTCGCCGCGCAATTTGGCGCGCAGGTCGAGAATCTCGGCCACCAGAGCTTTTTCCCGGTCCCAGCGCGCCTGAGCGGCGGCAAGCGTGGTCTCGGTTTCCGCCAGCCCAACGTCGACGCGGGCCTGCCGGTCGGCGACCTCGATGCCGATCGCCGCCTCACGGCCGATGATACCGCGCTCGACCTCCAGCGCCTGGCGGCGGCGCAGAATATCCTCGACCTCGGCCGGCGTCGCATGCTGCGAAATGGCGACGCGGGCACAGGCGGTGTCGAGCAGGCTGACCGCCTTGTCCGGCAGTTGCCGCGCCGGGATGTAGCGGTGAGAGAGCGCAACCGCCGCCTCGATCGCCTCGTCCAGGATCTGCACCTTGTGATGCTGCTCCAACACGCCGGCGACACCGCGCAGCATCAGCACAGCCACCGCTTCCGAAGGCTCCTCGATCTTGACCACCTGGAAGCGACGCGTCAGCGCCGGATCCTTCTCGATATGCTGCTTGTATTCGGCCCAGGTCGTGGCCGCGATGGTGCGCAGCTCGCCGCGCGCCAGCGCCGGCTTCAGGAGATTGGCCGCGTCGCCGGTGCCCGCCGCGCCGCCGGCGCCGATCAGCGTATGCGCCTCGTCGATGAACAGGATGATCGGCGTCTCGGACGCCTGGACCTCGTCGATGACCGCCTTCAGCCGCTTCTCGAACTCGCCCTTGACGCTGGCGCCCGCCTGCATCAGCCCGACATCGAGCATGCGCACGCTGACGTTCTGCAGCGTCGGCGGCACATCGCCCTGCGCAATGCGCAGCGCAAAACCTTCGACCACCGCCGTCTTGCCGACGCCGGCCTCGCCGGTCAGGATCGGATTGTTTTGCCGGCGTCGCATCAGGATATCGACGATCTGGCGGATCTCCGGATCGCGGCCGACGACCGGATCGATCTTGCCGTCGCGGGCGCGCTGGGTGAGGTCGGTGGCGTATTTGGCCAGAGCCGAATCCCCGCCCGGACCGCGCTTCATCGGCGTTTCGGCGGCGGCTGCGGCGGGAGCTGAGCCGGCTTCGAGCGAGCCTTCGGTGACATCGGCGAAGCGGGAAACGACACCATCGGCGTCGATCTTGTCGAACTCGGCGCTGATCTTCGACACCAGGCCTTCCAGCACCGGCGTCTTCAGACAGGCAAGCAGGATATGGGCGCTGCGCACCTCTTCGACGCCGAATTCCAGCGTTGCCAGGTTCCAGCCTTCCTGGATGGCGTGGAAGATGTGGTCGGAGAATTCCTCCACCGAGGTGGCGCCATAGGGCAGCTTGTCGATGGCGCGGGTCATGTCCGCTGACAGACGACTGGCATCCACGCCGGCATCGGCAAGGATCATCTGCACGTCCGAGCGCTCCGACAGCACCAGTTGCTGAATGAAATGGACGAGCTCGACATAGGGATTGCCGCGCAACTTGGCCGTGTCGGCCGCGGCCTTGAAGGCGCGCACCCCCGTGGCGTTGAGCTTTGCGACCAGTTCCTTACGCTTGAAGCTCTGCGATGACCGGCGCTGTTCCATTGAACCTGCTCCCGAAATCTGCCGACCGTACCCTGCCATATAAGCGGCTACTTGACAAAGCCATGTGACGGGCAAGGCGCGTGGATATGTGCGGGCGGCACCGCCCTGTTACAAAAGTCTTGCATACACGTGCAACAAACACCGGATCGCCGTCCGGGCTATGCGAGCCATTTCACATACCGGGCCCGGCAATCGCGCAATGGGTTTCGCCGAAGAAAACGGTCGCGTTTAGCATCCGTTAGTTTTTGAGCAGCTGCTCAATTGTCGTGGCGCGAGGCCAGTGATAACGTTACGTCACATAGGGTCTCAGGGCCGCTGGCTGGGGGTTAGTGTGATTAATCTCGCACTCTGGCTGAATCCTCTGAACGGTGAGAATCCGTCGGGTGAGGATTTGCGCAACGACCCGGCCTTCCACGAGCTGGAGCGCCTCACCGAGCCGCTACTCAAAGTTGTCCATGACGGCATCAACAAGCCGACTTCGCAATCAACGCCGGTCGACTGGGCCGCTGTCCTCGACAAGGCGGAAGAGCTTCGCTCCCGCGGCCGGGATCTGCGCCTTTTGGTCATCGTCGCGCGCGCTCTCGCCAACGAAGAGGGACTGGCCGGTCTCGCCCAGGGCCTGAAGCTGATTGCCAGCACCTTCGACCAGTATTGGGAGACGATGCATCCGGCATTGCGGCCGAACGCGACGCCGCGCGACGCCGCCCTGCGCCGCATCAATGCATTGCTTGATCTTCAGAACAGCCAGGGAGGCCTGCTGGCGAACCTTCGCGAGACGATCTTCTTCTCGCCGCGTCAGGTCGGGCCCATCAGCGGACGCGATCTGGAGCAGGGCGCGCTCGACGAGCGCGTCATGCTGCAGGAAGCGGCTTCCGGGCTGGGCGCTTCCGAAAAGGCGGCGCTGGCGACGGCTCACAGCCAACTCCTGAACCGGGTGCGCAGCGGCTGCGCGGCACAGATCGATCAGGCCGGCGACGCGATGACCTCGCTGCTCGCCGACGCCCGGGCGGCGATCGCCGCGCTCGACGAAGTCGACACCGCCCTCAACAAGCGTATCGAAGGCAACGGCCCCACTGTCCCGGAATTGAAACGGTTCCTGCAGCGTTTGCTGACGACGCTGGAGCGGAATTCGGCCGTCGGCACTGCTGCGAATGGGGCCGCAAAGCCCTCCGCGCAGCCGACGGGACCGGCAGCACCGGCCGGAAACGGTCACGGAGCCCAAGGGATGGGGGCCGAAGCGATGGGAGCCGAAGCGATGGCAAGTGCGGCAAGCTATGCGGAACCCGGCGCCGGGCTGCCCGACCGGATCACCTCGCGCGACGACGTCGTCAAATGCCTCGACCTCGTCGTCGCCTTCTATGACCGCACGGAGCCGTCGAGCCCGATACCGCATCTCGCCCGCCGCGTGCGCCGCATGGTGCACATGGATTTCGTGGAACTGATGGAAGATCTCGCCCCGTCGGGGCTGAAGGAATTCCGGCTGCTTGCCGGTGTTCCCGATCCCAAGAAGCCGGCCCAGAAGGATGAAAGGTAACAAGCATGCCAGCAGAAAGCAAAGCGAAGGTCATCGAAAGAAACCGCGCGCCGCGCGTGCAGATCGCCTACGACGTCGAAACCTACGGCAGCCCGACGACGATCGAACTGCCGTTCGTCATGGCCGTGATGGCCGATCTTTCCGGCGCCTCACAGACCAAGGATGCGGTGAAGTCGGTCCTGGACCGCAAGCTCGTCGAAACCGACGCCAACCGCTTCCCCAAATTCATGGAAGCCATGGGGCCGCGCGTGAAGGCGCGGGTGAAGAACACGCTGCCGCAAGCCGAGGGAGCCGAACGCGACGAGGAGCTCGCGGTCGATCTCACCTTCTCGAAGATCGGCGATTTCGCGCCCGACAAGATCGCCGAACAGGTCCCGCAACTGGCCGAGATCCTCAAGATGCGCCGCCAGCTCGAGGAACTGCTCGGCTTCATGGACGGCCGCGTCGATGCCGAGAAACGCATCGCGCAGCTTCTGAACAACGAGCCGCTGCTGAGCAAGATCGCCGACCAGGCGATATCCGACGGCAAGGGCGAGGAGTAAGTCATGGCTGAACAGCAAAAGACCGCAGCCGCCACCGCCGAGGCGGAAGCGATAGACCTAGGCGAATTCAGCGGACTCCTTGAAAAGGATTTCAAGGTCAAGAAAGACGACAGTGAAAAGCTGCAGCAACTGGTGCGCAACCTGGCTTTGGCCGCGCAGTCGCGCTCCGAGACCACGACGATCTCGTCCAACGCGATCAAGTCGATCAAGTCGCTGATCGCCGGCATCGACAAGATGCTGACGACGCAGGTCAACGAGATCCTGCACGCGCCGGAAGTGCGGGAGATGGAGGGCACCTGGCGCGGCCTCTGGTATCTCGTCAACAACACCGAGACGGATACCAAGCTCAAGATCCGGGTGATGAACATCTCCAAGGAGCAACTGGCCGACACGCTCGAAGACTATGAAGGCCAGATGTGGGATCAAAGTCCGATCTTCAAGAAGGTCTACACGGACGAGTATTCGATGCTGGGCGGCGAGCCGATCGGCTGCATCATCGGCGCCTACGAATTCTCGAACCATCCGCGCGACGTCGGCCTGCTGCGCAACATTTCGGGCATCTGCGCCTCCGCGCACACGCCCTTCATCGCCGCTGCCTCGCCGCGCCTGTTCCGCATGGACAGCTGGCAGGAACTGCCGAACCCGCAGGACCTGCAGATGATCGTGAACAACCCGGCCTACGCCTCGTGGCAGTCGCTGCGCGAGAGCGAGGACGCCCGCTATATTGGGCTCACCATGCCGCGCGTGCTGGCACGTCTGCCCTACGGCACCGAGACCGTTCCAGTGAAGGGGTTCACGTTCGAGGAGGAAGTGGGTGGCGACCACAACAAATATGTCTGGATGAACGCCGCCTTCCCGATGGGCGTCAACATCAACCGCAGCCACAAGCTCTTTGGCTGGGGCACGCAGATCCGTGGCGTCGAGAACGGCGGCACGGTGCTCAACCTGCCGGTGCACGCCTTCCCGACCGACGACGGATCGATCGCGATGAAATGCCCGACCGAGGTCGCCATCGACGACCGGCGCGAGGCGGAACTGGCCAAGCTCGGCCTGATGCCGATCCTGCACCGGAAGAACACCGACCTTGCCGCCTTCATCGGCGCGCATTCGCTGCAGGACGACGAAACCCGCGCCGGCCGTCTGGTCGATCCCGACGCGCAGTCGAACGAGCGGCTGTCAGCCAACCTGCCCTATCTTTTCCCGGTGTCCCGTTTCGCGCACTACCTCAAGGCGATTGCGCGCGACAAGATCGGCTCGTTCAAGGAACGCACCGATATGCAGATCTGGTTGACCGAATGGATCAACCGGTACGTGCTGGCCAACCCTGCCTTCGCCGACGACAAGGCGCGCGCCAAGCGCCCGCTGGCCGCGGCCGAGGTTCAAGTCGACAGCGTCGAAGGCCGGCCCGGTTACTACAATGCCCGTTTCTATCTGCGTCCGCACTACCAGCTGGAAGGCATCAACGCCTCGCTCCGGCTGGTGTCGGAACTGCCGTCAGTGAAGGGCTGAAATGCAGCAAAGTCATCTTGTTTCGTTTGAAAGCGGTGGAGAAAGACAATGCCAGTGAAGATCGATGGTTTTTTGAAAGTTCCGGATATCAAGGGCCCCAGCAAGCGTGACGGCCATGAAGACGAGATCGAAGTCCACGGCGTCGACTACAAGATGGTAGCTCCGTACGACCCGAATTCGCTCTCGCGGCGCGGCCGTGTCTCGATGGGAATGATCAAATTCACCAAGCATTACGACAAGTCGTCGCCGTACCTGAAGAAGGCGCTGTTCGAAAACAAGGCGCTCGACGAAGTGGTGTTTTCGGCCCGCCGCACGATCGACGGCGAGACCAGCGACTACCTGGTCGTGACGCTCACCGATGCCTCGATCATGGAATACGACATGCGGCAGGCGGAGGATGAGGCCGACCTGATCGAGGAAGACGTCAGCTTCGCCTACAAGAAGATCAAGTTCGTCTACGACAAGGACGACGAGATCGAAATGGATGTCTATGTCGGCAAGTGAGGCCAGGCGGCCCGGCGCGAACAAGGCGCATCTGGCCGGCAGTTCGCGGGCAAAGCGCGAGGCGGTCCAGCCCTCTCTCTGGGACCGCCTCATCAACGATCTGCCCGGCCTGACCTCGGAGATAGAGGGGCTGCGCCGACAGTTGCAGGAGGAGCTCGGCGCCGAGCGCGTCGAGGCTCTTCTTGCCGGCAGCGCGCGCGCCGTCGATGCCGATGCGGAACTGACGCCGGACCAGAAGCGGCGCCTGCACCGTCTGGTCTTCCAGTCCGAGCACCGCGCCGAGATCGAAAGCCGCGGCGTGGTGGTGTCGGCGCGGGTGCTCAGGGAAGCCGTCCGGCGCGACATCGAGGCCTTGTTCAACACCGAACGTTTCGAATCCGTTCCGATGCTTTCCGATGCCGAGCACGAACAGCCATTGGACGAACTGCCGCCGCTCGCCGATTTCCCGGAGGTGCGGCGCAGCGTGGTCAACTATGGCGTGCCGTCCTTCTCCGGCCGCTCGTCGAGGGACTTCGACCGCGATACTTTGGCGCGCGAGATCCGCGCGGTGCTTGCCACCTTCGAGCCGCGTCTCAAGGAAAGCGCAACGACGGTCAATGTCACCCTCGGCGACAAGAGCGTCGGCCTGAAGATCGAGATCGACGCCGTGCTTATCATGACGCCGACGCCGGAACGCATGCGGCTGCGCACCACGATCAATCTCGACAACGGCCTGGCGCGAACCGAATTTAGGGAGACCTGAAATGGATCGGGTCTTCGTGGAATACTACGAAGAGGAACTGACCCATATCCGCGCGCTGGCCGCGGAATTCGCCGACATGCATCCCTCCATTGCCCGCAACCTTTCCCTCGACACGGTGCCCTGCCCCGACCCTTACGTCGAACGGCTTCTTGACGGCGTGGCGTTCCTTGCCGCGCGCACGCGGCTGAAGGTTGACGCCGAGCGCTCCCGCTTCTCGCGCGCCGTGCTCGACGTGCTCTATCCGGATCTGGTCACGCCGGCGCCGGCAACGGCGATGGCGGTGCTGAAGCCGGGCCAGCAGGTGCAGTCGATGATCGCCGGCCACTCGGTCGGGCGCGGCACGCGGCTGGTCTCCAGCCTGCATCCCGGGCTGTCGACACGCTGCACTTTCACCACCGCGCAGGAGGTCACGCTGTGGCCGATCGCGATCACCTCGGTCAGCTATTTCCAGGACCGCAGCGGGCTGGCGGCGGCGGGCATCGGCCCCGTCGGCGGCGTGCGCGGCGAAGCTGCGCTGCGCATTGCGCTTGCCCGGACCGGAAAGGGCAAACTCAACGAACTCGCACTTGATCGCCTCGATCTCTATTTCGCCGGGCGCGCCAAGGCGCCTCTCATCTTCGACGCGATCTTCGGCGCCTGCTCGGCTGTCGGCGCGCGAGCGGAAGGCAAGACCAATCCACTGTCGGCGCTCGCCGAGCCTGAGATGATCGGCATCCGCGACGACGAGGCGTTGATGCCCCGCACCCGCCCGACCTTCGAGGGATACCGGCTGCTGCGCGAATATTTCATGATCCCCGAACGCTTCCACTATGTGCGGGTCTCAGGCCTGCAACCCGTGGTGCGCAAATGCGAGGCGGGACTGGAGATCATCTTCCTGTTCCGACGCCCGGTGCCCGAGCTCGCCGACGTGACGCCGGCCGATTTCGAGCTCTTCGTGACGCCGCTCATCAATCTCTTCGAGCGCGAATGCAACGTCATCGAGATCGATCCGCGCAGGACACGGCAAGTGGTGCATGCCGACCGGACGCGGGCGAGGGATTTCGAGATTTTTCGCGTCACCCGGGTGGAAGACGCCGACGCGGAAGGCAGCGAGGCCGAAATTCCCGAGCTTTTCAGCCTGGGGCAGAACCGCGGCAGCGGCTGGGTCTATTCGACAGAGCGGCGCCCGCGCCGGGCCACCGAAGACGAGCGGCGCGACGGCCTGACCCGCACCTCCTATACGGGAGACGATGTGTTCCTCGCGGTCTCGCGGCCCACGGGGAGCCCAGCCAACCGGCCGCTCAGGCGCCTCGACGTGATGGCGCTCTGCACCAACCGCGATCTGCCGATCCTGGACGACACCCCGACGCTGACGCTGGAGACGGCCGACCCGGTCGAGACAGTCAGGCTGCTCGGCGCGTTGCGGCCGCCGCAGCCGGCGATCCCGGCATCGCTGCCGGCGGGCGCCGAAGGCGAATCCCGCGCCGACAATCTCGCCTGGCGGCTGGTGGCGCAGCTCTCGCTCAACTTCCTGAGCCTCGCCAAGGAAGGCCGCGGGGTTGACCCTTTGCATGCGCTGCTCGATCTTTATGCCGACCGCGGAGATCCGAGCCTTGCCCGCAACGTGCATTCGATCACCCGCATCGACTCGCGCCCGGTCATCGAGCGGCTCAGGATCGACGGGCCGATGTGCTTCGGACGGGGCACGGAGGTGACGCTGCATGTCGACCAGTCGGTGCTGGCGGGGCAAAGCACGCTGCTGCTTTCGGCCCTGCTTGCGCGGCTGTTTGCCCGCCACGCCGGAATAAACGGCTTCGTGCGGACGCGCACGCGGCTGTTGCAGAAGCAGGAGGATGTGCCATGGCCGATGACGCCCGGCAATCGCTACCTGATCTAGGCAGATCCGCTCCCAACGCAACGGGCCCGAGCGGGGCCGAGGCGCTGTCGGAGGGCTTCGACTTCTTCGAGCTGCTGCGCCGGCTGGAGCAGAAAGGCGGGCTGTTCGGCTATTCCGGCCAGGCCAATCGCGAGCCGGCCCGGCTCGGCCAGCATGTGCGCCTGAGCTTTTCAGCCAGGGACGTGGTCAAATTCCAGGAGGCTGGCGAAAAGGCGCCGGCGCGGGTGACCGTCGCCAATCTCGGTCTGCTCGGCCCTGAAGGACCCATGCCGCTGCATCTGACGCGCTGGGTGCTCGACCGGCTGTCGCAACGCTGGTTCACCGGCGCCGACGCGGAGCAGACCAGCGACACGACTTTCGTCGATTTCGTCAACATCCTCCAGCACCGGATGATAGCGCTCTACTATCGGGCCTGGGCGGACGCGCATCCGGCGGTCCAGGTCGAACGTTCGGTCGGCGGACGCGTCCGCGCCATGCTCGAAGCCATGGCGGGGATCGGGCTTCCGGGCACCCAAGATCCTGAGCTCGACATGGTTCGGCTGCGCCAGGCGGGATCACTCGCCAACCAGGTCGACGGCGCGGAGCGGCTGACGCTGTTCCTCGCCACGGCCTTCAAGGTGCCGGTTCAGATCAAGGAATTCGTCGCCGCCTGGATCACCATACCGGCGGCGCTGCAGAGCCGCGTTGGCAAGGCCTATGCGGCGCTCGGCCGCGGAGCCACGATCGGCCCGCGCGTTTTCAGCCGCCAGAGCCGGATCGAATTGCGCGTCGGCCCACTCAGCTTCGACGACTTCAAGTCATTCCTGCCCGGCGAACGGCGCCTCGCCGTCTTCAAGAAAGCGGTCCGCGACATGATCGGGGAAGCGCTGGATGTCGATTTACGCATTGTGCTTGCGCGCGACGCCGTGCCGCCGCCCCGTATCGGAACCGTCCAGCTCGGCCGAACCTCCTGGCTTGCGCGCCCCGCCGAGAGGGGCGACGCCGACGATCTCAAGCTGCGCACCATCGTCGGCTGGCGGCCGGAAATGGCGGAGGTGGCCTGATGAGCCTGCTGCTGACGCTCGAACAGGGCCCACGCTCCCAGGTGGTGAGACAGACCCGGCTGGACGAGGGCGAACTGGTGATCGGCCGCAGCGCCGATGCCGGCTGGCAGATCGACGACCCCGACATGTTCGTCTCGCGCGCGCATTGCAAGATCAGCGGCGGCCGCGACGGCTACTTCGTGACCGACACCTCGAGCAGCGGGCTGTTCATCGACGATTCCGACAGCCCGCTCGGCACCGGCAGGTCGACGCGGCTGCAGAGCGGCATGCGGCTGAGGTTGGGCGACTACGTTCTCTATGTCGAGGTTCAGCCAAACGCGAGCCAGACGTCGGTCGGTCAGGTCGCCAACCAGTCCACCCCCGCATGGGCGCCACCGCAGCCGCGGCCTTCACCCAGCATCGGCGGCGACGATTTCTTTTCGGCCAAGGTCGAGGAAGAGCCGCGGCGGCCGCGTCCGGCCGATCTGCCAGACCCGTTCGAACAGCCTGCGCCCGGCGCTTATGATCGAGCTTCGAACCAGCGCAGTTCGCCTGCCTTCGACGACCCGTTCAGCCTCGATCCGGTGGCGACGCCGGAATCCAGCGATGCCGCGGCGCCCGGCCGGTCGGATCCGTTCGGTTTCGACGAGATGCCGTCCCGCGACAGCGCGACGGAGCCGGTGCCCACACCGGCCGACTTCGATGACGATTTCGGGTTCGGGCCGGCTGCGGCGCCTGCCTCGGCCAACGGCGCCGATCCGGCCGGTCGTGGCGAACACCCGGCTGAAAAACCGCAGGCCGCTCATCCCTGGGATATGCCGAGCCAAGCGGTCGAGCCTCCTCCGCCGCCGCGCCCCGCCCCTGCTCCCAAACCGCCCCGTCCGGCGCACGCGGCACCCGCTACGGAGATGGCGCTTCGTGCCGCGTTCCTGCGCGGCATGGGTGTCGAGGAAGCCGATTTCCCTGGCCGCGATCCGGTCGTCGAAATGGAGAAGTTCGGCCGCGAATACCGGCTGATGCTGGAAGGGCTGATGCAGCTCCTGCGCAAGCGCGCCGAGGAGAAGGGAAGCGCGCGTGTCGCCCAGACGATGGTCGGAGCTTCCGAGGTCAACCCGCTCAAATTCCTGCCGACGGCCGAGGATGTCATCGTCACCATCATCTCGGAGCGCAGCCCGGGCTTTCTCTCCGGCGAGGCGGCAATCTCCGATGCGGTGCGCGACCTCGCGCAGCACCATGTGCGGGCCTGGCGGGGCGTGCAGGCGGCGCTGCGGCGCATGATCGACCGCTTCGATCCGGCGGCGATCGAGGAAGAGCTGAAATCCAATTCCGCGATCGGCAATCTGCTTTCGGGCGGGCGCAACGCCAAGCTGTGGGAGCTTTACCAGAAACGCCATCGCGACATCGCCCAGAGCGCGGAATCGAGCTTTCTGGGCGAAATCGGCGCGGACTTCAGGGATGCTTACGAAGAGGAGTAGGACATGATCGACAGACGCGAATTCATCGTTGCCCTCGGCGCGACGGGGCTGCTTGCGGCTTGCCAGAGCGGCCCGCCGAAACCATCGGTTATCTCGGTCAATGTGAGCGGTGGCGCCGGCATGAATCCGGGACCGGGCGGCGGCGACAGGCCGGTGACCGTGCTGGTGATGCGGCTCGCCAGCACCGGAAAGTTCAATTCGGCCGACTATTTTGCGCTGCAGGGCGACGCGGGCTCGGCGCTCGGCGCCGATCTCATCGGCTCCGACTCAATCTCCGTCGCGCCGGGAAAGACCGCGGCCAAGACCATCACGGTCGAGCCGAACGCGACGGCGCTCGGCTTCGTCGCGCTGATCCGCGAACCTGGCGGCAGGAACTGGCGTACGACCAAGTCCGTGTCACCGGGGTCGAAATTCACCATCAATGTCAGCCTCGGCAGCGGCGGTATTTCCGCCTGACGGCCAGACAACAGGTAGCAGTGCAGAGAGCAGCAGCATGAGCGACGCAAACAGGGTGCTGTGGTCCGAGGGGCTCTTCTTGAGGACCCAGCACTTCCAGCAGCAGGACCGGTTCTTCGAGGCGATGGTGCGCGGCACATTGCAGGCCGGCCAGCTCCACACGTTCGGCTTCCAGCAGCTGACGCTCGATCAGTCGCTGCTCGAGGCAGGCCAGATCTCGATCGTGTCCGCCCGGGGCATTTTCCCGGACGGCACGCCCTTCTCCATCCCGGAGCTGATGGACGCTCCGAAGCCGCTGCCGGTGACGGCCGACACCGGCGCCGGGCCGGTGCTGGTCGCCCTGCCGCTCGAGCCGCCCGGCGGCGTCGGTTTCGACCCGGCGCACGCGGCGTCGACCGGCGCGCGCTATCACGGCAAGATCGTTTCGGTGCGCGATGCCGTCCAGGGCGGCTCCGACCCTGAAGAGATCGAGATCGCGCGGCCGCAGGCGGTGCTGCTCGCACCCGGCAAATCGGTCGGCGGCTACACCGCGCTGCCGATCGCCGACATCAAAGGTGTTCGCGCCGACGGCGGCGTTTCGCTCGACGAGAGCTTCCTGCCGCCGACGCTGATCACCGGCGCGGTCGCCTGGTACCGGCAATTGCTGCAGGAAGTCGTCACCGGCCTCGACCAGATCGCCGAGGCGCATGGCAAGATGGTGATGGGCGGCCCCGGCCGCAGCGTCGAGGACCTCCTGATGCTGCATCTCGCCAATGCGGCGCGGCCGCGGCTCGCGCACATGCTGGCGCAGGACGTCTTCCATCCGGCCGAGCTTTATCTCGAGCTTGCCGGGCTGGCCGGCGAAATGGCGACCTACGGTTCCAGCGCGCGCCGGCTTGGCGAGTTGCCTGCCTACGATCACATGGCGCCCGGGCCGGCCTATATGGCGCTTGCCGACGCCTTGCGCTCGCTGATCCTGAGCCTGCGCTACATCGAGCCGAAATCGCGCGCGCTGCCGGTCATGCGGCACGCGACCAATGTCTGGAAGGTGCGCATCGACAATCCGAAGCTTCTGGTCGCCAGCCGCATCGTCATCCGCGTCGGCTCGGAGTTGTCGGAGGACGCGCTGCGCAAGATCTTCGTCAACCAGGCAACCGTGGGGTCGGCCGACCAGTTCGAGGGGCTGTGGAAGTCGCGCCTGCCCGGCATTCCGCTGAAGCCCCTGCACTCGCAGCCGCGCGAGATCCCCTATGACGGCGACCGGCTGTGCCTGGAACTGGATCAGAAGAGCGAGCATTGGGCTTCGCTGCTCGACGCCCCCGGTTTCGTCATCGGCGTTTCCGGTGTCCTGCCGAGCGAGCCGCAGGTCGACTGCTATTCGGTGAACAGGTGAGGCCATGAGCCGGGATGATCCCTTCGGACTGTCGGAGGATCGCGAGCGCACGCGCATCAGGCTGACCGGCGCGTCGCCGCGGCCAATGGCACCGCTCACGCCGGGCGCGCCGGTGAAGCGGGCGCGCGCGCACCCCAATACGCTGATCAACACATTCGCGCCGCTGCTCGAATTCGCGCCGGAGCTTGAAAGCGCGCTGGCGCCCGAGAACCCGGAGGTGCTGCGCACGCGCCTGCTCGACGAATTGGTCCGGGCGCGCGATGCCGCGATGGCGGCGGGATCCTCGCTGGAGCGGGCCGACCAGGCCGCCTGGGCGGTGGCGGCGCTGCTCGACGATCTTGCGCTCAACACGCCCTGGGGCGGCGCCAGCGCATGGCCGCGCCAGCCGCTGGTGGTCATGCTGCGCGGCGACGTCGACGCCGGCACGCAGTTCTTCTCGCGTCTCGACGAACTGGAGCGGCATCCGAACCGCGACCGCGAAATGCTGGAGCTGCAATATTACTGCCTGGCTCTCGGCTTCCGCGGCAAATATCGCGTGCCCGGCCGCGCCGGCGACCGCTCGCTCAACGCCGTCCGCGTCGCGGCGGCGCGCTTCCTGCGCAACGCCGACGCCGAAGACGCGCCGCTGTCGCCGCATTGGAAGGGCGTGACCGCCTCCGACGAGCCGCAGCGCTTCATCGTGCCGATCTGGGTGATGGCGCTGGCGGCCGTGGTCATTGCCGCCGCAACCCATATCGGCCTTTCGATGGGGCTGAGCAGCCAGGCGGTCGAGCTCTCCGCTCTGGTCCGCGCGCTGCCGCCGCCGCAGCGCGCGGATGTCGCGCGCGCCGCGCCCAAACCCGACGCTCCCGAACCCGAGCCGCCGCAGCCGGTCGATTTCGCGTTGCTGCCGGAATTCAAGGCCGAGGCGCCGGACAGCCTCAAGGGAGCGCTGAGCGGCACGGAGAGCGTGTCACTGGCCAAGCTGGTCATCCAGTCTTCCAACCCCGAGCTGTTCCAGTCGTCGCGGCCAACGCTCACACAAGGCTACGAGCCGCTGGTCGAGTCGATCGCCAAGGTGATCCTCGCCAATCAGGAGCTGATCGGTAACATCACCGTCGTCGGCCATACCGACAATGTGCGCCTGCAAAGGTCGAATCCGCTTTCGACCAACCAGCGGCTGTCGGAAGCGCGCGCCGAAACCATCGCCACCCTCCTGGTGCAGGCCGGCGTGCCGCAGGAGCGCATCCATTCCGAAGGCCGCGCGGAAACCGATCCGGTCGCCGACAATTCGACGCGCGAGGGCCGGGCGCTCAACCGGCGCGTCGAGGTGCTGGTTGAGAAGAGGCTGTGATGTTCATCCTGCGCTTCCTCTGGGCCGTTCTGACCTCACGCTTCCTTTGGACGCTGATCGGCATCGCGCTGTTGTCGCTGCTGATCTGGGTGTTCGGCCCGATCGTTCAGGTCGGCCCCTATGCACCGTTCGAATCCGACAATGTGCGCATCGCCATCATCGCCGGACTGATCATCCTGTGGCTGATCTGGGTGATCGTCGCCCAGCGTCGCGCGATCCGCGCCAATCGCATGTTCGTCGCCGAGATCGCGGCACCCGTGCAGGAAAAGCAGCTCACCCCCGGCGAGGAGAGCGTCGCCGCGGTCGGCGCCAAGTTCGGCGAGGTCATGGCCGAGCTCAAGCGGCGCAAGCTCGGCGGCCGCAGGTTCCTGCGCGAGATGCCGTGGTATGTGATCGTCGGTCCGCCGGCCACCGGCAAGACGACAGCGCTGCGCCAGTCTGGCCTCAGCTTCCCGATCGACCTGACCGATGACCTGCAAGGCGTCGGCGGCACGCGCAATTGCGACTGGTTCTTCTCGGAGACAGCGGTGCTGATCGACACCGCCGGCCGCTACGTGCAGCAGGAGAGCCAGCCCGATGTCGACGCCACCGAATGGCTTGGCTTCCTCGACCTGCTTAAGAAGCATCGGGGCCGTCGCGCGCTCAATGGCGTCATCGTCACGCTGTCGATCGATGCGCTCTCGGAAGGCGACGAAGCCATCAAGGCGCATGGCCGCAAGATCCGCCGCCGGCTGGCGGAGCTGAACGACCGTCTCGAAATCCGCCTTCCCGTCTATCTGATGCTGACCAAGGCCGACCTGATCAAGGGGTTCGAAGCCTTCTTCGGCGGCTTGTCGACCACCGCGCGCGAGCAGGTCTGGGGAACGACCTTCCCCCTCGACGTGCGCGTCGACGCCAAGGCAATAGAAAACGAGCTCGCCGCGCTCGCCACGGAGCTGGAGCGGCGGCTGGTGCCTCGGCTCGAGGACGAGGACAAGCTTGGCGCGCGCGCCGAGATCTTCCGCTTCCCGGCCCAGCTCGCCAGCCTTTCCGAGCCGATCCAGGTGCTGATCGAGGCGATGTTCGGCGAAAGCCGTTACGAGGAAGCCGCCTGGCTGCGCGGCCTCTACCTAACATCGGCGACCCAGGAAGGCGCGCCCATCGACCGGCTGACCGCGGCGTTGTCCTCCTCCTTCGGGCTGCCGCCACGCCGCGCCATGCTTTCGCCACGCGTCGAGAAGCGCAGCTTCTTCCTGCGGAATCTTTTGACCGAAGTCATCTTCAAGGAAGCCGGCCTCGGCACGTTCGATCCGCTGGCGCAGCGCCGCCGCGCCTGGATCTGGCGCGGCGCGGCCACTGCCTGCGCGCTCGTGGCCCTGCTCGCCGGCGGACTGTTCACCTGGTCCTATCTCGACAACCGCAATGCCATCACCGAGCAGGCCGGCCAGTTCGAGGCGCTGCAGGCGCCGCTGACCGACGTTTCCGCCGCGCCGGCATCCGTGGAGCAGCCGACGATGGATGGAGCGCTGGCCGCGATGGATGCGATCGCAACGGCCCGCACCGCGCCGCCGGACGCACCCCACAACCTGCTTGGCCCGACCGCCTCGGCGGAGCTCGTGCGCGCCCAGACCGACACTTACGACCATGCGCTGCGCAACGTGCTCGAGCCACATATGGTGGCGCTGCTCGAGGCCACGATGTGGCGGCAGATCCGCGATCCGGATTTCATGCTCGGGGCGCTCAAGACCTATCGCATGATGACGGGCCTGTCGCAGATGGACACCGACTTCGCCCAGAACTGGTGGGCGAACAGCCTGCCGGAATTCGCGCCTGCCCCGCCCTTCCCCACGGCGGACGCCGAAGAGCATCAGCTTGCCGCGATCCGACGCATGGCGGTCGACGACAGCTATATCGCCCCCGACAAGGAACTGGTGGCAGAGGCGCTGAAAACGGTGTGCACGATCTCACTGCCGGAGCGTGCCTACAAGCAGCTTCTCGCCGACTCCGAAGTGGCGGCCGTCAAGGAATGGGTGCCCGCCAATTTTGCCGGACCGAACGGCGCCAAGGTGTTCGCGCGCCGCTCCGACAAGACGCTGCGCGTCGGCGTTGCCGGAGCCTTCACCTATGCCGGCTTCCATGACGCCGTTCTCGACCGGGTCGAGGATGTGGCGGCGCAGGCGGCACTCGATCGGGCGGTGTTCGCCGGCGGCTGTTCGGAGAACTCCGAAACCTCGGTCTCGGCGCTCTCCGAAGACATTCTGAAACTCTACTACGACGATTATATCGCGCAGTGGGACAGTTTCCTGCGCGACATGCGGCTGGCGCCGCTGAGCGACCTCAACGTCGCCAGCGAGAACCTCAAGGACCTTTCAAGCGCCGATTCCGCGTTGAAGCGGCTTTTGAAGGCGGTGGTCCAGGAGACTGACCTGACCCGATCCGACGAAGCGCCGGCCGACGACAAGGGCGGCGCCGCGAAGACCGGCTCGAAGCTCTTGAGCAAGCTCGGCAAGCTGGGCAAGGTGGTGAAGACGGGAGCGAAATTGCTGCCCCGCGCGGGCTCGGCCGATCAGGTCGACATGACCGGCAGCCTGGTGGCCGCGCACTTCAAGCCGCTCAAAGGCACGATCGCCGAGGTCGACGGCCAGCCGCCGGCGCTCGACGCGGCCGTGGTGGCGCTGACGGCGCTGTCCAACGTCTTGCAGACAGTGACCGCCAATCCCAACCCGCAGGACGCCATCAAGAAGCAGGGCGGCCTCGCCGAACTGACGGGCGCGGTCGCAAGACAGGCGCAAATCCTGCCCTCCCCGATCAACGACTGGCTGGGCGGGATTGCCGGCGATACAAGCGGCCTCTCGCAAAAGGCCGTCACCAATGAGCTCAACGCCATCTGGCGCGCGGACATCCTGCCCTTCTGCCAGGCCGCGCTCAACAACCGCTATCCCTTCAGTCCCGACAGCGCGGTCGACGTCAATGTGCGCGATTTCCAGCGCCTGTTCGGGCCGACCGGGCTGATAGACGCCTTCATCAACGATCATCTGATCAACTATGTCGACACCGCAAGCGAGCCCTGGAAATGGCGGGCGGATTTCGGCCTCGATCCGGCGGCGCTGGCGGCGTTCGAACAGGCAAGGCACATCCGCGACGACCTGTTTCCCGGCGGCACCGGCCCGGTCATGAACTTCACGCTGGAGCCGAAGGACCTGTCGCCCAACGTGGCGCGCGTGACGCTCAACCTAGATGGCCAAAACCTCGTCTACTACAACAACGCGACAAGGCCGCAGCCGATGACCTGGCCGGGCAAGGACGGGACCGGCGTGATCTCGCTCGCCTTCCAGCCGGTCGACGGCTCGCCCGAGGTGATGCTCAACGAGACCGGCAGTTGGGCATGGCTGAGGATGCTGCGCGGCGGCAAGTTCAACGGAACCAAGCTCACCGACGTCTACAGCCTGAGGCTCGGCACGAAAGGCATGTATGCCGATTTCGAGCTCAAGGCGGCCAGCGTCGAGAACCCGTACACGCTCGAAATGTTCAAGAAGTTCACATGTCCACCGCAGATATGAATATACCCGGCTTCTACGGCAAGATGCCCGCCACCGGCGATTTCGTGACGCGGCGGCTGCCGGCGGATTTCGTGCGCGTCTGGGACCGCTGGCTGGCGCAGCATGTCGTGCCGCTGTTCGGGCTCGAAGCCTGGCCGACGGATACCGCCTTGCGCTTCGTGGCCGGCCCGGCCTCCTTCGGCGCATCGATGGGTATCGTCGTGCAGAGCGCCGACCGGGTGGGGCGGCAGTTCCCGCTGAGCATCGTCGCGCGGCTTGCCGAGGCGCCTCTCAAGCTGGCCTATGCCGATGCGTGGTTCGAAGGCGTCGAGAATGCGGCGCTTGCCGCGCAACGGGGTGAACTGACGCCAGATGAATTGGATTCGGCGCTGGCCGCCCTGCCCGCGCCGCCCATCGACGAGGATGGCGATGTCATAGACGACCTCGTCATGTGGACCGCGCGCACGGATATTTTCGACGTCGATCCGCAGGCGCCGCAGCCGGCGCTGGAGCGGATCTTCGCCGCGAGTTGGGAGACGAGCTGATGCAGATCTGGAACCAGATGGGCTATCCGCACCAATTCACCATGGGTATGGACAAGGCCGGCCATGAATGGCTGGTCGTGGTGGTGAAAGGCACGTTCGACTTTCCGTCGAAACCGGGCGGGCTGGTGCAGAAGTCGGCAGAGCAGGTTCCGCTGGTCATGGCTGATACCCAGACCGGGGTGCCTGGCTATTCGGCGACGCTGTGGGAGACGGACTTCGCCTTCCGCAAGCCGCGCTGCGATGTGATTGCCAATGGCTGCGCCTATGCACCGGGTGGACGCCCGGCGGAGCGCGTGCCGGTCGGCATCAAGGTCGGCAACTGGTCGAAGCTGTTCGAGGTCGTCGGTCACCGCGAATGGCGCGCAATCGGCCCGGTGTTCACCGCGACCGCGCCGCAGCCCTTCCTGAAGTTGCCGATTTCCTACGATGTCGCCTGGGGCGGTGTCGACCGGCTAGACCCTGAGGACACCCTTCCCGCCAGCTACAAATACAACCCGGTCGGCACCGGCTGGTCGCGTACCAAGAACCAGCGTCTCATCCCAGGCCTGCGGCTACCGAACACGCAAGCTGTCAACGAGGAAATCCGCTCGCCCTTCGGCGACTACAAGCCGATGAGTTTCGGACCGATGGGCCGCGGCTGGCCCGGCCGCATCGAGTTCGGCGGAACGTATGACCAGAACTGGATTGACAACGTCTTCCCGTTCTTGCCTGAGGATTTCGACGAGCGCTATTTCCAGATGGCGCCGCCGGACCAGCAGATCGACCTGCCGCGCGGTGGCGAGGAGGTGGTGCTGGTGAACCTGACACCTGAGGGACGTGTGAGCTTCCGGCTGCCCTCAACGGCGCTGCCGATCACCTTGTTCAAAGGCAATGAGAAGTCGTTGGAGGCGAGCGTCTCTCCGGACACGATCCTGCTCGACCCGGAGAACCGTCGCTTCTCGCTCGTATGGCGCGTTTCGCAGCGCATCCACAAGACTATCCTCGATTTCTCGGAATGCTGGGTCGGCCCGCCGACGGAGTCGATGCTGCGCGCGCGTGCGACTGGCAGGGAATATGTCCGTAGCGACGGGACCGCGCCCGAGGAGGTAGAAGACGCATGAGTACGAGGCTTGACATAGCCTCGGTCGGCATGGTGACGGCTGTCGGTCTCGATGCGCCTTCGGCCTGTGCCGCGATGCGCGCGCGCCTCGATGGCTTCCAAGAGACGAGATTCGTCGGCTCGGGGACCGATTTGCTGATCGGCGCGCCGGTGCCGTTGCCGCGAGGCTGGATTGGCGAAAAGCGCATGGCGCACCTGGCCGCAGCCGCGATCTGCGAGGCGTTCGAGGCCGTCCCGCAGGCACGTGGTCAGACCGCGCTCATCCTTTGCCTCGCCGAGGAGGATCGCCCGGGCCGTCCGGCCGGGGATAGCTTGCGTCTGCTCCGCAGCGTTTCGGAGATCACCGAAATCGAACCCAGCACGCGCTCACGCATCGTCGCGCACGGCCGGCCCTCCGGGCATATAGCACTTGATCAGGCGCGCAGGATGATCGCGGCGGGTGAGGTACCCTATGTGATGATCGCGGGCGTCGACAGCTACCTGACGGCACCTGCGATCGCTTATTATCTTGGTGAGAATCGTCTGCTTGCCGCTGACAATCCAAACGGCTTCATTCCGGGTGAGGCCGCCGCCGCGATCCTGTGCACGCGCTCGCGCGGCGACGGCCTTCGCCTCTTCGGACTGGGTTTGGCGCGTGAATCCGCAACGATCTACAATGCCGAGGATCTGCCGTTGCGTGCCGACGGCATGACGTCGGCGTACAGCGCTGCGTTCAAGGAAACCGGCATCGAGATGAATCGGCTCGGCTACCGCATCGCGGACCTCATTGGCGAGCAGTATTGGTTCAAGCAGAGCGCTCTGGCGAGCTTGAGATTGCTGCGCGGCCGTCACGATTTTCAGGACATCTGGTCGCCTGGCGAATCCCTCGGCAACGTCGGCGCAGCCGTGGTTCCGCTGATGATCGGCATGGCCTGGATGGCGGCCCGCAAGGGATATGCCGCCGGAAATCCAGTGCTGATCGAGGCATCGAACGATGCCGGCGCCTGCGGGGCGGCAATCCTCGCCGCGAGGGCAGCCTGATGACTGTCTACGCGAATGGCCTCGAGGTTGCCTGCAAGGCACAAGCCAACAAGGTGATCGCCGCCTTTCCGGACGTCTGCTTCACACCCCCTGAAAATCCTGCAACGCCGCCTGGCGTGCCTATTCCCTATCCCTCGTTCGGACTCGATTCCGATACCGACAATGGCACCGGCACCGTCAAGATCGGTGGTCAGACCATCACCCAGAAGAACAAATCGTACTACACCAAGACCAGCGGCACAGAGGCCGGGTGCGCCGCCAAGAAGGGAGTGATCACCTCAGTCAATACCGGCAAGGAGTATGCCGTCGCCTGGTCGAGCGACGTGAAAGCGGATGGCGAACCCGTCAGCCGCATGACCGACCTGTCGACCAACAATCATGCTTCGCCGACCGGCAACGCACCGCCTTGGCCGAAGATCGGAAAGTTGAAGGTGGGCAAGCAGTCCTGCACGTCAATCCTGGCAAAGCTCGGCATGAAGGTGCACCGTTATGGCGACGCAAGCAAGGAATGCGCGTCCAACCAGCAATCGGACCATATCCTGCAGAATGCCTGTTTCCAGAATTCGCGCGGTGGCCAAGCCATCAGCACGACGCCGAGCTATACGATGAACGATGCGCCCTGCGTCTGCCTCGAAGACGCAACTGATCCTAACACCGAGCATGGCCGAAAAACGGCCGCTCAAGGCGAATGGGCAAAGGCTCAGCGCGCGAAAGGTACGAACCCCACTTACGAGGAAGTGCGGGAGGCCAACATGGAGGCCATGAAAAAGGCCAAGAACATCCCGGATGGGCCAAGAGGTAAAGAGCACCCCGCCATTGAATGCCTGAGGATGATTTGTGACATTCACTTCAAGGAGATGATGGGCGGACCGGAGAAAAAGAAAGACAGCACCGAAGCGCGCGCGCCAGCGACCGGCAAGTTCAAACCGACCCCCACGAGTACGGTTCGCAGAGGCCGCTGAGGAGACATGACATGGCTGACTATAGCGTAACGGTAAATGGCACGGTTGCAGCGGATAACGGGACCATTTTTTCCGCCGTCGCATATTATGACGGAGAGAGTTTCTACTCGTTCGTCATCTCGGAGTCCGACGTGGCCAGCGACGACAATCAGACCGAACGAATTTACGAGAAGCCGTGTTGGTTCACTGACATTTGGCGTTCCAACTCCGGCCGACTCTACGTGTGCGACGACAACGGCGCGGTGCATTCGGGTTCGAGGACCGAATGGACGGAAAGCCAAGTCTCGCCCCGTCACTTAAACACCGTCTGGGGTCTCGACGACAGCACTGTCTATGCAGGGGGATCCGAGGGGGTTGTCTATCGCTGGGATGGCGCACGCTGGTCCGCCATTAGCCCCGCGCTCGGTAACACCATTCTTTGCATCGCTGGGTCGTCGCCCAGCGACCTTTATGTATCCGGCGAGGGAGCGCTTTTCTGGCACTATGACGGCAGGCAGTGGACTCAAATCCAGCTACCCACCAACGCGATCTTGGTTGGACTGCTGGTACTGTCATCAGGCGACGTCCTCGTCTCGGGTAGCGCAGGGACCTTGTTTCGCGGCTCCGGCCTTGCCTGGACCGATGTCTCACAGCGAGGCCGAGACTTCTACAAAATGGCGTTCTACCGGAAGACAATCCACATCGCCGGTGGAGGGCAAGGGGTGTTTACGTTCGATGGGGCAACGGTTTCCAACCTCAAGGACAGCTTCCCCGTCTATCGTCTTTCATCCAATGGCCCATATCTGGCGCTGGCGGGCGGAAACTCTGCCATAAGATACGATGGCTCTGATTGGGACGGTCCCGACTACACCTAACGGCTCGAAATTGATGGCATGTCTGGCCTGGGCTTTGCGGCCAGATAGGCGCGCACCCTGCCAAGGTCGAGATCGGCAACCCGCAATGCCTCTTTGATCGACAGCATGCGCACGACGAACAATTCCCCAGCTTCGGGATATTCGGAGTAGCGCTCGCTCGCGATCTCGATGCCGACCTGGCCAGCGACTCGCAGCCCGTCAAGATGCGCTTCCAGACGCTCGACGAGTCGGGCAAGTCGCTCCTCATCCATGTCCGGATTCTTGCCGGGGTTTAGCAGGTTGTAGTCGTATACTGTCCACAGGAACGCAGCCATCTCTGCGTGCTGGCGGACAATCTCGCGAAGAACAGGCGCTGGCATCAGTTCAGATTGACCGAGCCACCGCGGATGCGGTTGGCGGCACTTGCGTGGCTCGTCACATAGGTGCCGCGGATAGTGATGTGCCCATCCCTTTCCATGATGATCGTCGCCTGGCCGCAACGCAGCTCAAGACGTTCATTCGCGGTGATCCTCATTCGCTCACCGTCGCGGATGACCTGGGGAACATTTGACCGGTGCACGGGATCGATGATGCGCCCGACAATCAGCGGTCGACCCGGATCTCCGTCCTGGAACAAAAGCGCCACCTCCGCGCCGATCATGTCCGAAGTAAGTTCAGCGAGGCTTCGCGCGGCTACTGCTGTCTCTCGAGGGTTTCCCGGGAAGACGACAAGGGGTGCGTCGTCGCCGAAGCCCAGGAATATGCCAATCACCACCCCTTCAATTCGCTCTACGATCTTTGTCATCGAGGCCCCTCAGTTCTGCTTTATCTCCGAGCCTTTCATGGTGATATCGCTCGATGCCTTCACGTTGATCTTGCCCGACCCACTGATCGAAATGTCCTTACCGGAGATGTTGATCGTGCCATCCTTCTTCATCGCGATCGCCGCCGAGCCGCATGTGATGGTGATAGCATCGCCAGCTTCAATAATCAGGGTCTTGCCAACCTTTATGGCTCCGTCCTCGCCCACCTCCACCAGACTGCCTTTGGCTATTTTCAACGCTCGCGAACCGCCGACATCGGTCGCATCGTCCTCGGCGATCTTGGCGTCCCGGCCCTTGCCAATCTGGGAAGCATGCGCTCCACCAATCTTGAAGCTCTGATTTGCGCCAACGTCGACCGATTGGTTCGCCGCAACCGTCCAACTGTCATCCGCCCCGATGCTATGGCTCTGCGCAGCACCCACCGTGACCGATCGTGTCGCGCCGATCGCGTTGGTCTGCGAAGCGCCGACGGTTCGCGCTTCAGCCGCCCCCACCGTATCCACACGCGCAGCCCCCACCGTCACCGTCTGCACCAGCCCCACCGTCTGCGAGTGGTTGGCATCTATGTTTTCCGTCGAGTTCGCGACGACGTGGATCGTCTCGTTTGCCATAACCGTCAGCGAGCGGTTCGCGCCCACCGTTTCGGTGTCGTTGCTGCCGATATTGGTGGTCTGGTCGACGCCGATCTTGACCGTCTTGTTGTTGCCGACGTCCTCGTCGAGGTTGTGGCCGACGGAGTGCTTGGCGTCGTGGTCGATGCGGTCGGACTGGTCGTGCTGCACGGTCTTGTTGCGGTCGTGCTTGATCAGCAGGTGGTGGTCCTTCTGGGCCTGGAAATTGACCAGCTCGGAGCCGGCCTTGTCCTCGAACATCAGCTCGTTGTAACCGCCGCCGCCCTTCGAGGAGTTGGACTTCCAGCCCGATTGCGTGGCGTTGCCCGGAAGGCCATAGGGGGGCATCTCGGCGGCGTTGTAGACGCGGCCGGTGATGATCGGCAGGTCCGGGTCGCCCTCGATGAAATCGACGATGACCTCCTGGCCGATGCGCGGGATCTGGATGAAGCCCCAGCCGCTGCCGGCCCAGGTCTGCGACACGCGCACGAAGCAGGAAGAGTTCTGGTCCTTCTTGCCGAGGCGGTCCCAATGGAACTGCACCTTCACCCGCGCATATTTGTCGGTGAAGATCTCCTCGCCCGAAGGACCGACCACCGTCGCCGTCTGCGGTCCGCGCATGATCGGCCGCGGCGTGATGCGCGGCGGCCGGTAGGGCAATTTGGTAGGCGCCACGCCCAGCACGACCCTGAAATTTTCGCTGTAGGCCTCGTTCTGGGTTCTGTAGCCCGGATCGAACAACCGGTAATCGGCGCTGATCACCAGATAGTCTTGGTTCTGGTCGTCGCGCGGAAAGCTCTCGAGCTTGAACTTGCAGCCGGAAAAGAGGCCGCGCACGGTTCCCACCGCCGTGCTGCGCTGATGCACCGCCTGAAGTTCCTCGCGGCGAACCCCCGCGATCGTGTCGCCCCGCCCGACATCGAGATGCGCGCCGGGCTGGCGGTAGTTCTCGCCCGCCGCCTCCTTGTGGCTGAACGGCTGGGCGGACTTCGCCATCAGGTCCGCGCCGGGCTTCTCGAAATCATAGTCGGTGTGGGCATAGGCGCCGGGCCGCACGGAACTGCCCGGAATCCATTCGGTGATGTATTCGACATCGCGCCGCGAACCCTGCCCCTCGAAATTATAGAGCACCTTCTCGTAGCCCGGCGCCGGCTTCAGCTTGCTCATCGCATCGCAGAGGACCAGCGTATGCTTGCCCTCGTCATGCTCGAAGAAATAGAAGATGCCCTCGTGCTCCATCAGGCGCTGCACGAAATCGAGATCGCTCTCGTCATACTGCACGCAGTATTCGCGCTGAGGATAAGATCCCTGCAGCCGCTTCTCGAATTTCGCGATGCCGTATTTGGAGAAGATTTTTTCGACGATCTCGACCGCCGTCATATTCTGGAAGATGCGGCAATCGGTGGTGTTGCCGAGGAACCAGAGCCATGGCCTCACCACCGCTTCGTAATAGGCCAGCCGGTCCTCGATGCGGGTCAGCTTGAAATCCGAGACGAGTCCGCTGAACCAGCGCTTCGGGTCGGATTCGCCTTCGACCGAAACGGCGCCGCCCAGCATCTTCAGCGGGTCGACATCATGGCTCTTCGAGACGAAGCCGACCGTATAGGCGAAACAACGGCTGATCTCGTCACGGCCGACGAGATGGGTGAAGGTCAGCAGATCGCCGCCAAGCGGCGTCTGCACAACCGTGGCGCGTTCGTTCGGCATGGGTCGTGCCCCTCCTGGACGCGGCCGCCAGTATGATGGATTGAAGCCCCCGCTATGTTAACCGCATCACGTTCGGGAACTTTTCGCACCCCACCGTACCGGACCACTTTCAGCCTAGCACAGGTTTGCTGGCAGCCAAACAACAGCGATGGCTAAACCGCACCGATGCGTCCGTGTGAAACGCTCCTCTCCCGCCGCGCCTGTAAGCTGCTAGAATGCTGGAGCAATTCCGGGAAAAGCGCGTAGCGGTTTCCGCCCGGAATCGCATGGAAGATAAGTATTTATTGACCAAGTTCGGCGACGCTTCCGGATGTTCATCTCTCTCCAGATCAGCAATGTCGACAAGCTGCCCCCGGGCACCGCGACGAGCTACGCCGCCCGCGACCGCAGCTTCGAGATCGGACGCGAGAATTGCGACTGGACGCTCGCCGATCCGGACAAGTTCATTTCCGGACGGCATTGCGAGGTCCGCTACCAAGCGGGCGGATTCTGGCTCTACGACATCTCGCGCAACGGCACCTTCATCAACGGCTCCAGCCAGCGTATGGCCGGCCCGCACCGGCTGGCGCATGGCGATCGAGTGCTGATCGGCCGCTATGTCGTTTCGGTCTCGATCGACGAAGAACGGCCGGCCACCGGCCATCCGCAAATCCGGGCCGGGTCGACGCAACGCGAGCTTCCGCCGTCGACAGGCAGGCCGCTGGACTTCTCCAACGAGCCGTTCTTCAGCCCGGCGGAGCAGCGCCCGGGCCAGGGAGCGCCGGCATCGACGTCCTCGGCGCTGCAGCCGCCCCCGACCCCGGCATCCCCCGCCGGCCGGTCGGCGGAAGCCGACAGACTGTTGCGGGACATCGCGAAAGCGGCCGGCATTTCGGCTGACCTGCTTCAGTCGCGCGATCCGCATGAGGTGGCCGCCGAGATCGGCGCCGTGCTCAGAACCACGGTCGAGCAGTTGTCGCTGCTGCTCAAGGCACGCGCGGCGGCCAAGGTACTGGCCAAGAGCGCGAACCGCACGATGATCGGCGCCGAAAACAACAACCCGCTGAAATTCGTTCCCGGCACCGACGACATACTGGAGATCATGTTCGCCAAACGCCGCGCCGGCTATCTCGACGCCACGCACAGCGTCGAGGACGCTTTCCGGGACCTCAAGACCCACGAATTCGCCACCTACGCCGCCATGCAGGCCGCGCTCTCCAGGCTGCTCGACGACCTGTCGCCCGAGGCGATCGCCAGGAAACTGCCGCCGGCCTCCTTTTCATCCAAGAAAAGCCAGGCATGGGACGCCCTGGTCGCCACCTGGCGAACGATGGAAGAGAAGCACGAAAACGGCATGCTCGACGTCTTCCTGGCCTATTTCAGCGAAGCCTACGCCAAGGCCGGCAAGCAGAAGTAGCTGGCCGGTCCGTGAAGCCGGGCCCGGCGCTATGTGACGGGTCTCACAGAAGAAACCGCTGCTTCGAGCATCCTGCCTTCCGATTTCAATAGGCTGCCCGATTTCAATCAGCTGCCTGTGCGATTAGGATAACGCACGGAAGCTTGCCTGGCGGGCAAAGCGGCGTGACTTGGGGCGTGTGCAGCAATGTCATGTTTCGGCGAGATGAGCCTTTCCATCCGGCCCGCCGCCAAATCTCGGCATAAAAAGGGCTCAGCCGGCCTCTTTCCTCGACCTGTTCGCTGCACCCCGACGGTGGACCGCCGATGAGCTCGAAGGACGATCCCTCCGTGCCGGCGGACAAGACGGTCATCCGTGCGCCGCGGCCAAGGCAACGGTCGCCCGCGGTTCCCGAGAACCCGGGCGGCGTTAGGCAAGCTCCGACACCTCCCCGGGAATCGACAGTATTCGATCCCGGCGTCGGCCGGCGAATGCCGACCGGCTGGTCGTCCGGAACCGTGATCCATCAAGGCGCCGCTCCCGATGCGGCGGCGCCTGCGGCATCCGTGCCGGCGCTGCAACAGGAGATGCTGCTCGACGCCACGGACGGCGTGAAATACACCACGGCCAATCCAATTCTCGCCGCGGCGGCGCCCCTGCTGATGCTGTTCGGCCAGTTGCGGCTGATGCCGGTCGAAAGGCAGGCGCCTTCCTTGGCGGAGCATATCGCCGAGGCGATCGGGACGTTCGACCGGGAGATGGCGAGAGCCGGCATTGCCGAGGAGGATAGCAGAATCGCGAAATTCGCCCTTTGCGAGACCGCCGACGATCTCGTCGGCAACCTGCCCTGGCCAAAGGACGACGCCTGGGGCCCGCACAGTCTCGTATTGCAGTTCTTCCATACGAAGCCCACCGGTGCCGGTTTCTACGAGGCGCTGAACAAGATCCTGGGCAGCCCGGAGGGGCATCACGACCTGCTCGAGTTGATGCATGCCTGCCTGTCGCTCGGGTTCGAAGGCCAGTATCGCGGGCGGACCGGCCAACGGGACACACTCGAACGCGTCCGGCGCGACGTCTACGACACGATCCGCTACTTCAGGCCGGGTGAAGGCGACGACATCTCGCCCCACTGGCAAGGCATGGCGGCGACGATGCCAAAGCCAAGGGCGCGGCTGCCGCTGTGGGCCATCGCGGCCGCCGCCGCGACGCTGGTGACGGCGGCGTTCTTCGCATTGCGCGTCCTCATCACCGATGAAGGCGACGTCACCGCCGGCGAATTGCTGGCGCTCACTCCTTCGACACCGGTCACCATCGAGCGCGCCAGCGTCGCGCCAATCGCCAAACCCGCGGAGGCCGCACCGCCGCCGCCTGCTGTTCCCGACACCACCCAGATCGACCGCATCCGCGCAGCTTTAGCCAAGGAGATCGCCGTCGGCGGACTGACGGTCGGCACGAAGGGCGATTTCATCGTCGTGGAGGTCAACAACCAGCTTTTGTTCGCGTCCGGCCAAGCCGAGCTGAAGGACCAGTTTCAGCCCATCGCGGCCGACATTGCCACGGCCCTCGATGCCGAGCCCGGGCCGATCCGGATCGTCGGTCACACCGACAATGTGAAGCCGAAGAAGTCGAGCCAGTTCAAGTCCAACTTCGATCTTTCCGTCGCCCGCGCCAAGGCCGTCCAAACGATGATGGCGAAAGAGCTCAAGGATCCGTCACGGATAGCGGTCGACGGCAAGGGCGAGGACGAACCGATCGCCGACAATGCGACGCCGGACGGCCGCGCGAAAAACCGCCGCGTCGACGTGATGATCCCGAAGGAGGAGACGCTGTGAGCGGGCGCGGCGGGGAGCGGCATTGATGCGCTGGGTGCTCAGGATATTCAGCCTGCTGGCGCTCGCCGGTTTCTCGGCGGCGGTCTGGTATGCCGGGCCGCTGATCCGCTTCGCCGATACAAGGCCCCTCGAGCCTGTCTGGCTCAGGGCGACGATCATTGGCGTGACGGTTGCTGTGCTCGCATTGTTCTACGGCATCCGCCTGTGGCAAGGGCGCAAGGCGCAAAAGGCGCTCGAAACAGCCATCGTGCACAGCGACGACCGGAACGACGATGGACAGGTGCTCGAGGCGCGCATGAGCGAGGCCATCGCGACGCTGAAGCAGTCGAGCGGCAAGCGCACCTTCCTCTATGAGATCCCCTGGTACATCATCATCGGCCCGCCGGGAGCCGGCAAGACGACGGCGCTGGTCAATTCGGGGTTGAAGTTCCCGCTGGCCGGTTCCGGCAGCGCCCAGCCGGTGGCCGGCGTCGGCGGCACGCGGTCCTGCGACTGGTGGTTTACCGACGATGCCTTGCTGATCGATACCGCCGGCCGTTATACGACGCAGGAGTCTGACGCCAAGCGCGACAAGGCAAGCTGGCTCGCCTTCCTGGGACTTTTGAAGAAATACCGCACAAGCCAGCCGATCAACGGCGTGATCCTCGCCATCAGCCTTGCCGATCTCGTCGGCCTCGACGACCAGCAGCTCGACGCGCATGTCACCGAGATAAGGAGCCGCCTGCGCGAGTTGCACGAGACACTGAAGATCCAGTTCCCGGTCTACCTGCTCTTCACCAAGGCGGACCTCGTCGCCGGCTTCATGGACTATTTCGGCGATTTCGATGAAGCCCGTCGGCAGAAAGTGTGGGGCGCGACCTTCCAGACCACCGACCGCAACAAGAACATGACCGGCGAGGCCCCGGCCGAATTCGACGCGCTGGCCAGTCAACTGGCGGGCGGGATCGCCGACCGCCTGCAGGATGAGACCGACCCGGTGGCGCGCATCGCGATCTTCGGCTTTCCGGCGCAGTTCGGGGCACTGAGAGCCCGCGTCGTGCGTTTCGTCAGCAGCTTGTTCGATCCGTCCCGCAGCCAGGTCAATGTCAGCCTGCGCGGGCTTTATTTCTCCTCGGGCACGCAGGAAGGAACGCCCATCGATCAGGTGCTGGGCGCGATCGGCCGCAGTTTCGGCAGCACGTCCCAAGCGCATCTTTCCGGGACCGGCAAGAGCTTCTTCCTGCACGATCTGCTGGCGAAAGTGATCTTTCCGGAGGCAGGCTGGGTCTCCTTCGACAGGGCTGCGGAGCGGCGCGCCAGGGTTGCCAGATTTGGCGGCCTCGCCGTGATCGCGCTGGCGGCTTTGGCGGCGCTCGGTGTGCTTGGTTTCAGCTTCACCGCCAACCGGTCGCTGATCGACTCCACCAGGCAGGCGATGGCGCAATACCGCCAGAGCGCGGATTCCTTGCTCAAGAGCACGACCGTGACCGATGTCGATCTGGAGAACGTCATCGGCCCGCTCGACCAGTTGCGCAACCTCCCGGCCGGATTCGAGACCGCCGCCCAAACGAAGCCGGTCGAGGAGAGTTTCGGGCTCAGCCAGCGAGGGAGACTTCTGTCGGCGTCCAAAACAGCCTACCGGCAGGCGCTGGAGCGAAGCTTCCGCTCCCGGCTCCTGGTTCAGGCGGAGCGGACGATCCAGGCCAAGATGGCCGATCCGATCGCGCTCTACGAGCCGCTGAAGATCTATCTGATGCTGGGCGGCAAGGCGCCTAAGGTCGACGACGAGCTGATCGTCTCCTGGATGAAGCAGGACTGGGAGGAGAACCGCTATCCAGGCGAGAACAACCGCGAGGGCCGCGCGCAGCTCGAAAAGCATCTGCGCGCCATGCTCACGCTCGACGATGCCTATGACCCGGTCTTCGAGCTCAACCAGCCGCTGGTCGAGGCGGCGCAGCGCTCGCTCGGACGCATGAGCCTCGCCGACCGCGCTTCGGCGCTGATCAAGTCGGCGGTCTACGCGGCGAGGCTCGAGGACTTTTCCGTTGCCGCGAAAGCCGGCCCGGAAGCGCAGCTTCTGTTCGAACGCATGGATGGCAGCGAGCTCTCCGACCTTGACGTTCCCGGCCTCTACACCCGGGCCGGCTTCAACCGCTTCTACCTGCCGCAGCTCTCGCGCATCGCGCAGATGCTGGTCGATGACCAATGGGTTCTCGGCGGCGGCGGCGAGCAGGGCGGCATCGACCAGGACCTGCCCAAGCTCGGCCCCGAACTCATCGACCGCTACGGCAAGGAATTCGCTTCCGCCTGGAACGGCGCGCTCGACCAGTTGAAATTCAAGGCGATGCTGAAGGACAAGCCGCAATACATTGCGCTCTCCGCCGCCGCCTCGCCGGACTCGCCGCTGGACCGGCTGTTCACGGCGATCGCCGATGAAACAGCGTTGACGAAGGACAACGCCGCCTCCGAGGACAACGCCGGCACGGCTCAGCAGGATCCGGCCGGCATGGCCAAGGGCCTGGCCCGCATCGGTCTGCAGATCGCCGGCGGCAAGTCGCAGAGCCGCGCCGGCACAAGCTCGTCCGCCACGCAGAACGCCGGCGCCACCGTGGAAGCGCAGTTCAGGCCCTTCCAGGCGCTGGTGAGCGGTTCCGCCGGACGCCGCCCGCTCGATGCGCTGACGCAGAATTTCCATGATATCTACCAGGGCGTGAAGCTTGCCGCGGACGTCCCTGCGCAGACGGAGCGGGTCAACGCGAACCTGAAGCTGCAGATCTCGACGCTGCGCGCCAATGTCTCGCGCCTGCCGAAGCAGCTCGCGCGCATGGTCAATGCGGCCGCGGACGAGTTCGAGGGCAATGTCGCGGAGACCTCGGTGGCCAACCTCAACCAGACGCTCGACGAGACGGTCACACGCCCCTGCGAGGAGGCGGTCAATGGCCACTATCCCTTTGCGAGCGACAGCACGGAGGAAATCTCTATCGCCGATTTCGCCAAGCTGTTCGCGCCGGGCGGCCTGATGGACCGGTTCTTCGCGCAGAACCTTGCGCCGTTGATCGACATGACGGGCCAGGACTGGACCTGGAAGCAGGATGCCCGCGCCGGCCGCGACCTCGCAAAGTCGACCTTGAAGGCGTTCCAGTCGGCGGCGGAGATCCGCAGCGCCTTCTTTCCTTCCGGCGGTTCGGCGCCGTCGATCTCGATCACCGTGACGCCTGTCTCGGTGAACAGCGAGGTCGACAGCGCGGTGCTCAATATCGACGGGCAGACCGTCGAGAGCGCCCAGGCGGGCAACGCGCCGAGCACGGTGACATGGCCGAACGGCGCGGCTTCCGCGTCCGCGAGCCTCAGCCTGGCACCGGAAATGCCGGGCCGCGAGTCCGCCCTCAAATTCGAGGGACCATGGGCATTGAAGCGCCTGCTGGACAAGGCGACCGTCACCGGCGATGGCGGCGACACCGAAGCGCGCTTCGTGATCGGCGGGCGCGACGTGGCCTACAAGATGGAGATCGGGTCGGGGGCCAATCCCTTCCAGCTTCCGGCCTTGTCGGCCTTCAGCTGCCCGAAGGCGTTTTGAGATGGCGCTGTCGTGGTTGCCCAAATCGCTCCCGACCCGGGCTGGCTCCAGCCTTCATTTCGGTACTCTAATGTATGCGCTTGTGGCAGAGTGGCCTGGGCACGCGGCCCACGGTTCGTCGCAGAGGACGCTCGCGAAGCGCTTGGTGGCAAATTGAGCACTGTCGCCCTTCCCATCGAGAGCTTCGCCGTAAGCCACAAGGGTTGCGTGCGCGACCACAATGAGGACAATTATCTCGTCGAGCCGCGAACCGGGCTTTGGGTGGTGGCCGACGGAATGGGTGGCCATGAGGCCGGAGAAGTCGCGTCGGCCAGCATCGTCGACCATCTGGCGACGATCGGCATCGCGAGTTCGGCGCCGGACCTTCGCGCGCGCTTCGAGGACCGGCTGAGCCGCGCCAATGCCGAGATCCGCGGCATAGCGCGATCGCGCGGCATCACCATCGGCTCGACATTCGCCGCCCTTCTGGCGATGGACGGACGGTTCGCGGGCCTGTGGGCCGGCGACAGCCGGATCTATCTGGTCCGCGGCGGCACGATCTCGCAGATTTCGCGGGACCATACCGAGGTCCAGGAGCTTCTCGACCGCGGCATGATCAGCGCCGAAGAAGCGCTCACCTGGCCGCGCCGCAACGTGATCACGCATGCCGTCGGGGTGAGCGATGAGCTCGAGATCGATTTCCAGCAAGGCGAGCTGATGCCCGGCGATGTTTTCGTCCTGAACACCGACGGGCTCACCGCGCATGTCGCCGACGCCGAAATCGAGGCGGCGGTCAACTCCGCGCCGCCGCAGGCGGCATGCGAGAAGCTGCTGGAAACGGTGCTTCAGCGTGGTGGAACGGACAACGTCACCATCGTGCTGGTGAGGATCGGCGGTGGGCGCAACGGACCGCTCCAATCGGATCGGCCCGGAACGGGAACCGAGTGAAATGAGTGACGACGACAAGACGCGGATTTCGCCGAACCTCGCCTATGCGGGCGTCGGCACGCAGCTTAGCGGTATTTACGAACTCGACGAGCGCATCGCGTCCGGCGGCATGGGGGAGGTCTATCGCGGCCACAACATCCAGACCGGCGATCATGTCGCGATCAAGATCGTGCTGCCCGAATTCGCCCGCGACCAGACGATCCTGTCCTTGTTCCGCAAGGAGGCGTCGATCCTCAACCACCTGTCGCACGACGCGGTCGTGCGATATCACGTCTTCACCATCGATCCGGGGATCGGCCGCCCCTACCTGGCGATGGAATTCGTGGACGGCCAGTCGCTGTTCGACGTCATGCGGCGCGGCCCGATGCCGACGCCGGATGTACGCAGGCTCTGCCACCGCCTCGCCTCGGGCCTGAGCGCGGTGCATCAGGCCGGCGCGGTCCACCGCGATCTCTCTCCCGACAACATCATCCTGCCCGGCGGCAGGGTCGAGCGCGCCAAGATCATCGACTTCGGCATAGCGCGCTCGGCGAATGTCGGCGGCGAGACGCTGATCGGCGGAAAGTTCGCCGGCAAATACAACTACGTCTCGCCCGAACAGCTCGGCCTCTTCGGCGGTGAGGTCAGCGAGCAGTCGGATATCTACAGTCTTGGACTGGTGCTGGCCGCCGCGCTGCGCGGAAAGCCGCTCGACATGAGCGGCTCGCAGTTCGAGGTCGTCGAAAAGCGCCGGACCGTGCCGGATTTGTCGGATATCGACCCCGATTTCCGCGCACTCATCGAAGCGATGCTGCAGCCGGATCCTCAAGACCGGCCTGCCAGCATGGCCGAGATCGCCAGGGCAACGCGCGACGAGGATCTCGACGCGACGTTGCCGCCGCCTGCTGCCTTTGGTCCGCGCGAGCGATCGGGCCTGCCGCGCGCCGGATGGACCGCGGCGCCGGACGCCGGGTCCCAGGCTTCGACCGTCCCCGGCGAACAACGCTTCGTTCCGCATGTGCGGCCGGCGCATCTGTCGGAGCCGCGACCTTCGCCGGCGGCGACTCCGCCGAGGGCCGCCACGGCTGCAGTGCAGAAAAAAGCGTCGAGGACCCCGGCCATAGCCGTTGGCGCCGTGGCGGCATTGGCTATCGTGGCGAGCGCCGGGCTCTATTTCAGCGGTGTCATGTCGCCTCAGGCGCCGGCGACCGAAAAGCTCACGCCTCTCGCGCCGAAGCCGGCGCCAAAACCTGTTGCGGATGCTTCGAGGCCTAAGCCGACGGCACCAGCCGAGGCGCAGCCGGAAGCAACGAAACCCGACAGCTCTGCCACCATCGAGCCGGCGAAGCCTGTCGCTCCCGCCCTGCCGCAACCGGAAGACAAGACCGTCCAACAACAGGCGGAGGCCGAGACCGAGCAGAAACCGGCGCAACCTGCCGAGACTCCCGTGCCGCCCCCTGGACCCGAGGCGCCACCGGCAACGGAAGTCCAAGAGCCCGCTCAAAAGACGTCGCCTGCCCTCCAGCCGGAGAGCCCGGCCAACAACAATCAGGCGCAAGCCCCGCAGCCCGCGGAGGCCAAACCGGCACAGCCGCCAACCGAGAAATTGCCGACGCCCGCTCCCGCGCCCAAGGCAGCGGAAAATCAGAAGCCGGCGCCGCCAGCCGGCGAGCCGCCAACGGCCAAGGCGTCGGGACCGAGCCAGGCGGAAGGGGAAAACACCGCGGCACAGGAAGCAAAGCCGCCGGCGACAAAGCCCAGCGCTTCGGACCTCATAGACGCGCTGTCCAAGTTGCCCAAGCCGAAGGCTCCCTCGCCTGCGGAAAACCAGGCACAGGCGCCGCCTGCCGGCCAGCCGAAGGTGCCCGAAGCGGCCAGCCAACCGGAAACACCGAGCGCATCGGCACAACCGGCACCATTGCCACAGCCTGGCACCAAGGAACCTCAGAATACGGACGTCGCCATCAACCTGCCCAAACCGGGGATTCCGCCGACGGCATCGGCGCAGCGCGCCTCCTGGGTGCGCGACTTCAGCGGCGGTGATTGTTTCTACGCGAGCCTGACATCGGCAACGGACAGCGCTGCGGCGATCGAGGGTTTTGGAACCGCGGTGCAGCCTTTCGAGCAGATGCTCAACGATTTCCAGTCGAAGTTCCATCTCGAGCCGGACATCAGCGTTCGCCTCATCGACCAGCCGCAATGCGAGGTGACCAGGTTCCTGCGTTTCCTCGACCGGAGCGGGGCGGAAAAGCCGCAGCTCGTTCTCGACCGGATGTCCGTGCCGGACGGCTCGCCGATCAGCGGCACGCTGGCGACTCGGGGCGGGCTGATCTCCAACGTGATGCTGATCGACCACAAGGGCATCGCGTTCAACCTCGACGACCGCATGGTGGCGCAACCGGGCAAGGCGACGTTCAACATCCCGATCGGCCTCGGCGCCGCCGACAAGGCGGCCGGCAAGGCCGTGCCGCAGATCATGCTGGCGATCACCGGCCCACGGGACATCCAGGCCGCTATGTTCTCGAGGCCGACGCCGGCTTCGGAGCTGTTGCCAAAGATCCTCGAGGAGATAGGGACCGACGGCGCGCAGTTCTCCGCCACCGCCAAATATTTCCGGCTTGGCGGATAGGCATGGACGCCGATGGAACTCCGCCGCCCGCATTCATTGTTCCAGCCACCGCTACGCAGGAACCGTGGTTGGCTCACTCTTCGTGACCGCATATGGCTTGCCGCGCTTGTCGGCGCGGCGCTCTCAATCTTTGTGACCAGCAAGGCGCGTGCGGAATTCACCGTCTGCAACCAGACGCTCGATGTCGTCAACCTCGCCGTCGGACAGAAGGTCGATGATGCCGACCAGACGGACGGCTGGTGGACGATCGGCGCCAACCAGTGCGTCAACGTCATCCGCGAGGAACTGGCCAACCGCTACATCTACGTCTATGCGACGGACGTCTTCGGCCATGCGATCCTCAACGGATCGATCGAGATGTGCATCGACCGGCGCCGCTTTTCGATACGCGGCATCGACGAATGCTGGCAGCGCGGCCATATCGCCGCGCGCTTCGTCGAGGTCGATACGCAGGAGCAGGTGCGCTGGACGTATTTCCTGACCGGAAACAGCCCGTGACGCACAGCATCGACACCAGCTTCAAATTGAAGAAGCAGGCGCGCCTGGCCGAGCGCCGGCGCAGGCTCTGGCGCTGGGTTCTTTCCGGTGTCGCGGCGCTCGTCATCGCTTCAGCAGCGACGGGCTTCTACCTTACCAAGAACTACTGGTCGTTCGGCGACGAGGACGAGGAACTGCATCCCGTCGAGGGCATGGTGGACGTCCCGCCCGACGCCTTGGTCTATGTGCCGGCCATCATCGACCTCGCCGGAGACCCGATGTGGATCACCGCTGGCGCCCGACGCGGAAACCGACCAAGCCAACGGTCGCGCCCGGCCGATCTCGACAGTTCCGGAGCCTCGCCGCAGATCGAAATCCTCTCCGACGTGATGCTGAGCGCCAGCGAAAAATTCATGACGACGATACCGTCGACGCAGGAGGATTTCGCCTTCTTCCAGGCGCAGCGGCAAACCGCTCCGAAATCACCGGCGGCTGCACCTGACGATCAGCAAGCCGCCCCGCCCGCTCCGGCTGCAACGGACGACCAGCAAGGCGATCTGGAGAACGACCTTCAGCCGGCGCCTGACGAGAGCGAGGCCCCTGCCGGTTCGCCGCCCAAGGCGGATGCCGACGACCCGGAGGCCGGCTGGGGAGAGACCATCGACCAGGGCGAGGCCGCCCTTCCCACCTTCAAGAAGACCGCGATCGAGAACAACACGACGGTCGCGACCGTCACCAGTGAGTACCAGCGCTTCGAGGCGACCGGAGACACGTTCGTGAAGATCCTCAACGACCGCAGCCTCGACAGCGTCGTCGCCGACGCGCATTTCTCCGCCGACGACGCCAAGCTCGCGGGCGAAGCGCTGAAGGCGCTGTTCAACCGCGACAGTCTGGAGGCGGGCTATGTCGTCGCGATGCGCGGATTCAGGCCAAGCCGCGAGACGACGACCATGTCGCTCATGCAGGTCTCGATCTATGCCAGGAACGTCTATGTCGGCACGCTGACGCGCAACGCCGCGGGAGCCTTCGTGTCGGGTGTCGACCCGTGGGTGCGCGAGGACCTGTTCAACTATTCAGGCGCCTCCGACGAAGGCGGGCTCAAGCGGCAGTACCGCCTGCTCGATGCGATCTATTCGACGGCCGCGCGCAACAAGGTTCCGACCAGCGTCATCGGCGAGGCGATCATGTATCTGTCGCGAGGGCAGGATCTCGACGCCTTCGCCAGCGAGGATCAGCGGCTGGTGCTGATCTATTCGCAGACGCCGCGCGGCCAGGGCGAGATCTCCGGACGGGTCCTCTATGTCGGCGTCCAAGGCACCGAGAAGAGCCTCGACTGTTTCGTCTTCCAGCAGAGCGACGGGCAGTATGCGTGCGTCACGGGCAATGACGAGGTTCGTTCGCTGACCGTCACCAACGGCATGGTCACGCCGGTCAATGGGGTGATGACCTCGACCTTCGGCCCGCGCAAGCACCCTATCCTCGGCACCGTTCGCATCCATAAAGGCGTCGACTGGGCTGCTCCGGTCGGCACGCCGATCATGGCCGCCTTCGACGGCGAGATCTCCTTCCAGGGCGACGGCGGCGGCTATGGCAATCTGGTGAAGATCACCCATGCCAACGGGCGCGAGACGCGCTACGCGCATATGCAGAAATTCGCCATCGCGAGCGGCGTCGGCACCAAGGTGAAGGCCGGCGACGTCATCGGCTATATCGGCACCACGGGGCTTTCGACCGGCCCGCATCTTCATTTCGAGCTCTACCAGAGCGGCGAGGCGATCGATCCGCTGGGGACGGTCACCACGGTTGCCGCCTATGCGTCCGGTGGTTCCGGCGATGCCGCCGTCGAGACGCTGACCGACCGCATCGTCCATGTCGAAAGCGGCGGCAGCGCGCGCGCCAAGAACCCGCTGTCCTCGGCGACCGGCGCCGGACAGTTCATCACCAAGACCTGGATCCGGATGATGAACACCTATCGCCCCGACCTTGCCCGCTCGCTGTCGACTGCGGACCTGCTCGCGCTTCGCTACGACGCCACGCTGTCGCGCGAGATGGTGCGCAACCTGGCGCGCGAAGGCGAAGCCTATCTTCGCGCCCGCGGCAACCAGATTACCGCCGGGCGCCTCTATCTCTGCCATTTCCTGGGCATGGAAGGCGCGGCACAGGTGCTGGCGGCGCCGGGCTCCGCGCAATTGAACGCGGTCCTCGGATCGGCCGTCATCCAGGCCAACCCGTTCCTCACCGGCAAGACCGCCAGCTACGTCGTCGACTGGGCTGAACGCAAGATGGGCCAGAAGGTGACCCGCGTCGCGTCCGATCAAGGCCAGCAGACGACCACGACCCAAATCCGGCAGACATCGCCGGAGTTCGAAAAATACAAGCAGGCAATAACGGCGCTGATCGGTTCGATTCAAAATACGCTTGAACCTGGTTAACCCCGGCTTTCGAACCAGGAGAGGCCGCGGCCAGTCGCCGGGCAGATTGGTTTTCGATGCCGCCAATGATAGATTAGCCACTGGTTGCAAACTTTTTTTGTGAACCAAAACTGTGGCCGGGATCACATACGCTCAAGAGCCATTTTTGGCAGAAGCGACTTTGTCGCCAGCGGAATTCAGCATGTGCAGACATCGATAGCGCCCTGAGGGGCGGAGGGCTGATCCATGAAACCGTTTGCCGTCCTTGTGAGTGGATTTATCCTGTTTTTCCTCGCCGCGTTCGGCGCCCAGGCCGCCGCGCACGACGCCAAGCGCGTCGCGCTGGTGATCGGCAACAGCAAATATGTCAATGCCGTGCCTTTGCCGAATCCCGCCAACGACGCGCAGCTCATCGCCTCCACGCTGCGCAATGCCGGCTTCGACGTGATCGAAGGTGTCGACCAGGACAATCAAGGCATGCACAGCCTGATCAGCCGGTTCACCGAGGAATCCTATAATGCCGACCTCGCCGTCATCTTCTATGCCGGCCACGGCATGCAGGTCGACGGCAAGAACTACCTGATCCCGGTCGATGCCGAGCTGACCTCGCCGGCCTATCTCAAGACCCGCACGGTGCAGATCGACGAGTTCATGGCGGCGTTGCCGCCCGACCCGGCCGTCGGCGTCATCATCCTCGACGCCTGCCGCGACAATCCGCTGGCAAGAACTCTGGCTGCCTCATTGCCGAAGAGCCGCTCGCTCGGCGCCGGCCTTGCGCCGGTCGAAGCGAAGGCCGACGGCGTCGGCACGGGCGGCGTGCTCATCGCCTACGCGACAGATCCCGGCGCGATCGCCTTCGACGGCAACGGCGTCGACAGCCCTTATTCGCTGGCTCTGGCCAAGCACCTGACCGAACCCGGCGTCGAGATCCAGAGCGCCTTAACGCGTGTGCGCGGCGAGGTGACGGAAGCCACGCAAGGCCGGCAGCGGCCCTGGCACAATGCATCGCTGGGGCGCGAGGTTTTCCTCGGCAAGCAGGCGGTAGAGGCCGCGCCTGTCGCGGCACCCGTCGCCGATGCAGCCAAGACAACGGCGGCGCCCGCGCCCGCTCCGGTGGCCAGCGAACCGCCTTCCTGGGAAGTCGAGCAGCGCCTCTGGGACGAGGCTTCGAAGAAGAATGCCATCCCGTTCTACGAAGCCTATCTCGAACAATTCCCGAACGGGCGCTTCGCCACGGTGGCCAAGCTCAACATCGATCAGCTGAAGGACCCGAAGGCGGGCAGCAAGCAGGTCGCGGCCCTCGATACGAATGAGGCCAATGCCGGCTCGGCCGTGCGCACCTCCGTCGGCATCACCGACGAGATGAAGCAGACGCCGGGCACCGAGCAGACGGAAGGCGCAATCGGGCTCGACCGGAACGGCCGCATCGACCTGCAGCTTCGTATCGAGGCCCTTGGCAACGAACTCGGCCAGGTCGACGGCAATATCGGTCCGAAGACGCGCCAGGCGATCGGCGTCTGGCAGGGCAAGAACGGTCTGCCGCAGACCACCTATCTGACACGCGCGCAACTGGCGTTCCTGACGATCCAGACCGACCCGATGATGGATGCTATACGCGCCAAGAATGCCGCCGATCAGGCGCGCATCACGCCACCGAAGAAGCCGGTGGTGCAGAAGACCCGCACACTGAAGCCAGTGGCCGAGAAGCCGCGCAGGAAACAGCAGCTTGTCCAGCGGAGGCGCAACAGCGACACCGTTGTTCGTGAGGACGGCCCGCCGCCGAACGACAACAACGACTTCCTGACCAAGGCGCTGATCTTCGGCACCGGTGTCGCGGTGGGCGGCGTGCTCAACAAGCCCTGATGAAAACGGGAGCCCCGCCTGTCGTGGCTGGGCTCCCGTCGATCGCAGTGTACCGAGCGGTGACTTGTGCCGGCGCCTCTATTCCGTCCTGATCCGCATCTCCACCCGGCGGTTGACCGGATCGTAAGGGTTGGCGACGCGCGGGTGCGATTTGCCCACGCCGATCGCTTCGAGCCGGGTAGCCTGAACCCCGTTCGCCGTCAGGAAAGCGGCCACCGATTGCGCCCTTCTTTGCGACAGGTCCTGATTGTAGCGATCCGAGCCGGAAGCATCGGTGTGGCCTTCGACGACGAAGCTGAACGTGCTCAGCCGGTTGTCCCTCAGTGCCTTGGCGAACTCGTCGAGTTCGGTGCGCGCGGTCTGGTCGAGCTGGGCGGAATCCAGGGCGAAATTGATCATCATGTCGAGCCCGGTCTTGTTGGGAGCCGCGCTCTTTTCGTTCTTGCTCTTGCACTCTTCCTCGGTGCCGACGCAAATCCCGCGCGACGCGCCGAGTTTGCCCTGGCCGGCGAAGAACTTCACGATGTCTTCCGATTTCTGAAGCGGATCAGCGGAAACGTGCGTCGAAAAAAGCACGGCCGCCAATGCAAAGGCTGAACTGGCCCACCGCATGACCATTACTCCCTGTTTGAGCGGATTTCGCTACTATGAACCATATCAAATTTCGCGGCGGCTGTCTGTGAACAAACACACGCTGAGAGCGGCCTGCGTCTGCTACGTTTGAGGCTTGACCAGCGCCCCCGCCGGGGTTTCAGTACCTCTATTCCTAGTGAGGGCGGGCAGCCATGGCCAACAGGCTCCGGTTCAGGACGGCGCGGGATCTTTTCGGCGCTTGCCCTGCCATCGCTCGTGATATGAAGGCCACTCCCACCGACCAGCCCTCGATCGAGTTTTGCCGCGCCCTGCTGGCCGGGCGCGTCCCCGAAGAGGCAATCACATTCTGTGCTTATCTGCTGCCCGAGCGGGCCGGGGTCTGGTGGGCGCACGAGTGCCTGAGCAACCTTGCGGAGCTTCTCGGCGACAACGACCTCGAATTGCTGGCGCTTGTCCACGACTGGGTGGGCGAACCCGGCAACCCCGACCATCGCGCGGCGGTCGCCCAGGCCGTGGAGGTGCCCCCGGCGACGCCCGTTTCCTGGATCGCCCTGGCGGCTGGCTGGCGCGACAGCAATCTGGCCATCGACCAGGCGGCGGCCGGATTTCCAGCCGCCCATGCCGTCAGCGCGGGGATCCTGGCCGGGCTGGCGAGGGTATCGCTGGCGGACCGTTTTGCCGTTCTCTCCGCCTTTGTTGAAATGGGCATCGAGATGGCGGAATTGGAAGCACAGCAGCAAGCGGCCGATGCGTATTAGATTTGTTCCGCTGAATCGACCATGGAACGCCCCCACAGGACAACGCGATCTCTGATACCGGCACGTGACTGGAGCACAGAGCAGTTGCTATTGCTTGGCGAGCGGTTCGAACAGTCGTCAGCAAGGTGAAGACATCGGCTTAACCCTTGCGGATGCACGTCGTTGCGCCGGTAATCCCACAAACAGGCTGCGATCACGAATAGGCTTTTTTGAAGTCAACCTCCGCCCCAGTTTCCTCCGCCGCCACTACTTCCACCGCTGCTGCCTCCAGTTCCGCCTCCGCCGCCGATAGCAGGAATGACCGGGGGTGGTGTTTCAGGGTTTTCCGTAGCCGGTTTGATCAGCTTCCTAGCGATCACTTTTTTCTGCTTTACGATCTTTGGCGCGGTCTTCGTCCGAACGACCTTCGGCTTAGGCTTGGCTGTCAGCGTCGGCTCGACTTTAGGCGCCATGGAGGTACAGCCGGCCACCGCTGCCGCTACGCCGGACAGAACCGCTGCGATCACTACTTGCTTCAATGCCCGGCCCACAGTTACCTCCTCGTTGCTCAAAACACGTCCCGACGCGGATTCGCTTCTTCCCAAACCTTCCTGGCCACCGTGACCAACTGGGTGTCCAGCGGACCCGACATAGGGATCTTCGACTTGAGCTGTTGGCGCAGTTCGTTCAAAGCGGTCGTTTTTGCTTTCGCGCCGAATTTTGCGAGTGTCTTCTCGACGTCCGGCAGTTCTTTGCGAAAATCGAGCGCAGCCGCGAATGCAAGGAAGCGCACGGCAGTGGCTTGGTCGGCTTTGTCACCCTTCTGCATTTCAAGAACAGCGCGATCATAGGCACCGAACTGATCGCCTCGCGCGGTTCCCAACTCGAACAGCCTTTGCGCTTCGTCGAGGTTCTGCGTCACCCCAACGCCGTCTCTGTACATGCGTGCAAGACTGGCAGGGGCATAGGGTTGGCCCAGATCAATCGCCTTCTGGAAAAGCGCCTGCGCCTGTTTTGGGTCCTTCTCGACGCCGCGCCCGGAAAGATAGTTGCGGCCGAGAAGGTTCATCGAATACATGTCCTGCCGCTCGACACCCGCCCTGAGGAAGGCAACGGCGCGGGCGGTGTCGGCGGGCACACCGTTGCTGCCCTCCGCGAAGATCGCTGCGAGTGCGTTCATGGCATAGGTGTGGCCCATCGCCGCCGCCTTGAGCATCAGGTCCAGCCCCTTGCCGGTGTCGCGCTCGACGCCGTTGCCTGTGAATAGGATGCGCCCCCACGCAGTCATCCCGTAGGGATCACCCTTTTCCGACGCAGCCTTGTACAAGGCATTGGCCTGAGATCGGTCGACAGTTGTTCCAGTTCCTGTGAAATACATATACCCAAGCTCGAACACCGCGCGGACGTGCCCCTTGTCGGCGGCCTCCTGAATCGCCTTCTTGGCCTCGTCGACCTTACCGACAACAAGCAGCGCACGCCCGAGTTCGTAGCGGAAGCGGGCGACGTCGGGATAGGCTTTCACCGCCGCCCGGCAGACGTCCACGGCGTTGCTGCTGATTTCGTTCGGCAGCAGGCCGGGAACGACGCCCTGCAGGTCGAGAGGCTCGCCAGCCTCTCTGTCGCAGGGCTCGACGCTTGGGGACAGCTTCATCGTCGCCCGCTTTGACGAAGCGTTGTCAGCCCTGATCTCGACGCCGACTATGAGCGGTTTGGCTTCACCTATCTGGGGTTCGTAGCGCAAATGGTCGACCTCATCGGCCATCAGGCTGGAATCCGGAGTCAGGGTTCGATCCGGCAGCGACAGCGTTCCCGTTGCCGGATAGCTCGCGAGCTTCAGGCTGACCGCGGGATCCTTGGTCGGGAAATCCAGCTTCAGCGGCACCGGGCCGACACCGACCGGGACGGCAATATCGCGCTTTTCGATCGCCTCGGCGGCGCCGGTGATGTGGATGCCGCGCTCCAGCACCTGCTGCTTCTGTTCGGCCTCGAGCGAGGCCATGAGCTGCTGCCCCTCGGCGCCCTCGCCATTCTTGACGCGGAACACCAGGATGCCCTGGGATCCGCCGCCCCAATTGTCGCGCGTGGCATAGGCCAGCATGTCGACCTCTTCCTGCGCGCCGGAGCCCTTCGGCACGTCCATCTCGAGGCGCGGCAGATCCTTGCCGGCAATCGGCTCGCCCGTTGCGACAGGCTTGCCGTCCAGCATCAGTCGTCCAAGCGCAGGCGGCCGTTCGATGCTGACGGTGATTGCACCGCCGTCGACATCGACCGGTTCGGGCAGGTCCAGAGCGACAGGCCCGACGCCGGACGGCACGACCTTTTCCAGCACCGGCGGCAGCGCAGGACGGTTGGCGCGGCGCATCAGCACGACCTCGTCGATCAGCGAGGAGTTTTCCCAGGGAACCTGCTTGCCGTCAGTGGCCTTGACCACGTCGCGGCGAACCGCCGCCATCACCGTGCGTATCTCCTGGTTGGGCGCCAGCGCGCGGCGGGAAAAGGCGGACGAGAATGGACTGAGGTCGCCGGTTCCGTCATAGGCAACCGCTCCCGGCTCGGTGGCGAAGGCGATCAGCGTATTCAAGGAGCTCTTCACCTGCGCCAGGCCGGCGCCACCCGCTGCGATCAGCTGGTCCCGCAGCCAATAGTCCTTGCGCGGAAACGGATTGTTGCGGCAGGCATCGAGGATGATCACTTGGATCTTCGACTTGGAGCGCATCTGCTCCAGCACGTCGTCGAGCTTGATGGCCTGGACCTCTATGTCGGCCGCAGCCTTCAGCGAAGCGTCGACCGGGATGAGAAAATTCTCGCCGCCGATTTGGAAGCCGTGGCCGGAATAATAAACGACCGCCAAATCCGCGCCGTCGGCCGCGGCGAGATAGTTGCGGAACTGCTCCTCGAACTGAAGCTTGGTGAGGTCCTTGGCGACGAACACGTCGAAGCCGGCCAGCCGGAACGTGTTCGACACATCCTCGGCATCCTTGTCCGGGTTCTTGAGGGCCGGGATGTCGCGGTATTCGGAATTGCCGATCACAAAGGCAACCCGGCGATCGGCATGGGCTTCGAACGCCGTGAAGCTCACGAGGATCAAGGCTGCAAGGAACGCGCAGCATCGCAGCATGGCAAATCCTTAACTGCTATGACCTGTCGGCCACAGCAATGCAGCTTGCGGCGCCGAGGTCTGTTAAAGAGTTCACAATCTGCCGGGATCGAAGCAGACCGCATCCATAACGACGGCGGTCATGCGTCTCATCCAATCAAGTTCTAAAATACTCCAGAGGCACAGGCGTCGCAATGACACTGCGCCGTGTCGAGGAGCGGCGTGGCACATTTGCACGGCACCGATCTTGGGATAGATGCAAGGACATGACAGCCAGGGTGATAGTCCTCGACGCCAGGCCGCTCAGCGCGGCCGATGTCGCCGAGATCGCGCGGCGCAACGCCCGCCTCGTGCTGGGCGAGGAGGCCATGCGTCGCATCCGCGCCAGCCGCGCGCTCATCGAGCGCCTTACTCAGCTCGGCAAGCCGCTCTATGGCGTCACCACCGGCCTTGGCGCCTGTGTCGACACCCCGCTTGCCGAGGCCGATCTGATCGCCTTCCAGTACAGCGTGCCGCTCAGCCACTCGATGGGCGCCGGCCCGGCCCTGCCGACTGAGGCGGTGCGGGCGCTGATGACGGCGCGCATTTGCGGCATGGCCGCCGGCGGCACCGGCGCCTCCGAGCGGGTTGTCATGGGCCTGGTTGCGGCGCTCAACGCCGGTGTCCACCCGGTGATACCCAGTTGGGGATCGATCGGGGCGGCCGACCTTGCTCCTCTCGGCCATATGGCGAGGGCGCTCGGCGGCGACGGCGAGGCCGAATTCCAGGGCAGGATCATGCCGGCTGCCGAAGCGCTGAAGCTTGCCGGGCTCGAGCCGCTCGACCTGCGTGAAAAGGACGGCCACGCCATCATCGTGGCGAACAGCCTTTCCACCGGAACGGCGTGCCTGGCGCTCGAAGACGTCGCCTGCCTCATCGACTGGTCGCTGGCGGCCGTGGCCCTCAACTACGAGGCGTTCCGGGCGTCCCTCAAGGCAATCGACGAGGATGCGTTGGCCGCGCGGCCGGCATTCGGGCAATGCGAGATCGGCGCGCGGCTCAGGGCGGAACTGTACGGAAGCGGGCTTTGGCACGAGACCGCCGCCCGGCGACTGCAGGACCCGCTCAGTTTCCGCTGCGTGCCGCAGATGTGGGGCGGCCTGCTCAACGCATTCGAGCAGGCCAGGCTGGCGACGGAGATCGAGCTCGGCCATTCCGGCGACAACCCGGTGATCCTGCCGGCGGCTGAGCGGGTGGTTTCAAACGGCAATTTCGACCTGACGGCCTTCACGCTGGCCTGGGAACAGCTCGGCCAGGCTCTGGCGCATTGCGCGGTCGCCACCGCCAACCGCTCGATGAAGCTGATGTCGCCGACGGTGGCGGAACTGCCGCGCTTCCTGTCGGCCAGGGGCGGGAGCCGCCAGGGCTACGCGGAACTGCAGAAACCGGTCGCGGCACTGGAGGCCGAGATCCGGCACCTCGCCAATCCGATGTCGCTCAGCCCGCTCGCGGTTTCGGACGGCATCGAGGACCAGTCGTCGATGGCGCCCCGGGTGGTGGCCAAGACCGCCGGCATCATCGAGCGCCTGCGCTACCTCGTTGCGATGGAACTGATCTTCGCGGCGACAGGCGTGGAATTGCGCGGCGTGGTCGACAGCATGGGCGAAGGCCCGCAACGCAGCTATGCCGCCGTGCGCGCGCTCGTCGCCCCGCTCGACGACGACCGCGAGATGAGCGCGGACATGGCGCGGGTCGCGCGGATGATGGCGGGGCCGCGTTTCTAGGCCGGGCCTCGTCCTGTGAGGCCCGTTCTTACTTCGATGCCAGCCGCGCCGCGTGCCACTTCAGATGGTCGTCCATGAAGGTCGAGATGAAGTTGTAGGAATGGTCGTAGCCTTCCTGCATGCGCAGCGTCAGCGCGATGCCCGCCTTCCTGCAGGCGTCCTCGAGCAGCCATGGGCGCAAGCCATCCTGCAGGAAGCCGTCGGCCGTGCCCTGGTCGACGAGCAGCTCACCGTAACGACAGCCATCCTCGATGAGCAGCGTGGCGTCATAGGCGCGCCAGCTCCTTTCGTCCGGTCCCAGATATTTCTCGAATGCCGGCCGAGACCAGCCCGCCGTCGTCGGCTGCACGATCGGCGCGAAGGCCGAACAGCTCCGGAAGCGCTCGGGATTCCTCAGCGCGATCGTCAGCGCGCCGTGCCCGCCCATCGAATGGCCGAAGATCGACTGGCGCGACATGTCGACCGGAAAATTGGCGGCGACGAGCGCCGGCAATTCCTCGGTAACGTAGGAGTACATGCGGTAGTTTTTCGCATAAGGCGGCTGCGTGGCGTCGAGGTAGAAGCCGGCGCCGCAGCCGAACTGCCAATTGTCCTTTTCGTCCGGCACATCAGGGCCGCGCGGGCTGGTGTCGGGGCATACGATGACGAGCCCCAGCTCGGCGGCCATGCGGCGGTATTCGCCCTTGTCCATGACGTTGGCGTGCGTGCAAGTGAGGCCCGACAGGTACCAAAGGACCGGCACATGGCCTTCGGCGGCCTGGGGCGGCGCGAAGACGGCAAAGGTCATGTCGCAGGCGCAAGCCTGCGAGGCATGCGAGTAGACGCCCTGGACGCCGCCATGCGATTTGGACGTGGAAAGGACTTTCATCGGCTCCGCCTCCTGTCAGCTATCTCGGGCCCGGCATAGCCGCCGGACCTCGCAATCGCAACCTTGCGCCTTGCAAAACGGCGTAATCGAGCTCCAACGCCTAGTCCGCCGCCAGCGCCGCCACCTCCCGCCGGAAAGGCAGAGCGTCGCCGATATCGGGTTCGTCCAGCTCGCGGGCGAATCGATGGCCGGCATAGGTTGCCCAAGCGATCGGTCCCGGCGCTTCGGCGTCGCCGATGGCCTTGACCGAACGGATGCCATTGCCGGCCCACTCGTTTTCCCGCGCCTTGAGCTCGCGCCAAACGGCGTCGTCCTGATTGCGCGACGTGACCAGAACGACGGCATCGGCAGCCAGGTCCTGTTTCGCGCCGGTGTAGACGCAAGCCGTCACGACGCCGCCTGAGGCTATATTCGCGACGATCCGGTTGAGGACGATATCTACTCCCAGCTCCGCCAGGCGGCGGTGGATGGCCCCCTGCTCCAGCGTGTTGCGTGTCCAGTCCGAGACATAGGCCGACGGGGTCACCAGGGTCACCTTTGCGCCCTGACGCGCCATCAGCTCGGCGAGGACGCCTCCCATGTAGTAGTGATCGTCGTCGAAGAGCACGACGTTGCCGCCCGGCACCTTGCCGTCCATCAGATCGTCGGGCGTGTAGACCGTTATGGCGGCGTCGATCGGCATCGGCACAACATGGGCGCGCGCGACGCCGTCACGCCGCCAGGTCGATCCGGTCGCGACGGCGACGTTCTGGAATCCGAAGGACAGGATGTCGTCGGCCGTCAGCCGGCTTGCGAAATAGATGTCGACATTCGGCATCTGGCTGAGCTGATACTGCCGGTAGTCGCGCACCCGGCCCCAGGCCGACAGGCCCGGAAGCCGGCTCTCGCGCGCCACGCGTCCGCCGAGCTCGGTGCCCGCTTCCGCTATGGCCACCTGGTAGCCGCGCAGGCCGAGCGCACGGGCGGCCTCCAGTCCGGCCGGCCCGGCGCCGACGATCAGCACGCTGTCGCTGTCGCCCTTGGCCTGCATGCGCTCCGGATGCCAGCCCTTGCGCCATTCCTCCATGAAGGTCGGGTTCTGCGTGCAGCGCGAGATCGACATCGTCATGTCGCCGGTGATGCAGATGTTGCAGCCGATGCATTCGCGGATGTCCTCGATGCGGCCCTCCTCGATCTTCCTCGGCAGGAAGGGATCGGCGATCGACGGGCGGGCGCAGCCGATGAAGTCGAGCGTGCCCGACCTGATCATCCTGACCATCACGTCGGGCGAAGTGAAGCGGCCAACGCCGACGACCGGCTTCGAGGTCAGCTTCTTGATGCCGGAGACGAGGCTCTCCTGCGCGGCCTCTTCCTTGAAGCGCGACGGTCCCGAGCAATCCTCCCAGGCGCCATGGGCAAGATCCCAGAGATCAGGCAGGTCGGCATGCATCTCGATCATGTCGCGGACTTCCGAGTTGGCGAAGCCAAGCTCACTGATCATCTCGTCCAGCGACAGCCTGAGCGTCAGGCCGCAGGTGTCGCCGATCGCGTCGCGCCCTTCCTCGATCAGCTCGCGCATCAGCCGCGAGCGGTTTTCCAGCGAGCCGCCATATTCGTCGCCGCGCTGGTTGGTGGCGGTGGACAGAAAGTGCTGGATGATGCCGAAGCCGTGCGCGCCGTAGAGGCAGACCAGGTCGAAACCCGCCTGCCTGGCGCGCTTGAAGGCATTGCGGTGCCAGCGGCGCAGGTCGCGGATATCCTGCTTGTCCATGGCGCGCGCCTGCACCGGGTCGTTGGTGAAGGTGCGGATCGGCAGGGCCGACGGCCCGCGCGGAACCTCCTTTGTGTAGAGGTTGGGACCGTTGATGCCGGAATAGGCGAGCTGGATGCCGGCCAGCGCGCCGTGCTCGTGCATAGCTCTCGCCATCTTCGCCAGGGCCGGAATGTCGGCGTCGTCCCATAGCCGCAGTTCAATGAAGGGCGTGATCTCGGAGGTATGATGCATCTCCGTCTGCTCGGTGAAGATGACGCCCCATCCGCCTTCCGATTTGGTGCGGCGCATCTCGGCCGCGGCCGACGGATCGCGATAGCCGCCGCCATTGCAGTGGGGAACCTGATAGAAGCGGTTCTTGGCCGTCACCGGGCCGATCTTCATCGGTTCGAACAGAATGTCGTAGCGCGGGTCGCGCATATCACTTCCCTCCTGTCGGCTGGCGCTGCGGGTGCTGCTGGGACTACTCATAGGTTGGCGCGGGTGCGGGAAAACTATGGATTTCTTCTGTGCGGATTAGGACGCGCCTAATCGCGTGCTTCCGTGGATTAGTCTCAAATGAACCGGGGCTGAGCCAAATGCGACTTCAGAGCGGCCGCGGCACGATGCTACACCGCCGGCAGCGGCAACGGGACAAGAGAGATGGACAGCATCAGGATACTCGAACGGCTGATCGCCTTCCCGACAGTAAGCCGCGATTCGAACCTCGACCTCATCGGCTATGCGGCGGACCTGCTCGGCGCGAATGGCATTGCCTGCCAGATCATTCACAGCCCCGACGGTCACAAGGCCAACCTCTTTGCCACGATCGGCCCGACCGACAAGCCCGGCATCATGCTGTCCGGCCATACCGACGTCGTTCCCGTCGACGGACAGAACTGGACGCTGCCTCCATTCGCGATGACCGAACGCGACGGCAAGCTCTACGGGCGCGGCGCGGCGGACATGAAGGGCTTTGTGGCCTCAGCGCTCGCGGCCTGCCTCAAGGCCTCGACGATAGCGCTTCGGACGCCCTTGCATCTCGCGCTCTCCTATGACGAGGAGGTCGGCTGCCTGGGCGTGCGCGGCCTGATCGAAATGCTGAGTGCTGCGCCGCAACGCCCGCTGCTGTGCATCGTCGGCGAGCCGACCAACATGCAGGTGGCGACGGGGCACAAGGGCAAGCTTGCGGCTCGCGCCGTCTGCAGGGGGCGAGAAGGCCATTCGGCGCTGGCTCCGCTGGCGCTCAACGCCATCCATCTCGGCTGCGACTTCGTGCGCTCCTTGCGTGACGAACAGGACCGGCTGACGCGCGAAGGCGCGCGCGACGGCGATTACGACATTCCCTACACGACCGTGCATGTCGGCAAGATCAATGCCGGCGTGGCGCTCAACATCGTGCCCAACCTTTGCCAGGTCGATTTCGAGATCCGCAACGTCGCCGCCGACGATGCCGCCGTCATTCTCGACAGGCTGCGCATTGCTGCGGCGCGCATTGCCGCCGACGCCGCTTCGATCGCGGCCGAAGCGGCGATCGACATCGAGATCACCAACACCTATCCGGGACTCGACACGCCGGCCGCTTCGGAAGCAGTGGCCTTCGTCAAATCGCTGACCGGCGCCAACGACACGATGAAAGTCGCTTTCGGCACGGAAGGCGGATTGTTCAGCCGCGATCTCGGCACGCCGGCCGTCGTCTGCGGACCGGGTTCCATGGCACAGGGACACAAGCCGGACGAATTTGTCAGTGTTGAACAGTTGCGGCGTTGCGACGGGATGCTGGAGCGGCTGCTGTCGCGGCTCGCCGACGGCTGGCCGTGATATCGCCTATTTGACGATGCGTTCGGTGCCGAAGACGCCTTGCTCGACGACGAAGCGGCGACAGTGATCGATGAAGGCCTGCACCGTCAGCGTGCGGTGCTCGGCATTCGGCAGCGCAATTCCCATGGTCAGCGGCCTGATGTCGCCCAGCAGGGGCACGAAGACCAGCAATTTGCCGTCCGGCGACATGGTGTTGAGCGGCCGCATGTTGGCGATACCGTAGCCGAAGCCGTTGGCGACCATCGAGCGCATCACGGCGATGTCGCCGGTGCGCTCGGCGATCTTGGGCCGCAGGCCCTTGGGTTGGAAGGCCGAGAGGAAATATTCCCTGCTGTAGGGCAGGTCGAGAAGCACCATCGGCTCATCGACCAGTTCCTCCGGCGTGATGCTCGCCCTGCCCGCCAGGCGATGCGCGGCCGGCAGCATCACATAGGCTGGCAGTTGCATCAGCGGCTCGAACGTCATGTCCTGCGACAGTTCGAGATCGTAGGTGAGTGCTGCGTCTATCTCGCCACGCTGCAGCATCTCGAACAATTGCCCCTGGTTGCGCTCGAACTGCCTGACGCGCACGTCCGGATAGGCGTCCTCGAATTTCCTGCGCAGCGTCGGCAGCACGATCTGCGCGAAGGTGAGCAGGCAGCCGATAGCCAACGGTCCGCGCACCTTTTCGGCGATATCGCCGGCAATGTCGTGCAGCGCGTCCGCGTCGTTGAGCAGCCGCGCGGCTTCCTTGAGGAACAGGCGCCCTCCCGCGGTCAGCGCAAGTGCATGCGAGTGCTTGCGCACGAAGAGCTGGACGCCGAATTCCGCTTCGAGCTGGGCTATCGACGCCGAGATCGACGGCGGCGAGACATTCACCTGCTCGGCCGCCTTGGCGATCGAGCCGGCTTCGCCGACGGCGACGAAGTATTCGAGTTGTCTGAGGGTAAAGCGGAGCGGCATCGTTCTATGTTGCCGGTTTGCACCCGGTGATCAAGTCACGGCCGCTCCTCGGTACTTGATCCAGGTGGTCTTCAACGCCGTGTATTTGTCGAGCACGTGCAGCGATAGATCACGCCCGAAGCCGGACTGGAGGCGACCCCGGCGAACGTCGCTCCGTGGCCGGATTGATGCTGGCGAAAGTCCGGCGGGAACGCGCAGGCACCGGCTTGCCGTCGATGAATGCCTTGTCGCGGAAACGGATCGCGGCCGCCTTGCCCACCCATTCCTTGTGGCTGAGGTCTCTCATGCCGGTTCCAGACTGTCGGGACTACTCGTCACCGGGAACGCCGTAACTCGGCGCGTCAGACGGGTTGAGGGCACGGGTGACGTAGGCATCGAGCTGGGGCTTGTAGATTTCCCATAAAGTTGCCAACTGCTCGATCGGACACTCCTCGGTCCAGTCGCAACGCAGGTCGGCGACGGGCCACGAAACATCGCGCACCAGCTTCATGCCGGCGGAGCGGACAGGCCCTGCCTCGCCGCCAGCATGAAGCGCCGCCCGCATCGTGGCGATCAGCCGGTCGCCAAGGTTGCCTTCGGAGGCGAGGAAGGCATCGACCATGGCCTGCGGAATGCCGTCATTCGCAAGCAGGTTGCCGCCGCAGGCGACGTCCTCGCCGCGCGCCTCGGCCCAGATTTCAAGTGCCTTCGGCCCTGAATGGATTGCGCTGACGCCCGCGGTGTCGACAGCCAGTATCTGCCGGTATTCAATGAAAGCTCCGGTCCGTTTCAGGATCGCGACGGCCTCAGTGGCGGAGGCGCCGCGCGCCATCAACTCCAATGCCCGAGGCCCAAGCGTCGGGTCGGTGACGTTCTGGCTGGCGACGGCGCCGACGCCGGCCTGCGCGTAGGCGCAACGGGCCGCGACGGCGGGAGACGACGAGGACACCGCCACCCCGAACATGCCCGTGCGCCGGCATCGCGCGACGATGGAAAAGGTCATCGCGCTCAGTCCGGAATGACGGCGGTGCCGTCGATCTCGACCAGCCATTCCGGCCGAGCGAGGGCCGACACGACCAGGCCGGTCGAAACCGGATGCACGCCTTTGATGTATTCGCCCATCGTCTGGTAGACGGCTTCGCGATGCCGGACATCGGTCAGGTAGATCACCACCTTCACCAGATGGTCCATCGTGCCGCCGCATTCCTCGATGAGCTGCTTGATGTTTTGCATGACCTTGTGGGTCTGCTCGACCGGATCGTGGCTGTCGATGTTCTTGGCGGTATCGAGATCCTGCGGGCATTGGCCGCGCAGATAGACGGTGCGGCCGCCCCGCGTGACCACCGCCTGGCAGAGATCGTTGTCGAGCTTCTGCTCGGGATAGGTATCCTTGGTGTTGAAGGGGCGAATTCGCGTATGCGCCATCTTTGTCTCCATCAGGTCGGGCTCGCGGCCGTCGTCAGCTCTGGTCAGGCATCCACGGTCTCGCGCTTCGCTGCAGCGTGGTAGGCCAGATATTTGCGCTGCGTGGAGATGCGGTCCGCCAGGTGCTTGGCATCGTGCCATACGCCCCAGATAAAACTCGACCCTCTTCGCGACTGCCAGGGCAGACCAAGGAAATAGATCCCTGGCTCGGTCGAGACGCCGCGCTGGTGCCTTGGCCGGCCCTTCTCGTCGAAAGCATCGACCTTCAGCCAGCTGTAGTCGACGGCAAAGCCCGTCGCCCAGATGATCGACACTATGCCGGCTTCGGCCAGATCGAGCTCGCGGATCGGATTGGTCACGCATTCCGGATCGGGCTCGATCCGGCGAGCGGCGGGCTCTTCCGGGAGGTCAAGACCGTTCAGCGTTACATAAGCGTCGGCTTCGTCCAGCAGCGACATCAGGCTGGCGTCGCCGCGTGCGATATTGTTCGCAAGATCGGGCGCGAAGGTCATCACGCCGTCGTGATACGCCTTCGTCATGCCGACCAGGGTCAGGCCCTGCGCGGCCAGACGACGGAAATCGATCGTTTCGCCGCCGCGTGCGCCGCTCACCGCGATCGTGACGTGTTCGGTGCCGGGTCCCGGCGTTTCGACATCCCATTTGCCGAGGACTCCCAGCCACCAGCAGAAATCGCGCCCGCGATAGGCCCGCGGTGGGCGATCGTGCGGGCCGACCGAAAGATAGACGCGCCTGCCGGCGCGTTGGAGTTCGTCGGCGATCTGTACGCCCGATGATCCCGCGCCGACCACCAGCACTGCGCCTTTCGGCAACTGCGCGGGGTTGCGGTAGGCGCTGGAATGGATCTGCAGGACACCCGCATCGCCAGGAACAACAGGCGGAATGACGGGGATCTGGAAAGGTCCGGTCGCGGCGACGACGCTGTTGGCTTCGATCACACCATCCGACGTCTCGACGCGGAATCCGGGCCGACCGACATTTCTTTGCACGAGCTTGACCTCCACGCCGCAGCGGATCGGCGCATCGATCTGCTTCGCGTAGGCGACAAAATAATCGGCGACCTCTTCCTTGGGGGGAAAGCCGTCAGGACCAGTCCGCGCAAATTCCATGCCCGGGAACCGGTCATGCCAGGCCGGGCCATTGGCGACCAGGGAGTCCCACCGCTGTGAGCGCCAGCGCTCGGCGATCCGGCCGCGCTCGAGAATGAGATGAGGCACCCTGCATTTGGTCAGGTGCTCGCTCATAGCCACTCCCGCCTGGCCGCCGCCAACGACAAGCGTGTCTATCGTCTCAACCGACATGCTCAGTCCTTTTCTGACCATCCGACAGCTTCCGCCGCGCGGGATGAAAACCGATTTTCGACGGCAGGTAGACGCAGCCCAAGGTGACCCCGTTCGCCGTGTTCTGGACAAGCAGCCGCGCCATCCGACCGTCTCTCTATTGCAGCCGACAAGTAGCAGCAGGTGCCGGTAGGCGCACATAACGAATCTCCGAAGTCACGCGTAACCATTTCCGAATTTCTCGCACCGATCGGCGCACCTAGAGTTCCAGCGGTCGGATCGATCGACACCGCTGCATGAGGTGACGGGCGAAGCCGGATACATGTCGGCACGGAACTGGTTTCGGAACAGGAATGCGCTTCCGCGCGACCCGTTCCGCCATGCCTCGAGCGCCGACATCCTCGAAGGGCTGGGCATGAAGACTGAGAACTATGACTACATCGTCGTCGGCGCGGGTTCGGCCGGTTGCGTGGTGGCCAATCGGCTGAGCGCCGATCCGTCGGTCAAGGTGTGCCTGATAGAGGCCGGCGGCAGCGACAACAGCCTTCGGGTCAAGGTGCCGGCGGGCATCCTGTCGCTCTACGGCAACCCGAACTACGACTATTGTTTCGTCGGCGTGCCGCAGCCTCATCTCAACAACCGCAGAATTCCGGTCAACCGCGGCAAGACGCTGGGCGGATCGAGCTCGATCAACTCGATGGTCTATATTCGCGGCGCCGCCGAGGATTATGACGAGTGGGCCGGGCTCGGCTGCGCCGGCTGGGCCTACAGCGACGTGCTGCCTGTCTTCAAGAAGCTGGAGCGCAATCTGATCGCCCAGGATCCGCGCTATCACGGCACCGACGGAGAGCTGCTGGTCGACAATCCGCGCGATCCGAACGTGCTTTCCACCATGTTCGTGAAGGCCGGCCAGAATGCCGGCCTGCCTGCCAATACGGACTTCAATGCCGAGAGCCAGTTCGGCGTCGGCATCTACAACGTCACGCAGGACCGGGGTCAGCGCTTCAGCAGCTTCAGCGCTTTCATGCGCCCGGTGCTCGATCGCAAGAACCTGACGCTGCTCAGCGAATGCGAGGTGATCGACCTTGTCGTTGCCGAGGGACGCGCGACGGGAATGCGCGTTCGGCATGAGGGCGAGCAAAAGATACTCTCGGCCAGCCGCGAGATCGTGCTCTCGGCCGGAGCGATCAACTCGCCCAAGATTCTGATGGCGTCCGGCATCGGCCCGGCAGACGAGCTCCGGCAGATCGGCATCACGCCGGTGCTCGACCTGCCGGGCGTCGGCAAGAACCTGCAAGATCATGTCGACGGCATGATCACCGTGCGATCCAGGAGCACCAAGACGCTCGGCCTGTCGATCGCCAACCTGCCACGCATGGCGGCCGCACCCTTCCAGTATTTCGCGCGCCGCAAGGGCATGCTCACCACCAACTATGTCGAAGCCGGGGGCTTTGCCAAAACCAGGCACGCGAACGGGCTTCCCGACATCCAGTTCCATTTCGTGCCGGGCTATCGCAGCCATCGCGGCAGGCTGATCGAGTACGGCCACGGCTACGCCATTCACACCTGCGTGCTCAGACCGAAAAGCGTGGGCGAGATCAAATTGTCGCGGGACAGTTCCCGCCGGGACGTCCTCATCGACCACCGCTTCTTCGCGGATGAAGAGGACTCCAAGGTGCTGGTCGAAGGCATCAAGATCGCACGCAAGATCCTTGCCGCATCCGAGTTCGATGAGGTGCGCGGCAAGGAGATGCTTCCGGGCAAGGATGTCCGCAGCGACGACGAAATCCTCGCCTATCTGCGCGCCGAAGCGCTGACCGTCTACCACCCGGTAGGAACCTGCAAGATGGGAGCCGACGCAATGGCCGTCGTCGATCCGACGACGCTGAAGGTGCATGGCATGGATGGGCTCCGCGTCGCCGACGCCTCCGTCATGCCGAAGCTGATCGGCGGCAACACGAACGCGCCTAGCATGATGATCGGGCAGATGGCTTCGGAGATGATCCTCGGCGCGGCGCATCGCGGCGAAAGGTAAAGATCGCCTCGCCTTTCGAAATTGGGCAGTTCGGCATTTCGCTGCACTGCCCAACTGTTTGCTCTTAGAGCAGTCCAGCTTTTCACAGAAACGCTAAACTGCTCTAAATATTTGTTTTTACGCAATTCCGGGCGGAAAACCGTTACACACTTTTCCTGGAATTGCTCTAGTGATCCTCGTCGATCTCGTCGTGCAAAAGGCCGAGGATGCGGCGCTTGAGCGCGATGAAGTCGGGCTCAAGGATCACGTCCATCGAGCGCGGCCGGGGGATGTCGACCTTGATCTCGGCCTTGATCTTGCCGGGCCGGGCCGTCATCACCAGCACGCGGTCGCCCAGAACCAGCGCCTCGTCGATATCGTGGGTGACGAAGAGCACCGTCTTCTGCTGCCGTTCCCAGACGCGCAAGAGCAGTTTCTGCATGGTGCCGCGCGTCTGGCTGTCGAGGGCGCCGAAGGGCTCGTCCATCAAGAGAACGGCCGGGTCGTTGGCAAGGGCGCGCGCGATCGCCACGCGTTGCTTCATGCCGCCCGAAAGCTGCGCGGGGTAATGATCCGCAAAGGGCGCGAGGCCGACCTCGTTGAGATACTGGTCGACGATTTGCTTGCGCTGCTCCGCGGGCAGGCCCTTGCGTTTCGGCCCGTATTCGATGTTGGCGCGGACCGTCAGCCAGGGAAACAAGGTGTAGCTCTGGAACACCATGCCTCTGTCGGGGCCGGGTTCGATCACCTCCCTTCCATCGACTTTGATGCTGCCCGAGGTCGCGTCGTTGAGGCCGGCCGCGAGGTAGAGCAGGCTGGATTTGCCGCATCCCGAAGGGCCGACGATGACGCAGAATTCGTTCCTGGCCACTTTCAGCGACACATCGTCCAGCGCCAGCACGCCGTTGGCGTCGCCGTAACGCAGTGTCACGTCTTCGATGGCCATCGTGGTGCCGGCCGAACGCGGATCGCCAGTTGCATAGGCCGTACCGGCCGGATTGTTCGCGTCGATGGTATCGGTCATCACTACCCTTGATCCAGCTGCGGTTTGCGAGGATGCGTTCAAGATCAAGGTGCCCATGGCGCGACCCTTGCCCGGATGATGCGGAATGCCGTGTCGGTGATGAGACCCAGAAGCCCGATCGCGGCGATCGCCATGAAGATCACATCGACCTGGAAGCCGCGCATCGCCTTCAGGCTGATATAGCCAAGACCGCTCGACGCGGCGACGAGCTCGGCCACAACCAGATATGTCCAGGCCCAGCCCATGGTGACGCGAAGCGTGTCGAGGATCGCGGGAAGTGCGGCAGGGAAAATGACGTGCCACACGGCTTCGCTGCGATTGGTGCCCAAGGTGTAGGAGGCGTTGACAAGATCCCTCGACACGCCGCGCGCGCAGTCGGAGATCATCACGAGCTGCTGGAAGAAAGTGCCGAAGAAGATGACCGCTATGCGCTGCTCGATGCCGATGCCGATCCATAGGATGAACAGGGGCACGAACGAGGTCACGGGCAGATAGCGGATGAAGTTGACCAGCGGCTCCAGCGGCGCCTGCACCGCCCGATAGGTGCCCATCCATAGCCCGAGCGGCACCGCGATCACCGAGGACACGATGAAGCCCAGGATCACCACCTTGGCGCTGGTCAACGTGTGGTAGAAAAGGCTGCCGTCCAGGGACATGCGATAGGTCGTCTCGAGCACGGTTCCGGGCGTGGGCAGGAACATGTTCGGCACGACGCGGCCATAGGACAGGAGAGCCCAGCCGCCGATCACGACCACCCACATCGCCAGCGCGAGCGTCGTTGCCGTGCCGGCGGGAATGTTGGCGAATGGGGTCGTCAGGCGTGTCCACGCCGTCCGCCTCTGTGCCATAGGTTGGCCTCCGTTGATTTTATGCGCGAAATTCTGGCGCTCGAGAAAACGGGACCGGCTCAGGCGGGCCGACCACTCTCGCTTTCGGGAAACGGGGCCAGCCCGGACGGGCCGGCCAACTCTGGCTTTCGAGAACCGGGGCCGGCCCGAATGGGCCGGCCCCGGCGATCTCATAGGCTCACTGTTCCTTGATGAAATCGGTGTCGAGGATGGTTTTCGCGTCGATCGTCATCTTCAGCTTGCCGGCCTTGCCCCAGATATCCTGCGCGAAATTCACCAGGTCGGATGCCTCGCTCTTCTCAGGGGTGCCGAAGAATTCCAGGTTGCGAGCACGATCATAATAGCGCACGCCCTTGGCGCCGGCGGCGAAATCCTCGGGCTTTTCGAGATAGCCGCCAATGCCCTTGGCCATGATCTCGTAGGCCTTTTCCGGGTTGGTCTTGATGTATTCGACCGCCTTGTAATAGCCCTTGACGAGGGCCTTCACGTCCTCGGGATGCTTTTCAATCAGGTCGCATTTGAGGGCGATCACGTCGACGATCAGGCCGGGGGTGGTCGTGGAATCGATCAGCACCTTCCCCTTTCCGCCCTTGCGGACCTCGGTGAGGTGCGGTTCCCAGGTCACGGCAGCGGGAACCTGGCCGGCGATGAAGGCCGTCGCCGCGTCATCGGCGGTCATGTTGGTGACGCTGACGTCGTCCTCGGTCATGCCTTCCTTTTTCAGGAGCACGTTGAACCAGAATTCGGAAACGGAGCCCTCGTTCAAGGCGACGGGCTGGCCCTTCAAATCCTTCAGCGACTTGACGTCGGCCTGCGAGACGACGCCGTCGCCGCCATGGCTGTCATCGAGCGCCAGGACGTATTTGAAGCAAAGCTCGTCCGAGCGGTACTTCATCAGCTCGTCGACGGTGGATGCCGCGCCGTCGAGATCGCCACCGGCGACCGCCGCCATGTAAAGCGCTGATTCTTCAATGACCTTCAGGTCGACATCGACGCCGGCTTCCTTGAAGTAGCCGAGATCGCGGGCAAGAAACAGCGGCCCGTAGCCTACCCAGGTGGTCATGCCGAGGCGAATGGCGCCAGCGTTGGCAGGAGCGGAAAGCGCCAAGCCCAGCAGGCCTGCACTGACCGCGGTCATCAGGCAATTTCGGAAAGTCTTCATTTTTGTGGTTCCCCTATGGCTTTGCCGGCATCGGCCTCACTCAGGTGGCTTGCCAAGCTATGGTTCGGCAGCCGCTCTCTTGTTATGCGTCGCCTCCCAGGCGAGCCTTGCGTGTTCTAGGTTCGGCAAGAGAGCATCCGGGCTGGATCGCAAAAAGAAGTCTTTTTCTGTCCTTTGCTTCGCCGAAACCGAAGCGGAGGGGCCCGGGCGGCCGCTGGCAAGCGAGGCAGGCTGGTTCGCCTGTCTCGGCCTGGCGCCTCGACATTGCGCACACAGGCCAGATGCGTCGGCCGCTAAAGTATGTCGACCCCGCACGAACCCGCCAAGCCGGCATAGGTGCTATCGCGGACGCCTTTCACCGGCGCGGGCATCGTGTTTCGAATGCGACTTGACGCCTTCAACACTCGTATAGCCGATCATCCCGCCCATTCGTCTCCCGCGCGTGGATTACCTCTGGGTCGCGAGACGCCTGAAGGCACCGCGCGTCTAAAGCGCGTCGCGATCTTCCAGGTTCGCTCCGTGCGCTTTAGGTTTTTGATTTTACGCATGTCTTTGTCCCGAAACCGGTTCCCACTTTCGGGAGACATGCTTTAAAACGATGCCCGGGTGTCATGCCTTGCCACCCGGGAAAGCAGATATTCGACCTCGTCCGCGGCGGCCGGCGACATTTTGGTGAAAGGAACCCGCATCGCATCGTCGCGGATGATCCCCCGCCGCTTGAGCAGATATTTGCGCACGGCCAGCCCAACGCCCTGCTGATGCTCGTAGCGGATCAGCGGCAGATGCGCATCGAACAGGTCGTGGGCCGCTCCACGCTCGCCAAGTGCCGACAGGCGGACAAAATCCACCAGCATGTCGGGGAAGGCATAGCCGGTCATGGCGCCATCCGCTCCGCGTTCCATCTCGAAGTCGAGGAACATGCCGCCATTGCCGCACAAGATGGATACCGGACGCATGGCGCCTTCGCGCTGCAGCTTGCGAAGCGCCGAGATCTTCTCCAGCCCTGGCCAATCTTCGTGCTTGACCATGACGCATGACGGATTGGCGGTAATGATCCGCGAAATCACATTGACGGTCATGACGACGGTCAGCGTAAGTGGATAGTCTTGAAGAACCCAGGGCACTTCCGGGCCGATCGCTTCCGTGGTGCTCGCGAAATAGGAAACGATCTGCTCGTCAGTGCGAAGCGGCGACGGAGGCGCGATCATCACTCCTGCCGCCCCTTCGTCCATGACGCGCCGGGTCAGCGAGCGAATGGAGGCCAGCCCCGGCGCAGATACGCCGATCACGACGGGAATAGGCGAACGGCGAATGAACCGACGCGCGACCGCAAGCGTCTCGTCGGCGTCCAGCTTCGGCGCTTCGCCCAGGATTCCCAGCGCAGTAATACCCGTGCAACCGACTTTGGCGTAGAAATCCACCAACCGGTCGATCGAGTCGAAATCGATATCTCCGTTCGATGCGAACGGCGTTGGAGCGATGGCGAATACGCCGGATGCCTTCTGATCGATCCGCACGCTAAACCTCATAAGTTTCTTACCTGCCTGGGGGAGCCTCAGGCGCGCTTCCAGAGATGAATGATACTCCCGTCCGGATCGGATACGATGAGCGTCGTTCCATGACTACCCATGTCTCGCTCGCCGATTATCTCGTCTCCGATTTTTCCATGAATACACGCGTTATGGTCTCCGCCACTTCGTACTTTTGACTTGGTGAGCGGCCGGGATAGAGATCGATCTCAACAAGCGGCATGTTGCAACCTTCATTGATCTCTCGTTCGGCCAGTTCGCTCGGCCGGCGCCGGCTCCCCAGATGACGCCTACTGCGTCACCGAGGTCGACGTGCCCCACGTGTCCGACAGCACATAGCCCTGCGGGTACGGGTCCGTCGGATCGAGATAGTAGTTGTGCTCGCCAGTGATCCACGCCCTGCCGGTGATCTCCGGAACGATCGCCTTGCGACCGGCGATTTCGGTCAGTTCAACTATTCTGCCGGTGAAGCGGGAGCCGATGATCGATTCATGGATCAGAACGTCGCCGACGCCCATCAAGCCACGGGCCTGAAGCACGGCCATGCGGGCCGAGGTGCCGGTTCCCGTCGGGCTGCGGTCCGATCGTCCAGGCGAAACGATGCATGTGTTGCGGGTGACGTTGCCAGGCCCTTGGAAAGGCATCGCGAACTGCACGATCGACACACCGCGCACATTGTCGAACTGCGGATGGACGACATCGAGCTGTTCGCGCGCGGCGCGTCGAACCTTCTCGCCGATAACGGCCAGTTCGCGCGCCTCGTCGGGAACGACCGAGAAGCCGAGCGCATCGGCGTCGACGATCGCGTAGAACATGCCGCCATAAGCGATATCGACCTTCAGCGTTCCCAGCCCCTCGACTTCGATGTCGGCATCGAGGCGTTCGGCAAAGGCGGGCGCGTTGCGGAAAGTTATCGACAGGCATTTGCCGTCGCGGCATTCGGCGCGCACCTCGATGACACCGCCCGGCATGTCGAGCTTGAAGCACGTCTCGGGCTCGTTCATCGGCACCATGCCGGTGTCGAGCAACACCGTGGCGACGCAAATCGTGTTGGAGCCGGACATCGGAGGGTATTCCGTCGGTTCCATGATGATTGCGCCGGCGACGCAATCCTCGCGCGTCGATTGCACCAGAAGATTGACGTGCCGGGCAACACTGCCGCGCGGCTCGCAGATCAGCATGCGCCTTATATGGTCGTGATCACGCTCCATGGTGATCATCTTTTCCATCATTGTGCGCCCCGCCGGCGGCAGCACGCCGCCCACGATGACATCGCCGACCTCACCCTCGGCATGACAGCCGACCACGCGAATACTGGTTCTGGTACGCATTGTTGCTCCCTGTCGATCAAAGCAATCTGCCGGGTAGATAGCGCGGATAGCTGCGCGAGTCCCGAATGACGACGGTTTTGAGGACACAGAATTCTTCGGCCGCATAGCGCCCGTTCTCGCGACCGAACCCGCTCTGGCTCCGACCGGCACCTCGGACGGTGCGTTGCGGCTGCGCTCAGCAAGGCATGGCTCCATCGGCGATCTCGAGCTCCGCTCTAAGTAGTTTCCCCTAGGGACATAACCGAATTTCGGCGCGGCGGGATTTGGGCGATTGCTGTTGTCACGAATTCACCGGGACCACAGCCATGTACGCCCAAGCCTCCGCCAAGATCGAACTGTCGTCATACCTTCCTCATCAGAGCCCGGCGCCCATCTTTGAAGGGGCGACAACGCAGCCGGTCAGCTTCTTCCCGGCCGGCGCCGAGATTTACGCCCAGGGCGAAAAGGCCGGTGCCCTCTACCAGGTCGAATTCGGCGCCGTCCGTATCTACCGCTTGCTCGCCGACGGCCGCAGACAGATAAGCGCGTTCCACCTGGCCGGAGAAACATTCGGCTTCGAAGCCGACGCCAATCACCATTTCTTCGCCGAAGCGATCAATGCGACCGGCGTGCGCGTCTTTCGCACCCCCTCGGGCATGGACATGTCCCGCCAGCTTCTGCCCCTTGCGCTCAAGGGGCTGACCCGCGCGCAGGAACATCTTCTGGTGCTTGGCCGCCAGAACGCCATCGAGCGCGTCGCCGCATTCCTGGTCGAAATGTCCGAGCGTCAGGGTGGGTTGCGGCAGGTGGAACTGCCGATGTCGCGGATCGATATCGGCGACTATCTCGGCCTCACCATCGAAACCGTGTCGCGCGTCTTCACGCGGCTGAAGGAGAAAGGCGTCATCCGCCTGCTCAGCCTGCGCAGCATCGAAATCCTCAAGCGGGATGCGCTGCTGGCGATGGGGGAATGAGGCCCTTTTCGAGCCGATCTCCGCATCAACCTCCTGAAAGGGATGCCAATGAAAACCACACTTACCACGCACACCGGATTCCGCTTCGAAGTGCGCCGTGCACGCGCCGACGACGAGCCGCTCGTAGCCGAGTTCTTCACTCATGTGACGCCGGAGGATTTGCGCTTCCGCTTCCTCGGAGCCGTGAAGGAGGTCTCGCATGAGCGGCTGGTGGCGATGACCCGTTCAGACGATCCGCATATTCATAATTTTCTTGCATTCTCGACCGACGGGATGCTGATCGCAGTGGCGACCCTCGCCAACGATCCGGCCGACCGGCGCGGCGAAGTCGCCATCTGCATTCGCGAAGACCGCAAGCATCTCGGCGTCAGCTGGGAATTTCTCGGCTACATCGCGCGCTATGCAGACGACCATGGCATCGAGACGATCGAGTCGATCGAGAGCCGGGAAAACCGCGCCGCGATCGAGCTTGAGCGCGAGATGGGCTTCACCGTCGCACCCGACCCCAATGACTCTACACTCGTCCTGGTTCAGCGGAAGCTCGGCGCCAAGTTGCCGGGCTAGAGCAATTTCAGGAAAAGCGCGCAACGATTGGGCTCGGCGACTTCGCCGGAGCCTTCCCTTCGGAATTGCGTAAAAATAAACAGTTAGAGCGGTTCAGCGATTCTACCAAACGCTGAACCGCTCTGAGTCCCACCACCCGTCACGGGCAAATCAGACCACTTCGAGTTTGAGGAGTTGCGTGGCCACCGCGCGTTCCTCGTCGGCCGGAATGACAAGAACGTCGACGCGGGAATTCGGGGCGCTGACCAGTTCGACGCCACCGCGGTTCAAACCGTCATCGAGCGCGACACCGAGCCATGCCGCGGCCTCGCAGATCCTTTGCCGGATTTGAGGCGCATGCTCGCCGATGCCCGCGGTGAACACGAGCGTGTCGAGCCCTCCAAGCGCGGCTGCGAGCGATCCGATCTCACGCCCGACGCGATAGACGAAGAGATCGACGGCACGGGCCGCCGCAGGGTCCTTCGACGCAAGCAGGGTCTGCATATCCCCGGAAATGCCGGATACGCCGAGAAGGCCCGATTGCTCATAAAGCAAGGTGGACAATTCGTCCGGCGACAGCTTGCGATCCTGCAAAAGGTGCAGAAGCACGCCAGGATCGATGGCGCCGCAGCGTGTGCTCATGACGAGGCCGTCAAGCGTCGAAAAACCCATGGTGGTGGCGAGGCTTTCCCCGGCCTTCATCGCGCACAGGCTCGCCCCGCTGCCGAGATGGGCGACAATCGTTCGTCCGCCGGCGCTTGAGCCGTAGCGGTCACGGAGCTTCGCAGCGATGTGGCTGTAGGAGAGCCCGTGGAAGCCATAGGAGACGATGCCCTGCTCCGACATCTCGCGCGGCAAGCCATAGAGCCGGGCGAGCTCGGGCCGCGCCGCGTGGAAGGCGGTATCGAAGCAGCCGACCTGTTTGACTCCAGGCAAAAGCCGACGGGCCAGGCCGACGATCTCCAAGTTAATCGCCTGATGGATCGGAGCGAGCGGTTCGAGCCTGTGCAGGGCATCGACCGTGCGCTCGTCGAGCAGGGTCGCGCGAACTAAATTCTGACCGCCATGCACGATGCGATGGCCCACTTTGCCGACCTGGCGCAGAAGGCCGCTATCGGCGAGAAAGGAGGATACGGCTTCGAATGCCTTCGCAATATCGATCGGCCCGTCCCCCAAGCTCCTGTCGATCCCGGGCGACAAAGCCATGGGCGCGACGTGCAATCGTGGACGGTACCCGATCGATGAAACGCTGCCACGCGCCAGCAGGGGAAGTTCGCCGCGCTCCTGAAACAGGGCGAACTTCAGGCTTGAGGAACCGCCATTGAGGATGAGAATGGTACCGATCATTGCCGGCCGGTTCCGGCCAACCTCACGGCGCCCGTCCTCTCGGTGTGGCGCTTCGGCATCGACTACCGCTCCCATTTCCAGCCGAGGATTTCGGGCATGTCCTGTCCATGCTCGCGGATATAGGCATGGTGCTCGATCAGCTTGCCTTCCATGGCCTGTTTCAGTTGGATGTGCGCGCCGGCCGGCTCGGGAATGCGGTCGAGCACGCTCAGCACGAGATGATAGCGGTCCAGCCCATTCAGCACGGTCATGTCGAAGGGTGTGGTGGTCGTCCCCTCCTCATTGTAGCCGCGCACATGGATGTTGTCATGGTTGGTCCGCCGATAGGTCAGGCGATGGATGGTCCATGGATAGCCGTGGTAGGCGAAGATGACGGGCTTATCCCTGGTGAAAAGCGCGTCGAACTCGCGATCCGACAGGCCGTGCGAATGGTGTTCCTTCGGCTGCAGGGTCATCAGGTCGACGATATTGACCACCCTGATCCTGAGTTCGGGAATGTGGTCTCTCATAATCTGAACGGCGGCCAGCGTCTCGAGCGTCGGCACATCACCGGCACAAGCCATCACCACATCCGGCTCGGTCCCGCGATCGGTCGACGCCCAGTCCCATATTCCGATGCCGGCGCTGCAGTGAACCTTCGCGTCGTCGATGGACAGCCACTGCCAGGACTTGGCCTTGCCGGCGACGATGACGTTGATGCGGTTCCATGTCCGCAGCACATGGTCGGTCACGCAAAGCAGGCTGTTTGCGTCCGCCGGCAGGTAGACGCGCACGACATCCGCTTTCTTGTTCAAAGCCACGTCGATGAAGCCTGGGTCCTGGTGGCTGAAGCCGTTGTGCTCCTGCTGCCAAACGTGGCTGGACAAGAGGTAGTTCAGCGAGGCGACCGGTCGCCGCCAGGGCAGCTTGCGGCAAGCGTCCAGCCATTTCGCATGCTGGTTGAACATGGAGTCGACGATGTGCGTGAAAGCCTCGTAACAGGAGAACAAGCCGTGGCGGCCAGTCAGGAGATAACCTTCCAGCCAACCCTGACAGGTATGCTCGGATAGGATCTCCAGAACCCTGCCTTCCCTGCCGAGGTGAACATCCTCGGGCAGGATCTCTTCCATCCAGGCACGCTCCGTCACCTCGAAGACATCCTGCAGCCGGTTAGAAGCCGTTTCGTCGGGGCCGACGATGCGGAAGTTGTTCGAGCTTTGATTCAACGCCATGACGTCGCGCAGGAAGTTGCCCATGACACGGGTCGATTCTGCCTTGACGTCTCCGGGGCGGGAGAGCGGGACCGCATGCTCATCCAAGCCAGGCAGTTCAAGGGAGCGGCGAAGCAGACCGCCATTGGCATGCGGGTTGGCGCCCATGCGCATGGCGCCTTGCGGCGCGGTGGCGCCGATCGCGGGCACCAGTACGCCCGCGGCATCGAAGAGTTCTTCAGGCCGGTAGCTCTTCAGCCAATCCTCGAGCATCTTCAGATGCGCAGGGTTTTCGGCGAGGCCGGAGAGTGGAACCTGGTGCGCGCGCCAAAACCCTTCGGTCTTCAGTCCATCGACCTCCTTGGGGCCTGTCCAGCCCTTTGGGCTTCGCAGCACGATCATCGGCCATTTCGGACGGGGCTGCGCGGTCGCCGCGCCGCTGCGCGCCGCCTGCTGGATCGCCTTGATGCTATCCAGCGCATCGTCGAGCACGACGGCCATGCGCTCGTGCATCCAGGCCGGATCGTCGCCTTCGACGAACAGCGGCTCGTAGCCATAGCCGACGAACAGCGCGCGCAATTCCTCCTCAGGGATGCGGGCGAGAATGGTGGGATTGGCGATCTTGTAGCCGTTGAGGTGGAGGATCGGCAGCACCGCCCCGTCACGCGCCGGGTTGAGGAACTTGTTGGAATGCCAGGACGTGGCCAGCGGCCCGGTTTCCGCCTCGCCGTCGCCAACGACGCAAGCGACGATCAAACCCGGGTTATCGAAGGCGGCGCCATAGGCATGCGAGAGCGCGTAGCCGAGCTCGCCACCTTCATGGATCGATCCGGGCACATCCGGCGCCGCGTGGCTTGGGATGCCGCCGGGAAAGGAGAACTGCCGGAAGAGCTTCTTCATTCCGGCCTCGTCCAACTGGATATCGGGATTGATCTCGCTGTAGGTGCCCTCGAGGTAGGTGTTCGCGACCATGGCAGGCCCGCCGTGGCCAGGGCCGCAGATATAGATGACGTTTGCGTCGCGCAGTCTGATGGCGCGGTTGAGATGCGCATAGATGAAGCTGAGGCCCGGCGAGGTTCCCCAATGGCCAAGCAGCCTGGGCTTGACATGCTCCAGCCGAAGGGGCTCGCGAAGCAGCGGATTGTCGAGCAGATAGATCTGCCCGATGGTCAGGTAGTTGGCGGCACGCCAGTAGGCATCGATGTCGTGCAGTTCCTGCGCAGACAAGCGATTGGTGCTGGGACGCTCGGTCATTTCCGACTCCTTCGCTGGTTCCAAACCGACCCCGGCTAAACCACAACGCACCGACGCTGCCACCGGTTCATGACCGGCCGGTGTCAAGAGTGGCCGCCATCGATCTATCGGGAGAAGAACGGTCGAGCTTTGATCCATCGCAAAAATGCCAGGCCAGGGCGGCCGCAGCTCTGAAATGCGCCTCAAGTTCCGGCTCGCCGAGCGAGGCAAGACAGCGCCATCTTTGTTTCAGAGCAACGAACACACCGGAAAGCCCGTGCAGGATGCCGGCCTGTACATGCGGACAAACGCCATGAAACGCAAATTGAACGACGACGCGACGATGGACGGGATCATGCGCGAGACGCCGGCGGCAATCCGTGTCGTCCTCCAGCACGGCATGCTGTGCGTCGGCTGCCCGATCGCTTCCTTTCACACGGTTTCCGACGCGGCACGCGAGCATGATCTCGATGAAGAGCAGCTTCGCCGCGAGCTGCAGGCCGCGATCGAAAACGGTCACGTCGAATAGAGCGGCTCGCCGTTTGGCAGAATCGCTTAACCGCTCCAACTATTTGTTTTTACGCAATTCCGGACGGTGGAATTGCTCTAGCTTTTCGTCGCCCGACCTTCGGCGATGACGAGGAGCCGATGCGGCTCGACCACGACGATCCTCTGGCGCCCGCTCTTGACGAGCTCCTGGTCTTCCCAGGCTGAAAGCAACCGGCTCACCGTATGGAGCGTGGTGCCCGTCATTTCCGCGACGTCCTGGCGTGAAATCGGGAAGTCGATCAGAATCCCTTCCTCGGTCTTTTTCCCCGACTGCTTGATCAGCTTTAGCAGCGCATGCGCAACGCGCTGTTCCACCTGCTCGGTGGACATCTCGATGACGCGCGCGTGGGCGTCCTGCAGCCTGCTTCCCACCGTCTTGTAGATGTTCGAACTGAAGCTCGGGAAGCTCGCCGCGAATGTCGGCCAGAGCCGGCTTGGCCAGGCAAGCGCCACGCAATCGACGGCGGCGATGGCATTTGCCGGGTAGGCCGTCAGGCCCAGCGCGCTGGCGATCCCCATCAACTCGCCGGGGCTTATGTACCGGACGGTCACCTCGTGCCCGTCCGGGGTCGACTTCACCACGCGCACGTGGCCGTCGAGCAGCAGGAAGAATGAATGAGCCTCCTGCTCCTGCTCGAACACCGGCTGATCCTTGGCAATCCGAATGGACCTTGCCTGCCCGACTATGCGGTCGAGGTCCGCGGCTGCGATCCCCTCGAAAACGGACAGACCGGCAATCAGTGATCGATCAAGGCTTGCCAACGGCCTTTTCTCCCCGGGCTTTCAACGGGGCAAACACGCTCAGGCCCCTGACCAGACTGTGTCACGGACGACCGCCCGTCGACAAGTGAAGCTTCCTGTCGGTGTCGCCCGCGATTCACGCTCTTGTTTGCGCTGAGGCAAATTCCATCCTCCTTGACCGGGATAGAAGAGCCACACAGGCACCTTGCCTGGGTTCCAACGAGGCAGTCATGGCAATTCCACGGACGCGGCCGAGCGCCTATCCGGCAATTCTCTCCTACGGGTTCCGGCCCTTCTTTCTGCTTGGCTCGCTGCAAGCCGCTACCGCGATGCTTTTGTGGTTGCCCCTCTATTACGGCAAGCTCGAAACTTTCAGCACGTTCCTGCCCGTGGATTGGCATATTCACGAATTGCTCTTTGGCTATCTGTCGGCAGTCGTGACCGGCTTCCTGCTGACTGCAATTCCGAATTGGACCGGACGACTTCCCGTTCAGGACTTTCGCCTGCTGGTGCTCGTGCTGCTCTGGATCGCGGGCCGGGTGGCCGTGTTCTTTTCGGCAGAGATGGGCTGGCTCTTGAGCGCAGCCATGGATTGCTCCTTTCTTCTCGCCGTGGTCGCCGCAGCCGCAACGGAAATCGTTGCCGGAAGAAACTGGCGGAACCTCAAGGTGCTCCTGCCGGTCGCAACGCTTTTCGCGGCAAATGTCATGTTTCATGTCGAAGCCCATTACCAGGGCGTCTCCGACATGAGCCGGCGCCTCGGTCTTGGAGCGGTCGTCGTCCTCATCATGATCATCGGCGGGCGGATCGTTCCGAGTTTCACAGGCAATTGGCTGGCTCGCGAGAAGCCGGGCCGGCTCCCGGCACCGTTCGGCCGGTTCGATGCCGGAACCATCGCGCTGTCCGCTATCGGACTCGCCGCGTGGGCTTTCTTCCCGGACAGCATCGCAACCGGCGTGCCGCTAATCGCCGCGGCGATCTTCAATGCCATTCGGCTCGCCCGCTGGGCGGGTGACCGAACGCCGTCCGATCCTCTGGTTCTGATCTTGCATGTCGCATTCGCCTTTGTGCCGTTTGGGCTGCTGCTTGCCGGGCTGGCCATCTTCGCTCCGGAAACGATCCCCGCAATTGCCGGCATCCATGCGTTCGCGGTGGGGGCGATCGCCTGCATGACGCTTGCCGTCATGACCCGCGCTTCCCTCGGCCACACGGGCCGCGAATTGAGGGCGGGCGGAGGAACAAGAGCTGTCTTCGTCGCGATCGTAAGCGCCGCCATTCTGCGCGTGGCCGCCGCCATGGCGCCTGACGCGGCGATTCTCCTCCACATCTCGGCGGCACTCTGGGTTGCGGCCTTCGCCGGCTATGCAGTGCTGTTTGGCGGCATGCTCTTGCGGCCACGCCTGCAAGCACGCCGCAAGAGCGCCTCTTGAAAGCGGGCGACGCGGCGCACCTCCTCGCTTGTTGCGCGCCGATCATTTTCGTCGGGCAATTTGCGCCAGCGCAAATCACCAGGTCGCCCGGCGAACTAGAAGGACGCAACGGTTGATGCCGTGGTGAAACAAAGAAAGGAATTCTCCAATGAAACTGCCCCTGGTTGCCGCGGCGATCGCATTGCTCTCAATTGTCGGCGTTGCCAATGCCGAAGAACATGTCGTGCAGATGCTGAACAAGGGTGAAAAGGGCGCGATGGTGTTCCAGCCCGATTTTGTCCGGGCGGCTCCCGGCGACACCATCAAGTTCGTGCCTACCGACAAGACCCACAATGCCGAGATTATCAAGGGAATGATCCCGGACGGCGCTGAAGCCTTCAAGGGCAAGGCGAGCGAGGAGATCACGGTCACCCTTACCAAAGAGGGCGTCTATGGCGTGAAATGCGCTCCCCACTACGGCATGGGCATGGTGGCTCTGATCGTCGTCGGCAAGCCCGTCAACCTGGAAGCGGCGGAAGCCGTCAAGCAGACCGGCAAGGCGAAGCCCGTCTTTGCCGAACTGTTCGCGGAAGCGACCAAGACCGCTTCGAACTGATCCGACAGCGCGCGTGGCTGCCTCCGGCAATGGCGGGCTGGAGGCACTGGCCGGACAGACCATGGGAGAGGTCTGTCCGGCCATTTTCATTTTGCGATTTGGCATCCGCAGCAATCACGGCCAAGCAATGCGGGGATGCATCCGGCAATTGATCCAAATCAAAAATCAATTGATCCAGGTTTGCGCAAACGCAAAGAAGCGCCGCGCAAAGATACTATCCTGGCTTCATCGAAACGGTGAAGTTCAGGAGATGAAAAATGCTTACGAGACGTGAAGCCTTGTTGGGTTCTGTTCTTACCGCTGCCGCCGTTGCCACCCTTGGCTCGGCGCCGGCGATGGCGGCCGCGAAGGATGTGGCCGGACTGCCGCGCGAGAAGGTGACCCTTGTCGCGCCGCCGTTCGTGCACGCTCACGACCAGGTGGCCAAAGGCGGTCCCAAGGTTGTCGAGTTCACCATGAAGATCGAAGAGAAGCCGATGGTCATCGATGCCGACGGCACGCAGCTCAACGCCATGACCTATAACGGCTCCATTCCGGGCCCTCTGATGGTCGTGCATGAGGGCGACTATCTCGAGCTCACGCTGATCAATCCCGATACCAACACGCTCGCCCACAACATCGACTTCCATGCGGCGACCGGCGCGCTCGGGGGCGGCGGGCTGACCCTGGTCAATCCGGGCGAGCAGGTGACGCTGCGCTTCAAGGCGACCCGGCCGGGAACGTTCGTCTACCATTGCGCGCCGGGCGGTGCGATGATCCCCTGGCATGTCGTGTCGGGAATGAGCGGAGCCGTGATGGTGCTCCCGCGCGACGGCCTGAAGGACGACAAGGGCAAGCCCGTCCGCTATGACCGTATCTACTATATCGGCGAGAACGACTTCTACATCCCGCGCGACGAACAGGGAAAATTCAAGAAGTACGACTCGGCCGGCGACAATTACGACGACACCGTGAAGGTGATGCGCGGGCTGATCCCGACGCATGTCGTGTTCAACGGCAAGGCAGGATCGCTGACCGGCCAAAACGCCATGAAGGCCAAGGTCGGCGAGACCGTCCTCATCGTCCACTCGCAGGCCAATCGCGACACGCGACCGCACCTGATCGGCGGCCACGGCGACTTCGTCTGGCAGGGCGGCAAGTTCGCGAACCCGCCTGCCAAGGACATGGAAACCTGGTTCATCCGCGGTGGATCCGCCGGCGCCGCGCTCTACACATTCCGGCAGCCGGGCGTCTATGCCTACGTCAATCACAATCTGATCGAGGCGGTCGAGCTCGGCGCGACAGCGCACTTCACCGTCGACGGAAGCTGGGACGACGATCTGATGATGCAGGTCGAACCGCCCAAGGCGATCGCCTCGTAACCTGAGAGAGCCGATCACCGCGCAACCCGCCCTCACCGCGGGCGGGTTGCACGGCAGGCGGAGTTTTCGGCATGTCTTTCGATCCTGCCTTCACGTTCGGAACGATCGCGGCCGCCGCGCTCATCGGTTTGGGCGTCAGCCATGCGGTCGATGGTTCGCAATCGGGGGCTCCCGTTGCCGTGGGTGAACTGGTGGTTCTGGCGCCTGGTTCATTCAACCATTCGCAGCCTGGCGAATTCCTTAAGGACAGTCATCCCGCGCCGGCGTCCGTCTTGAAGGAGACCATCGATGCGCCGCTGGAAATCATGAAGTTCCAGGTGAGCGCAACGGATTACGACCGTTGCGTTTCGGATGGCGCCTGCAAGCCCGCCGACTCGCGCCTCGCCGGCAACGTTCCGGCGACCGGCGTCAGCTTCACCGATGCGCAAGCCTATGCAAACTGGCTGTCGGCGCGAACGGGCGAGACATGGCGGCTGCCGACAGACCTGGAATGGGCCTATGCCGCTGGCGAGCGGTTCAGGGCCGACATAGAGGCCGGCGAAGGCGACCCGGCCGACCCGGCAAGGCGATGGCTCACACAGTATCGCAACGAGGTTGCGCTCGGTCGCAAATCGGATCCTGAACCGCGGACACCCGGGTCCTTCGGCCTCAATTCAAAGGGCGTTGCGGATATTGCCGGCAATGTCTGGGAGTGGACATCCACTTGCTATGCCCACGCGACGATGTCCGGTGGCGTCATTGCCAGCTCGATCAGCAATTGCGGCGTGCATGTTGTGGAGGGCTTCCACCGCACCTACATGTCGAACTTCATCCGAGACGGCAAAAGCGGCGGTTGCGCGGTGGGCACGCCGCCCGACAATCTGGGCTTTCGACTCGTCCATGACCGTAGCTGGTTTCAGGACGCGCTTCATCGCCTGGGCGTTACCTGAAGCTTGAAGAATAGGAACGTGAATGACTTCGAAACCGGTCTTGCTCGACGGGGTTCGCCCTGCCCCCGAACAGCCCCTGGTTCGTTCTGATGTCGATCGGGCCTCGATAGGAGCACTGGTCCGCAAATTCTATTCCAAGGTCAGAAAGGATGAGCGACTCGGACCCATTTTCGCCCGCGAGATCGTCGGTGATTGGGAGCCTCATCTCGAGAAGATGACGGACTTCTGGTGCTCCGTCATATTGAAGAGCGGCGACTATCATGGACGGCCGGTGCCGGCTCACCTGAAGCTTCAGGATGTCGTTGAAGCCGACTTCGATATCTGGTTGGCCCTCTTCGGGGAAACGGCGGCAGAGCTGTTCGCCTCCGAAATCGCGGCGGTGTTTGTCGAGCGGGCGGAACGAATAGCGACGAGCCTGAAACTCGCCATGTTCTTTCGCCTTGGTCCTGCCGCGGTCGCGGTCGGCGAATAGGCTGGCCTGTCAAACGCCGCCGGCGCCGGGTGCTTTTACCCGGCCGGTGCTTTGCTTTGATTTTACGCAATGACTACTGCCATCGCAGTCCGTAGTTTCCCGGGATGATCCTCAACCTTTGCGTCGGCACCATCGTCATAAGCCTGACGGTCCTGATCCACACTTTCGGCCTTATCGCGATTACCTACGTGATGGCACGCCTTGTGGCGCTCTTTCGCATGCACGGCCGCCGCAGCCGGGTCGTCGCCATGATCAGCGTCGTGATGGGACTTTTTGCGGTCATGACGGCGGAAGTCTGGCTGTGGGCGGGAGTCTACCTGTTCCTCGGAATCCTGGGCGACTTCGAGACGGCGCTTTACTTTTCGACCATCACCTTTTCGACGGTCGGCTATGGCGACGTGGTGCCCGCCCATGGCTGGCGCGTCCTGGCAGCCCTGGAAGGCGTCAACGGGTTTCTGCTGATCGGCTGGTCGACCGCCTATCTGATCGCGGCCGGCACCCGTGTCGGCCCGTTCAGGGTCGGCGAGCACTTTTGATCAGCGGGCCTGGCCGCTGATCAAACCGCCACCGAATGCCTGCCGGTTCCATTCCTGAAATACGTGTCGAATTTCGCCGCCACCGTCCGAACCAGCGGGCGGCTTTGCGCCGGCACGACGAAGTTTTCACCGTCGAGCCGAAGGAACTGGCCCGCGCCGCTGATGGCTAGGCGGCTGGCCTCGCACAGCAACCTTTGGCCGACATTTCCAAAGCGTTCGACAAGCTCGACCGCTGAGAAAGTGAAGTTGCACATCAGGCGCTCGATGACCCAGCCCCGCGCCTGATCTTCGACGCCGAGTTCAATACCGCGGCCTATCGCCAGTTCTCCGGAATCCACGGCCCTCTCGTACTCGCCGGTCGCAACGATGTTTTGTGCATAGCCCTGGCGGTACCGGCTGATCGAGGACGGGCCAAGGCCGATCAGGGTTTCGCACTGATCCTCGGTATAACCCTGGAAATTGCGGCGGATCTTGCCGGCGCGCGCCGCGACCGCCAGCGAATCGCCCGGCTTGGCGAAATGATCGAGCCCGAGCGCCTCGTAGCCGGCGTCGACGATCAGTCTCGCGGCGAGTTGCGACTGCGCCAGACGTGCGGCGGAATCGGGCAGCCACGCCTCATCGATCATCGTCTGATGCTTCTTGAACCAGGGCACATGCGCATAGCCGAACAGGGCCAGCCTGTCCGGCGCCAGCGTCAGCGCCTGGGCGACAGTCGCCGCAACGCTCTCGCAGGTCTGATGCGGCAGGCCGTACAGCAGGTCCAGATTGACGGACGTGACACCCCTCGCCCGCACCGCATCGACAATGCTTTTGGTCAGCGCAAAGCTCTGCTCGCGATTGATCGCCTTCTGCACTTTGGGATCGAAGTCCTGGACACCGAGGCTCGCTCTGGTCATGCCGATCGCAGCGAAGGCATCAAGCCGCCCTTCATCCATGTCGTTCGGATCGATCTCAACGCTGAGGCCGGCATCGTCGAGAAAGTCGAACCGATCCCGCAACGCTTTTCCGAGCATGAGGATGTCGTCGGGCTTCAGCATGGTCGGGGAGCCGCCGCCGAAATGGACGGCACGTACCTTGCCCCGGCCGCTCACAAGGCCGCCGACAGTTTCGATTTCCTTGTGGAGCGAGCGCAGAAAAGTGGCCACGGGCGCATAGTGCCGGGTCTGCTTGGTGTGGCAGGCGCAGAACCAGCACAGCCTGTCGCAATAGGGGATATGCAGATACAGCGATATCTCGTCATTGCCCTCAAGTGCATCCATCCAGCCGCGAACCGTTGCCGCGTCGACGCCCGGATGAAAGTGCGGGGCCGTCGGGTAGCTCGTATAACGCGGTACGTTGTCGCCAAGTCCCGCGGTTGGGGGGCCTGCGGTTGGGGTTGGGCGTGTTTCATAGGCAGTGGCGGCTGAGGTGCTCATACGGGCAAACTGCCGAAACTACCCCGACAAAGCCTTGATCTCGATCAAGGCGGCGCAGGGCGCAACCGGCGCAAGTTGCGGTCCCTGCTTCATTAAAGGCGTCGTATGGCCGTCAGACAGGATGCTCAACGAGTTGGCATTCCCGCGATTTGCGAATCCTGCGAAGCGCGCCATGGCGGGCTATGCGGCGCGCTCGAGGCCGGCCAGCTCGCCGAGTTGGCCAGGGCCTCATCGAGACATGAGGTCCTGGCCGGGACGGAACTTCCCGACGATGGCACCTACTCGAACGTGCTGTCCGGCGTGGTCAAGCTTACGAGAAACCTGTCGGACGGTCGTCAGCAGATTGTCGGGTTCCATTTCGCGCCCGATTTTCTAGGCAGGCCGTTCGAGGCAAAAAGGCCAATCAAGGCCGAAGCCTTGACGAAAATGACGCTTTGCTCGTTTCCGAGGGCGATCATCGACCGGATGATGGGCGACACGCCGGAGATCGGGCAAAGGCTGCTCCAGCACGCGCTGAACGAGCTCGACGAAGCGCGCGACTGGATGACGGCACTGGGGCACAAGACCGCGTCCGAAAAAGTAGCAAGCTTCCTTCTCATGATCGCCAGAAACATCGATCCGGCCAATCATCCGGCGGGCTCGACAAGCTTCGACCTGCCGCTGTCACGCGCGGATATCGCCGATTTTCTTGGACTGACCATCGAGACGGTAAGCCGCGAATTGTCCAGGCTGCGGTCGGATGGCGTGATCCGGATTGTAAACAAACGGCACATCAGCCTGGAAAGCGTGGCTCAGCTCGAGGAACGCCGCGGCGACTGAACAGCCGACGGCCCGCCTTCTCCCGCGCAAAGCAATCGGTGAGTTTCGGGCTCTCAGATCGGGCGTGGCTCCTGGCGCGGTCGTTGCTCCGACGGCCCTGGCGTTCTTGATGGCCGGCCCTGACGGCTCCCGAAAACAAAAGCTGTACCGTTTGACCTGGATCAAGGCTGTGAGGGTGGAAAATCCCGAAATGGTGCCGCGAGCGGTCATTTTCCGCTGGAACTTCGAGATCGGGGACTTGCGATGAGATTTGGCACGGAGATCGTCCTTCTAAGCCTGTTTGCCTTTGCGGCCCTAGTGGCTGCCGGCTTCGGCGCAGATGAGCCTTTTCGCCAGCATATGTGGGTGTTGTTCTTCGCGGTGGCTGGCTTCACCGCGATCCTGTTGCGCAACACGGATTTCAAGGCGGCAACTCCGGTCGACCCCTCGGCCTACATGGATGGTCCGATCCGTTACGGAGCGATCGCCACGGTGTTCTGGGGCGTCGTCGGCATGCTGGTCGGCGTTGTCATTGCTCTTCAGCTTGCCTACCCGGATCTCGATATCCAACCCTGGTTCAATTTTGGCCGCCTCCGGCCTCTGCATACTTCCGGCGTGATCTTCGCCTTTGGCGGCAACGCTCTTCTGTGCACGTCCATGTATGTCGTGCAGCGTACCTCGCGCGCGAGGCTGTTCGGCGGCGATCTCGCCTGGTTCGTCTTCTGGGGCTACCAGCTTTTCATCGTCATGGCCGCGACCGGCTATCTGCTCGGCATCACCGAAGGTCGCGAATATGCCGAGCCGGAATGGTATGTCGACCTCTGGCTGACGATCGTCTGGGTCGCCTACCTGATCCTTTTCCTTGGCACCATCCTCAAGCGCAAGGAACCGCATATCTACGTCGCCAACTGGTTCTACCTCTCCTTCATCGTGACCATTGCGATGCTGCATGTGGTCAACAACCTCTCGATGCCGGTGTCATTCCTAGGCTCGAAGAGCTACTCGGCATTCTCAGGCGTTCAGGACGCGCTGACCCAGTGGTGGTACGGCCATAATGCCGTCGGCTTCTTCCTGACCGCCGGCTTCCTCGGCATGATGTACTACTTCGTGCCGAAGCAGGTGAACCGCCCGGTCTACTCCTACCGCCTGTCGATCATCCACTTCTGGGCGCTGATCTTCCTCTACATCTGGGCCGGCCCCCATCACCTTCACTACACCGCCCTGCCCGATTGGGCGCAGACGCTCGGCATGGTGTTCTCGGTCATGCTGTGGATGCCCTCCTGGGGCGGCATGATCAACGGCCTGATGACCCTCTCCGGAGCCTGGGACAAGATCCGCACCGATCCGATCGTCCGCATGATGGTCGCGGCCATCGCTTTCTACGGCATGTCGACCTTCGAAGGCCCGATGATGTCGATCAAGGCCGTCAACTCGCTCTCGCACTACACGGACTGGACCATCGGCCATGTCCATTCCGGCGCGCTCGGCTGGGTCGGCATGATCTCGTTCGGCGCCATCTACTACATGGTGCCCAAGCTCTGGAACCGTGAGCGGCTCTATTCGATGCGTCTCGTCACCTGGCACTTCTGGCTGGCGACGCTCGGCATCGTCGTCTACGCGGCCGTGATGTGGGTTTCCGGCATCATGCAGGGCCTGATGTGGCGCGAGTACGACGAACAGGGTTTCCTCGTCTATTCATTCGCCGAGACCGTCGCCGCCATGCACCCCTACTACCTCATGCGCGCAGCGGGTGGCGCCATGTATCTCGCCGGTGCCCTGATCATGGCCTGGAACATCACCATGACCATCCTCGGCTACCAGCGCAAAGAACAACCACTGCCGGGTTCCGCACCCGCTCTCCAGCCTGCTCAATAAGGAGCCAGACATGGGTCTGATCGATAAACACTCCCTAATCGAGAAGAACGCCACGCTTCTTCTCGTCGGTTCCCTGCTGGTCGTCACGGTCGGCGGCATCGTCGAGATCGCACCGCTCTTCTATCTCGACAACACGATCGAGAAGGTGGACGGCATGCGGCCCTACACCCCGCTCGAGCTCGCCGGCCGCAACATCTATGTTCGCGAAGGTTGCTACCTCTGCCACAGCCAGATGATCCGACCCTTCCGGGACGAGGTCGAACGGTATGGCCACTACAGCCTGGCTGCCGAGTCCATGTACGATCATCCATTCCAGTGGGGATCGAAGCGGACCGGCCCTGATCTTGCGCGCGTCGGCGATCGCTACTCCAACGCCTGGCACGTCCAGCATCTCGACGATCCGCGCTCCGTCGTGCCGGAGTCGATCATGCCGAGCTACGCGTTCCTGAGAAACACGCCGATCGAGGTGAAGGACTTCTCGACGCATCTGGTCGCGAACAGGCGTGTCGGAGTGCCCTATTCCGATGACATGGTCTCGAACGCCAATGCAGACCTGATGGCTCAGGCAGACCCCAACGCGGACACGTCCGGACTGGAAAGCCGCTATCCGAAAGCCAAGGTCGGCGACTTCGACGGCAACCCCCAGCAGATCACCGAGATGGATGCGCTGGTCGCCTATCTGCAGATGCTCGGCACGCTGGTCGACTTCAAGAACTACGACGAAGCAGCCGGCTATCGCTGAGGAGAGCAATCGATGGACTACAATTTGATGCGTGAGTTCGCCGACAGCTGGGGCCTGCTTGCCATGGCCCTGTTCTTTGTCGGCTGCATAGCCTTCGCGCTTCGTCCGGGTGGCAAAGCGCATGCCGACCAGGCCGCACAGATTCCTCTCAAGGACGATTGATCATGAGCAGCGAGCATATCGACGAAATCTCGGGCATCACAACGACTGGGCACGAGTGGGACGGGATCAAGGAGCTCAACAATCCCCTGCCGCGGTGGTGGGTGATCACCTTCTACGTCACCATCGCCTGGGCGCTCGCCTATACGATCTTCTATCCCGCCTGGCCGATGCTGAGCTCGACCACCAGGGGCGTTCTGGGCTTTTCCAGCCGCAACGACGTCAAGAACGAATTGGCCGCCGCGGAAGCCGCCAAGGCCAAATACGTCGCGTCAATAGAGTCCAAGAGTGTTTCCGAAATCGCGGGCGACGATGCGCTGCGCGAGTTTGCCGTCGCGGCCGGCGGCGCGGCATTCAAGGTCAACTGCGTGCAATGCCACGGATCCGGCGCTCTGGGGTCGAAAGGATTTCCGAACCTCAACGATGACGATTGGCTCTGGGGAGGAAAGACGGAGCAGATCCAGCAGACGATCACGCACGGCGTCCGCTTCGCCGCGGACGCCGATACCCGCCAGTCCGAGATGCCTGCCTTCGCCGACGTGCTCCAGCCCGAGCAGGTCGCCCAGGTGAGCGCTTTCGTTGCCAGCCTGTCGGGCCCAGTGAAGGACAAGAGCCTGATCGAGCCCGGCGCCAAGGTTTTCGCGGACAATTGTGTCGCCTGCCATGGCGAGAACGCGAAGGGCAACAGGGAGCTCGGAGCACCCGATCTCACCGATGCGATCTGGCTCTACGGCCCCGGCGAAGCCGCCATTGCTGCTCAAGTGAAAGCTCCGAAGAACGGGGTGATGCCCGCCTGGGTCGGTCGTCTTGGCGAGACTACGGTCAAGGAACTGGCTGTCTATGTCCATTCGCTTGGCGGCGGAGAATAGAAGCGGGGACTATTCTCGGCCCTTGGCCGTTCAAGCGACGAGGCCCGGCCATGCCGGGCCTCGACTTGTTTTTGATGATTCAATTTGACCTGCATCAACGCGACGCGGCGTGAGCGATTGCAAGAGTGCCGGACAGAGGCGGCATCATTTCGCCGCGATTGGAGATTGGTCGTGCTGGATCAGACGCAGGTAGAACGGCTCGAGGCAGAAGCGGTCAACTCCGCCAAGACGCGACAGCCGCTGTACACGGCGCGCAAGAAGATTTTCCCTAAGCGTGCATCCGGCCGTTTCCGCCAGTTCAAATGGGTGGTGATGGCGATCACGCTCGGCATCTATTATCTGACGCCCTGGCTGCGCTGGGACCGCGGACCTTTCGCTCCCGACCAGGCCGTTCTCCTCGATCTGGCGAACCGTCGTTTCTATTTCTTCTTCATCGAGATCTGGCCGCAGGAATTCTACTACGTCGCCGGCCTTCTCATGATGGCGGGCGTCGGTCTTTTCCTGATCACATCCACGGTCGGGCGAGCCTGGTGCGGCTACACCTGCCCGCAAACCGTCTGGGTGGACCTGTTCCTCGTCGTGGAACGCGCGATCGAAGGCGACCGCAATGCGCGAATGAAGCTGGAGGCCGCTCCCTGGACGGCCCGCAAGCTCTTCCTGCGCACAATCAAGCATGCCACCTGGCTCATCATTGGAGCGGCCACCGGCGGCGCCTGGATCTTCTACTTCGCCGACGCGCCGACGCTGCTGCGTGAAGTGGTCACCGGCACGGCCGCGCCCGTCGCCTATGTCACGATCGCCGTCCTGACCGGCACCACCTATGTGTTCGGCGGACTGATGCGCGAGCAGGTCTGCACCTACATGTGCCCGTGGCCGCGCATCCAGGCGGCCATGCTCGACGAAAATTCGTTGACGGTGACATACAACGACTGGCGCGGCGAGCCGCGTTCGCGCCATGCCAAGAAGGCGGTGGCCGCCGGACAATCGGTCGGCGACTGCGTCGACTGCAACGCCTGCGTCGCCGTCTGCCCGATGGGCATCGACATCCGCGATGGCCAGCAGTTGGAGTGCATCACCTGCGCGCTCTGCATCGATGCCTGCGACGGCGTCATGGACAAGCTCGGCCGCGAGCGCGGGCTGATCTCCTACGCAACGCTGGCGGACTACAACGCCAACATGGCGCTGGCGACCGCCGGCGGCACCGGTCCGGTAAACCCGGCGCTTGTCAGGACGCCAAGCGGCAGCTTCGTCGACGGCCTGGCGCATTTCCATCTGGGCAAGATCTTCCGGTTGCGCACCTTCATCTACCTCGGCGCATGGTCGGCGATCGGGTTGGTGCTGGTCTATTCACTGCTGACGCGTGAGCGGCTGGAGCTGAATGTCCTGCACGACAGAAATCCGCAGTTCGTGACGCTTTCGGACGGCTCGATCCGGAACGGCTACACCGTCAAGCTGCTCAACATGGTCCCCGAGCCGAGGACGATCGAGGTTACCCTTGAAGGGCTCGACGACGCAGAAATGAGCATCGTCGGCATGGACCAGCCCGCGAGCCGCTCGTTTGCCACCCAGGTCGAACCCGATCGGCTGAAGATACTCAAGGTCTTTGTTCGTCAACCGGCGGACCAGATCAAAAAGCCGGTTCAACACTTCGAATTCCGCATCGAGGACAAGGCAAGTTCCGAATCCGCCGAATACACCGCCAGTTTCAACGCACCGGAGATCGGCAAATGAACACCCATGCACGAAAGCCGCGCGAGTTCACCGGCAGGCATATGCTGATCTCCATCCTTGCCTTCTTCGGGGTGGTGATCGGGGTCAATGTCACGATGGCCACACTCGCGCGCAAGAGCTGGACCGGGCTGGTCGTTGAGAACACCTATGTCGCCAGCCAGCAGTTCAACGAGGAAGCCAGGAAAGGAAGGGCGCAGGCAGCGCTCGGCTGGACGGGCAGGCTGACCATCGCCTCCGGCGACGTCCGCTACAGCCTTGTCGACGCCCAGGGCAAGCCGGTGCCGCTGCATGGCGTCAGGATGCTGTTCCGGCACCCGGCTTACGAAGCCGAGGACGAAGCCGTCACACTTGCCGCGGCGGCCGGCGGCACGCCTGCGAACACGCAGGAGTTTGCCGCCCGGCACACGCCGAAGGACGGCGTCTGGATCATCGAGATCGATGCCGACGCCGGATTGACGGCGCCGTTTCGCGATGTTCGCCGCATCATAATCTCGAAAGGAGCACTGCAATGAGCTGCTGCGCGCCGGGAGCCGAAATGGCCTTGGACGTCGTCAATGCAGCGTCCGCCTCGCCGTCGAGCGACGAGATCAAGCTCGCCAGCCGCTCTCTGGGCGGCGGCGTGCACCAGACCGAGCTGTCGGTACCGACAGTCCACTGCGGGGCTTGCATTCAGGCGATCGAGACCGCTCTCGCCAAGGTCGAGAACGTTGAGTCCGCCCGTGTCAATCTTTCGACCAAGCGCGTCTCGGTGCGCTGGCGTGGAGACAGCGTCCCGCCATTGTTCGCCGTGCTCGGCCGGCTCGGCTACCAGGCACATCTGTTCGACCCGGACATTCACGAGAAGGACAAAACCCTTTCGGAGTTGATCCGGGCCGTCGCGGTCGCAGGCTTCGCAGCCGGCAACATCATGCTGCTTTCGGTGTCGGTCTGGTCCGGAGCCGAAGGCGCGACGCGGGATCTGTTTCACTGGATATCCGCGCTGATCGCCATCCCGGCGCTCGCCTTCGCCGGCGGAATCTATTTCCGTTCCGCCGCGAACGCACTTCGCCATGGCCGGATGAACATGGATGTGCCGATCGCGGTGGGTGTGTCCCTGGCTTACGCGATGAGCCTCTATGAGACCATCAATCACGGCGAGCATGCCTATTTCGACGCCTCGGTGTCGCTGCTCTTTTTCCTGCTGATCGGCCGCACGCTGGATCATGTGATGCGGGAACGGGCACGCACGGCCGTCAACGGCCTGTCGAGACTCGCGGCACGGGGCTCGGTGGTGCTGCGGGAAGACAATACGCGCGAATACGTGCCCGTCGCCGAACTCATGCCAGGAATGCGCCTGCTTATCGCGGCCGGAGAAAGGATACCGGTCGACGGCGATATACTCAGCGGCAATTCCGACCTCGATTGCTCGCTCGTCTCCGGCGAAAGCACGCCCAAGGCCGTGGGTGCCGGGGCACATGTCCAGGCCGGAACGCTCAACCTCACCGGCCCGCTGACGATGCAGGCGACCGCCGCCGCGAAGGATTCCTTCCTGGCCGAAATGGTTCGGCTGATGGAGGCCGCCGAAGGCGGCCGCTCGCAATACAGAAGGATTGCCGACCGGGTGTCGGCACTCTACGCGCCGGTGGTTCATATCGCCGCCTTTGCGACGTTCATCGGCTGGATGGTGGCGTCCGGCGACTGGCACCGCGCCGTCACCATCGCCATCGCCGTGCTCATCATCACTTGCCCCTGCGCTCTCGGCCTTGCGGTGCCGATCGTTCAGGTCGTGGCGGCCCGGCGCCTGTTCGAAGCCGGGGTCATGGTCAAGGATGGCTCGGCCCTGGAGCGTCTCGCCGCGATCGATACGGCGGTGTTCGACAAGACCGGAACGCTGACTTTAGGACAGCCAAGGCTGGTCAACGCATCCGAGATCGATCCGACCATGCTCGCGATGGCCGCCGACATAGCGGCTCATTCGCGGCATCCGTTTTCAAAGGCTATTGCCGCCTATGCGGGCTTTGCCGGTCAGCCCAAGCTCGACTCGGTGCGAGAAGAACCCGGCTTCGGCGTCGAAGCGGCCGCTGGAGATGACATCTGGCGCCTCGGCCGACGCGGATGGGCCGGCTGGAAGGCCCGGACCGGCGGCGAAGGCAAGATCGGCGGCTATGGCGGCACGGTGCTTTCGAGGAATGGCAGCATCGTCGCATGCTTCGCTTTCGAGGATGCGGCTCGATCGGACGCCCAGGCGGCGATTCAGCAGCTGAAGGGCGCCGGCGTGTCGGTGGATATGCTGTCCGGCGATACCGAGAAAGCCTGCAGCCAGGTTGCCACCGCATTGGGAATTGAAAGTTTCGTGCCGGCGCTGCTGCCCTCGGGAAAGGTCGAGTGGATCGAGTCGCTGACCCGCGCGGGACACAAGGTGCTGATGGTGGGCGACGGCCTCAACGACACACCGGCGCTGCGAGCGGCACATGTCTCGATCGCCCCCGCGACCGCGGCCGATATCGGCCGCCAGGCCGCGGACTTCGTCTTCCTGCGCGAGAGCCTTCAGGCAGTTCCCCTTGCCGTCGATATCTCTCGGAAGGCCGGCCGGCTCATTCGCCAGAACATCGCCGTCGCGATCGTCTACAACGCCCTTGCCGTGCCGATCGCCATTCTCGGATATGTGACGCCGCTCATCGCGGCGATCGCCATGTCCGCCTCCTCGCTGATCGTGATCGGCAACGCGATGCGGCTTCAGGCTACGGTGAAAGCGGTGCCGGAAGTGCTTCGGACCCGGCGCCGCACGGACACCGTGGAAGCGACCCATCCATGACCACGCTTGTCTATCTCATTCCCGTGGCCCTGTTCTTGGGAGCGCTCGGTCTGTCCTGCTTCCTGTGGGCATTGCGAAGCGGCCAATACGAGGATCTCGACGGAGCCGCGGAGCGGATACTGATCGAGCCCGATGACCGGCCCGACAAAGGCTGACGATCAAACTGACGCAGATCAAAGCGCTGCCGTTCCCGGCGCTTCAAAAAGGGGCCTGATGGAGAGCAGGAAATGCCGATGCAAGCCCAGGCCATCATGACAACGCCGGTGATCTCAATCGATGCTTCGGCCTCGATCGCCAAAGCGGCCGATCTGATGCTGACCAGGAAAATCAGTTGTCTGCCGGTCACACGCGACGGCGCCATGGCCGGGATCATAAGCGAAGGCGACTTCCTGCGCCGTCAAGAGCTCGGCACCCAGCGTGTTCGTCCTCGCTGGCTGGAATTTCTGGCTGGCCCCGGCAAGGTCGCCGATGAATATGTCCACGCGAACGGACGCCGCGTAGGCGAGGTGATGACGACAGAAGTCGTCTCCGCGCCGCCAGGCACGTCGCTTGCCGAGATCGTCGAATTGATGGCTCGCCACGACATCAAGACTGTACCTATCGTCGAGGCCGGCAAAATCGTCGGCATCGTCACCCGCTCGGATTTGTTGCGGGCCCTGCTTCGGATCCTGCCCAAATCAAGCGCGGCGACCGCCGATGACGAGTTGATACGCAGGACCATTGTGGCCGAGCTGCAGCAGCAGTCCTGGAGCGGGGGCGACCTGATCGGCGTTACCGTCGACAAGGGCGTCGTCGAATTGAATGGCGCGATTTTCGACGAGCGTCAGCGAAAGGCCGCCATCGTTGCCGCCGAGAATGTCGCCGGCGTCAAGAAAGTTACGGACAAACTGTTCTGCGCTGGCCCTCTGTCGGTCGTGCTTGTCTCCTAGGGTGGCTCATAGTTTCACGGAAACGCAGAACCCCTCTATCTCCTTGTTTTCACGCAATTCCGGACGGAAAACCGTTACACACTTTTCCTGGAATTGCTCTAGATCGCCGCTGCGGCCAATAACGGTCGCAGCAACAACAGGGCGAATCCAAGAAGGGCCGCGCCGGCAACCTTGTCCGCCATGCTCCTGCCTCCGCGTAGCCGCTTGCCGAACAAAAGCCAGAGCGATCCCGTGGCTGCCGTCATCCCAAGGAGCACGATCCAGTAGGCGCCCAAAACGTGCGGCTTGGCATTCATCGGCACCATCGCCAGGCAGTAGATAAACGCCTTCGGATTGAGGGCGGTGGTTGCCAGCACCGAAAGGCTGTCGCCGCTTTCGGATACGTTGATCGGGTTGCTGGCCATCAAACGCAGGCCCAGAACCACAAGCCACCCGGCTGCGATCAGTTTGAGTATCTGGATGGCGTCAGCCGGCATCAATGGGCGTAACGAAAGCCAGAGCGCCGCCGCGATCCCGTATCCGCATGCTTGCGCGGCCAGGAGCGTAATCGCCCTCTTTCGCTTGACCGCCCCCGCCATCAGGAGAGCGTTGGTCGGCCCTGGCGCGGCAAAGAGCAGAAACGCTTCGAGAAGAAATAGACCGTTCAATCTGCCTGACCCCGTGGATGCGGATCCATCATCCGCAAAAGCTGCGCGAACGCCACCCGAAGCTTCAATAGGACATCAAGCGGTTGATGCCGGACTGCTGAATCAGCGTCCGCGTAACACCGCCGAAGGCCCATTCCCTCAGCCGGCTGTGGCCGTAGGCGCCCGTCACGATCAGGTCGGCATGGATCGAGCGCGCAAATGCCGTAAGGCTGTCGCCGTCCGCCTCGCCGGAGATCACTTCGGTTCGCGCCGTGATGCCGTGATGCTCCAGAAATACCGCGACGTCGGCGAGGCTGTTGCGAACTTCTTCTCCGGAGACGGGTTCCATCGTGGCGACGACCACTTCGTTGGCCCTGGCCAGGAACGGCAAGGAGTCGGACAAGGCCCTGCGGGCTTCCCTGCTGTCCTTCCAGGCGACAAGGACAGTCTTTCCCAAAAGGTGCTCGGCATTGCTCGCGGCGACCAGCACCGGGCGGCCAGCGCCGAGCACGAGGCTTCCGATATCGACGGCGCGAAAGACATCCTCCCCTCCATCACCGGTCACGATAAGGTCGGCCGAACGGGCGGCTATGCCGAGAACACGTGTCGGACCGCAGATGTACTGCGTCCATTCACTGCTTATCGAGGCCGGGACAAGCTTCTCGAAAATGTCGCGCAGTTCGGCAAGACGCTTCTCGATTTCGGTGCGAGCTATCTGCATGACCTCGCCTTCGTAGACCAGGCCTTCTCCCGTCGACACCAAGGGCGGAACGTCCGCGGCAGCGAGGCCGACGAGGTGAGCATCAAAGCGCTGCGCGAGTTCCGTTGCCAGCTTTATGATCGGCGCGGGGTTTGCATCAACGGCCAGATTGACGACTATCGTTTTGTAGGACATGCGGGCACCTTGCTCGATGCGGAAAGTCTGCGTCATTTTGCAGTGTGTTGGAGGTGCAGTGCCTTGATACCGATCAAAATCGCCGCAGCGACTGTTTGGCGGGTAAAAAGATGAGTGCTACATCATCGACCGCTGCTGTACTTCAATCCGGAGAATGCTCGTGAGCAAAAAGGGAGAAGCTTCACCCGAAGCCATCGCCGCGGCACTTCCGGTATCCGGCGATGAAATGGGGCGAGACTACCTGCCGGAACCTGAGCTTCTCGCGCTGATGTTCGAGCAGGCTCCTGGCTTCATGACCGTGCTCAGCGAGCCGGGCCACGTTTTCCAGTTGACCAATGCCGCTTATCAACGGCTGATCGGCCGGCGGCAGGTCATCGGCAAGTCGGTCAGCGAAGCCTTGCCCGAGCTCGAGGGCCAGGGGTTCTTCGAATTGCTCGACCGTGTCAGCGAAACCGGCGAGCCCTATGTCGGCCGCAATGCCAAAATCGTCCTGCGCAACCCTGAAACCGGCCTCGCGGAGGAGCGTATCCTCGACTTCGTCTACCAGCCCATCAGAGCCAAGGACGGCCGGATCACCGCGATCTTCGTTCAGGGCACGGATGTCAGCGACCTGTCGTTCGCCAACGCTGCATTGCAGTTGCGCGAGGATCACCTGCGTTCGATCCTGGCGACAGTGCCCGACGCGATGATCGTCATCGACGAACGCGGCCTTATCCAATCCTTCAGCACGGCGGCCGAGACGTTGTTCGGCTACAAGGCCAGCGAAGTCATCGGTCAAAACGTCAGGTTGCTGATGCCCTCGCCATACCGGAATGAGCATGACGCATATTTGCAGCGTTACCTGACGACGGGAGAGCGCCGCATCATCGGGCTGGGCCGCACGGTAACCGGAATGCGCAAGGACGGATCGACCTTTCCGATGGAACTCGCGGTCGGTGAAATGCATCCGGGAACGGGCCGCTTCTTCACCGGCTTCTGCCGCGACCTGACGGAACGCCATAAAACGGAAGCCAGGATGCAGGAACAGCAGCAGGAACTGCTTCACATGGCGCGGTTCACCGCGCTCGGCGAAATGGCCTCGACGCTGGCGCATGAGATAAACCAGCCGCTGACGGCCATCACGAACTATCTCAAAGGCAGCCGCCGCCTCCTCGAGAAGAGCAAGGACGACAATGCCGCCATGTTGCAGGAGGCTGTCGAGAAGGCTGCCGACCAGGCCTTGCGCGCCGGCGACGTCATCCGCCGTCTCAGGGATTTTGTCGCCAGGGGTGAAAGCGAGCATACGGTGGAACGTCTGCCAACGCTCATCGACGACGCCTCGTCGCTCGCCCTGGTTGGCGCCAAGGAAGCGGACGTGCGCGTCAGTTACGATCTCGATCCAGCGGCCGAGCTTGTATTGACCGACAGAATCCAGATCGAGCAGGTATTGCTGAACCTGATGAGAAACGCCGTGGAGGCCATGCACGGTGCGCCACGTCGGGAATTGCATGTCGCAACCAAAGCGCGGCGCGATGGCATGATGGAGGTTGGCGTCATCGACACCGGCCCGGGGCTGGCGCCAGAGGTTTCGGCGCAGCTCTTCCAGCCTTTCGTGACCACCAAGAAGCACGGGATGGGTGTCGGCCTGTCCATTTGTCGCACTATCGTCGAGTCCCACGGTGGTCATATCTGGGCAGAGTCGCCACCCGGCGGTGGCACCGCGTTTCGGTTCACGCTGCGCGCTGTAGAAAAGGAAGAGGTTGCCAGTGGCCAATGATGTCGTGCATGTCGTCGACGACGATGTCGATGTTCGCAAATCGCTGGGCTTCCTGCTCGCGACGGCCGACTTTGCCGTGCGCCTGCATGAATCGGCAACTGCGTTCCTGGCGACGGAACCGAAGGAGATCGACGGCTGCATCGTCACCGACGTGCGCATGCCCGGCATCGACGGCATCGAATTCCTGCGGCAACTGAAAGCCCGTGGCCTGAGCGTGCCCGTAATCGTGATGACGGGGCATGCCGATGTCGCCCTGGCCGTCCAGGCGATGAAGGAAGGCGCCTCCGACTTCATCGAGAAGCCGTTCGACGACGAGGTGCTCGTCGATGCAATTCGCTCTGCCCTGGACAACCGAAGTCAAGCGGTAGCCACGCACCCGCAATCGGCCGAGATCCGGAAGAACCTTGCCACCCTGTCAGAGCGGGAGCGCCAGGTGCTCGACGGGCTTGTCTCCGGGTTGCCGAACAAAACGATTGCCTATGATCTCGGGATCAGTCCACGCACGGTCGAAATCCATCGCGCCAACGTTATGAGCAAGATGGGCGCCGGCAGCCTTTCGCACCTGGTGCGCATGGCCCTGATCGCTGAACCCAAACCTTAGAGCAATTCCGGGAAAAGTGCGCAGCGGTTTTCCGTCCGGAATTGCCGCCTTAAGACAGGTTTCGAAGCGAAGCCGTCTTATCTTTTCGGAGGTCCCAGTCGCGCCAGTGGGTCGGCCGGATATCGACGCGCGCACCGGTAACGGCATCCCGCCACCCTTCCCGACCTCTTTCGCAAGGAAATACAAGCGCGTGCAAGCCATCCTCGTCCAGAACGGCTAGTTCGAGGCTACGGCCAAACGGAGCACTTGCTATTGGATTCCACATTTAGCCAACTTGGGCCGAAATGAAGTTCCGCGCTTTGACTTGAATCAGTTTTGGCCGGTTGGGTCGACCCCGCCCCCCGGCGACCGGCTTGCAATCTCCTTCAGCAGCCGAACGAGATCTCGTTTCGTGGCGTGCCGAACAGATCCGGCGCCGCGTAATTTGACATAGCTCAAAGCGGAGCCCTGCCCCGGTCCGTAGGTTGGCTCCAGCAGACCGAACCGTCGCAGCCTGCGGCGTCGCTTCCTGCAGAGGAGTTCAGCATGAATTACCAGCGGTTCTTCGAAGACGCGATCGACCAGCTCCATGCGGAGCGGCGCTACCGGGTTTTTGCCGACCTCGAACGCATCGTGGGCAAGTTCCCGCGCGCCATCTGGCGCTCGAACGGCCGCGCCCAGGAAATCACCGTCTGGTGCTCCAACGACTATCTCGGCATGGGCCAGAACGGCGATGTGATTACCGCCTTCCAGACCGCGGCCGGCAAGATGGGCTCGGGCGCCGGCGGCACCCGCAACATCTCCGGCACCTCCAACCCGCTGGTCGAGCTCGAGCATGAGCTGGCCGACCTGCACGACAAGGAAGCGGCGCTGGTCTTCACCTCCGGCTTCGTTTCCAACGAGGCCTCGATCTCGACCATTGCCAGGCTCCTGCCCAACTGCCTGATCATCTCGGACGAGTTGAACCATGCCTCGATGATCGAGGGCGTGCGGCGCTCGGGCGCCGAGAAGAAGATCTTCCGCCACAACGACGTCGCGCATCTGGAAAGCCTGCTGCAGGCGGCGGGCCGCGAGCGCGCCAAGCTGATCGTGTTCGAAAGCGTCTATTCGATGGACGGCGACATCGCGCCGATCCGGCAGATCGTCGAGCTCGCCGAGCGCTACAACGCCATGACCTATATCGACGAGGTGCATGCGGTGGGCATGTACGGGGCGCGCGGCGGCGGCATCACCGAGCGCGAGGGGCTGGCCGACCGCATCGACATCATCGAGGGCACCTTGGCCAAGGCCTTCGGCACGCTGGGCGGCTACATCGCCGGCGCCAGCGCCGTCATCGACGCCGTGCGCTCCTATGCGCCGGGCTTCATCTTCACCACCGCGCTGCCGCCGGCGATCGCGGCGGCGGCCACCACCTCGATCCGGCATCTGAAGCGCTCGCAGGCCGAGCGCGACGCGCAGCAGCGCCAGGCAGCCAGGACCAAGCAGGTGCTCGCCGCGGCCGGGCTGCCGGTGATGGAATCGGCCACCCACATCGTGCCGGTGCTGGTCGGCGATCCGGAGCTGTGCAAGATGGCCAGCGACCGCCTGCTCGGCGTCCACGGCATCTACATCCAGCCGATCAACTATCCGACGGTGCCGCGCGGCACCGAGCGGCTGCGCATCACGCCGACACCCTTCCATTCCGACGCGCTGATCGCCGAATTGCAGGACGCGCTGGTCGAGACCTGGGATGCGCTCGGCATTCCCTATGCCACCTCAGGCCGTCCCGTCCTCGCCAAGAGCGACCGCATCGTTCCTTTGCTGGTGAACCAATCAGGCGGGTAAGCCAATAAAGGCGCGGAACCCATCGTCGCCGAGCACCCCTCTTAGCCGAGGGCGGCCAAGCCTATCATCGCCTGGCCAAGCGCCAGCCCCCCGTCATTGGCCGGAACATCCGTATGGGCGAGTAGCTCGAACCCGGCCGCGGAGAGTTCCGAGAACACCCCTTCAAGCATGAGCCGGTTCTGGAAGACACCGCCGGAAAGCGCGATCGTGTCGACTTGGTTCTCGCGGGCCAATCGGCGCGTGGTTCTGGACACGACCGCGATCAAGGTCCGATGAAAACGCGCGGCGATCAGGCCGATCTCGACATCAGCAGCCATGTCGCGCAGCAACGCCTCCCAGAGACCTCGCCAGCGAATGATCGATCCATCGTCGGGAGGCAGCGCCCAGGCCTCGGCCTCCTCGATGAACGGGTTCGCGAGCGCCTCCAACTCCATGCCTGTTTGCCCTTCATAGGACTGCAGCTCGAAGCAGGTTCCCAGGATCGCCGCGCAAGCGTCGAACAGCCGTCCCGCGGAAGACGCAAGCGGGGCGTTGACGCCTCTTTCAATCATTTGCGCGACGATGCTCGGCCGCCTTTCGGCCAAAGCCTGTGCAAACGGCAGATTGCCGACGGGACCGGCAAGGAAATCTGGACCGAAGGCGGCATGGAGATGCGCGTAGGCATTGCGCCAGGGCTCGCGGCTCGCCTGGTCGCCGCCTGGCATCGCGATGGCATCGAAATGCGCCAGGCGTTTGTAGCGGCGATAGTCGCCGAGCAGGAACTCTCCGCCCCAGATCGTGCCGTCGTCACCGAAGCCGATGCCGTCGAGGACCACGCCCAGCAGCGGAGGAGCATCAAGGGCGCGACCGTGCCCCGCGATGCAGGAGGCAAGATGCGCATGGTGGTGCTGGACTTCGATGAGCCTCGCTCCGCACTCGCGAGCGAGTTCGATGCCAATCTGCCTCGATCGGTAGGCCGGATGCCGGTCGGTCACTACGAGGCCGGGTTTCGCATCGAAAAGGTTGTTGTAGAGGTCCAGGGCGCGGCGCCATGCCGCCTGGCTCTTCGGTTCGGCGAGATCGCCGAGATGCTGGGAGAGCAGCGCCTTGCCATTTCCGGCCAGGCAAAACGCGCCTTTCAGATCGCCACCCGTTGCAAGCACGCTATGCGGGCTCTCGAAACCAGACGGCAATGGCATGGGCGACGGTGCGAGGCCGCGGGCACGGCGCAGCACCGAAACACCATGCTGGTCACAACGCACGACGCTGTCGTCCAGCCGGTTGACGATCGCGCGGTCGTGCATCAGCCAATGGTCGGCGATGCCGTGAAGCTCCCGCCGCGCTTCGTTATTGTCCCTGCATTGCGGCTCGCCTGAATGGTTGGCCGAGGTCAACACGATCGGCCTGTCGAGCACCCTCATGAGAAGATGGTGCAGTGGCGTGTAGGGCAGCATGAAACCGAGCCGGTCGTGGTCGGGGGCGACGCCCGGTGCCACCGGGCACTTCGCGCGCCGGTGCAGCAGCACGATCGGCGCGGCAGGAGATGAGAGTTCGTCACGCTCTTCGTCCGAGATCAAGGCGAACTCGCGGATCTGCCGCAGATCGCGGCCCATTAGCGCAAACGGCTTCCCGTCGCGTTTCTTGCGGCTGCGCAGCCGCATGACCGCGTCGTCGTCGGTTGCAACGCAGGCGAGATGGAAGCCACCGATGCCTTTGACGGCGAGAATTCGCCCTGCCCTGATCAGAGCGGCGGCCTCGTCTATCACCCGTTCCGATCCACCGGCAAAGACGGACCCGTCCTCCGCTTCGAGCCAGATGCGCGGGCCGCAATTTGGGCAGGCAATCGGCTGGGCATGGAAGCGCCGCTCCGCAGGATTCTCGTACTCGGCCCGACATGCCTCACACATGACGAAACTTTTCATCGACGTCGAGGAGCGGTCGTACGGGATCGCTTCGATGATCGACAACCGCGGACCGCAATGCGTGCAGTTCGCAAAGGGATAGAAATAGCGGCGGTCACGCGGGTCGAGGATTTCGGCGAGGCATTCCGCACAGCATGCGGCGTCTGGAACGACGCCTGTCCGCACCGCTCCCCCTGCACTCGCGACAATGGTGAAGCCGTCGAGCGGCGGCAATCCTTCAAGGTCGGTGGTCTCGATAGCGTCGATGCGTGCCAAAGGCGGACATCCGTCGCAGAGCCTTTGCCTGAACGCCGCCAGCTCGGCATCGCTGCACCAGAGCGCGATCTCGACGCCCGCGGCGTCGTTGCGTACGTGGCCAGTAAGGCCCATGGCGGTGGCGACGCGCCAGACGGTGGGGCGGAAGCCGACACCCTGCACAAGGCCGGAAACCCGGATCAGGTGACCCTTTGCGGCTGGTGGTGCGGCCAGGAGCGTGTTCATGGCCGGGCTTCAGTGCACCGTGCAGACCATGCACGGATCGAACGAGCGCACGATGTGCTGGACTGCGAGAGGTTCGGTCTCACCGGCCAGCACGGGCGCTCCCTCCAGCGCCAGCTCCAACGGGCCCGGATTGCCGTTACGATCGCGTGGGGAGAAGTTCCAGGTCGTCGGCGCGATGATCTGGTAGTTGGCGATGCGGCCGTTGCGCACCTTCAGCCAGTGGCCAAGCGAGCCGCGCGCAGCTTCGGTCAGGCCCGTGCCCTCGCCATCGGCCGGCGTCGCGCCATGCTCGCAAAAGGCTTCGCCGGGCCTGAGATCACGGATCCAGCTCTCCATTGCCGTAACAACGAGAGCGACCTCCAGCACACGCGCCACAACCCGGGCATGCACATTGCCGCTGCCTGACCCGACCAGATCGCGGATCAGCGGGTGACCATTCACGAGTTGACGGGCAATCGCGCCCACTTCGACGGCCTCGCCGGCAAGACGCGGCGCCTTGCACCAAGTGTAGCCCTTCCCCGTGCCGTCGCCAGGCACGGTCTCTCCCGAGGTCGGCGGCAACGGGCGTTCGGCCGGCGCGTACCAGGCATTCTCTGTATCCTCGGTGATCAGCGACAGGTCGAGCGACGTCGGACAGCCGGCCTTCCAGAGGCCGCGGCGGAACAGATGGCCGGCTGCGGCATGATAGGCGCCGTAGCTCATGAAAAGGCTGCCGGCGCGGCCAAGCCTGTCCAGGCCGAGCGCCTCCGAAATGGCGAGGAAATGCCGAAAGTCGCCCTGGAGCGCCGGCTTCTCCTCGCGCCAGGAGGCGAGGTCATCGGCAGTAGACAGGTTCGCTACCCGTTCGAGCGCGTCGGCAAAAAGCGTGCGCTCCAGAAACCGGCGGAATGCCCCGACGATACCGGCCATGCGCGCCTGCTCGTTGGCCGTCACGGCCCGAGTCGAGCCGCCCGGTCGAATGCCGAGCGTATGCGGCCAATGGCCGGCCAAAATACCCATCATGTGCATCCATTGCGCCCTTGCCGGCAGCACCTCCTCGGCGGCAGTTCCCGAGAGAGCACGGAAGCGCGAAGCGGCCGCCTGGTGCCATGACTCGCCAGCATAGGCCTCGCGGGCGAAATCCGGCATGAAGAACAGGTAGAAATGCGTCAGGTGGTCGGCGACGTTTTCCGTCGCATGGATAAGGTCGATCGCGAGCCGGCCATTTGCCGCGACACCGAGCCCTTGCGCCTCGGCAAGCGCGCGTGCGGCGGCGATCGACTGCGAGACAGAGCAGATACCGCAGATGCGCGGCGCGTAGACGAGCGCATCTTGCGGCAACTTGCCCTGCAGGATCTGCTCGAAGCCACGATAAAGCGGCGAGACGACTTCGGCAGAGCGGACCCACCCGCCGCTCACATCGAGCTTGACCTCGAGGTCGCCCTCGACACGATTGAACGGTCCGACGACAAGTCGGCTCATGGTCGCCTCTTCTGCCTGTCGTGCGGCGGCACCGCCACGTGATCGGCGGTCGCATTGGTCTTCAGGCGTACAGGCGTCGCCGCCTTGGAGAGCGCCGCCAGCGCGACAAACCAGGCCTTGGGCATGTCGGTCGGAAGCCCGACCGGGATGCCGGAAACCTTCGGCGTCGCGGTGAAGGAATGGCCGGGCTCCTCGAAGCTGGGCGAGGTGCAGTTGATGCAGGGATAGCCGCCGTCGATGCAGGAGCCGGAGCCGTTCCAAGGCCGGATGTTGCAGTCGGCGCGCGCCTGCGTGCCCTTGCAGCCGAGATTCTCCATCATGCAGCCGAGATCGCACAGCCGCTCGGCGCTCGCCTTGAACTCATAGAATTCGTTGCGGGAGCAACCGTGATGGACGAGATGGTTCGTGTAGCTCACGGGACGTTCCCACTCGTCGACATGGCTCTCGTCGAACCGGCCAGCAGCGATCTGATGCAGCGTTTCGGTCAGCCAGTCCGGGTGAATGGGACAGCCGGCCACATTGATGACCGGCAGGCCCGATTTCGTCAGGAAGCCGTGGCCGAGCAACCCGCCAGGCTCCGTGCCGTCATAGGAGAGGCCGCAGGCCTCAACGTGATTGGCGCCAGCGGCCGTGATACCGCCGAAGGCCGCGCATGAGCCGACGGCGACCACATGGCCGGCGACAGCCGCAAGATCGCTGATCCAGTCCATCACCGGCCGGCCGGTCCCGGCCATCATGTGGAATCGGCCGGTGCCGTTCGGTCCGCGCATGACGGCGCCTTCGAGGCAGAGGATGTCCAGCGGAACCTCGCCCGATGTCACGCGCTCCATGATGGCGACGACGCTGCGCCCCGTCTCGACGCTTAACGAAGGATGCCACAGCACCTCGATACCGGCCGTGGCGAAGCTCGTGATGAGATCGGGGCCTTCGGCGCCGATCAGGGACAGCGTGCAGCCGCCGCAGCCGCCGGACTGAAGCCAGAGAAGGTTGAGCGGCCGCTTCATCATCGCCCCCTCAGCCTGGATTCGCCGGAAGGCGGACGGTGAACACGGCGCCGCCTTCGGGATGATTTGCCGCTGCCAGATCGCCGCCCTGTTCCTTCATCAGGCCGTAGCTCACATAGAGCCCCAGCCCCGTTCCCTGGCCGATCGGCTTGGTGGTGAAGAACGGCTCGAAGATCTGGTCCATATGCGTTTGCGGAATGCCGGTGCCGTTGTCGCGAACCTTGATGACGACATCTTCGCCTTCCCGGCGGCAGGAGATTTCGATCCGGGGCTCCGGTCGGTTCTGAAGGACATCCGCGGCGTTGTGGACGAGATTGACGATGACCTGATGCAGGTGCCCCTTGCGCGCGCAGGCATCGAGCTCATCCGGCATGTCGAAGACAACAACGGGTTTGACGCGCTCTGCCCTGACGACCCAGTCGACGGCGGTGCGAATGGTGCGGGTGACATCGAAAACCTCCAGCCCCTCGCGCTGGCTGCTGGAAAAGCGGCGCAGATCCTGAACGATTGCGCGCACACGCTCCGCGCCTTCGAGCGTGCCGTCGATCAGCGGCTTCATGTCGGCGGCGATCGAATCGATCTTCAGCTTTCGGCGCAGTTCCTCGAGCGCCTGCGGGTCGGCGCGGCCATGCGCGGCGTCGAGATAGGTTGCGATCGCGGCCCCGTAGCGCTTCAGGGCGTGCATGTTTCCGAAAACGAAGCTGATCGGGTTGTTGAGCTCATGGGCGACCCCAGCAACGACGCGGCCGAGCGCCGCCATCTTCTCGGAGACGACGAGCTGCTGCTGCGTCCTGGTCAGTCTCTGGTGCGCCAGATCGAGCTGGTGGTAGGCGCGGCGAAGCTCGCCGATCGGCCTTCCGACGATGACGATGCCGACGAGCCTGCCACGGTGGTCGAGCCGTGGCGAGCAGTTCAGCGCCAGCGGCGTCGCACCGCCATCCCGCTGGCGCATGTGCACTTCGAGATCGGAGATCGGCCGCGCCTCGCGGAAACAACCGGCGAACCGGACGGCAACGGCACCATCCTCGTCTTCGAACAGATCGAGGATCGCCGACCCCATCAGGGTCTTCTCGGCGATGCCCGACAACTGGACCATGGCCGGGTTGACCTGCTGGATGCGGCCCCTCACATCGCAGGCCACAAGCACGTCGGTCATCGAGCCCAGCACCGAATCGATGAATTGCTGCGCCTCCTCGAGGGCGGCGTGCTGACGCTCCAGCAGCGTCTGCGATTCGACCAAATCCTTGTAGACCGCGTCCATCTTGCGGATGACCTCGATCCAGGCCTCCTCACCGGCCGGCGCCAGGCCGAGCGCGGGCACTTCCGCCCTCATCGGCAAGGATTCGTGGAATTTCCCGGACGCGGGCTTTGCCATCTGTGGTTTCGGTACCCTTATGAGTTCCATGGGCGCGCCTCACCGGACGGAGCCGACTGCGCGCCGCGCCGGCAAGGGCTTCACATTCTCCAGCCCCAGCCGTTCGAGCTTGCCGCGCAATCCGACCCGCGACAATCCCAACTCCTCCGCCGCCTTCGACTTGTTCCAGCGATGGCGGATGAGTGTCTCGCGGATGATGCGCAGCTCCATCTCGTTGATGCGGTCGCGCAGCGTTCCGGCGAGCCCGGCAATGTCGTCTCCGTCTGCGTCCTCGACTTGCGGGACCGCCGTCAGGATGTGGCGGGATACGAGTTCGGCGCCGAGCTCCTGGCCTTCCCGGCCCATGACCAGCATATGCTGGATCTCGTTCTGCAACTCGCGCACGTTCCCAGGCCAGGAGTGATTCTTGAAACAGGCGATGGCTTCGGCGGAGATGCCCGGCACGTTCTTGCCGAGCTTGCGTCGTGCGCCCTCCAGGATCGCCGCCGAGAGGATTTCGATATCCATCGGCCGCTCGCGCAAGGCCGGCAACCTGATGACCGTGCCCGCGAGCCTGTAGAACAGATCGGCACGGAAACGCCCGTGGCGCACCTCGTCCTCGAGATCGCGGTTGGTCGCCGCCACGACCCGCACATCCACTTTGCGCGTCTTGCCGCTGCCGACCGGACGGATCTCGCCTTCCTGCAGGACGCGCAGCAATTTGACCTGAAAGGCCGGCGAAACCTCGCCGATCTCGTCGAGAAAGACGGTGCCGCCGCTGGCGCGCTCGAACAGGCCGATATGATCCTCCACAGCACCGGTGAAGGCGCCGCGCTTGTGGCCGAACAGCTCGCTTTCCAGAAGCTGGTCGGGCAGAGCGCCGCAATTTTCGACGACGAAGGGCTTGTTCCAACGCAGCGAGCCGTAGTGCAGCGCGCGGGCGGCGAGTTCCTTCCCGGTGCCGGAAGCGCCTATCAGGACGACCGGGATATCGAAGGGCGCGACCTGTTTCAGCGCGTCGCAGACCGTGTTTATCGGGCTCGAAGGGGAGCGGATGATGCCGTCGTCGAAGTTGTAATCTCGCCTGAGCGCACTGCGGCGGTCCGAAACGACCTTGGAGGCGGATGACGGCGCCATGCGCATCTCGACGGCCAGAAGCTCGTTCTCGCGCTGCAGGACATAGAGTTTGACCGCGTTCTTCAGCGTCAGGATCAGGTTTTCAGGATGCCAGGGCTTGGTGATGTACTGGTAGATGCCGGCCTCGTTGATGCCGTCGATGATGTCGTGGGCGTCGGTGTAGCCGGAGATGATCATACGCACGACGTCGGGCCAGCGGGTGCGTACCTGCTTGAGGAATTCGATTCCCGATGTTCCGGGCATGCGCTGGTCGCAAAGGATCAACTGGATCCATTCGCTCTCCAGCATCGACGTCGCCGTCTTGATGTCGCTTGCGACATGGACATCGAAATCCTCGCCGAGAATGCGGCGCAGCGACTCCAGCGACCGCACCTCGTCGTCGACGATCAGTATGGGGGGAAGCTCAGTCACGACGCCCTCCTCCTGCCCGGTGCGCCGGAGGCCCAGGCGAGGTCGCGGTGGCGGGCGATGGTGACCGGCGTGCGGGATTTCGGCACCTTGTGCACGAAATTGTGCCGGGCAACGTGATAGCTCGGATCGAACCCGTAGAAGTTTCGGCGCATCCTGGCCAACTCCTCCTCACGATACTCAGAGAGCGGCTTTGCCGCCTCGTCGGCGGCCCGGCGTGCCTGCTTTTCGGCAAGCAACCGTGGGAAGTCGGGCCTGTCCGCCAGCCCGGCTGCGAGCGCCTTGACCTCGGCTGCGAACCGATCGCGCGGGCCGGGCAGAATACGGTCGGCGAGCCCGAGGCTCAGTCCCTCGCGCGTGCCCATCGGCAAGCGGGCGGCTGCGATCCTGCGGGCATTGTCGGCACCGCAATGGCGCGGCAGCAGGTAGGTCCAGAATTCCGAGCCGTAGAGGTTGCCCATGTCCTTGTAGTGCGGGTTGAGGATCACGCCCGAGCGCAGCCAGACATGATCCGCACCGCGCGCCAGGAAGACGCCGCCCGCGCCGGCATTGCCGCCGAGCGCCGAGACGGTCACGTGGCTCGTCGTGCTGATGATCGCCTCGGACAGGTCGTCGATGGCGCAGATATTGGCATAGGACTCGTCCGCCGGGCTCACCGCCGCCTCGATCCGGTTGAGGTCCAGACCGTTCGACCAGAACTCGGGCCCGCCGCAGAGCACGATCACCTTCGTCGGCCGTTCAGCCGCCTTATGGTAGGCATCGAGCAGCCGCCCGCAGGCGTCGGTGCCCATCGCGCCGTTGTAGAACGGGAAATGCAGGAATCCGACAGCACCCTGCTCCTCATAGGCAATGTCCTGATAGCCGCCGCCGGAATTCAGGGGCCGCTCCGGCAATTGCTCAGCCTCGGGCGCGAAAGCCAGGGTCGCCGGCAGCTTGAACGGATTGGCCGAACCTGGACGGCGCACATGGCCGATCCATACCGCGCCATCGACCGTGGCGCGGGCAATCGCGGGGCCGCTTCTGGCGATCGCGGCACCCGGCGCCGCGACAGGCAACCCGAACGCCTGCCTGGCGTCGAAAAGAAAGGCCGGCTCCCCGAAAAGCTCATCGCGGACGCCTGGCACTCCGTCGGCCGCTGCAATCTTGCCGATGACGGTTTCCGTCGTATCGCGCATCCAGTCGATCTGCCGGTCAGCCTGCCTGATCGCGTCCCGCCAGCACCCGCGATGCGGGACCGCAAGCTCGTCCGCCGGCACGGGCTTCACCCCCGTCCGCAAACGCTCCACTGCTTCCAGCACCGCCGTGACCGCCGCCTCCGTCGCCTCGTTGCGGTAAAGGCTCGATTTCGTTGCCCGGCGCATCGGAAAGGCGGCGCTCGCCCAGACCGGCCCGGCGTCCATCTCCTTCACCGCCTCGAGAACCGTCACGCCCCATTCCGTCTCGCCATTCGTCATTGCCCAGTCGAGCGCCGACGGTCCGCGGTCGCCGACGATACCGGGGTGCACGATCACGCAGGTGCGGTTCTCGTAGACCCGAGCGGGGATCGCACGCTTCAGGTAAGGCGCAACGACGAGGTCGGGCTCGAAAAGCTCGACCGCCTCGATCGTGCGGGCATCGTTGACGTCGATCTCGATCGAGACCTCATGGCCTTGCTCGCCAAGTTCGACGAAGAGCCTCTGGCTCAGTGCATTGAAGGCGGTGACGAGGAGCAAGATTCGCATCTCAGCAGATCCTGGGAAGCTGTTCGCCGGCTATCCAGTCGACAACGCGCATGCCGCCGAGCCGGGTGCGCATGGTGACCAGCGCGTGCTCGTCCGCGACGACCTCGCCAATGAGCGCCGCGTCGAGGCCTTTCGGATGGCTGCGCATGGCGGCAAGCAGGGTTGCGGCGTCGTCCGCCCCGCAAATCGCAATCAGCTTGCCTTCGTTGGCGACATTGAGCGGATCGAGGCCGAGCAGCTCGCAGGCCGCCGCGACTTCCGGGTTCACTGGCACGGCCGTTTCCCTGATCACCATGCCGACCTTCGACTGGTGCGCGATCTCGTTGAGCGTGGCCGACAGGCCGCCCCGGGTCGGATCGCGCAGCACGCGGATGCCGGGCACCGCCGCAAGCATCGCGGCAACCAGATCGTTGAGCGGCTGCGTATCGGACAGGATCTCGGTTTCGAAATCTAGATGCTCGCGTTTGGAAAGTATCGCGATGCCATGATCGCCCATCGTGCCCGAGACGATGATCGCGTCGCCCGGCCGCGCGTTGCCTCCGCCGATATCGGTTGCCTCGGAGAGAACGCCGACACCGGTCGTCGAGATGAACACGCCGTCGCCCTTGCCCTTTTCCACAACCTTGGTGTCGCCGGTGACCACCGGGACACCCGCCTGGCGCGCGGCCAGCGCCATGGAGACGACGATCCTCTCCAGATCCGCGAGGGGAAACCCTTCCTCAATGATGAAGGAAGCGGAGAGCCAGAGCGGCCTGGCGCCCATCATGGCGACGTCGTTGACGGTGCCGTGAACGGAGAGCGCGCCGATGTCGCCACCCGGGAAGAACAGCGGTGAAATGACGTGGCTGTCTGCCGCCATCACCAGTCGGCCGGAGACGCTGCCCAGAAGCGCGCCGTCATTGCCTTGCGCCAGATAGTCGTTGGCGAGATGCTTATGGAACACATCGCGGATGAGATCGGCCATCGCGCGCCCGCCCGCGCCATGCGTCATGTCGACCGAGCCGCGTGCGTTCGATGCGTTTGCGGCGAGCCTGAGATCAGCCGCCGTCATTCCGCCGCCTCCAGCTTGGAAGGCTGCTGGTCACGGAAGCGGCCGTAGGTCCAGTAGGCCGCGCAGGCGCCTTCGGACGACACCATGCAGGAGCCGACCGGGCTCTGCGGGGTGCAGACGGTGCCGAACAGCTTGCAGTCGGTCGGTTTCTTGACGCCGCGCAGGATCGACGGGCATTCGCACGACTTCACCTCGCGCGAAGCCTTGACCGACAGTTCGAACTGCTTCTCGGCATCGAATTTCGCGAAGCGGTCGCGGATCCGCAGCGCACTGTAGGGCACGGTGCCGAGACCGCGCCAGTCGAAGCTCTTGCGCAGCTCGAAAACCTCGCTCACCAGCGTCTGCGCCTTGACATTGCCCTCCTCGGTGACGACGCGGGTATATTCGTTCTCGACCTCGCATCGTCCGTCATTGACCTGGCGGATCAGCATCAAGACCGACTGCATCACGTCGAGCGGCTCGAAGCCGGCGATGACGACCGGCTTCTGGAACTCTTCGGCGAAGAATTCATAGGGCTGCGAACCGATCACGGAAGAGACGTGCGAGGGTCCGAGAAAACCGTCGATCTTGACGATGCCAAGGTCCCGCACCTCCGGTGACTCAAGGATGTGGCTGATCGCCGACGGGGTCAGCACATGGTTGCAGAAAACGCTGAAATTCCCGAGTTTCTCGGCCTCGGCCGTCTTAAGCGCGACAGCGGTCGGCGGCGTCGTGGTCTCGAAGCCGATGGCGAAGAAGACGACCTGCCGGTCCGGATTCTCGCGTGCGATCCTGAGCGCGTCGGCGGTCGAATAGACCATGCGCACATCGGCACCGTCAGCCTTTGCCCGGATAAGGCTCCGCTGCTTGGTGCCCGGCACGCGCATCATGTCGCCATAGGTGCAGAGGATCACGCCATACCGTTCCGCAAGCTCGACCGCGTCGTCGAGCCGCGCGACCGGCAGCACGCAGACCGGGCAACCGGGACCGTGCACGAAATGCACGTTCTCCGGCATCAGGTCCTGCACGCCGTAGCGGAAGATCGCGTGCGTGTGGCCGCCGCAGAACTCCATGAAGTGGTAGCTTCTGTCCGGATCGGCCTCGGCCGCGATCGCAGCGGCAACGGTGCGCGCGAGGTCCCGGTCGCGATATTCGTCGACATATTTCATGCCGAAATCTCCTCCAGTTCCTCCCTAAGCACACCGGCTTCCGCCATCATCCCCAGCGTGCGCTCCGCCTCCTCGACACTCACCTTGTGCAGCGCATAGCCGACATGGACGAGCACGAAGTCGCCGATCGCCACGTCCTCGACAAGCGCGAGAGAGATGCGCTTCCTCACCGTGTCGAAGGCGACGACCGCCACGTCATTGTCCAGGAGTTCCACCACGCGGGCGGGTATGGCGAGGCACATCAGGCGGCTCCCTTGAGTTCGGCCTGAAGTTCACCGGCAAGCGGATGGCCGGCCAGCGCCATCGCGCGGGCGGCGAATATCCATGCCGTCCAGTCGGCCATTCCTTCACCGGTCCGTGCCGAAAGCTGCAGGACCTTGATCTTCGGATTGACCTTGCGCGCGTTGGCGATGCAGGCTTCGGGATCGAAGTCGAGATGCGGCAGAAGATCCGTCTTGTTGAGAATCATCAGGTCTGCCGCGTGGAACATGTCGGGATATTTGAGCGGCTTGTCCTCGCCTTCGGTGACCGAGAGGATCACCACCTTATGCGCCTCGCCGAGATCGAAGCCGGCCGGGCAGACGAGATTGCCGACATTCTCGATGAAGAGCAGCGAACCGTCGGCGATGTCGAGGTGCTCGACGGCATGGCCCACCATGTGCGCGTCGAGATGGCAGCCCTTGCCGGTGTTGATCTGGATCGCCGGAGCGCCCGAGGCGCGGATGCGCTCGGCATCGTTCGAGGTCTGCTGATCGCCCTCGATGACGGCGGCCGGAAGCTTGCCTTTCAGCGCCTCGACCGTGCGGCAGAGCAGCGTCGTCTTGCCCGAGCCGGGGCTCGACACAAGGTTGAGCGCGAGCACGCCGCGCGCAGCGAAGAGCTTGCGATTGTCGGCGGCATATCGGTTGTTCTTGGACAGAATGTCCATTTCGAGCTGGACCAGCCGCGCCTGGCTCATGCCGGGCGCATGGACGCCGGCGGAGCCTGAACCATAATCGTGCACATGATCGTCGTGGTGATGATGATCGTGGCCGTGATCATGACCGGCATGATCGTGGTCATGCCCGTGACTGCGATGGCCGTCTTCGTGGTGATGATGATGGCCGGCCTTGCCTTCGATCCGCACCTCGCCTTCGCCGCATCCGCAAACGCTGCACATCAGCTCACCTCCAATTCCTTGATCCTCATCTCCTCACCTCCGGTCACCTGCAACTGATGGCTGCCGCAAACCGGGCACGGGTCGTAGCGCTGGGCGATTGCGACGCTGCGGCCGCAGGGCATGCACCATGCGCGCGCCTCCGTCTCCAGAATGTCGAGCCTCGCGCTCTCGGCGAGCGACCCGCGCATGACCACGTCGAAGCCGAATTTCAACGCCTCGACCTCGACGCCGGCGAGCCGTCCGATCTCCAGGCAGACGCGATCGACCCTGGCGAAGCTCTGCCTTGCGGCTTCTTCCTCGAGGATGCCGCGGATGCTTTCGCAGATCGCCATCTCGTGCATCAGTGGAACCTCACCTCGTAGCCGACACAGGGGTCGATGGCGCGCACGAGAAGGTCGGCCTGCAGCGCGAGTTCCGCGCGGCTCGGCGCAGCGAGCGCCGCAAGCGAGCGTTCCGCGATCCCGCTTTCGCCGAAATGGCTGCTTGTCGGAGCATCGACCGCGTAGCCGACCACACGCCCCTCGCGAAGCACGACACGGTGCTCGAGGCGGCCCCGCGCGGCTTCGGCATAGCCGATGCCGGAGAAGGCGTTCGGCTCATCGTGTGCAGGGAGGAGATGTCGGCGGGCGGACGAGGAACTGTGCCAGGCTTCCGTATTTTCGCTCCCGCCCATCCGGTCCTTCGGGGCACCTTCTCCCCGCAAACCACTGGAATGGATCCCGCTCATCCGCAGCATCGCAAGGCCCGCGGCGATCTCGCCGGGAAGCTTTGCCGCCTCGACGAACCGCGCCATCAGGCGCGCGCCAAGTCCTCCTTCGCCCTCCGCCGAGAGGAAGGCTCCCACGAGCGGCTCGCCGGCCTGCCGGGCGAGGCAAGTCGTGTCCGCGAGCGCCAGCAATTTTTCGCCTCCCCCTTTTGCTTTCGGGCAGCCTATCATGGCCCAGTCCCTTGCCAAGATCGGGTAGGCAAGCCGCGCGGCGGCGGTGCTCCCTTCCGAGGCCCAGGCGGCGAAAGCGGCCGGGTCCATTTCGGAAAGGCGCTCTTCCGCATGGACCATGGCGCACGTCAATTCGGCGGCTTCCGCGGCGATGCGATCGGCATCGGTACCCGGCATTCCGGCCCGCGCACCGGGTGCGAAGGGGTCGCCATCGGGAAACAGCGCTTTTCTCAGCCGCACAGGCAGCGTCATGGCGCGGCGCAGAAGCGCCACCTCAGGCGTGGCATCCGTGAGGTGCTGAACGTCGAGGCTGATCCTGACGAGATGCTCGCGCAGCGTTTCGGCAAACACGACGAGCCGTCGCGCCGTCTGCGTGCGCGGCTCGGTCTCGATGCCCATCGCCGCTTCCGCGGCTTCCACGCCGGCCGCCGCTTGCGCCATGCCGCAAACGCTGAAAAGCGATGCGATCACCCTTATGGCTTCCGTGGCCGATCTCCCCTTCACGATAGGGCCGAGGGCGACGGCGCGCGCCGGCTGGACGCGCGCCTGGAGAACCGCGCCGCCGTCGCAGAAGAGGTCGATCGCGACCCGCCCGTCGAGGCTCATTGCTGGGCGTCCTCGTCGTGAAGCCCGAACAGGGCGCGGCGGGTCAACGGTAGAGGCTTTGCAGTGACCGGGGCGGCGTCTTCATCCGGCGCGGCATCGGGGTCCGGCAAGCGGCCCTCCCAGAGGCGGACCATGTCGACGTCTTCATCGTCTTCCGCTTCGCCCCTGAAAAGCTCGGCAAGCACCTGCCGCGCGGTCTCTTCCGCGCTTTCCTGATCGGCGAATTCGAAGACCGGCGAGAACAGCGAACAGGCGAGGTAGGCGCCGAGCTCTTCCTCATGGGCATGGATGAATTCGAACCTGCCTGCCGGGAATGCGACCTGCTCCTTCGCGCCGGGTCGCAGGCGCGTACGCGCCTCGACGCCCGCGGCAGGCAACAGGACGAGATTCATGAACCAGGGCGTGATCAGGACCGCAAGCCACTCGCCCTGCCACATCCGCACGCCCAGCGCCCGGACGGACAACGCGGGATTGAGGATAGGGATGCCCTCCATGGATGTCCGCTCCACCCGTTGAAAGACGGACTCTAGGCAGCGGACGACGGCAAGCGATTGATCCACGTCAATCGTCCTTTATCACCATGAAATCTTTCCGGGAGCCATCGCAATTGGGGCAACTCCAGTGCGGCGGCAGCTCGGCGAAAGAGGTTCCGGGCGGTACTTGCCAGTAGTCGTCGCCCTCCGCCGGGTCGTAGACATGCCAGCAGATCTTGCATTCGAGCCGCGTCGCCGGGCCGATCTTGGCGTTGTCCCCACCATAGGAGCCGTCGAAGAAGGACGCCGTCATCGATAGACCTCAAGGATCTCGAGCAGCCGGCCATGGCTGTCGGCAATGTCTTCCGGCGCCGCGCTGGCGACCTGCGGCAGGGCAGTCACCTCGATCGTATTGAGGATCAATGCCTCGGTCGAATTGTAGAAGCGCACCCACCAGACATCCCGCGTCGCTGTCGTCGTCACGCGGCAGTTGCCATAGCCGCGCGAGAGGATCGCGACGGATCCCTGCCCGAGCAGTCGGTCGAGGAAGACCAGATCCTCTTCCGTGTGCGGCAGGAGCGACAGATTGATCGCATGCGGCTCGACGCCCGGCCCCGTGCGGCGGATGTGCTCGTTGATCTCGGCGATCAGCGGCGGCGCGTTGAAGACGCCCGCCGGGTAGACCGCCGGGGCGGCGAGCGCCTCACGGCTCCCGGCGAAGGCTTGTGCCATCACGGCGGACGGGAAGGCCCCTACCTCGATCGTATCGCTCGCGAGCCGGCCCTCTGGGCCCGTCCGGCGGACGCGCCAGACGCCGGCAAGCACCGATTCCTGCGCCTGGACGTCGCCGCCGCAGATGACCGACACCTCGCCTTCGCCGAGCACCTGATCGACCAGCGCCAGGCTGGCGTTGTCGAGGCCGGCGAGATCATGGACCGCGTTCGGGCGCCCGGGCGAAAAAGCGGCGAGGCTGTCGGCCACCGCCGAAAGGACGGCGAGCGCCGCTTGCAGCCCGGCGACGTCCTCCCTTTCCGGCAGGATCGGCCGGGCAAAGGTGAGCATGCCCTTGGGCATCTCCATATACTGCAGCTCGCCGCCGTCCGCTTCGGCCGGCTGCGAGCCCGGCCCTACGCTGCCAAAGGAATCGATCGCCATGTTCTAGCCCTCCCGGCTTGCCCCGCTCAGTGGAAGTGGTCGTGATCGTGACGATCGCTGGTCGCGCAGCCCTCCGGCAGTTCGAAGGGCGGCGGCGCGGAAGGTTCGCGCGCCAGGATCGAAGAAATCTCGCCGAGATAGTCCTCCCAATCGAGAACGCGCTTGATGACGCCGAGATATCCGCCGTTTCTCAGGAAAACGAGGGCGGGGAACGCGTTGAACCGGTAGCGGCCCTGCAGCTTCCGCTCGCTCTCCCTGGCGACCACCGCCGCCTCGAACACGCCCTGGAAGGCTGCGACCAGTTCCGGCAGGATCACCGCCACGTCGTTGCTCTCGACGAGCCGCTGCCAGTCGCCAGGGAAGAAAAGCACCGTGAAGTCGTGATCCTCGGCGAACGCATCCACCGTCGTCAGGTCAACGACGGCCATGCCGTGGCGCTCGATCATCGTGCTGAGAAGCGGCGAAAACATAGGCTCAAGCGTCCTCCGTGCTTTGTGCTGAAGAGGCCGCGCGCAGATGCTCCGGCAATTGCGGCTCGCGGCCGACGAGGTCGGCGAAGAGATGGTCGAGATCGGTGTCGCCGGCGAGCGCCCGCTCGGCGGCTTCGAGCGCGTCGGCGATCCGGCGCGCCGCTTCGGGCGTGACCACCTCGCGCGCCGCGTTGAGGAAAGCGACGATCCAGGTGCCGGCGGGCTGGTCGCCGGTAAGCGTCATGTCGATCCGACGCAGTCCGGCCCGTCCCCGGCAGAGCGCAATGCCGCTATGCGATTCGACCACCTCGAGGGGCACGCCGATGCACATCAGCCCTGCCCTCCCCGCGAGCGGAGAAGCCGATCGATCTCGCTCTCGTAATTTTCCGGCGCTCGAAAACCGCCGCCTTGCAGGATGCGCGCGTCGCCGATGCGGCAGGCTTCGTCGGACCGCGGCCGACCGCTCTCGTAGAGGCCGATCCGCATCTCGCGCGACGCCAGCGTCTCGTCTTCCGCAAGCGGCTCGGCGCGCCTCCCCGCCATCACTCCCTGGCGGGCAAGCCAGTCGACGGCGATGCCGATCGCCGGAACGATGCGGTCCCTGACCGCGGGGCGCAGGCTGCCGCCATAGTCGTCCAACTCCTCCGGCTGGACGCCGACCAGGAGCAGACGACGAGGATAGTCACCCATCATCGCCGCCATCGCCAGCACCTCCTGGAAGCCGGTCTGATGCAGCGAAACCTTCTTCACACCGAGGAAGGCGGGAACCTCGTCGTCCTCGACAACCTTGATGGTGGCGGGGGGCAGGCCGTAGTCGACCGCGTCGAAGACGACCAGAATGTCGGTCTCGCGGATGTGCTGGACGAGATAGATGCCCTGCGTGCCGCCGTCCATCACGCGCACATTGTCGGGCGTCTCGTAGAGACGGTTGAATTCCTCCACGGCGCGGACACCGAAGCCTTCGTCCGCCCACAACAGATTGCCGATGCCGAGCACCAGCACCGAGGGTGCATCCTCCACAGGCGTTTTCCTCCCGCCTCCTGTCTTCCCCCAGGGAACAGCAAGAAGCGGGCCAAGTTCGCGGGTCACGGCCGAACCCAGCAAAAGCAAGGATGTGAGGGTCGGCTGCGGAATGACGCTGAAAGGTCTTCAGCCGGTTTTGTCATCAAAATGGAAAGATGTCTTCCACTAGACCGACAAGCCCGGTGCCGGCGGGAAGCGAGCATTTCACCACTGGAAAGCCGCCTTTCAGCCGGCAAGAAAGAAGAGGCCGGTGCGGCTGCACGCCGCACCGGCCAAGTGCTCGCGGTCATGAGCGTCAGTGGGAGTCCTTGGGCATCCCGTTGCCTCGGAAGGTCCGCCAGCCCGAGAACATGGAGGAGATGATCGATTGCCTCGACATGATGTCCTCGCGCACCGCGGCGTAGATATGGACGATGACGAAGCAGATGATCACCCACATACCGAGATGATGCCAGGTATGGACGTCCTGGCTCTGGCCAAAGAGCGGAATGACCCAGCTCGTGAACAGGCTGTACTGCCAGGAGCCCATGCCCTCGCCTTCGCCGTAGAGCGCCAACCCGGTCACGATCATGAAGATCGCGAACCAGACGAACAGAATGTGCATGGCCAGCGTGGCAAGCGGATTGTGCCCGGAATATTTCATCGGCTCCTTGACGAGCATCGCGTACCAGAGCACCTCGTGCCAGAGTTCGCGCCAGAACCGGCCGCTCAGGACCGGCGGCAGGAAGATCTGGCGGGCATGCTCGCTGCCGACGAACGCCCAATAGACGCGGAAGGCGAAGCCGATCACCAGAATGTATCCGGCGGAGAAGTGCAGATAGCGGATCCAGCCGAAGAGAAAGCTGGCGCTCGCCTCTCCGCCGACCGCAGGCGGCGGAGACCCGATCAGATAGCCGGTCCCGGCCAGGGTGAAGATCGCGAAGGCGTTGACCCAGTGCCATAGGCGCAGCGGCGCCTCATAGACATAGACGGCTTCTTCGCTGCGCGGCGTGTGGCTGGCGCTCATGGCTGCCTCCTACCCGCCGAAGACCAGCGCCGCGCCGGAGCCGGCGACAAGGATGCCGAGGCCTGCGCGCGCCATGGTCGATCGGGCGAGCTTCAGCCCGATGCCGACGCCGAGCCCGTGCAGCGCCGCGGTGGAAAGCGAGAAACCGGCAACATAGGCCAGGGCCGCGCCGGTTGCCTCGTCGGCATGGGCATGACCGTGGAAGAGAGCGAAGAGACCGGTGAGCCCGACGCCAGCGATGGCGGGCAGCCCTGCGCCGGCCACGATCATCAGCCCAAGCGCGAGCACCGAGAGCGCGACCATGCCTTCCACCGCCGGCAGTCCTATGCCGGCGAAAGAGAGCGCCGCGCCGGCGATCATCATGCCGACGAAAGCCGCTGGCGCCGCCCATGGCCGGGACGGCGCGGCCGTCGCCGACCAGACGCCGACCGCGGCCATGGCCATCAGGTGGTCGAGGCCAAGGAAAGAATGCGCCATGCCGGCGGCGAAGCCGTCGGCATGGCCGGCGCCGACATGGGCGAGCGCCGGACCGGCGAGAGCCGCGAGCGAGCCCGCAGCGAAAGCAAGTTTCAGAACCGTGCGTCTCATCTCAATTCCTCCCTAGCGCACCTTGACGTCAGCCAGTTCCTGGCCGTCCGGACCCATGACATGGGTCGAGCAGGCCAGGCAGGGGTCGAAGCTGTGGATCGTTCTGAGGATCTCGACCGGCTCCTCCGGCCGCTCCACTTTCGTATCCATGAGCGAAGCCTCGAACGCGCCTATGTTGCCTTGATGATCGCGCGGCGAGCCGTTCCAGGTGGTCGGCACGACGCATTGGTAATTCTCGATGCGGCCGTCCTTGATGCGCACCCAATGGCCGAGCGCCCCGCGCGGCGCCTCGGTGAAGCCGACGCCCTTGACCTCCGAGGGCCAGGTCTTCGGGTCCCATTTGTCGGTGGTCGCCGTCGCGCTGTCGCCCGCCTTGATGTTGGCGACCAGCTTGTCGAGGAAATAGGCCTGCTTGTGCGCGGCCCATTGCGCTTCGAGCGCGCGCGCCGCGGTGCGGCCGAGCGTCGAGAACAGCGCCTCGAGGGGGACATTGAGCGCCCGCAGCGTCGAATCGACCTGCTCCTTGATGTCCTCGCGGCCCTGCGCATAGCCGACGACGTAGCGGGCGAGCGGCCCGACCTCCATGGCATTGCCTCGCCAGCGCGGCGCCTTGATCCAGGAATATTTCGCGCTCTCGTCGATCTCGACGATGTTGGTGCGCGTGCCCTTGGCGTTCGGCCCGAGCTCGTAATGCGCCTCGGTGACGCCGTCCCAGGGGTGAAGGCCCTTGGCCTCGTCCGGATATTTGTACCAGGAATGCGGCACGAATTCCTGGACTTGCTCGGGATCGCGCACGTCGACCGGCAGCACTTCCTTGAGATTGCCGTTGATGATCGCGCCCTGCGGCATCAGGAGATTGCCGGCCGAATAGTCGTTCGCCTTGTCGGGAATGTCGCCATAGGCAAGCACGCTCTTGCCCGACAGTCCTCCGCCGTAGAGCCAGCCCTTGTAGAAGCCGCCGATGGCGATGATGTCGGGGATGTAGACATTTTCGACGAACTCGATCGAGCGGTCGATGACGCTGCGGACATAGTTCAGCCGCTCCATGTTGATCGGCGCGCCGGCGGCGAGTTCCCCATCGATGTTGATCGCGCATGGCACGCCGCCGACCAGCCAGTTCGGATGGATGTCCTTGCCGCCGAAGATCGTTCGTGTCGTCATGATCTCCTTCTGGAAGTCGAGCGCTTCGAGATAGTGCGTGACCGCCATCAGGTCGGCCTCGGGCGGCAGCAGGTAGGCCGGGTTGGTCCAGTAGCCGTTCTTGAACGGGCCGAGCTGACCGCTCTCGACGAATTTCTTCAACCGGTTCTGGACGTCGCGGAAATAGCCGGGCGACGACATCGGATGGCTCGGCGAAACCGTCTGCTGCAGTTCCGACGTCGCCTTGGGATCGGCCTTGAGCGCGTTGACGGGGTTCACCCAGTCGAGCGCGTGCAGGTGATAGAAATGCACGAGGTGATCATGCACCTGCAGCGAAAGCTGCATGATGTTGCGGATCGAGTTCGCGTTCTCGGGGATCGTGATGCCGAGCGCATCCTCGACCGCGCGCACCGAGGTGAGCGCATGCGTTCCGGTGCATACGCCGCAGATGCGCTGGGTAAAGGCCCAGGCGTCGCGCGGGTCCCGTCCCTTGAGAATGACTTCGAGCCCGCGCCACATGGTTCCGGTCGAAACCGCGTTGCGGATGACGTTGTTCTGGTCGACGTTGACCTCGCAGCGCATATGGCCTTCGATGCGGGTCACCGGATCGACGACGACGCGCTGTCCCGAAGTGTCGAGACTGAACCCGTTCGGTGTCTGGATGCCCATCAGCTTTGCCCTCCCTTTTCGCGCATCCGCTTGACCACGCTCGCCGCCGCATGCGCGGCCGCCGCAGCGCCGACCACCGTCGCGGCCGTCGCCCCGATCCTGTCGGCGTTTGCCTCGACGCCGAAGCCGTTGATGTTGCTGAGGCGACTGTAGAAATCGCCCTTGTCCCAGAAGCCGTCTTCCGAACAGCCGATGCAGGGGTGGCCGGCCTGGATCGGGAAGGAGAGGCCGCCGTTCCAACGCACGGTGGAGCAGGCGTTGTAGGTGGTCGGGCCCTTGCAGCCCATCTTGTAGAGGCAGTAGCCCTTGCGCGCGCCCTCGTCGTCGAAGGCTTCCACGAACTGGCCGGCGTCGAAATGCGGCCGCCGGTAGCATTTGTCGTGGATGCGCTGGCTGTAGAACATCTTCGGACGGCCCTGCCGGTCGAGCTCGGGGAAGCGCTCGAAGGTCAGGATATAGGTGATGACGGCCGTCATAACCTCGGCGATGGGCGGACAGCCTGGCACCTTGATGATCGGCTTGTCGGGCAGACCGGGAACCTTGTGGACGGGCGTCGCGCGCGTCGGATTCGGCCGCGCCGCCTGCACGCAGCCCCATGAGGCGCAGGACCCCCAGGATATGATCGCCTTGGCGTTCTGGGCGGCGTATTTGAGCTGGTCGACGAAGGGCTTGCCGCCGATGATGCAGAACATGCCGTCCTCGTTGAGGGGCGGATTGCCTTCGACGGCGAGGATGTAGTTGCCCTTGTATTGTTCGACGGTCTCGGTGACGATCGCCTCGGCCTGGTGGCCGGCGGCCGCCATGATCGTGTCGTCGTAGTCGAGCGACAGCATCGAAAGCACGACATCCTTGGCGAGCGGATGAGCCGAGCGGATGAAGCTCTCCGAGCAGCAGGTGCATTCGAGCCCGTGCAGCCAGAGCACCGGAATGCGCGGCTTCGATTCCATCGCATAGGCGATCTTCGGCGCGAAGGTGGGACCAAGGCCAAGCGACGCCGCCGTCAGGCTGCAGAATTTCAGGAAGCTCCGGCGGGTGATCCCCTGCCGTCGCATGACTTCATAGAAGGTCTCTTGCATCGGGCTCTCCTCCACGGGCAGCGGCATTCTCCAGCGCTGCCGGCGTGAAAGGACTGATGCAAGTCCGATGCCAAAGCAGAAAAGTTTAATGAATACAACTGTGTGCGGCTGCACGACCGACTGTCATCGGCATGGGCCGCCGCATGCTGCTGGCAGGCCGACTTACAAATTGCAAGGAAAGCTGTCAGCGCCGATGTCTCGCTGCATGGACGGGCAGCACCCGGACAGGCCTTGCGCCGCCATTCCGCACCGATCACGAACTGCGGGCAGAAGGCGATGCCCGGCCCTCCCGCGCCACATTCAACCTGTGCGGAATTGAATTGGGCTGACGGCATTGCGATTTTGGCGCGCGGACAAGAAGCGGATACCGTCAAAAGACCGCCAGAGCGGTCCTTCTGCACGCAATGGTCCGCGATAGATGTTGAAAATTTCTGCTTTTTAAATCAGTGATTTAGGGTGGGTTTGCGATAGCCCGATGGGCCGCGAAGGCGCCGCCGACATAGCCGAAGCTACTGTCAGCAGCGCAAGGGGTTAACCGCGATGTCACTTGGAGCCGTCGCAGCTCGGCTTCCGACCGGATTACGGCAAGCGTCGCCGGCGACCCACCGCGCGTCAGTCGCGCGATAGGGACAGCCCGGCGAGAAGCGAAGCGTACGCGGCAAGCCTGCGGGATACGAACTCCGTGAAGAGCCGCACGCGCTTCGTCTTGCGTGCCTCCCCCTGTGTGAGAAGCCAGAGCGTTCCGTACATGTGCAGGTTGGTACCCGGCACCCTCGCCAGCAGGGGGTCGGCATCTCCCACGAAGCACGGCAGCGTCGTCATCCCGAGCCCCTGCCGCACCGCGACCATCTGCGCCTCGGCATCCGTGACCCTGAACGGAACCTCGACGGTGCGAACCTCACCTTCGTGGGCCCAGTCCGGGATTCCATGAATGCTTATGACGATCCAGCGGATGGGATCAGGCGCGCCCGCACGCCACGCGGCCAGTCGATCGCGGGACATGTAGATACCGCCGAATACATCCGGTCCCTTCAGACCGTGAAGATTGAGCGGCAGGTTTTTGCGGTCGTAGACGACGCGAATCGCGACGTCGGCCTCTCGGTTGGTCAGATTTGCCAGCTCGCCGGACGACAAGATTTCCATCTCGATGTCCGGATAAAGACGCGCGAAATCGGAGAAGTCCGGCATGAGCAGGTGGGTCGCCAGCGGCGGTGCCAGTGTCACCCGCAGACGCCCGCGCACGCTCTGGTCGCGGCCAAAGACGCGCGTCTCCAGTTGGTGCGACGACGCTTCCATCTGGTCGGCGAGCTCGAGGACCTCCTCCCCCGCAGCCGTGAGGCGGTAGCCCGAAGGCAGCTTCTCGAACATGTGCGCCCCGAGCCGTTCCTCCAGTTGGGCGATGCGTCGCAGCACGGTCGAATGGTTCACCCCGAGGCGCTCGGCGGCAGCCCGTACCGAGCCTGCGCGCGCGACGGCAAGAAAGTAGCGAACGTCGTCCCAGTCGATCATGGTGCAATCCCGCACCGCGGGGTGCGTCTTCCAAAGCCCGTATTTAATACATCGAACAGCGGTACGGGCTATTATCATAGCCTATGTCGACGGACGCGGCCCAATTCCGAACGGCGGACACCGATCGTCGCGGCTGGCGTCAGTCGTCCAGCCGGATCGATTCCGCACCACCGATGTGCGCGCTTCCGCACTCAACAACTGATGCCGGCGGACCCATTTCGAGGTTCTCGGAGGCAGATGCTGTCCCGACGCCACGAAAGGAGAAGTCATGGGAAAGCTTGAGGGTAAGGTTGCAGTCATCACGGGTGGATCGAGCGGCATGGCGCTGGCGAGCGCCAAGCGGTTCGTTGAAGAAGGCGCCTATGTTTTCATCACGGGCCGGAGACTGGAGGCGCTGGACGAGGCCGTCAGGCTGATCGGCCGGAACGTGACCGGCGTGCGCAGCGACGCGTCCAATCTCGACGACCTCGACCGCCTGTTCGACACAGTCAAGCGGGAAAAGGGCAAGATCGACGTGCTGTACGCCAGCGCCGGCACGGGCGAAGCCGTCCCGCTGGGCGAGATTACCGAGCAGTATTTCGATGCGACCTTCGGCCTGAATACGCGCGGTACGCTGTTCACGGTGCAAAAGGCGTTGCCGCTGTTCAACGATGGCGGATCGATCTTCATGACCGGATCAGTTGCTTCGGTGAAGGGTTTTCCTGGTTACAGCGTGTATGCGGCGAGCAAGGCGGCGTTGCACGCATTCGCACGCGGGTGGCTAAACGAGCTGAAGGGCAGGAACATCCGGGTGAACGTGCTGCACCCGGGGCCGATCGCCACGCCGATGCAGGACCAAGTTCTCACCGAGGAGGCGAAGCGGATGTTCGAATCCCTGATTCCGCGGGGAAAGATGGGGCGTCCTGAGGAAATTGCGGCGGCCGCGGTGTTTCTTGCTTCCGACGATTCCAGCTTCGTGAATGGGGTGGAGCTGTCAGTCGACGGCGGCTTCTCGGCCATCTGAAAGGTGGGGGAATCAACATCAACACGGATCGGAGAAGTATTATGAGCTACGCAATCGTAGGATTCGGCAAGGTAGGGCAGGCTCTCGCCCACGCCTTCGCCCGTAAAAACATCGACGTGACCGTCGCTAGCCGCCGGCCGCCCGAGGCGCTGGCGCCGCAGGCTCGGGCGATTGGACCCACGGTCGTCGCCAAGTCGTTGCGGGAAGCACTCGAGGCCGACACAATCATCCTGGCGGTCCCGTTCGGGGAGCATCGCGAGGTTGCGAAGGCCCTGCCGAGCTGGAAAGGCAAGACGGTCATCGACGCGATGAACGCGTTGGTTCCCCTTGAGGAACTGGACGGCCTCCCGTCCTCCGCCTTCGTCGCGAAGTCGTTCACCGGCGCCAAGCTCGTGAAAGGCTTCAATCACCTGGTTGCGGCCACCCTGGCCGTCGATCCGATCGTCGAGGGCGGCCACCGGGTCGTCTTTCTGTCAAGCGACGACGAGGACGCGACCGCTCCCGTGGCGGATTTGGCCAAACAACTCGGGTTCGCACCCGTCAAGCTGGGAAAGCTCAACGAGGGTGGCGCGCTGGTGCACGCGCGCGACCGCATTTGGGGCCGGCTCATCTTCCAGGATTTGTTCAAGAAGGAGCAGTAATCGAAGGCGTATGGGCGCTGTTCGAAGAGCGGGAGGACGCCCGACGGAGCGGCAGATCTGCGGGCGCCGAGTATCGATCGACTGCTATCGATGGCCTAGGATTCGCCCGGGTGCCCTCTGCTATCCGCTACTACTCCACGGTACGACCCCTCACTCCCACTCCATTGTATCCTAGCAACGCAAAGCATTGATTTCAAAAAGGGATAATTTTTCAAACTTTTGAGACCGTCAGAAAGACCGTCAACTTTCCTTCCGTTTTGTCAGTAGTACCCCTTCGGCTCGGCCTGATCACCGAGCGGATCGTGCAATTCATCGGCTCAGGGGAATAGCGATTTGCCCTTGAGCGCCACAGCGAAACCGAAAACCCTTTTCCGATTTCTACCTACGGAAGTTCCATGCCGTTCCTGATCCGTGCAAGGCGGCTTTCGCCTTCTTCGGTGCCGAAGCAGCTTTCGAAATCGGTGCATTCCCGGCAACTGGGCGTGGTGCACAGCGAAAAGCCCTCGGCCTCGCAGAGCTTGCGGTAAAAGTACTTCTTCCATTTCATGTTCTTGGTATTGCCGGCCGCAAGCAGCGGAAAATGGGTGGCTAGCAGGCGGCTGAGCTCCGCACGATCAAACAGGCCGAGGTCCTGCCAGAGATGATCGTTGCGCATGGCGCGCCGGGCGATGATCTTGGCTAGACGGGCGCTGGTTTTGTTGCCCGGCCGGGCATAAGCAAGAAGCAGATCGCGCAGCAGTTGTTCTTCCATATCCGGTTCGGGATCGGCCAGTTCGTCGATTGCGAAGGCCTTGACCGGGGCGACAGGAAAGCAACGGGTGAGCACGTCGCGCAGCTCGGCCCGCGACAGGCCGGTCGCCTCCGTCGCGGTCGCCTCACCCGCCTCGACCTCTTCCAGAGCGCGCGAGAGGACGCAAGCGAGCACATGCTGGTCGAACCCCGTTTCCACGTCAATCGGCGGCCATTGGCCGGCGCTGAGGCAGACGTAGTGATGGGCGAACATGATGCTCTCCCTCAATTCATGCAGCGATCCTGTCTGCCGCCACATGGGTCTGGCAGGTCTTCGGACAGACGCGCGCGCAGGCACCGCAGCCGATGCAGCGGCCGGCATGGTCGACGACCATGATCATCCGGTTGAGATCGCCGTCAAAATCGTCGTCGCCGTCGCAGGCGCCGAGGATCTCGCCCTCGTCGTCGACACCGTAGAGGTGCATCACCTCTCGCGAGCAGACCTTGAAGCAGCGGCCGCAGCCGATGCAGGTCGCCCCGTCGATCGCGGTCAGGTATTCCGGCATCCAGCTGGAGCCGTCACGGGTCTCGAATGCGCTCGTCATTCCGCTTTCTCCAACGCGGCCAGTTCCTTCCTTGCCGCGTCCAGTTCGGCGAACACGTCGAACGTCTTTTCCGCGACCGCCTTGACTTCGCTCCAGTTGAGCGGAAGGTCCTCGGCCAGGTCGTGCAATTCCATCTTCGCATTGCCCGCGCGCGACTGCAGCTTCCGGACCTTCTTCTGGAGTTCTTCGATATTCGGCATCCTGTGGTCCCCTTGCTCTAGGCCCGTGCTACTTCGGGATAGGCGTTAATGGCGGAAACCGCATCGTCGACGAACTTCGTCCCCGCTTCCGCGAGCTTCTGCAGCGTCTCGAAGCCGAAGCGGTGGACGTCGCGCAGGCTCTTCGACAGCACGACCAGGCGGCCGGCCGTAAGCAGGACACGCCCGAAGCCTTCGTGATGCAACTTCATCATGGGCGAGGCCATCAGGCCGGATCGCTCCTCGATCGCCAAGCCGACGGCAGCATAGAAAATGTCGAGCCGCCACAGCACGTCAGGATCGGGATCGCCGATGATCGGAATCTCGCGGCGCTGCTCTTTCGTGACGATGAAGTCGGAAAGCAGTTCGTCGTCCAATTTACCTTCCCACGATCCATAGGAATCCTGGGCGCGGATCAGCCGCACGAGGCATTTGACGAAGGGCATAGCAAGCGCCGCTTCGTCGTCATCGACAGCAGAAGGAGTAACGGCGACTTCGGACATGTCTTGTCTCCTAATCCTCTTCGTCGTCGAAGGACGGGTTCTTCTCGACGACACCTGCCTCGGCGAGCACCTTGCGCAGCCAGGGCGGCGGCGCAGTCCTCAGCATCGTCTGCGTGCGCGACAGCACATCCTCGATCGACTGTGGCTGCGGCACCTTGATCGGATGGATCTTTGCCGAGACGACTTTGGCCGCCGAAGGCCCGCCGATGGCAAGGCAGAACAGCAGTTGGCAGCCCTTCAACGCCTCCACCTTCGGCGTGATGCGGTCGTCGCCCTCGGTCCGGTGCTTGCCGCTCTCGTCGGAGACGTCGCCGAAGGCCACGGCCTCCACGAAGGTCCAAACCTCGGGCGTCACATCATAGACGGCGAAGCGCTTGGCCGATCCGAAATGGGCGTTGAGGCCCTTCATGTCCTGCGTGGCGATCGCCACGCGCAAGGCGCCGGCCTGCCGTTCCGTCTTGGGCGCGTGAAGATCGTCAGTGACGAGTGACAAGCGGCGAATGGCGGTCATCTGGCATGTCCCGGTTGCGGAATCGATCGAGTGCCTCGGGCGTAGGCTCGTGCTGGTTGGCTTGAAAAATGTTGGCGGCCTCGAAGATCAGGTCGCGGGTTCCCTGATAGAGGATGGTGAGCTTGTGCTGGCTGCCGAGCCGATCGAAGATCGGAAAGCCGACGCGCATCAGAGGGGTGCCGAGGCGCTCGGCCGCCTGTCGGCCGTGCGAATGCGTGACGAGGAGATCGGCGCCGCCGGCAAGGCGTTCCAGGTCGCCGAGGTCGCCGACCTGCACCGTTTCTGCCGGCACTTTTTCCAGTATTTTCGAGGTTCCGACCGTCGTTACCGCCGCCATAATCTCCGCGCCCATGCCGATGAAGAAGGTGGCAAGCTGGTAGAGCTGGTCCGGCTCGGCCGCGATCGCGATCCTCTTGCCGCCGAAATGGAAGTGTCCGTCGAGCAGGGCGTCCTGCAGCTGCGCGCGGCGGCGGTGGATTTTCGCCGGCGCCGGCATGCCCGAAATCGCCGTGAGCAGCGACACGAACCGGTCAACGCTCTTCAATCCCGTCAGCGACTGAAACAGCACGTAGGGCACGCCGGTCAACTTCCGCAGCGCCTCCGCCGGCCGGCGCATGTGCTCGCCGATGGCGATACACTGCACCGCCGTACCGAGCTCGCGGATGTCCTCGACGTTCGTCCCGCCGTAGGTGGTCGGAATCCAGCGGTCCGGAACGGTGCCATCCAGAGAGCCGGAGACGTCCGGCAGGATCACCGGCTCGAGCCCGAAACTCTCCACCGTCTCGCGCAGATGCTCGATGTCGGCCACGGTCAGGTTCCAGCCGGGCAGGATTGCGATCTTCTTCGCGTTACGCGCCTGCGCGCCCGGCCGCGTGATCCCTTCGATCATCGCCGTGACGGCCTTGGCCCAGCCCTCCTCGATCGCGCCATCGAAATCCGGCGTGTTGGTAAGCACCACTTCGGTGCCCGCAAGCTCTTCCGCGCGCTTTGCTCGGATGGTGGCGACGTCGCCAGCAAAATCCTCGCCGCGCGTCTCGACCAGCGCGGTCGTGCAGACGCCGATCAGCTTCGGCTTTGTGCGGGTCTTGAGGTTGAGGATCGCCTCTTCGAGATGGTCCGCCCCGCCGAGGATCGTCGCGACCTCGTCCATCGCGGTGGTCTGCAGCGGGATCGTCTCCTTGAAGTGCCGCACGAAGAGCACCAGCGCGAAGCTGGTGCAGCCCTGGCTGCCATGGAACAGCGGCATCGCCTCGTCGACGCCGAGGAAGGCGAAGGCCGCGCCCAGCGGCTGCGACGACTTCAGCGGGTTGACTGCGGCCGATTTGGTCTGGGGAAGGATACGGACCATGGTCGCTCTCAACACTCGCCGAAGTCGTCGGCCGTCGTGCCGGCGAATTTCCTGAAGGCGTGGACCGTAGCGGTCACGCCTTCTTCGCCCGGCGCCTCCTCCTCCGAGGCAAGATATCCATCCCACGGCGCCGGCTCGCGCACCTGCGCCCAAACCGGATTGTGGATGGCGAGATCGATCTGGCGCACCAACTCCACCATCCCGTCATAGCCGGCATAGGGGTGGTGTCGCTCCTGGTTGATGTCGAGCCAGGGCATCTTCGCTTTCAGCGCGATGAATTGCGTGCGTCCGCCCGATAGCATGATGTCGGCCTTGTGCTCGGCAAGCATGGCATAGAGGTCGCGCGGCGCCATCGACTCGAACATGTGGTTCTCGTCCTTGAGGATCTGCTTGATCCGCTCCTTGTCCTCGACCGTCGATTTCTTCACCGACGTGCCAACGATTTCGACGCCGATCTCCATCAGCGCGTGGACGACCGACCAGGACTTCACGCCCCCGGTGTTGAGCAGCACGCGCTTGCCTTGGAGCGGTGGCCGGTAGGCCTCCAGCCTCCGCCAGGCGGTCGCCTCCTCCTCCGCGATCAGCGCTTCCGTCCGGTCAAGCAGCTCCGGATCGGCACCCCTCCTCACCAGCAGCCCGGCGATCTGCCGCAACGCTTCCGACGTGTCGGTGATGCCGTAGAAAGAGCCCTCGAAGAACGGGATGCCCCAACGCTCCTCCATCTTGCGGGCGAGATTGATGAGTGCGGTCGAGCACACCATCATCGTCGCCCGCGCGCGGTGCGCGGAGGCGACGTCGAGATAGCGCGCATCGCCCGGGATGCAGGCGCGCACCCGAATGCCGAGCCTGTCCAGCAGCGGCTTCACCAGCCAGAATTCGCCCGACAGATTGAACTCGCCGAGAATGTTGATGTCGTAAGCGCCGGCATCGTCCGGCTCGACCGTGCCGATGACATGGTCAAGCAGCGCTTCGCCTGCGAGCTTATTGCCGAGGTTCTTCGAGCCGACGAAGCCGGGTGCGTTGACCGGCACAACCGGCAGTCCGAACTTTTCCGCTGCGCGCTTGCAGACGGCCTCGATATCGTCGCCGATCAGCGCTGTTACGCAGGTCGAATAGACGAAGACCGCAGGCGGCGAATAGGCCTCCTTGATCTCGCGGATCGCCTTGAAGAGCTTCCGCTCGCCCTGCCCCATCACCACGTCGAGTTCGGTCAAGTCGGTGGTGAAGCTGGTGCGCCACAGCGTCGGCCCTGACGAGGCGGCGCCGCGATTGTCCCAGGAATTGCCCTCGCAGGCGAGCGGCGCGTGGATCAGATGCGCCACGTCGGTGATCGGCTGCAGCACGATCTTGGCGCCGTCGAAGGCGCAGCCGCCGGCGGCCGCCCCCGGCGTCAGCGGCTTGGAGCAGCCCTTCTTACGCGCCTTGGCCTCCTTGCCCCGGTTCTTGTCGCAGGCAGGCTCGTTGAAGACATCCTGGATTTTGGCACTGAGCGAGGACATTGCGCCGGTCTCCAAAGTCCGTCAAAAAGCGGCCGGCTCCGGTGGAAGCCGGCCGCAGCTCTTAGCGGGTTAGGTCGAAAGAATAGTCCGTGACACCCGGGTCGATCGTCTCGCGGTCGAGCTTGTCGAAAATCTTGTCGAGAATCGTCGTCAGCACGCGCAGGCCGCCCTGGTAGCCCATCAGCGGGAAGCGGTGGTGATGATGGCGGTCGAAGATCGGGAACATCAGCCTGATCAGCGGCGTGCCGGTGTCGCGCTCCAGATACTTGCCGTAGGAATTGCCGATCAAGAGATCCACCGGCTCGGTGAAAAGCAGCGAACGCAGCGCCCAGAGGTCCTTGCCTGCCCAGACCTGTGCATCCTTGCCGAAGGGAGAGGAGGCGAACAGTTCCTTCATCTCGCCTTCCCAGGCCTTTGTGCCGTTGGTGGCGAGGCAGTGGGTCGGCTCGCCGCCGGTCTCCATGATGAAGCGGGCCATGGCGTAGACGAAGTCCGGGTCGCCGTAGATCGCGTATTTCTTGCCGTGCAGCCAGGACTGGCTGTCGGCCATGGCGTCGACCAGGCGGCCACGCTCCAGGCGGATCGCCTCCGGGATCTCCTTGCCGGAAATCTCCGAGACCTTCATCAGGAACGCGTCGGTCGCCTGGATGCCGAGCGGGTAGTGGAAGGAGGCAGTGGCCTGCCCGACTTCCCCGCAATACTCTAGCGTCTTGCGGGTGTTGTAGTGCTGCAGCGACAGCGTGGCCTCGGCGTTCAGCGCCGCCTTCACGTCCTCGATCTTGGTGCCGCCGTCATACATCCGGTATTCGCCGTCCGACGGCGTGTCGTACTGGTCGGAGGCGTCCTGGATGAAGGTGTAGGACACACCCATCAGGTCGAGCAGGCGCTTCAGTTCGCGGTTGTTGCCGACGCAGAAGCCGTCGAAGCCGGGAATGATGTTGATGGTCCCGGCGGCTTCCGTGCGCTCCTTGCCCTTCCAGAAGTTCTCCAGCACGCCCTTGACCATGACATCATAGCCGTCGACATGGCTGCCTACGAAGGCCGGCGTGTGGGCGAATGGCACGTCGAAGTCCTGCGGCACCGAGCCTTCGTTCCTGGCGTTCTCGATGAAGCCGTGCAGGTCGTCGCCGATCACCTCCGCCATGCAGGTGGTCGAGACCGCGATCATCTTCGGATCGTAGAGCTTGTAGGTGTTGGCGAGCCCGTCGATCATGTTCTTCAGGCCGCCGAACACCGCCGCATCCTCGGTCATCGAGGAGGAGACCGCCGAGGACGGCTCCTTGAAGTGACGCGACAGGTGCGAGCGGTAATAGGCGACGCAGCCCTGGCTGCCGTGAACGAAGGACATCGTCCGTTCGAAGCCGGCCGCCGCGAACACCGCGCCGAGCGGCTGACAGGCCTTGGCCGGATTCACGACCAGCGCTTCGCGGGCCAGGTTCTTCTCGCGGTATTCCCAGCTCTTGGTGAATTCGCGCTGATCGGTAACGATCTGGTCCGGGTGCGGGCATTCGAAGTTGATCTTCTTCTCGGCAAGCATCTGCCTGTATTCCGGCTCGCGGAACAGGGGAGCGTGGTCAAGGACTTTTTCGGCCGACTGCGGCATGGTGGTCACCTCTTCTCCAACTGGCCGCGCCATACGGCGGCACTGGGACATCGAGACGTTGAAGGGACTCCCGCGGGTCAAGGCCGCGGGCGCTCATCGACCTCCCCGCCTGGGCGGAGAGGCCAGGTTCTCGTTCGGCGGCGATCGCCGTCGGCGGCACGGCCTTCTTCTTCCAGGGGCGTCGTAAAGACCCCAGACTGGGTTGTTGATGGCCAGATCCATGTCGCGGGCGAAGATGGCGAAGCCGTCATAGCCGTGATACGGGCCGGAATAGTCCCAGGAGTGCATCTGGCGGAACGGAATGCCCATCTTCTGCACCGGGTACTTCTCCTTGATGCCGGAGCCGACGAGATCGGGGCGGATACCCTCGATGAACTTCTCCAGTTCGTAGCCGGTCACGTCGTCGTAGATCAGTGTCCCCTTCTTCACGTAGTGGCCGGTGCGCTGGTAATCGTCGTTGTGGCCGAACTCGTAGCCGGTACCGACGATCTCCATTCCGAGGTCTTCGTAGGCCGTGATGACGTGACGGGGGCGCAGGCCGCCGACATAGAGCATCACCGTCTTGCCTTCGAGGCGCGGCCGGTATTTGGCGATCACCGCATCCACCATCGGGCGATATTTGGCGATGACCTCCTCGGTCTTCTCCTCGATCTCCGGTCCGAAATGCTTGGCGATCTTGCGCATGGAGGCTTCGATCTGGGAGGGCCCGAAGAAGTTGTACTCCATCCAGGCGACGCCGTATTTCTCTTCCATGTGCCGGCAGATGTAGTTCATCGACCGGTAGCAGTGGATGAGATTGAGCTTGGCCTTCGGCGCGCGCTCGATCTCGGCGAGCGTCGCATCGCCCGACCAGTTGCCGACGACGCGCAAGCCCATCTCCTCGAGCAGGATGCGCGAGGGCCCAGGCGTCGCCGCCGATGTTGTAGTCGCCGATGACGTTGACGTCGTAAGGTCCCGCCTCGAACTCGACTTCCTTCTTGTCGAAGACCCAGTCGCGGATCGAGTCGTTGGCGATGTGGTGGCCGAGCGACTGGGAGACGCCGCGGAAGCCCTCGCAACGCACCGGCACGATTGTCTTTTCGTGCTCCTTGGCCTTCTTGCGGGACACCGCCTCGATGTCGTCGCCGATCAGGCCGATCGGGCATTCCGACTGCACTGTGACGCCCTTGTTCAGCGGGAACAGCGCCTCGATCTCGTCGATCACCTTTTCCAGCTTCTTGTCGCCGCCGAAGACGATGTCCTTCTCCTGGAAGTCGGAGGTGAACTGCATCGTCACGAAGGTGTCGATGCCGGTCTTGCCGATGTAGTAGTTGCGGCCGCTGCGACCAGGAATACTGTCCGCAGCCGACCGGGCCGTGGGAGATGTGGACCATGTCCTTGATCGGTCCCCACACCACGCCCTTGGAGCCGGCATAGGCGCAGCCGCGGATGGTCATCACGCCGGGGATCGACTTGATGTTCGACTTGACGTCGCATTCGGAGAGGTGCTGCACCTCGCCGGCGACCTCGTCCTCGCCCGCCGGCGCGGCGACGGAGAGGTGTTTCTTGCGGCGCTTTGCCGCTTGTCTGGATATTGCGACAGCACCTTCCTCGATCAGCTTCTCGTGGAGAGCGCCGTCATTCATAGTCGAGGCTCATGGGACCTGCCCCTTTCAAGGTTCGGGGTGACGCCTCGCCTGCGACGGCGCCGTTTCGCGGAAGCGGCGGCCGGGTCAAGGCCGGCGCCCCTGTCGGCCGGCGGCGCTACTGGGCGGCCGCCAGCGTCGCTTCTTTTCGCGGCCAGGGTCGGCGAGCATCTGCTCGTCCGTCTTCATGAATGCCGAAGTCGAGCAGCATGTCCTCGAGCCTTTCCATGGTGATTCCGGGGTCGGGATCGTGCCTTGGCCCGAATTGGCATGGATCTTCTCGGCCAGCGCCCGGGTATTCGCCCGCCTGCTTGGAGTCCGGCCGCGTACTGGATCACCGTCATCTTCATCTGAGGCTCGCAGCTGGACGATGTTGTCGCGCGGCACGACAGTGGATGAGCTTGGAGTTGAGCTTTGCGGCCAAGCGCCTCGGCGAGGTCGAGGCTCGCGGTCGGTCTGGCGCTCGTTGCAGATCAGGCCACCGAGGCGTACGCCGCCTGAATGGGCGTATTTCAGGATGCCCTTGGCGATGTTGTTGGCCGCATAGAGCGCCATCATCTCGCCGGACATGACGATGTAGATCTCCTGGGCCTTGTTCTCGCGGATCGGCATCGCAAAGCCCGCCGCACACCACGTCGCCGAGAACGTCGTAGGAGACGTAGTCGACGTCGTCATAGGCGCCGTTTTCTTCCAGGAAGTTGATCGAGGTGATGACGCCGCGCCCGGCGCAGCCGACGCCCGGTTCGGGCCCGCCGGACTCCACGCATTTGATGTTCTTGTAGCCGATCTTCAGCACGTCCTCGAGCTCGAGATCTTCCACCGAGCCTTCCTGCGCGGCGAGGTGCAGCACGGTGGTCCTGCGCCTTCGAGTTCAGGATCAGGCGGGTGGAGTCGGCCTTGGGGTCGCAGCCGACGATGAGGATCTTCTGGCCGAGGTCGACAAGGGCGGCGAGCGTATTTGGGACGTGGTGGACTTGCCAATGCCCCCCTTCCCGTAGAATGCGATCTGACGCAGAGCTGACATGTTGCTTTCCTTCCTTCGTTCCATTCGTCGCGGTCACCCTCGACATGAATGCCGGTCGGCAGCTCCTGCCGCCTCGCAACGAGGAAGCTTCAAAACTCGTGCCACGTCGGGCCGGCCGACGAGAAAATTTATACGCCATTTCTTTTCCGCATGTTTAGGCGGATGAGAAACGGAAGATTGGCTTAAACAAGCTGTGTCGCGGGACCCGACAAACGACAGACGGTGTCGGTGGCGTGTTTGAGATCGCCTATGGGGCCGCAACCACCGCAGGGGCGGCCGCAGCGCTGGCGACCCCTTCTCCATTTACGGGGAGAAGAAGAAGCGGCGATGGCCCTTTGTCCGAATCCGCGATTCTGACATCCGACACGAACAGCGACAAGATCATCTTGTTTTGCTGAATTTTCTCTCCTCTGGCACGACGATGCATGAAGCCTCTCCGAACGCACCAGCGACAAGGAGATGTGTCCTCATGATCACGCTCACGAAATGCCGTACCCGCGTGGAAGACTGCGCTGTCCTCGCGCCGCGCCGAAACGCGGAGGCCTGCGCATCATGGTCGAGGCGGGTGGCTGCGCCGGCCTCAAATACCTGATGGGCCTGGAAAGCGCCTCGCGCGACGGCGACGCGGTCATCGAGGCGGACGGGATCAAGGTCTAGTCGCGTGCCGGTTCCCAGCCCCACGTCGCCGCATGACCGTGATTTTCGGTCACGGCTCGAATCCTCGGGCTTTCGTCTTCGACAACCCGAACGCGGCAGGACAAATGCGCCTGCGGCAAGTCCTTCGGCTGACTTACGAGGAATCGGCGTCCTGTGGAACTACGCGACAAGGTCAAGGAATACTTCTTCAACTCCGAGACGCCGGCGTGCTGGAGACGGCGAATGCCATCGGCGAGGT